>CAUTZH010000001.1:0-124372 GCA_963543155.1 uncultured Acholeplasmataceae bacterium
TTTTTCAGAGTTTTTATTACTATTTTTTCAGAGTTTTTATTACTATTTTTTCAGATTAAAAGGTAAAATCTCAAACTAAAAAATGAAAGGTGCTGCATTACCTATTATCCAGGAAATTAAGTTTTAGTTTCGTTGCCTAGTGTTATATTTTTAATTTTAAACGAACAAATTTTCTCATTTTATCTCTTACTTTTATTTTTATCCCTTAAATATGCAACTTTTTAAGGGATAAAACAAGGGAGTTACACTAATTAAAAAGGAAAATTAGTGCTTTATTTGCTTTGTTTTAGCAATTAACTCAAAAGAAAATCAAGCAGACTAATAATTTTGATACCATTTTCAGTTTGATAACTTCTAATCGGCAAGTTCATCACTACTAAAATTTTTTCAAAATTATCGTCAATTTCGCTAAAAGGTCGTTCTTCGATTCTTTGTTTATCTAAATCTTCAATAGAGTAGCAGGACTGAATATAAAGTCTTTTGCTGCCTTTGTTTGCAACAAAGTCAACCTCTAATTTTACTCGTGTGCCATTGCCTTTTTCGTTAAGTACGTTTTTTTCAACTACTCCAACATCTACTAAATAGTCTCTAGAAATAAGTTCATTGTAAATTAAGTTTTCCATTAGGTGAGTTGGCTCAAATTGTCTGAAGTCTAAAATTGAGTTTCTAATGCCAAGGTCTTGAAAATAATATTTAAAAGGTGCAGATATATAGGCTTTGCCTTTAATGCTGTACCTGATTGCTTTTTTTAACAAAAAAGCATCAATTAAAGCGTCTATATATTTCTCTATTAAATAAACCGAGATTTTGGTTTTACTTAAGCTAAGAAAGGTATAACTTAGTTTTTGTGGATTAGTAAGCGAGCCGATATTTGAGGCCAAAGTTTTGGTAAGTTTAACTAACTCTGCTTCGTTTTCTATCTTTTTTCTTTCAACTATATCTTTAATGTAGGTAAGTTCAAAGAAATTTTTAAGCAAGGCGATTTTGTCTTCTTCTGTTTTAGCTAAAACAACTTTGGGAATTCCACCAAAATAAAGATATTCTTTTAAAGTGTCTTCCTTGCTTAGGCTACTGTGTCTAAAAACTTCTGCAAAAGTAAGCGGGTATAGTTTAATTTCGTCGCTCCTACCTCTAAACTCAGTAACAATGTCTTTTGATAAAAACTTTGAATTGCTGCCAGTTACATAGACATCTAAGTTTCCGCGACTAAGTAAACTATTTAAAAGTGAATGAAAGTCTTTAACTAACTGAATTTCGTCTATGAAAACATAGTAGTTAACAGTTTGGTCTTCAGTTCTTTTTAAAATATACTTAAGTAAGTTTTCGGCTTTTCTTAAAGTTTTGTTTTCAACCAAGTCTAGTTCTACAATAATAATTCTGGTGTTAGAAACTTTGTTTTCCAACAAATAGTCACGAAAAAGTCTAGTAAGTAAATAGGTTTTGCCTACTCTTCGCATCCCGGAAATAATTTTGACCAAACCATTTCCTTGTTTGGCTATCAACTTATCTAAATATTGTTTTCTTTCAAACACCATTGCAAACTCCTTTAAATATCGCTGTTTTTACAACAATATTTTACTATAAATACTGTTTTATGTCAATTTCCTTTACAAATTAGGCGATATATCGCTTAATTTTAAACACTTTTTGCTATTTTGATTAAAACTATGTTTTTTTGTTATAACAATAGCGATATTGCTGAAATAAAATACCCTTTTAGGTTTGTGGCCTAAAAGGGTTGAATTTGTTGCAAGTTTAAACTGTTGTTTAATTACCAGTTGCTTGATTTTCTTTGGCTTTTTTTGCTTTATTTTTAGACTTTGTGTTTAATGGTTTTTTGCTTACCACGTTTTCAGTTAAAGCAGTAAGTCCGATTTCTCTGATTAACTTACGCAGAGCCACTATTTCTATATAGGTTTTTCTGTTTTCACAAATCATTTCACCGTCTTTAAAAAAGCGGCCTTTTTTATACTCAATTTTCTGATAAATTCGCTTAATTGTGTTAAAGATATAAAAAGTTTGGTTAAAGATGGTGCTAAAATCATAAATGCGTTCAACTAAATACTGCTCTGGCAACAATTTATCAAAATAACTGATCTTAATGTGTGCGGGCTCATCTACAAACTCAAGCACTTCCATGACTTTTTTGTATTCAAGACAAAACTTATAGATATGCAAAATAAAGTCAAACTTGTTGAAAATTTGATCAAGTACAATTACCGGCAAGGTCTCTGATTTTTTTGGTTCTCTTAAATATTTGGCAAAAAACTGCCCGTCTTTAATTAAAATTGGTTCATTTAACTCAGGAATTACTTTGGTATTGGTCAGTTTCTGAATTTCCTCGCTGCTTTCTTTACTTGAAATAAAGGTGTAGTCAAATGTGTATCTGCGTTTTAAAATATGGGGAATAAAGTCCAGGGCTTTTTTAATTTGCATAGAGTCTTGTGCACTTAAGTTGCGCTTTGCTTTAAACTCATAGAAATGCAGCTGTTTTTTGGCCTGATTTAAGGCAATTAAATCAAACTCACAAAGTGGGTATGTCAAAATGCGACCATTGAAATCAAACTTATAAATGTAGTAAAAAGCGTTGTTTGAGATATTAAAGTTTTCAAATTGGTTTGCCGCAATATGCTTAGACTTATCAAAATGTGGAGTGATAAACCTAACCGCAGGGTCTTTATTTTCTTTAATTAACTCACTAATACAAAAAACCTCATAAGCCTCACCACGAGCGGCGTTGTATGCCAGGTCTTGGTCTTGTTTAAGTGAATTTCTTTTAAGTGATTTAAGACACACTTGTTCTTTTGGCGGGTTAGTTTTGCTTTTAGGATTTTTTTTCATTATTCAAGTCCTTTCAGCTCAGCGATGGCGTCTCTGAAGTTAATCGCACTTTCAAAGTCAAACTCAGCGGCAGCCCTCTCCATAAGTTTAGTTAACTCTTTTATTAACTCAGGTACGTCTTTATCGGATTTTGCAATAAAGTCAATCGCAGGATTGACTTTTTGGCCAAACTCTATGTTTTCAATATTTTGCTTTTCTATAACTATTGGCGAAACTCCGTTTTCACGGTTAAACCTAAGTTGAATTTCTCGGCGACGGTAAGTTTCGTCAATTGCTTCCTGCATTTGTTTAGTTATCTGGTCTGCGTACATTATAACTTTTGCTGCCTTGTTTCGGCACGCTCGGCCAATTATTTGGATAAGTGAGTTTTTAGACCTAAAAAGTCCAGGAATGTCTGCATCTAAAATTGCAACTAGACTAACTTCTGGAATGTCAAGTCCTTCTCTAAGTAAGTTAATACCAACTAAAGCATCAAACTTACCTGCTCTTAGGTCCTTAATAATTTTTAAGCGCTCAATACTCTTTACTTTAGAGTGCAAGTAAGCGACTTTCAGTCCGTTTTCTTTAAAGTACTTAGTTAAAAGTTCAGCGGTATGAATAGTTAAGCAAGTCACTAAAGTGCGTTCATTTTTTTGGGCTCTTGCTTTAATTTCTACAAACAAATCGTCAATTTGACCAAGTTTCTCTCTGACTTCAATTTCCGGGTCCACAATATAAGTCGGGCGAATAACTTGTTCAATTACCGGTAAATTGCGAGCCATTTCGTATTCCCCTGGAGTTGCCGACATATAAATAACTTTATCTAACTTAGAAGTAAACTCACTAAAATAAAGTGGGCGGTTGTCAAAAGTAGAAGGCAAGCGAAAACCGTATTCAACTAAATTAGCCTTGCGTGCTGAGTTACCAGCAGACATTCCTTTAACTTGCGGCATAGTGATGTGAGATTCGTCTACTACCGTAATAAAGTCAGATCCAAAAAATTCAAGTAAAGTAGAAGGAGTGGCATCGGGTTCCTTTAACTGCATGTGTCTTTGGTAGTTTTCAATACCTGTGCAGGTACCAGTTAGCTCTATCATTTCAATGTCGTAGTTAGTAATTTGCTGAAGACGTTGGGCTTCAAGTAGTTTATTTTGAAAATTGAGTTCAGCAAGTCTGTCTTCAAGTTCTGCCTTAATTCGCTCAATTGCCAAGCGTTGCTTAGCCTCATTGACTAAGAAAAAAGTCGCAGGATAAATTGTGATATACTCAATTCGTTTTTGTGGACGCAAGTTTAATTTATCTGCAAAGACAAGATCTGAAATTAAGTCATCTTCAAACTCCACGCGAATTGCTAGGTCGTGGGTATTTGCTGGGTATATGTAGACCGTATCTCCTTTGACCTGGAAAGTTCCGCGTTTTTTGTCAAAGTCATTTCTCGTGTATTTGATTTTAACTAGTCTGGCAGTAAACTCAGCAATACCCATTTTGATGTTTTTGCGCACAAACAGGGTTTGGGCTTTAAACTCCTCAAAATCACCAATGTCGTAAATTGCTGAAACCGAAGCCACAACTATCGTGTTTTTAGACTCCATTAGCGAAGATATAGTTTTGTTTCTAAGTTGATCAATATCGTCGTTGATTGCCGCGTCTTTAGCAATATAGGTATCAGTCGCTACATTGTAGGCCTCTGGTTGGTAGTAGTCGTAGTAAGAGATGTAGTACTCTACGTTGTTTTTCGGAAAAATTTGTTTTAACTCAGAGTAAATTTGACCAGCTAAAGTTTTATTTGGCTCCAAAATTAGTGCAGGTTTATCAAGGTTGGCAATAATATTGGCAATAGTAAAAGTTTTGCCGGTTCCAGTAGCTCCAAGCAAAATTTGTTCTTTAACTCCGACTTGGAAGTTTTTAGTGATTTCTTTAATTGCGTTAACCTGGTCGCCTTTTGGCGAAAGGTTAGAAATTAGTTTATAAATTTTAAGATACCAACCTTAAAATATTAAACAACTGTTCGTGGTCTCTTTTTTCAAGTAATGCTTTCTCTAAAGTTGTATAAACTGCTTCTGAGTTTTTAAGACCCACAGCCAGGCCACCAACTAGGCCTGTTTTTATAAGTTCAACTGCTTTAACGCCGAGTGAAGTTGCCAAAAAGCGGTCATATTGAGAAGGAGAACCCCCGCGTTGTACGTATCCTAGTACTGTGGCTCTGGAGTTAAAACCAGTTTCTCTTGATATTTCTTCAGCAAGCTCGTGTACATTAAGTAGTTTTTCTGAAACTACTACGATTGCATGTTTGCGGTTTTGGCGTTTATATTCTTTAAACTTAGCCATTAAGTCGGCTTTGTCAAAAGGTTTGTCGTGAGTAATTACGTACTCAGCCCCTCCGCAAATCGCTGAGTAAATTGCGAGTTCCGAAGAACCTCTACCCATAGTTTCAATAACTGAGCAGCGATGATGTGAAGAAGATGTGTCTCTGAGTTTATCAACTGCATCCATTATGGTGTTTAGGGCAGTTGAAAAACCAATAGTGCTGTCAGTTCCACCGAGGTCGTTGTCAATTGTTGCGGGAATTCCAATTGTGTTGACACCCAGTTTAGACAAAGCCAAGGCTCCTTGGTAAGTTCCGTTTCCGCCGATTGTAATTAAGTAGTCAACTCCGGCTTTTTTTAAGTTGTTTTGAGCTATTTTTTGGACGTTTACTTCCACAAATTCTTTAAGCCGGTTAGTTCCCAAAATGGTTCCACCCATTTGCAAAAACCCACTAACGTCGGTTGACTTTAGTTCAGCAAAATCGTTTTCAACTAAACCAGCGTAGCCGTTTCTAATACCTAGAACTTCAATTCCTGCCTGATCGGCTGTGCGAACAACCGCCCTAATAGCGGCGTTCATTCCCGGTGCGTCGCCACCTGAAGTTAAAATTGCTATTTTCATAAATTGTCTCCTAAATAAGGCATAAAATGCCTCTTTTATTTTAACACGAAAGCCGTGCTTTGCCTAAGTTTGGGGCTTTTTTGCCGAGTATAAACTAAGGTAATTTAGGTAAAAAAGTAAGACAAAATAAGGTAAGTTTTTCATTTTTAAAATCCTTTGAAACTACCTAGTAAGCCGATTATTGAAGTTTCAGAATCACCTGTTTTTTAAAGACTTTTAAACTTATATAGGTGTGTTATAATTGAATGAGAGGTAAAAACATGGCATTAAGAGGATCTGTATTAATTGGACAATCTGGTGGACCAACCAGTGTTATCAATTCTTCACTTCTTGGAATATATGAAGAATGTGCAAAATACGAATTTATTGAAAATATTTACGGAGCGGAAAACGGGATAGTTGGCGCTATTAACGGTTGGCTGATTAACATTCGTGCTCAAGATAAACAACAACTTGAACTTCTAAAAAATACACCAGCATCTGCTTTAGGCAGTTGCAGATACAAACTAGACAAAGACCTACAACACCCAGACTATCAAAAAATCCTTGAGACTTTTGTGAAATACAACATTCGCTACTTTTTCTACATTGGTGGCAACGACTCAATGGACAGTGCTTACAAGATTTCTCAATACTTGCAGGCCAAGAAATATGAATGTAGGGTGATCGGTATTCCTAAAACTATAGACAACGATTTAGATTTGACTGACCACACCCCAGGCTACGGCTCTGCGGCTAAATACATAGCAACTACGCTAATGGAACTAAAACAAGATGCCAATGTATATAGCACCCCTTCTATCAATATTGTAGAAATTATGGGTAGAAACGCAGGCTGGCTGACAGCCAGTGCGATGCTTGCCAAAAAGGCAGGACTAGGCCCTGATCTTTTCTATCTGCCTGAACAAACTTTTTCAATTCAAGAGTTTATCGCCGATGTGCAAAGAGTATTAAAAAAACAACCGCATGTTTTTGTGGTAGTTTCAGAAGGTATTAAAGACGCAGAAGGCAACTATATTGCTGAACTCTACAAACAAGCCACAAAAGATGCATTTGCTCACACTCAACTAGGTGGAGTTGCCCAAATTTTGGCAAACGAACTTAAGAAAGTTTGCGATGTTAAATCCAGAGCCATTGAACTTTCTACAATGCAACGCTCAAGCGCTCACCTACAAAGTAAAACCGATGTGCAAGAGGCTTACAACTCAGGAGTGTTTGGGGCAACTGCGGCTATTATGGGACACACTGATAAAATGATTGCATTTAAACGTGTACCTGGTCCAATTTACAAACTAGAATACGGTGTAGTTTCCCTTTCTCGCATTAAAAACAGTGAAAAGCGAGTGCCACTTGAGTGGATTAAAAAAGACCACACAGGTTTGACAGATGACTTAGTTGAATACGCCGAACCGCTAATTCAAGGTGAAATGAAAACACCTTTTGAAAATGGTTTGCCTAAATACTTTCAATTTAAAAAATAGATAAATACAGTTAATTTTTAAACTAATTTACATTTTAAAAACGAGGGTGACCTCGTTTTTTTAAAAATGTTTTTCAAGCACTTATAATAAACAAAAAAGGAGTGTGTGAATTTGCGAAAACTAAAATCCTTTAATTTAATCATTTTAACTTTCCTTTCTTTCTTGCTTCTTGGCTTAGTTTTTTTAAAAACTGCTGCCAAAGCCGAAGTTAAAGACATCAACTACTATAAAGCAGAGATAAGTAAAAAGACTTACCTTGAAAAACTAAATACTTTAAAAGAAAAAAACTTAATATTTAACTCAAATGAATCTGTCGATAAATACAGTCAAACTACTAAACTAAATCCAGATCAAAAGGCAAAGTCCAAAGAAATTGAAAACAAAATGTTTGAACTTTTAGCAACAGAAGGGTTAACGGATTCTGGTACTTTAGAACTTGACCTAGACGGTATGGAAATAGTAGACAGTGATAATAACCTAACTAAAATAGTCTATAGTTTTTTAAATAAACCTGAATACTTTTGGCTAACGGGTTCCATAAATAAACAAGTGTATACCGCAACTCAAAAAGTCAAAACTTTGAAACTTGAGTCATATTTTCAAAACCAGGTAAGTTTCAAAAAAGCACTAGATGAGTTTTTAGCCTACTCCGAGTACTCAACCTGGCAAGAGGCGTATCAAGACCTAAACAAAGACGGCGTAATCACCAGAGCAGAGATTGCCAAAAACTTACACGACTCAATACTTAAACGCAAACCCTACAACAAGGCGGCGGCTGAAAACCTAGGCTCAAGTGAGTTTAGTTTTAAAATTGCCCACAGCGCTTTTTCTGTCTTTTCCAAAGAAAACTTACCAGTATGCGACGGATACGCCAAGGCCTTTGCCTATGTGCTAAATAAACTCGGAATTCCGACATTAGTAGCAGGTGGCAATGCCAATGGACCACACGCCTGGAATTATGTTTATTTAAATCAAAATTGGTACTTTACTGACCTCACTTGGGACCAAAATCTAGATGGCGGTGAGATTTTTCAAAAGTACTTTTTAAAAACTCAACCTAATAGTCACCTAAACTACGAAGATAGTTTTGTAAGTGACTCAATTGTTTTTGAACCAAAAAAACCAAAACTTGCAAACTTTGACTTTGGTGGACTAAAACAAGAAGATGTATCTAGTTTAACCAACGACTCACTTCCTCAATTTGAACAAGGTGAGTTTACCGAGGGCCTGAACCCAGAGCAAGCAAATCAGTTAATTGAACTGATTTTAAAACATTTAAATATTAGTGGCGATATACCGCTTTACCTAAACTGGCGTTTAGGTAAAGCAGGAGTGTCTAAAAAACAAATTGATGGATATGGTGAGTATCTACTTGAATTAGTAGCCGCTACTGAGACTAAAATAGCCAAAAAAACAATTAAAATTAAAACTACTTACCAAGGCACTACTTTAGTTAAAGTAAATACGCCAAGTGGACAAACAGAGCTGAGCGCTGACGTTGGATCTAGACTTAACTTCTATCCAAGTAAAACTTATCAAGACAAAACTTTTGTAGGTTTTGACAAAGATGTAAGTAAAGTTACTAAAGACTTAAAAGAAGTTGTGGCTAAATACGAAAAGAACCGTAGTTTAATTAACTTTTTAGTTAAAAGTGCAGACGGTTCTCTGCTTTATTCAGGCCAGATGCTAAAAGGCCAGAGTGTGTTTGAAGCAATTAAAAACAACTTCTTAAGACCATTTTTTCCACATCTTTCACTTGGATCTAAGTTTTCGCATTTAGAGCTAAATGGCCAAGTTTTCAGTGCTCGCACTCCACTGCACCAAGACACCGAAGTAACCGCGATATTCAGACACCAAGAGCCTAAAAGGACCCAAAAAGAAATAACTGTTGTCCAAGTTTTAAAGTACAACGAGTTTGAAAAAACAATTGCAGAAACTAAGTTAACCAACCCAAATGCATTATTTGACCTGCCTGATTTAGCTAAATATGGTTGGGAACTAGATTTAATTAACTCAGATATAATCAAAGTTGCTGATAAGTTTAAACTAAAAGACTCATTTTTGACTGCTCCAAAAATTTACTATAATCCGATTTTGGATAGACTAAAAGAAATAACTATAGACACTACTCAATATACAGCAGCTTTTAAAAAACCAGGTAGATTTAAGTTTAAATATATTACTAACTTACCATTTAACTCCAAATATCAGTTATTTGATTTAAATAACTTAAATCAAGACTGCAAACCTGGATACTCACTTATTGAATGGCAAATAAAAGGCTTAGGTGAAGATTTTGACGTCAGTCAAAGTAAATACACAAGCGACCTTGAACTAATTCCAAAAGTTATTAAGGCTAAAGTTGAACTACTCTACAAAGAAGGCGATAAAACTGTTGACTTTAATAAAGAAGGCATTGCTAATGCTGCACAAATCGCTAAGTTAATTCCGCCAGTTAACAAAGACACTCTGTTTGTAGGTTGGCTGGCTGAAGACAGGCACTTTATCTACACTGGCTACAATGTAGATAAAGACATCAAGGCCTATGCTCAGTTTATTTCAAAAAAAGAACTGATAGCAAAGTTAAATTGGGAAGTTTTTAAAAACGGAAAGTTTATTTTAAACTCAACTGAACTTAAAAACCAAGATTTCAGCAAAACTATTAGTTTAATTAAAAAGCGATTTCCAACTGTAGAGATTAAAAAAATCACGCTCAACGGCCAAAAAGTTACTTTAACCCTAGGTTCAAATTACTCTCTGCACACAGTTGACTGGGAGTTTGATTTTGTCAAAGACCCGATAATCTACTGGGATTTCTTTAAAGACCCACTAATGTTTTTTAAAAAATTCCCAAAACAAGTTGCAGTCATTGGTGGATTAACCTTGGCGCTGGCCGCTTTTTCTTTAATAATCCTGGTATCAGTAATTAAAGTATTTAAAAGAAGCGTTAAAAACAAAGACTAAATAAGTTTACAAAGCAGTTTGAAAAACAGCTTAAATTGTTTTTCAAACTGCTTTATTTTTGACATAAAAAGCCTTTTTTGGTATGATTTTAAAGGTACATTTAATTTCCGAGTTAGCCCTTTTTTAAAAAGTTAACTTAATTAAAAAAAGGAGATTCAATATTTTTTTATGAAAACACTAATGGCAAAACCAAATAACTCAAAAAAATGGTATTTAGTTGACGCAAGTGGTAAAACTCTTGGTCGCCTGGCTACTTTCGTTGCTTCTATTTTGAAAGGAAAAGGTAAAGTTGACTACACACCAAACGTAGACTGCGGAGACTACGTAGTAATCGTTAACTCTGCAAAAATTCAATTAACTGGCAAAAAATGGACAGACAAAATTTACTATCACCACACTGACTATCCAGGTGGACTAAAGGCTATCGCTGCTCGCGATGTGCACGCAAAAGACCAAACTAAATTAGTTGAAAAAGCAATTCTTGGAATGCTTCCAAAAACTAGACTAGGTCGCCAAATTGGCAAAAAACTTTTTGTCTATGCTGGTCAAGAGCACAGACACAGCGGACAAAAACCAACCATCTTGGAGGTTAAATAATTATGCAATTAGTACAATTTAGAGGAACTGGTCGCCGCAAAAACTCAGTTGCAAGAGTTATCTTAACTAAAGGTACAGGTAAGTTTTTAGTAAATGGTCGTGAGTTTAGCAACTATATTGCCTCTGCGGCTGTTCGCCTTGACGTTATGCAACCACTGGCTTTAACTAACTTAGAAAGCCAATACGATGTTTCTGCAAATGTTAATGGTGGTGGAATTTCTGGCCAAGCCGGTGCAATCCGCCTTGGAATTACCAGAGCCTTGCTTGAACTAAACCCTGAACTTAGACAAATTCTAAAACCAGCAGGGCTAATTACTAGAGACCCACGCATTAAAGAACGCAAAAAATACGGTCTTCGCAAAGCTCGCCGCGCACCTCAATTTTCAAAACGTTAGTTTTGAGTTCAGGTTTTTTACAAACCAATTACATACAACACACAAAAAAGCCGATGTTTCCATCGGCTTTTTTTATTAGACATTTTATTTAAGAATTCCCGCTTTTACCACAATATCAAAGTAAAGAATTCTCAACTGCGTACACTATATGATAATTTATAAAATTAAGAATAATAAGCAAGACACAAATTTAACTCATTTAGTGATATGCTTTTTGTTGTAAACTTATAATTGCGTATTTTTTACAAATAGATTTAGCAAACTAATAGTAATCAAGTAAATTTGTAGCAATAAAGTCTACTCGCCTTAAAACAAAATAAACAATTGTTCCGCATGAGAAAGCCATGCAGTGGGAAAATCTCTAAAACAGAAATGAAAGAGAGTACCTACGCCAAGCGGTCAAGAGACTACCTAATGCAAACTACTATACCAAAAACGGAGTAGGTATCACTGTCGTACAGTAGGCCACCGCGACGGATATGATACGCACTTGGGTTAGAGCGAGGATACTGAGTACCGAGCCACCATTGCCATCTGCTGCGCCAGTGGTAATTAGCAATCAAACTGTCAGGTTCTGCAAAAGGATTTAAGTCAACACCACGATAATAGCTAGTTTGATGACCACCAAAATTACCTAAAATTGCTTTGGCATAGTCAGTAGAATCTCGTGATAATTTGTCGTTTTGATTAGTATCCAGAGCAGGTTTAACACTGAAATCTCCATCATCATATGTAGGCATATAAGTATTTACACCGATAATTTTTCCAATTTCTTCAACCATAGCCTTAAAAATAGAATGCTCAGGTTTGCCGTTATCAGAGTAACCATTGTAATAAATGTTGAAAAATGAAACGTCAATAATGTGTTTAGTAAACCAAGTTCTTTGTTTAGGAATTTTTGCAAACTCAACATCTTCAAACTTATAGTAATTGCCATTATACATTTCGTATCTATTGCCTGAACTGTCTTTATAGTATCTGCGAGTGAAATTTACTGTGTGGTTAACAGTCTTAGAATTAAATTTAAGTTCACGAACATCGTCTCGCTCAAATTGTATTCCAGCAGGACTATCAACCTTGGTTTGTGGGTATTTACCAACAATTTTAGTGGGTTCTCCAACATAAACCTTAATTATATGATTTTTTGTAACTAATAAATTTTTGATTTCTTCTTTAGTTTTTTGACTATTATCTAGTTCTAACTTAACAATACCAAGGTCATCTGCTTCAAACTTACTTTCATCAATTTCGCCATGTTTTTCGCCATGTCTAAATGTTTTACTTGGAATAGTAGACGCGTGTCCTTCAACTTGATAAGTCACTGTGTAAGTTTTGCGGTCAATAGTAACGGTTACCTTGTTTTGAGTTTCATCTGCGCTTACAGTCAAATTATCCACACTGTATACTGGGTTTTGATACACAGTATTGTCTGGGTTTGCGTAATTAACTGTATGGTTTGTGCCAATTTTTTCGCTCTTAGTCTCAGTGTTTACGGTATAACTACCATCTGATTTTTGAGTTTTAACAGTGTAGATGATTTCTCTGTTTTGCAGTTCAGTTTGAGCGTATATTTTAATGTTTTCATCGCCTGCTATAAACTTAGATTGAACTTGACCGTTTTCGCTTAAACTCCAGCCTAGAAAGTTATATGTATCTTTTAAGTTAAACTCAGGTAAAGTAATTTTTCTGGTTTTTTTAACCATAATTGTATCAGCTGATTTAAAGCTGTCAATACCTTCAGTTTTTCCAAACTTGACGTTTATTTCTTTTAATTTATAATATTGACGAACTTCAGTTGTGTTGTCGCCAGTTGTAAGTTGTGAGTTTAACAGATTATTCGGATGCGATGTGTCTTTTTCATATAAGTTAGAGTCTAGTGCTGAGTAATCGTGGTAAGCAGCACCCTCTTCTACTTTCTGGTCTTGTTTAACTTCTTCTATTCTGTCGTATTGACCGTTTAGTGCACTGTCTTCACCAGTTTTTTCAAGATAATGAACTACTTTATAGTTCACTTTATCAATTGTCTCTTCAAAGTAGGCAACTAGTTCAGTATTTTTAGTGATTTTAGTGCTAAAGTCAAAAGAAGTGGCTAAATTGTATGAGTTACCTGTCTCATCTTTTAACTGCCAGTGTTTAAAAGTGTAAGTACGACCGTGTTTTGTAATTGTTGGCATAGGTGGCTGAGTAGCATTAGCCTCATACTCAACAGTTTCAGGATTTTGAATAGATGGTGTACCTTCAAAGTGGTTCAGGTAGTTTACTTCGTAAGTTACTGTAAACTTACGACGACGATAGTTAATAGTAAACACAGTAGATCCGTCTGCTTCGATATTTTTAGTTTCACTACCTGCAATCGGTTCAAAACCCGCAAGATAAGCAGGGTTTGCGTTAGTTTCGCTAACAGTTAAACTAGTGTCTGCAGTTGCCTGTTTGATTTCTGGCTTTGTTTCGCCAACTGCACCATTAAGGCCAGGCAGTACATGGTTTATTGTGTAGTTAACTGGGTTTGCTTGTTCTTCAAAGTAAGCAACTAACGTTAAGTTTTTAGTGATTTTAGTGTTTTCAAAATCAAACTCTGCGTCTTGTTGATAAGTCATTTCGTCTTTAAGTTGCCAGTGTTTAAATGTATAGGTATAGCCAACTCTGGTTAAAGTAGGAGCGCTTGGTTTAGTAGCAGTGCCTTCATACTCAACGGTTTCAGGGTCTTGTAATGACGGAGTTGCATTAAAATGGTTGCCGTTGTAATTTACTTCGTAAGTTACAGTAAACTTACGACGACGATAGTTAATAGTAAAAACGGTTGAGCCATCTGCTTCAATATTTTTAGTTTCACTGTTTACAATCGGCTCAAAACCCGCAAGATAAGCAGGGTTAGCGTTAGTTTCGCTAACAGTTAAACTAGTGTCTGCAGTTGCCTGTTTGATTTCTGGCTTTGTTTCGCCAACTGCACCATTAAGGCCAGGCAGTACATGGTTTATTGTGTAGTTAACTGGGTTTGCTTGTTCTTCAAAGTAAGCAACTAACGTTAAGTTTTTAGTGATTTTAGTGTTTTCAAAATCAAACTCTGCGTCTTGTTGATAAGTC
Organism: uncultured Acholeplasmataceae bacterium; assembly: GCA_963543155.1. Taxonomy (GTDB): domain Bacteria; phylum Bacillota_I; class Bacilli_A; order Acholeplasmatales; family Acholeplasmataceae; genus CALISC01. Next base: position 14,270 of record CAUTZH010000001.1, read on the forward strand.
ATTTCGTCTTTAAGTTGCCAGTGTTTAAATGTATAGGTATAGCCAACTCTGGTTAAAGTAGGAGCGCTTGGTTTAGTAGCAGTGCCTTCATACTCAACGGTTTCAGGGTCTTGTAATGACGGAGTTGCATTAAAATGGTTGCCGTTGTAATTTACTTCGTAAGTTACAGTAAACTTACGACGACGATAGTTAATAGTAAAAACGGTTGAGCCATCTGCTTCAATATTTTTAGTTTCACTGTTTACAATCGGTTCAAAACCCGCTAGATAAGCAGGATTAGCATTGTTCTCATCAATAGTTAAACTAGTATCTACGATTGCTTGTTTGATTTCTGGTTTTGTTTCTCCAACTGCATTATTTAAACCAGGAAGTACATGGTTAATTGTGTAGTTAACTAAATTTGCTGTTTCTTCAAAATAAGCTACCAAAGTTGTATTTTTAGTGATTTTGGTGTTTTCAAAATCAAATTCAGTAGTTTCTTTGTAGGAATTGCCCATTTCGTCTTTGAGTTGCCAGTGTTTAAATGAATATGTGTATCCTAGTTTAGTAAGTGAAGGGGTTGCTGGTTTAGTTGCTTTACCTTCGTATAGAACAGTCTGACTAGGTTGGTCAGAAGTAGTTACTCCGGCAAAGTGATTGCCGTTGTAATTAACCTCATAAGTAACTGTATAGCGATTACGTGAGTATTTAAGTTCAAATATTGTGGTTCCGTCTCTTTCAATTGTCTTTTTTAAAACAGTTGAATTAAGTAAATTAAAGCCTTCTGGGGCTCTGTATTGATGCGGAAGTAATTCAACTTCTTGACCTGGAACCTGACCAATGACCTCTTCTTGTTTAGATATGTCTTCAATAAACTCACCTGGATTTTCAACTGATTCAAAGTATCGCTTTATTGTGTACTTAGAGTTTGGAATTAGTCTTTTTTTAAGTACGGCTTCAAGTGTAATGTCTTCGGTAATTTGAGTACTAAAATCAAATTTAGTTTTAGTGCCTGTAATTGGGTCAACTAAGTTCCAGTAATATAGTTCATACAAATCACCTTCACTATCTAGATAAGACACAGTAGTTGGAAGTGAGTAGTTTGAGTCAAGCTTTTCACCGTGTTTAATGGTAAGTGGTAGTAATTTATTTGCGTGAGTTCTAGTAATGAAGTTTACAGTGTGAGTTCGCGAAGGTGTTTCTGGTCTTTCTTTAGATTTTAAGTAAAGCACAGTGTGAGTATCTGCTATGTCTTTTTTGAAATCTACTTTTTTAGTTAGTTCAGGGTCAGTGTACCAACCTTGATAAGCGTATCCTGACTTTGCGTAAACTCGCTCTTTTAGTAGCGTTCCCTTTATGACAATGTCAAAAAATACGCGATCAGGCCCATCAAAATAAGAAACTGAAACCAGACCTTGCTTATCTAAGGCTGGACCTAACTTACTTACGTCTGTAGTCATTTCGTATTTAGCAATTAGTCTAAGTTCAGATTTCACCCAAGTCGGAATTTGAAACTCTTGACCTGGCAGTAAGTCAACGCGATTGCCCGCAGGGTCTGTATAATACCACCCTAAGAACTTAGTTATATAAAAAGGTGGAGTGTTGAACTTAATTTCCAGACCTTGATTTGCAGGGTCATAGGCTTTGGCTTTACCAACTGCTTTTTCGATATGCTCGTAAACTTGGGTTTTTTGTGTTTGGTCTTTAAAAATACCAGGTAGCACAAAATCATAAACTAAAGAAATGCGGGTGTTGTTGTTAACAATAAATGCGCGACCTTGTGCGTTTTGCTTATTAAAAACTTCTTCACTGTGAACAGCAGTAGATACAACTAAGCCTTTTTTGTCGTAGGCGAAAAAAGAGTCGTATCTGCGAAGGTCTTCTAGTTTGGCTCTATATGCAGTCTCTAGTTTAGAGTATGGAAGAATAATAGGTTTACGCGGAACGGCACCGTCGTAAGACTCTGGGAAAAACACACGCAAATAGTTTGAGTAGTCTACAATTATGTCGTGTTGTTTTTTAACTCCAAACCAGTTTTTTGTGTAAATTGTAAAGACTTCAGAGTCGTATTGTCGGTCTGTAAAGTCCAGGGCTAAGTACTTGCCTGGTTTGGCTTTGATTTCTGTAATTTTGCCAAGGCCAGAACTCTCAAACCACTCTTTTTTAATTGAAATATAGGTAGATTTGGTGGTGTCAATAGTATCTGGCACTACAAAGCGTAGTTTATTTGACTGTTTTTTTAAGTCTTTTTGGCTAAAACCGCTGGTTTTAGTCAAATGAAGTGTGGGGTGCATAAATGAAAGAATTAAAAACAAAGCAGTTAAAATTAAGGCAAAGATAAACAAAGCCGAAATTATAAAACTTTTTCTTTTATTAATTAGCATATTTAAGCCTCTCTTTTTTAAAAAAGTATTATATGTGGTTTTTTAGCAATTAAAATATTTAAATTACCTTTGTTTTAACTTTAGATGTGGGATTTTTAATAAATACTAAACAAAAGTGATTTAAATACTTTCTGGTTTTTATGTTTTGATTTTTAAAACTATTGATATTCTTACTCTACTTCACTCTAATATGCAAAGTGAAGTAGAGTAATTTTAAATTTAGTTTAAATTATATGATTCAAAAAACTTGTTTGCTTGCTTTTGAAAAGCTTTTTATATTTTCAAAAAGTTGATTGTATAAATTAAGCGATTATTTTTTATGGGGTTAAATCAGTGGTTAAATCTCTAAAATGAAAATAAATGCAAGTACCTGTACAAACAGTCAAGAGACTACCTAATGCAAACCACTACACCGAAAACATTGGACACGCCAGCAATGCCCAAGATGTTGTCGTTTCTGACGATGTTAACGATAGCAGTAGGGTAGTCTACCTGAGTAGCGAGCCACCAGTGCTGATGGTACCTTTTTCGGTAAGAAAAGCTATCTCCTTCAACAACAATAGGGGTTAAATCAAAACCACGATATTTTTTAATATCACGATCTTCACTACCTAAAATTGCTTTGGCATAGTCAGTTGATTCTTTTAATAACCGAGACTGTATACCTGCGTCATAGGCTGGTTTAAATTTAAAATCGCCGCTATCATAAGTAGGCATGTGAACTTCACCGCCTAAAACTTTTCCAATATCTTCAACAAGTGATTTAAAAATAGAGCGCTCAGGTTTCGCATCATCAGGATAATTAATGTTACTAATGTTAAAAGGTGAAAAGTCAATTATTTTGTCGGTATACCAGGTGTTTAGTTTAGGAATTTTAACAAAAATAACATCTTCAATTTTAAAGTATTGACCATTGTATTTTTCATATTTATTGTCGGCGTTGTCTTGCCAGTAACTGCGAGTAAACTGCATAGTGTAGTTATTGCCTTTTGTGTTAAACCTAAGTTCGTGTACTTCGTCTTTTATATGACGAATTCCTGCAGGATTGTCAACTCTAGTTTGTGGGTATTTACCAAACTTCTTAATAAGTCTGCCAATATGCAAAGTTACTTTATGGTTTTTTTGAACTAAGAAACTTTCAATTTCTTCCTTAGTTTTTTCTATACCATCTAGTTCAGTCTTTATAATACCATTTCCATCTACTGAAAACTGGCTTTCATCAATCGCTCCAATTGTAGCACCATGCCTAATTACTCTATTCAGGATTTGACCAGAATGACCAATAACTTCAAAAGTAACTGTGTAGACATTTCTGTCAATTGTTACAGTGACTTGGTTTTCGTCTTCATTTGCGCTCACTGTAAATTGAGTAGGGTTGAAACGAGGGTCTTGGTAAATAGAACTATTTGGATTTGCATAACTTGCTGTGTGAACTGAGCCAATTAAGGCAGTTTTGGTTTGGTAAGTTGTGTCATATCCACCATCTGCTCTTTGAGTTAAAATAGTGTATTTAACTCTAGATTCAAGAATTCTAGTGTTCGCGTAAATATCCATACTGTCACCGCTTGCAATAAACTTAGCCTGACTTGGTCCGTTTTGACTTAAACTCCAACCTGTAAACTCGTAGTTAGCCTTTAAGTTGTAGTTTGGCAAGTCAATTTTACGGGTTTTCTTAACCACGATAGTTTCAGCAGAACCGAAACTTTCAATACCTGTTGTTTTTTGGAAGTTAACAGTAGTTTCTTTTAACTTATAGTATTGGCGAACTTCGGTAGTATTATCGCCAGTTGTAAGCTGCGCACTAAGCAGATTATCTGGGTGTGCTAAATCTTTTTCGTATAAGTTAGAGTCTAGTGCTGAGTAATCTCGGTAAGTAGCCCCATCTTCTACTTTTTGGTCTTGAACAACTTCTTCAATTCTGTCGTATTGACCGTTAAGTGCACTACTTTCGCCTTGTTTTTCTAACATATGTACGATATTGTAGTTAACTTTTTCAATTTTTTCTTCAAAGTAAGCCACTAAATCAACATTGCGGTTAACTCTCGTGTTGAAGTTATAAGGACTTTGCTCACTGTAGACTCCGTTCATAGTAGACTCAAGTTGCCAGTGTTTAAAGGTATATGTGCGGCCGTGTCGCTCTAGTTTTGGCACAGGGTTTGGTTCTTTGATTTTCTCTTGATATTTAACTTTGTGAGTTTGAGGTTCGTTTGAAACTGTAGTTCCTGGGAATTGATTGCGGTAGTTTGCTTGGTAAGTTACAGTAAACTCTTTTCGCTTATAGTTTAAGATAAACTCAGTAGAACCGTCTGCTTTAACTGTTTTAGTTTCAGTTGAGTCAACTAAATCAAAGCCGTGGTCAAGACCAGGTAGACCATCACTGCTGTCTACAGTGATCTCGCTGCCAACAGTAGTTTCTTTTTCTACAGTTTGAGTGGTTTCAGGGATTTGTCCTTCAACCCCTTCAAATACGTGTTTAATAGTGTACTTAGCCTTCGGCTCAGTTTTTTCGTATTCTATTTTTAAAGTAATATCTTCAAAAATTGGCTTAGTTTTGTAGTCAAAAGTATTTCCGTTTTCGTCAACGAAACGTTTAAACTTATACAAGTATTTGCCAACTTTAGTATTAAATTGTTGTGGATCTAAATCTAGTTTTGTACCTTTTTTGACAAACCTATGTTCGCTTTGTCCAAGCAATTCGCTCTGCATAGTGACTTTAGCAGTATTTTTTGGCTCAGGTTCGCTTGGATCTTTTTCAAAGACAGGATACAGAACTGTGTTTTCAGTAAGCACATCTTGTTCGTTGTAAATAGAGCCAACTACTCCTGCTTTAAAGTAAACCCAGTGTTTAAAGATGTAGCCACGTTTTTCAACATTTGGAAGGGTTCCATCAAAAACTTTTCCTTTTTTACTTGTTTGAACAGAGATAACTGAGTAGCTGTCTGAAAGGAAAGTAACTTTAATTAAAGTAGGGTCAAGTGGCTGAGGGTCACTAGGATTATCTGGATTTGGTACTTTATTGTTATCTTCAAAGTAGTAAACTGCCTTAACTGTTAAGTTAGTAGTATTTGGATCTAAATTGCTGTCAACTGTAAACGGAGAGTTGATGTCTCCGTTTAAATACCAACCTTTAAAGCGGTATTTACCAAGTACAGTGTCAATGTCTGCACCAACTGTGTCTAAGATAGCCTGTAGTTTCGCGCGGTCTGGTGCGTAAATTTGGCCGTCTTTGACGCGGATTTTGCCTTCATATAAAACTTTTCCTTGAACAGGATCGCTAATTTTTGTGTCAATTGACTTAAAGCCATCAAGTACTTTTTCTTTTAGGTTAACGGTTAAGTTTAAGTCTTTAGTAATTTGCGTAGTTAAATGATCAAAAGTAGAATCATCTTCTTTAGTGAACTTGTCAAACACGTATTCTTTGTCTTCAATAGTAGTGGTGTAGGCGCTTGTGTCTACTCCAAGTAGTTCACCTTTTTTAACTTTTAAGACTTGAGTTGATTTAAGTAGTGGATTGTAGATCTTAACTGTGTTGAGTTCTTCGTTTTCAAGGTTTGCGTTTGGATCTTTTTCAAACACAGGGTATAGCACCTTGTTCTCATTTAAAACAGCAGTAGTATCAAATTGGTCTTTAACTTCGTTGTTTTCAAAGTAAGCCCAGTGTTTAAATACGTAGCCTAGTTTAGAAATTGTAGGCAGAGTTCCTGCGTAAGCCTTGCCTTTTTCTTGAGTTTGAACTGCAAGCACAGTGCGCTCAGGCGTTAAGAAAGTTAGTTTAACTAAACTTGGGTCAAGAGGAAGCGGGTTGTCTGGGTCTTGTGGGTTTGGTACTTTGTCATTTGGCTCAAAGTCATAAACTGCCTGAACATCTAGACGAGCAGTATTTTGATCAATTTGGTCGTTAACTGTAAACGGAGAATTAGTGTCTCCATCTAAATACCAGCCCTTAAATTGATATTTACCCATAGCGCCGTCGATGTCTGCGCCAACTGTGTCTAAGATAGCCTGTAGTTTCGCGCGGTCTGGTGCGTAAATTTGGCCGTCTTTGACGCGGATTTTGCCTTCATATAAAACTTTTCCTTGAACAGGATCGCTAATTTTTGTGTCAATTGACTTAAAGCCATCAAGTACTTTTTCTTTTAGGTTAACGGTTAAGTTTAAGTCTTTAGTAATTTGCGTAGTTAAATGATCAAAAGTAGAATCATCTTCTTTAGTGAACTTGTCAAACACGTATTCTTTGTCTTCAATAGTAGTGGTGTAGGCGCTTGTGTCTACTCCAAGTAGTTCACCTTTTTTAACTTTTAAGACTTGAGTTGATTTAAGTAGTGGATTGTAGATCTTAACTGTGTTGAGTTCTTCGTTTTCAAGGTTTGCGTTTGGATCTTTTTCAAACACAGGGTATAGCACCTTGTTCTCATTTAAAACAGCAGTAGTATCAAATTGGTCTTTAACTTCGTTGTTTTCAAAGTAAGCCCAGTGTTTAAATACGTAGCCTAGTTTAGAAATTGTAGGCAGAGTTCCTGCGTAAGCCTTGCCTTTTTCTTGAGTTTGAACTGCAAGCACAGTGCGCTCAGGCGTTAAGAAAGTTAGTTTAACTAAACTTGGGTCAAGAGGAAGCGGGTTGTCTGGGTCTTGTGGGTTTGGTACTTTGTCATTTGGCTCAAAGTCATAAACTGCGTGAATTTCGAAACGTTTTATGTTTTTAGAAAGTGTGTCGTCTATATTAAATGGAGAGTTGATGTCACCATTTAAATACCAACCTTTGAAGCGATATGTGCCCATAGGAGTTTCAACATCAGCGGGAACATTTCCCAAAATACCGTTGATTTCTGCTTTATCTGCGTCTTGAATTTTGTTGTTAACTGCAGTTAAAGTTTTGTCGTAAAGTGTTTGGTTTTGAATATGGTCAAGTACTTTGAAATTTACTGGACGTTCTGAGTCTGGTGCTTTATATGGTCTTAAATGAGCATACAGTATAAGGTCGCTGGTAATTGGAGTATTAAAGTCAAACTTAACACCTGTGTCTTGGTTATTAACAGGATCCCAAATTGTCCAGTAGTCAAGCTCTTCAAGTTTACCGTCTGGATAAACTTTTGAAACTCGGTTAGGCGCTGCATAGTTTGCGTCAAGTTTTTGGTCGCGCGCTACTTTTGCTGGAGAAAGTTGAGATGCACCATCTGGAGTTTTGAAAGTAATAGTATGGTATTTAGTTGGTTTTTCGGGTTGTGGTTGGTTTTGAGGAATTGACTTTAAGTAAAGCGAAATATGAGTAGTTGCAACTTCTTGACTAAAGTCTACTTTTTTTGTGAAAGCGCTGTCTTTATACCAGCCTTCATAAACATATCCGTCTTTATTGTAGATGTGTTCACGAAGTGGTGTGCCTCTCTTGACAATATCTAAAAATACTCTTTGCACGCCATCAAAGTATGAAACCGCAACCAGACCTTGTTTGTCAAGGGCTGGAGCTAACTTATCTATATCGGCAGTAATGTCGTATTTAGCAATTAGTCTAAGTTCAGATTTTACCCAAGTTGGGATATTAAACTCTTCACCCGGTTTCAAGTCAACTCGGTTGCCAGTTGGGTCAATGTAGTACCAACCAAGGAACTTAGAAATATAGAAAGGAGGAGTATTAAACTGAATTTCGTGTCCTTGTTTTTCAGGGTCTAGAGTTTTTGCTTTTCCAACAGTTTTGTCAACAAGGTCGTAAACTTGAGTTTTTTGTGCTTGGTTTTTAAAGATACCTGGCAGTAAGAAATCATAAACTAAAGAAATTTGCGTGCTGTTGTTAACAATAAATGCACGGCCCTGAGCGATGTCTTTAGAAAAAACATCTCTTCTGTGAATAGGTTCTGGAGCGATTTTTCCATCTTTGTCGTATGCATAGAAACTTTTGATTTTGTAAAGTTCTTCGTATTTGTGTTTGTGTTCAGTTTGCAGTTTAGAATATGGAAGAATTTCTGGTTTGCGAGGAATCGCACCATCATGTGACTCAGGGAAAAAGATACGAAGGAAGTTAGAGTAATCAACAATTACGTCGTACTGCTTTTTAATTCCAAACCAGTTCTTAGTGTAGATAGTAAAAACTTCAGAGTCGTGTTGACGGTCTGTAAAGTCAAGGGCTAAGTATTTACCTGGTTTTGCCTTAATGTCAACAATTGTTCCTAGTCTGCTAGTTGTGAACCATTCTTTTCTAACAGAAATGAAAGTAGACTTAGTTGTATCTATAGTTTCTGGCACCACAAAGCGTAGTTTATTTTTTCCAGCCTTAACAGCATCGTGTTCGGTGAAACCACTATTTTTAGAAAAATAAACTGTAGGGTGTGAAAATAAAAAGACAACAAGTAAAATAAGTGAAGTAAACGCAAGAATAAATAAAGCCGGGATTAAAAATCCTTTTCTTTTCTTGCGGAGTATATTAAACTGCATATTTTGTTCAGGTTGCATATTTTTCTCCTTGTGTAAGTTATGCAAAAGTATTGCGCTATGTTTATATAAATTATATAAAGTGATTTTGTAAAATTTTGGATGCTTTAATATTGACATCACTAATTTCCTTAAATATGACTTTATTAGCGTGTTTTACAGTTAAAAACCTCATCTGTCTTTCGCTATAAACGCTATTTACTATATCAATTTATATATATATATATCAAACGGCTATAAAAACAAAAGTTGCAAAATTATATAAAATTCAAAAAAGGCATAACAATGCGATTTTATAGTTTTTGACAGTGTAGGCAACTATCACATACATAACTTTTTTCTGTATTTTTTAACAGGTGTTGGTCTAAATTATTGTGTGATTTGTTTTAAGCGCACTATTTTAAATTCAAAACTTAATAATTTAAACCGCTAATATTCTATAAAAAGGGTCGTAACCTAGAAAATGACAAAAATGTGTGCTTATATTACCTTTAAAAATAGATATAAAAACAATTAAGTTAGTAGAAAATACAGCTTTTAAAGGTAAAAGAGAACGAAACAGTCGGTTAATTCAGATATAAATATCTTGTTAAAGTGGAAAAAAATTATCAATTAACTCTTAGTTAAATATCTTATAAATACTCAAATAAAAAGACCTTTTCAGGCCTTTTTATATTACTTAAATTTAATTTATAAATCTAGTTTTTGTCCAAATATACAAACCGGTTTAACTAGTTGCAAGTAAAGACTATACATAACTTCATTTAAGGAAGTAGTTTTGGCACTTCCAAAAATTTTTTCAACAAACTGTGGGTTGTCAATAAAAGGGTTTCGGTTTTTTTGATATTGAGCCAAAATGTTGTTTCTTCTTTTTTCAAATTCGTTAACCGGATCTTGTCTATGCCACTTTAAGAAAGTCTCTAATTTACCTACCTTTTTAAGCGGAAAGTCATAACGCAGAGCCATATACAGACAAATTCTGGCGATATCGCCAACATGTTCATCGCCTGGATAGTAGGTATTGCCGTTAATTGCTTTATTTGTGCCACTTCCTTCAACAAATGGATAGTTAGACCTACTTGAATTGATTTTAATATCGCAGGCTCTTAAGTTGTGAAGTTCACCTTTTGCAATACCGTGTTCTCTTAATTTAGAGTTTGGCACAACGTGTTCACGGTTCCAGCCGTCTTTTGAGTTTATCCGATACTGAAATCTTGGACTGTCTCCAGTATACGCTAAATAAAAATAACCAGGATTTGAGATAGACTCATCTGCTTTTCTAAGGGCTTCTAGTGCTGTGTCGTAAGAAGTTGCAGGTTTGTCTATGATTTGTTTAAGTCTAGCGCGAAGCGCATCGCCTTCCAGACCTTTTACAGAAGAATAATAACCATTTACTTCATCTAAATCTTCTGCAGGTCCATTGTATTTATATACAGCCTTAAGTGTTGTGTCTTCGGTTAACTTAGCGTTAAAATTAAAAATATCGTCGGTTTTGCCAGTTTTAGACCAACCTAAAAACTCGTAGTTTTGCTTAGTTGGGTTGCCAGGGTTTTTTGCAGTTTGTCCAACTTCAATAATTTGTGGTTGAACACCGCCTGCAATAGTTCCCCCGTTTAAGTCAAAGAAAACATTGATTTTCCCGCTTTCATTAACGTGCGATTTAAACTCAAAACTTTCTGAAACTGAACATTGTGGTTGGTTGTAAAACGAAAACACTAAATTAGTCAGGTCATAAGACTTACCTGGTTTTAAGTTTTCAAGTATTGAAGCCCATTTGGCTTTATTTACGCGGCTGTCATATCTAAAAGTAAGTTGTTTGCCGAAAAACTCAAAAACAATATTGATGTTTCCGAATTTTTTATCTTTTTCAAAACTTTTAACCTTTGCGTTAGTGATGCTAACTAGCGTACTTTGTAGTCTAGCCTGGTGTTTAACAATGTCTAGTTTAGTTATGTCTAGGGCCGCTGGAAAAGGTTCTTCTGGATTTGAAATTTCTTTAATTTCAGTAATTTTCGAAATTTGAACTAAACCGTTGTATACAGTGCGAGTTCCAGAAACTTGAACGTACTTGCCAACCAGTGCTTGGATTTGACTAAACTTAACTGAGTCGTTTTTACCTGATTTTAAAGTAATTCCGCCGGTACTGTCTTGAAGAGCCACGCCAAAGTTTAAGTAATAGGCAACTATCCAGCCAATTGCGGTAACTTTTTCATTGTCATTTGCTTGAACTGCTTTAATTACAGGATGCTGGTTTTTAGGAGTTGGATTTGGTTCAGGCTCTGGGGACGGAGTTGGTGGGTTAGGATTTGGTTGTGGGTTTGGATCAGGGGTTGGTGAAGGATCAGGTAAAGTGTTGTCTATTTTGGCAATAAAAATCTTAAACAACTTGGTAAGTTGTTTGTTTTTATAACTAACCGTAATTTTTACAATTAAAGTACTGTCTTCTGATTTTTTGTTTATCTTAATTGTTGAGTTTTCATAACATGCAATTTCGTTGTCGTTAAACTCAACCTTAATGTCTACTTTATATTTGTTTTTAAGTTCTTCTAAATTAGTTTGAATGTCTGCATTGACTCTTTTATTAGAGTAGTCCTTTAAACTAACTTCGTTCATTATCGTATTTAAATTAACTTTTGTACAACAATAGAAAAAGAACGACAACATCGCGACTAACAGTAAAACAAATGCTTTTTTCATAAATAAAAACCCCTTTACACTTGCTTAAATATTTTACCACTTATATTTTCAAAATGTAAGCGTTTACATTAAAATTTTTTTGCAAATTTAAAGGGATTTTTTGAAAAATTTATTCTTTTTTTGATTTTTCTTTTAAATCTTCTAAGATTAGTTTAAGTTCAGTAATCATGTAAAGCGAACCTGCAATTAAAACCAGGTCATATTTTTTGGCCAAAGTGTCTAGTTTTAAAATAAAATCTTTAATTGATACCACACCAAGTGGTCGCACACCTTGGTTAATAAACTCTTTAGCAAGTTCTATAGATGTTAAACTTCTGTCGGGTTTTATAGTAACTTCGCTAGTCACTACTGTTAAGTTTTTAATCTTAATGATTTCTTCAACCATTTTGGTGTAATTTTTGTCTTTCATACAAGACATTAAAAGCAGCACAGTTGAACCTTGTGGCAAGGTATCTCTTATAAACTGAGAAAGTTCTTTAAAAGCATTTAAGTTATGTGCACCGTCTATCATCACGTTTTCTTTAATAAACTCATATCTACCTTGATATTTAGTCTCACACACCGCATCTACGTTTTTATCAAAATCAGTTTTAATAACTCCGCGGTCATTTAAATGCTTTAACACGTTTAGTGCTAAAAATGAGTTTTGAATTTGCACACGACCTCTGGCCTCTAACTTAACTAATCTACCACTATACTCATAACTACAAACGTTGATACCAACATTGGCTTTATTGATTTCTTTTAAGTTAACTATTTCTAACTTGGCATTTCTTTCCTTGCATTTGTCGTGTAAATAGTTTTCAAGAGCCTTGCCAAGCGGCAAGGCAACGGCTAAACCGTTTTCACGAATTGCGTCTGCTTTATGCTCTAAAATCACACGGCGGTTTTTTCCTAAAAACTTAGTGTGGTCTAAATCTACTCTGGTAATTACCGTTGCTAGTTTATTTTTAGTAGCGTTTGTAGCGTCATCTCTACCACCTAGTCCCGCTTCTACGACTGCGTAGTCTATTTTGTTTTTAGCAAAATGAATTAGGGTAATTAAATACTCAAGTTCAAAACGAGAAATTTCAACACCATTGTTGTCAGAAATATTGATTAAATGCATCAAGACATTTAAAATCAAATAAATTTCTGAAAACGTGATTTCTTTGCCGGATATAGAAATTGAGTCAGTTAAACTCTTTACGTAAGGCGACTGAAATAAGCCAACTTTGTAGCCATTTCGCTCAAGGGCTTTAGAAATGTAAAGCGAAGTGCTACCTTTGCCGTTAGTTCCAACTACATGAATATAGGGAATTTGATTTAAGAACTCTAAGTTCTTTAAAAAATAATTCATACGTTCTAGTCCCATATTAAAGTCTGCTCTGGTCTCAAGGTAGTCAAGTACGTATTTTTTTGAAACTTTTTCAGCCAGTGTTTTAATTGAAGTTTTCTTTTCAGGATCTAGTTTTTCGGCCTCAATTTTGCAAAGTAAGTTTAAGTGAATAGGGTCTGTTAATCTAACTGGGTTTGGCAATTTAAAAGTTGGTAAGTTAAAAATAATGTCGTCTGCATAAATAAAGTTAAGTTCAAGCCAAGATAAGTTTTTAAGTTCTTTGGTTTCTGCTTTACCTTTTAATTGATTTAAGAAAATAAAGAGTTGAAGTGGTGTCAAAGCAGTCTCTAAAACATAGGCCAAAGTAAAGTTGTGTTTAGGTTGTTTAAAATTAGCAGGAGTAACTTTGACAGCAGGAGACTTGGCAATTATTTTAAGGTTATTGGCCAGAAAAATAGACTCAAGTTCTTGAGTTTTCTTCTCAACATCAATAAAATCAAGTTGTGCAGTAATATAGGCTTTCATTTAACCTCCCAAGAGTTGCAATTATTTTGGTAACTTAGCCTAACAAAAAGACTTTGCAACTTGTTAGATTATACAATAGAGTAAGTTAAAAGAAAAGACCAAAAATGAACTTTTTGGTCTTATTTTGCTAAACTTATGCTAAAAATTTTTGGTTTAAGGTGTTAATTTTGAGTTAAACCAGTGTTTAGACCTTGATTGGTCTTGTAAACTTGTTTAAACACAAAAAATATTTTTAGTTATTTTGATTATCTATTTAAGTTTGTTTATTTTTTTTAAACGCATCTAGTGTGTTTTTAAGAAGTGAAACCACAGTAAGTGGTCCCACTCCACCTGGTACTGGTGTTAAGTGGCTGGCGACTTTAGCAACTGAACTAAACTCAACATCGCCAACTATTTTACCATCAACCTTGTTGATACCAACATCAATTACTACAGAGTTAGCCTTAACCATACTGCCTTTAATAAAATTAGGAATACCAACAGCTACTACTAAAATATCTGCGTTTCTAGTGAAAAACTCTAAGTTTTTAGTGTGGCTGTGGCAAACTGTAACAGTTGCATTTCTGTCTTGCAGGATTTTGGCAACAGGTTGCCCAACAATTAAACTACGCCCAACAACAACGCAGTTTTTACCTTTAATTTCCGTGCCAGTACTTTCAATTAACTCAAGTACACCTCTAGCAGTAGCAGGCAAAAACCCTGCTCTGCCTTCAAAAAGCAGGCCTTGTGAAACTAAGCCAAAGCCGTCTACATCTTTTTCTTTAGCAACTGCGTCTAGTATTGCAAACTTATCAAAACCTTTTGGCAATGGTAGTTGCACAATAATTCCTGAATACAAAGGATCTTTATTTAATTTTTGAATTTGGGTAATTACTTTACTTTTAGGTTCAGTTTCAGAAAACGAAAAGAGAGTCGCCTGAAAACCTAGGTCAGTAGCTGTTTTGATTTTTTTGTTAACGTAAATCTTTGAAGCAGGATCTGAGCCAACCAATACAATTGCCAGACCAGGCACTAAATTAGTTTGTTTTTTTATTTGTTTAACTTCTTGCTTAAGTTGTTGTTTAATTTGTTCAGAGATTTTAATTCCGTCAATTATCTGCATTTTCAGCCTCCTTTTCTAGGTGCTCTAAAAATAAAATAGTTTCTTTAGTCCACTCAGCTAAATTGTCTGTCTTTAAATACACAAATGTTGAGTTTAAAGTAGACTTTAAACGCACATTTGAACTTTTAACACAAAACCTCAAGACTGGTTTTTTAGACATTATAGCATTTGGGCTGTCTTTAAATTCTATGCCTACTTCTTTATTTGCAAGCGAGATATTTAATACATCTAGCCTTTGTCTTAGGTTTTTTAAAACTACGGATAATACATAATTTTGCTCAGATTCAGGAACTACGCCAAAAATATCTTTAAACTCAGCAAGCAAGGTTTCCGCTTCTTTAAAAGAAGTTAGTCTTGCGATTTTTTTGTGATAAGCAATTCTTAGGTTTTCGCTTTCTATGTAGGTCTTGTCAATGGATTGCGAGTAAATGGAAGTTTTAGTGTCAGTTTCTTCAAACGCAGGTTTGCCAGTTAACTGCTCAGAAATTAACTTTAAATACATTTGTGTACCCACACTTTCAATAAAGCCAGATTGTTCTTTTCCAAAAATATCGCCACCTCCTCTAATTGAAAGGTCTTCTAAAGAAATGGCAAATCCAGATCCTAGATTAACAAAGCGTTTAATGGCACTTAGTCGTTTTTTGGCGTCTTCTGTCATTTCTTTGCCTTTTTGGTAAGTAAAGTAAGCATAAGCGATTTTGTCACTTCTGCCGACTCTACCTCTGAGTTGATAAAGTTGAGCCAGGCCAAAGTGGTCAGCGCGTTCAACAATTAAGGTATTGGCATTTGCTATGTCAATACCAGCCTCGATAATAGTAGTGGTTAAAAGCACATCTATTTTGTGTTCAACAAAATCGCTAAGTATATTTTCAATCTCTACTTTATTTAATTTGCTATGTACATAGGCTATTTTAGCCTCTGGAACTTGGGCTTTTAAGGTTTCTAACTTTTGTTTAATTTTGGCAATATCGTTAAAAAGATAAAAAACTTGGCCTGCTCTAGAAAGTTCTCTTTGAATGATTTCTTTGACAATTAAGTCTTCGTGCGGAAGCACGTAAGTTTGGACAGGATAGCGATTGTTTGGAGGTGTTTCTATTAAAGAGTAAGACTTCAGGCCAGAAAGAGTTTGTTCAAGAGTGCGAGGAATTGGAGTTGCAGATAAGTAAAGCGTATCTACATTTAAAGTAAATTCTTTAATCTTTTCTTTGTCAATCGCACCAAAGCGCTGTTCTTCGTCAATTATAAGTAAACCTAAGTTTTTAAATTTAATATCTTTAGAAAGTAGACGGTGGGTGCCAATTGCTATGTCATAAATTCCCGTGCTAAGTCCTTGTATGTATTTGGTCTGTTTGTTTTTTTCAACCAAACGGGAAAGCACAGCGACGTTTACCCCAAACTTAGTTAGTCTAGTTTTAAAAAGTTCAGCTTGCTGACTTGCTAGTATAGTAGTTGGACAAATATAGGCAACTTGCTTGCCCGAAGTTATGGCTCTGTAGGCTGCTCTTAAAGCAACCTCGGTTTTGCCAAAACCAACGTCACCAATTATCAGTATTTCCATTGGAACTGGTTTGGCCATGTCTGTAAAAACCGCTTGAATGGCGGTTTCTTGGTCTTTAGTTAACTGAAAGTTAAAGTCTTTGGCAAGTTCTTGCTCAAGTTCAGGCTCTCCTTTAATTTCGGCGCCTTGTGAGTTATGTCTGGCTTCATATAGAGCAATTAAACGACTTGCCACAGCCTTTGCGTTTTCATAGGCTTTTAGTTTTGCGGCTGTCCATTTTTTTGAACCCAACGCACTTAACTTAACATCTGCACCAGGTTTTGCGTATTTTAACACTAAGTTAATTTGTGAAACTGGGACATATACTTTTTCTGAGTTAGCGTACTCAAGCAACAGATAGTCTTTTTTAAATCCAGATATTGTATTGGTAGTTAAACCTAGATATTTACCAATTCCAAAATTAACATGCACAACGTATTCGTTTATTGTAAGTTCATCTGGGTTTTCTAGTGTCTTGGCGTTGCCAAGCAGTGCTTTATATCTGACTTTAGGTTTGGAGTTTGAGTTAAACAAAACATACGAAGAAAATACAGCAAGTTTTAAAAAAGGATCTATAAAACTAAGATGCGTGCTGTCTTTAACTAACCAAACATTAACTTCCTCTTTATCTTCAAAACTATCTGAAAACTTAATTTCCTTTTCTAAAAGAAAATCGGTAATTTGGTTTTTTTCAGTATCAGTTTTGTAGAGCAAAACTGTTTGATATTTTTTTAAAATATCTTTATTGTAGATATAAAATTTTTCAAAGTTACCTGCGTAAAAATCTGGCTCAAATACGTATTTTTCATTTAAAAATACATTAGTTTGAAACTCTAAAGTCGCTCTGCTAAGCGACTTTTCATAGTCATATAAAAAATTGCTGGTAATTAAATTACTGCCGTTGTATCTTGTTTTAAATTGAGCAAGGTCGTCTTTGCGTTGAATGTTGTTGATTTGGTATTTTTCTTTATCTACAAATATCACTTCGCTGGATTTACCAAAATCAAAGATAGTATTATTACTTTCGGCAAAAAAACCTAAATACAAACCAAGTGAATCTAACTCAGTTCTATTAACTAAATTAAGCATATCTTTATTTAACTTTTCTTTTTCCTCAAGGGACAAGTTTAAATTACTAAAGTAACCTTTAATTTTAGACTCAGCCTGTTTCAACTCGTCGTCTGTGTAAAACAGTTCAGTTGCTGGAAAAAGAGAGAGTGACTCAACTTTAGTTTTTGAAAGTTGAGTATCTATACTAAAGGTTTTAATTGTTTCAACTATGTCATCTAAAAAGTTTATTCTAATAGGATCTACGTAGCCAAGTGGATAAATGTCAAATATATCTCCGCGAGTTGAGTAAGTCTCTGGTGTGCTTAAAGTGTACTCTTTTTGATAACCAAAAGTTATTAGTTTTTCAGCCAGAGTCTCTGGTTTTAACTCCATGCCTGGTTTTATAAAAACTTGGTTTTCTTGGTACTTGTCTACACTAAAAAGTTTTTTAGTTAAAGCAAGGTCATTAGTGACTACTATTTTTCTTTGGTCTTTTAAAAGTGCGTGAACTGTGTTGACACGCTGACTTAAAAAGTCTTTTGAAGAAAAGGCCATGATTTGAGTAATCAGTTCGTCTACCGGAAAAAACAGAACTTGTTCTGGGTCAAAGATATTGGAAAGATAGTCAAAATAAAGTTGTGCCTGATGTAGGTTTGGCAGAACTAAAAACACTGCCCCTGTGCTATTTAAATAGGTTTTAACAGTAAAAAATGCATTATAAGAAATGCACTCAGATACAGAGTGTCGGGCATTCTTATATGCATTTTTTAAGAAGTTAAGAAGTTTTAAATCAAGCATTTATATTGTATTTAGAAGTTATTTTGTGAAACTCAACACCAGAAATAAAAGCAGAAATTGCATCAGTAGCAACAGGATAGACTTCTTTAGTTAAAGTATCTTGTTCTACTTTTGAGAAATTAGCCAGAACATAGTCTTTTAAATCAACGTCAGCATTTGGCTTACCACAACCTATCTTTATTCTTTTATACTGAGTAGTACCAAGTACTGCCTCAATGCTTTTCAGTCCATTGTGTCCACCAGCAGACCCAGATTCTCTTATTCTAACTGAACCAAGTGGCAGGTTTATGTCGTCAACTATCACCAAAATATCTGCAGTGTCTACTTTAAAGTAGTTTTTAACTTTAATCAAAGCATTTCCAGATAAGTTCATGTAAGTTGTGGGTTTGATAAAAACGACGTTTTCGTTGTTTATCTTTTCTTTTAACTCAAAGCATTCAAATTTTGAGTTAAAAGTAAACTGTTTTTGAAGTTTTGTTTCAATTAAATCAAGTATTTGAAATCCAATGTTGTGTCTAGTTTTTTCATACTGCGCACCTGGATTTCCAAGTCCAACAATTAGTTTCATCTACTCTTCTATTTTTTGAAATACAGGGGTTACGGAAACGTCGTTAATGATATTTAAAATTGCTTTACCAAGCATTTTACTCATGGTCAGTTGCACAATTTTTGCAGACTCTTTAGCGTCTTGTTGAAGCGGAATAGTATCTGCTACTATTACTTCTTTTAGACAAGAGTTGTTGATTTTTTCAATTGCGTTGCCAGAAAAAATCGGGTGTGTAGCAATTGCGTAGACTTCCTTTGCGCCTGCCTTTCGCAAGGCTTCTGCACCTGCCACTAAGGTACCGGCGGTATCTATAATATCGTCAAGTAGGATACAAGTTTTGTCTTTAACATCACCAATTATATTCAAAATTTCGGCAACATTTGCACGAGGTCGGCGCTTGTCAATAATTGCGATTGGCGTTTCGTTTTTAAGTAGTTTAGAGAAGTTACGCGCACGCGCAGCCCCACCGTGGTCAGGTGAAACTACAACCACGTCTTTTAGTTTCTTTTTGTCCATATGAGCAGCAAAAACAGCAGCGGCTGAGAAGTTGTCAATCGGAATGTCAAAGAACCCTTGGATTTGTGCAACGTGCAGGTCAATGCAAATTAATCTGTCAATTCCAGATTTTTCAAGTAAATTTGCAACCAGCTTTGCGGTAATTGGCAGTCTAGACTGGTCTTTTCTGTCTTGACGGCAATATCCATAGTACGGCATAATTACAGAAATTGGTCCGACTGACGCTCTTTTTAGCGAGTCCACAAAAATAAATAATTCCATTAAGTTTTCGTTAACTGGACGACAAGTTGGCTGAATTATAAAAGTATGACATGCTCGCACGCTTTCGTCTGCAGACAGACAAACTTCGCCGTCTTGGAACTTCAGCGTATTTACTTTAGATAAAGGAATGTTTGTGTATGCAGAAATTTTATCTGCAAGGTCTGGGTTTGCAGATAGAGTAAAGAGTTTAATTTTTTTACCATTGATAATTGTTTCCATATGTAACCTTCTTATTTGTTTTTTTAGTTTAAAAAAATAAAAGTAGGTAGACCCTACTTTTATTTTAAAATTATATTAAATTAACTTATTTAGCTTGAACTTGAGCGTTGTATTCTTTTAATACAGCGTCTGTTAATTCTGCTCTAAATTCACTTACAATAGGGTGTGCAATGTCTCTGTTTTCACCAGTATTAGTTTTACGAGAAGGCATAGCGATAAATAGACCTGACTCTCCTTCAAGAACTTTTACACCGTGAACAACGAATACATCGTCAAACACAACTGAAGCAACTGCAAGAAGTTTTTGTGAATCTTCAAGAAGTTTAACTTGAACTTTAGTAATTTTCATACTTAATTTATATCTAGAGGCAATTTATTAAAGTATTTAGTGTTTGCTCCAGATCCCTTTCAAATATTTACTAAATACAAAATAATTATATAATATTTTTTTGAAAAATAAAGAGAAAAAACACACTGCTAAGCCATTTTGTTGCATAGTTTTCGTGTTTTTGGCAAAAAAATCTGTCTAAATTTTGTATTTTTGGCGAGTTTTTTTAAAAACTTTAGATTTTGTGGTGATTTAGTTGGATTTTTAGTGAGTTTTTGGACTATTTTAATTTGAACCTCTAAACGAAATCCAAAGCCTATCTATTTCTTTTTTCATGTTGTCTTCGTGTAAAAACAACTCATCTTTATCGCCTTTTTGCGCAGTTAGTATTTCAAATAAATTTGCGTATTTAGGTTTGATTTCAATATCTGTGACTTTACCAGTTTCAAAAAACTTATCAATTTGAGCCTCTAACAAACGAAGATTTAAACTCTTATCTATTAAATCAAAAGTATCCATTATTTGTTTTTTGTGAACTGACTTAAGCGGAGAAATGTAGCCAATTTCGTCTGCGTTGTCTTTGGCGTTTTCAAAATCCAGCATGAAGTTAATAAAGTCATAAGCGTTTTCTAAATTCGCGGTTTTCGGAATTTGCAGACCGTCTATAAAGAAGTTAGTGCCGCTTTTGGGTTTCGCAAACTTAAGGTTTTGATTGACCTCGCCGTCTTGGCCTTTAATGATGTTCAGAGCATCTCCAGAATACGCGTTAATTAAATCAAAAGTGCCATCTGCCATTGCGTCAAAAATCTCGTCGGTAATAAAGCGCATCTCTGGGTTGTTTTGAATAGAGGTTTTCAAAAAATCCATGGCAGCACTAATAGCAGGTCGGTTTTGTTTTTGATTTTTGTCAGTATCTAAAAGCGGGTTCATCGTGTAGCCAAGATGTTTAAGCGCTACCATAAAACCGTCTCTGGAACTGTCGTACATTGCCATTTTTGGGTATTTTTCTTTGGTTTGAAATATCCCCCAACCTAGATTTTCAATGTCTCGCTTAAGTTCTTCGGCGTTGTCACCTGCTGTGTTGTAAAACAAACCAACATAGCCCCAGAAATAAGGAATTGAGTAGTCAAGAAAATCAAACTCGGGGTCTGTGCTAATTTGTTTGTTATAGTCTTTAATTAGTCTGTAGATTTGTGGTGAAAAAATCTCTTCTTTTTTATATTTTATTCTACTCCAGTCAATTTTTTGAATGTAGCCTTTTTGCATCATTTGTACGGCTGCATAGTCAGAAAGGACAGAAATGTCAAACTTATCTTCGTTTGAGATTTTCTGAACAGCTACCTCGTTACTGGTGAAGTTAGAAAAAGCCAGTCCTTTTTTGTTTTGACGAGCAAAGCGCGGAACTAATTCCTCATCTGCAAAAAACTCGTTTGGAATTAGTAGTTTAACTTTCTTGCGGTTAACCACAAAGTTATAGATAACAAAAAAGAAAAACAAAAAAAGTAGTGAAAAGGAAATTAAATATTTAACTAATCTCGGCTTAAACATTGTGTGTAATTTCCTTTCTTTCTTTTCTGACTTTAATCAGTGCAGTTGCGTAGTCGTAAACTACTTTGATCATTATTACCAAGATTATCAAAGTAGAAAGTGCATTGATTGAAGGGTTCAGTCCTCTTTTTAAGGTATAGAGATATATTGAGATGTTTTGGATGTTTGAACTACCTGAAACAAAGTAAGAAATAATAAAGTCGTCAAAAGACATGGTAAAGGCAATCACAGCCCCTGCTTGTATACCTTCTTTGATTTGCGGAACTAAAATTTTGAAAATCGCTGCAAAGTATCCGCATCCCAAATCATATGCTGCGTCTAAGATATTTTTATCTAAAGTCAAGATTTTTGGATAAACAGCAGCAAGCACAAAAGGAACCGAAAAAGCAATGTGGGCAAGTAAGATTGAAAAAAAGCCTAGCGGAATTTTAAAAGCTGTAAAAAAGAAAAATAGAGAAAGCCCAAAAATAATGTCTGGCGAAATTATTGGGACGTTGTTAAAAAAGAAAATAGCATCTTTGCGTTTTTTGGAAAAATTCGCAATAGAAATTGCGGCCAGTGTGCCGATAATTGTAGAAATTATTGTAGAAATTACGGCAATAATAATGGTATAAATTACGGCCTGTGTTAAGTTAGGGCGCAAAAACAACTCCTGATACCACTTAACTGAAAAACCAGAAAGTTCTTTTAGTGATTTTTTGGAGTTAAATGAAAAAATTATGACAAAAACCACTGGTATATAGATCAAAATTATGGCCAGTGAGACAAAAATTTTCCTAAATATTAAACTTCTATTGTCTTTCATTCCACTTATACCTAATTCGGTCTGCTACCTTAATTAGCAGTAAAATTGCAATCATAATCAGCGAAAACACAATGGCAATAGCCGAGCCAAAGCCAAAGCGACCAGATTGAGTGATGTGCTGTTCTATAAAATTACCAATTAAATAACGACCGTTTCCGAGATATTTAGGAATTACAACACTGGTTGCTGCTGGCAAAAACACAAGTAAAATCCCTGAAAACACACCTGGCAAACTCAAAGGCAAAACAACTGACTTAAAAGTTTTGAAGTTATTAGCCCCAAGGTCAGCCGCCGCTTCTTTAAGTGAATTGTCCATTTTAGAAAGACTTGCGTAAATTGGCAAGACCATAAAGGGTAAGAAAGAATATACCAAGCCTAAAACTATAGCTGAGTTGGTTCCTAAAATATTGAAAGGCAAGATTTCTAGAACTTGTTTGATAGAAAGCACTTTAATTAACATGTTAATCCACATTGGTGCAGTTATTAAACTCAGACACAAAACTTGTGCTCGTTTCTTTAAAAAAGTAATTGAATAGGCCAAAGGATAGCCAATCGCGAGACAAATTAGCGTGGCGATTGCCGATAACTTAATTGATGAGTACATCAATTTAGATGCGGTTTTGTCGGTAAAAATATTTGTGTAGTTTTCAAAAGTAAACTTGATTCGCTCGGTGCTGGCGTTGTCTTTAAAAGAATAGAGCACCATTAAAATAAAAGGAATGACAATTAGAAAAACTATTAAAACTAAGTAAGGTAAAAACAAAGAAAAGTTAAAGACTCTCTTTGAGTCTAAAATTTTTCTATTCATGTTCCTTTTCCATGACGTGGATGTCTTCTGGGTTAAAGTCTATATCAACTTCTTTGCCAACAGGGACGTAGTCAGTCGTGTGAATTGTGTAAACTCGGTCCTTAGTTTGAACGTCAATTTCGTAAAATATACCTTTAAAGGCTACTGAGTCTGTAACTCCTGTAAACTTACCTGTGCCTTTTTTTACAATATCAATGTCTTCTGGGCGAAGTACGACTTCAACTGCTTGGTTTTTAGAAAATCCAGAGTCTACGCACTCAAGTTCTTTGTGGTCAAAACTAACCAAAAAGTCGTCCTTCATAGTTGCGGGTATAATATTAGATTCACCAATAAAACGCGCAACAAAGCGGTTAACAGGTTCATTGTAAATGTCAACTGGAGTTCCGATTTGCTGAATTTCTCCTTTGTTCATTACAACAATTTTGTCAGACATAGTCAGAGCTTCTTCTTGGTCGTGAGTAACAAAAATAAAAGTAATTCCTGCATTTTTCTGCATTTCTTTTAGTTCATACTGCATCTCTTGACGAGTTTTTAAGTCAAGAGCCGCTAATGGTTCATCCAGTAGCAAGACTTTTGGTTCGTTAATTAAGGCGCGAGCAATCGCAACTCGCTGTTGTTGACCACCAGAAAGTGAAGAAACTTCACGGTTTTCAAAGCCTTGTAGACCAACTAATTTTAAGTATCTTAAAACTTTTTTAGCAAGTTCGGCTTCAATTGACTTGGCAGTTACTCTTTTCTTTTTAAGTTCGACGATTTTCTTTAAGTTGTCTTCAGTTTTCTCGCCTCTTTTTAGCGCTTTAATTTCTAAATCAATTTTGGCATTTGGATGCTTTAGCACCCAAACTTTGGCTTTATAAGCCTTTTTTAGTTCTTTTAATTCAGCCTTGTCTTTAGTTTTTTCAGACTTTTCTAAGTATTCTTGGTAAAGTTTTTTAATCGCTTCTTTTAATTTAAAACGGTAGTTTTTAATTCTAAGTGGAAATGCGATGTTTTCAAAAACGTTAAGGTGCGGAAAAAGTGCGTATTTTTGAAATACGGTGTTAGTTTGTCTTTTGTGCGCAGGCACATCAACGATGCTTTTGCCGCAAAACAAAACATCGCCAGAACCAGGGGTTTCAAAACCACCAATGATTCTAAGTAAAGTGGTTTTACCACAACCAGAAGGGCCAAGAAGTGTAACAAATTCGTTGTCGTTAATGTTTAGAGAGACACCACGCAAAACTATTTGGTTGTCAAAACTTTTGGTGATGTCTTTAAGTTCAATAAGCGGGATTTCCAATGTCCTGGCCCACCTTAATTTGCTTTCGCAAACTGAACTAAAAAGTCAGTATCTGGGTTGTCGTAGTATGTTAACATCGCCTTATAAAGGGCTTTTCTAGTGTTTATGTCAGCAGTTTCTGAAGGTGTTAAGCCTGAGTCTGCTTGGAATTTTTTGATGTATTTAATAGTGGTTTCATCAATATATCCGTCTGTACGCATAGTCTCTGAATTTGCTTTAAGCAAGGCAGCATAGCGAAGAGATAAATATCTTTGAATAACTTTTGCATCTTGGCTAACTGTGTCTTTCTTAATGTCTTTTTCAAGAAAAAAATCTTGTTTGTCGTTTAAAGTATAGGCGTTTTCATCAGGCAGCTTTTCCACTTCAAATGGATTGTTTTCCTTATCTAAAGTTTGCCATTTGTTTTGTGTGTGGTCAAAATAATGCCAAAAACCTTGAGTGCAAGAAAGGGTGATTTGTGGTTTTGAAAAAGTCGCTTGTTGCAGCACATAGTAACTTTGGTAAATGTTTTTACCAAAAGTTTCAGTTCCGTATAGTTTGTAGCCTCCACCATATTTTAAGCAGGCAGCTAAAACTTCGGCAGCAGATGCTGAGTTTTGGTTTACCAAAACTTTGATATTATAAGGTTTTTTGCTTTCAAGTTTACCTTCAATAATGTGTTCTTCTTTAGTTTTTGAATTAACTAACTTAGCATATGGATTTTCTGATTTTGGCAAAAGTGCGCCAACTATTGTTTCAAGAGCGCCAAGTTCACCGCCTGGGTTGTTTCTTAAATCTAAAATTAAAGTGCTGTCGCTTGAAGTTAACTTAGACTTTTCTAGTTTATCCAAAAGAGAGACAAAAGCATCGCCAGTAATATCTTTTTTAAACTCACTAATTCTAATAACCGCGGTTTTAGGATCTGCTGTATTTAGTTCTTCCACTGAACGGTGGTAAGTTTTTCTTCTTTCAACTTCAACAATACGCTCATCGTTTGCATCTTTGCTTTGGACAATTAACTTAACTTTGCCGTTGTTTTCATCAGTTTGAGTTCTAATCATTTCAACAGCAATTCTTGCGCTAATGTCTTGAGCCTGTTCAAAATATAGTTTTTCTGAGTTGTTTTTTGAGTTAACTACACCAAGAATTTCGTCAGTTGGATAAAGTTTACCAAAAGCGCTTGACTGCTTGTAGACAGTTTTGACAATCAATCTTGGAAACTTTGCTTGGTATTGAAAAGAAACGCCGATTTCGTCTCTCGCTTCTTCTTTTGGGTCGTATGGTGAAGGTTCGCCACCTGAAAGTTCAGGGTAATTGACAAACACTCTTGAATATCTGTCTAAAACTGAGCTCATAAAGTTTTCAAGAGAGCCGTATTTAAGTCTATCAAACAACTGTTCGTCTATGTCCTTGTAGTAGTTTTGTTTGTAGTAGTCAAAAATTTTTCGCTGTAGTTGATCTATTTCGCCGCCGCTTTGAGTTTCTTTGTTGTCAGGAATTATCCAGCGTGGGTCGTATAGTTTGCACGCACTTAAACTAAGCACGCTTAACAGAGTTAAGATAAATAAAAATATTTTTTTCATATTAAAACCTCTCTTATTAAAATTATTTTAGGTGTTTTGACAAATACAGGTCAATGTATTTAAGTTCTAATAAAGTTTTTTTATCATTTGGCCTGAACTTAAGGATTTTTATGCACTTTTCCTTAAGTTCAAGAAAGTAGCTTTCGTATCCCTCTTTATTTAAAATAAAGGGTGAATAAAAACAGTCGAAAGGAGTTTCTGGTTTCTCATTTTTTAAATTTAAAACAAGAACATTATAGTATACGCCTTTGTCAAAAACAATGTATTCGTCTAGTAGCCAAAAGCCTTTTTTGTTTAAAAATTGTTTAAGTTCTGCTAATTTTGAGTGCACAGAAACTATGTATTTTCCAGGTCTTGCGAGTTTAAGGATTTCAATCGCAGTAATTCCTCCAACTCCCGAGATATTACAAACCTCAAAATTAGCGCTAACTTCTTCAAAACCATTTGATAATACAAAGTCACAATTGTAGCCCTTTAAATTACGTTTGGCGTTTTCAAGAGGCAAGACTTTGTTGTCAACGGCTATCCCTTTTTTTAAGTTATATTTATCAAACAAGATTTTTAAAAAATATCCGTGGTCGCAACCTATGTCTAAAACTACACTTGCACCTTTTGCAAGTATGGCTAAAAACTTAAGTCTATTGGTTTCTTTCATTTCTTTAATTTAAAATCTCTCTGGCTTCTTTAGTAAATGCGTCAATTTCTACTTTACTTGAAGTTGTAGAGACTTCTTTTGTAGTTGCTGCAATAAGTTTCCGGATTTTTTTAATGTGCGCAAGAATTTTAACAATATCTGCAGTAATCGCCGCTGGCTCTGTGTTTTCGTTGTTTTCAACTGTTTCAATGGCAGTGTTAATTTTCTTTAAAATCTCTTGTCTTTCTACAGGTTTTAGGCCTTCTACTGTTTCAAAGTAGACCTTAACTTGAGTGGCTGTTTTGTTTTTGCCATATAACTTACTTTCAATTAAGTGAGTTAAAATCGTAAAAAGCAAAATACTGTAACTTTGAAACTCAAAGTGTCTAAGGATATCTCTTTTAATTAAAGCAATAGCGTGTTCCTCAATTTCTGAGTTTAAGCAGTGTAAAACTAGTGTGTTCATCGCCTGTCTTAGTTTCTCAATTTCTGAGTTAGCCTTTGGTTTAACTGCCGGTTTAAGCGTTGGTTTGACTTCAGTAAATTCTTTTAAACTTAAATCTATGTTGAGTTTTTCTTTGGTTTTGGCGATAAATAAGTTCTTAACTGTCTCGTCTGCGTATTTAAAAACTTCTTTAAAGTTATTTTTAAAACGCATAACAGAAGTAATGTCAGAATTATCTACTTGACTTACTATTTTGTTAAAAAAGAAAGTCAAGATATCTTGTTTTTGGCTAAGTAGTTTCTCAATTCCGGCTTTGCCATTGGTCTGAAAATACTCATCTGGATCTTGTTTATTTGGAATGTTTACTATATAAACGTTGGTTTTGGGAAACCCTAAAAACTTAAAAGCTACGCTTTCGGCGGCCTTTTGTCCAGGTAAGTCACCGTCATACATCAAAACTATACTTTTTGCGTTTTCAACAAGCAACTTTAAGTTAGTTTCAGTTAAAGTAGTTCCCATTGTCGCGCAAGCATTTTTAAAACCTGCGTTAAAAAGAGCAATCACGTCAAAAAAACCTTCAACTAAAATCACTTCTTTTTTAGGGTTTTCTTGAAGTGCATCTGACAAGTGATAAATTACTTCTTCTTTTTTAAATACTAAAGTGTCTGGTGAGTTTACATATTTTGGGTTATCCTTAGATTCAGTTAAAGCACGACCAGAAAACCCAACAATTTTACCGCTTACGTTTTTAAGTGGAAACATTACGCGATTTTTAAAAAAATCATAAATACGCTCACCGTGCATACCAATAAGCGAAGTGTTTTTTAAAGTTTGCATAGCAATTCCTTGTTTAATCAAGGTTTCCGACATTAAGTTATCGTTAAGTGCAACACCTATTTGAAAGTGCTCAATAGTCTCTAGAGTTAATCTACGTTTTTCAGTTAAATAAGTTAGATACTCAGCCCCAGAGTTGGTTTTAAGTAAACGCATGTGCATAAACTTAGCCGCCTCTGCGCACGCTGTGTATTCTTTTTCAAGTGGGTCTGGTTTATATGTATATCCTAAATTTAGTCTTTTAGAAAAATAATCAAGGGTAGCCTTTGTATCTAATTTCTTGAATTTCTGATAGAAATTAAAAGGAGCGCCACCAGTTTTGCAAGACATGCAATAGGCAATGTTTTTTTCAACAGAAATAGAAAGTGAGGGATTGCTGTCATTGTGAAACGGACAAAGTGCTTTGAAGTTCTTGCCGGTTTGAGTCACCGCTATCCCTAGTTCTTGAACTAACTCTAAAATATTGATTTCTGAGTTAATTTTAGTAAAGATGTTGTCTTGATTTGTTTGCAATTTTCTAAAGTTTAATTTTATTTAACAGATATTGATTGATATCTTTAATGTTGATTCGCTCTTGTTGCATTGTGTCGCGGTCGCGAATTGTCACAGTTTCAGTGTCTTCGCTTTCAAAGTCCACGGTAATGCAAAAAGGTGTACCAATCGCGTCTTGGCGACGGTATTTCTTTCCAACAGAGCCGCCACTTTCTTCTAAATAGCAGTCAAAGTCTTTGGCAACTTGGCGGTAAATTGACTCAGCAAGTTCTGAGTGTTTTGCTTTATTTAAAGGAATGATTGCTGCTTTGTATGGCGCTAAAAATGGAGAGATTTTCAGAACTTGGCGAATATCTCCGGCTTCCACCTCTTCTTCTTTTAAGGCGTTGGCGATAAACATAAAAAACAAACGCTCAACCCCGACACTTGGCTCCACGCAGTATGGTACAAAACGAGAGTTGTCGTCTGGATCTAAATAACTCATGTCTTGGCCTGAAAACTTCTGATGTTGAGAAAGGTCGTAGTCAGTTCTAGAAGCAATTCCCCAAAGTTCGTCAAACCCCCACGGAAAGCGGTATTGAATGTCGGTAGTGGCATTTGAGTAAAACGCCAAGGCTTCCTTTTTGTGATCTGAGTAAACTAAGTCAGCGGGGTTAACTCCCAGGTCTGTTAAAAACTGCATACAGTATTTTTTAAAGAAAGCAAAAACCTCAAGTTCTGTGCCAGGTTTTACAAAGTACTCAAGTTCCATTTGTTCAAACTCACGAGTTCTAAAAATAAAGTTACCAGGTGTTATTTCATTACGGAAAGCTTTCCCGATTTGGCCAATTCCAAATGGCAACTTAGCGCGAGTTGTTCTAAGCACGTTTTTAAACTGAATAAAAATGTTTTGAGCGTTTTCAGGACGCAAATAAATTTTGTCTGTGCTGTCTTGAACAACCCCTTGGTAAGTTTCAAACATCATATTAAACGCACGAAGTGGTAGCCACTCGGTTTTTTGACAGTTTTGGCAAGGAATTTTATGCTCAGCAATATAGGCTTCAATTTCTTTGGTTTTCATGCCGTCTACATCAAAACCGTTGAAGTCAAAAACTAATTTGTCTGCTCTAAATCTTTGGTTGCAGGCCTTACATTCAATTAACGGGTCTGAAAAACTTTTGACGTGCCCAGATGCTTGCCAAACTAAGTTGTTAAGCAAAATTGGCCCGTTAAGTAGTTGGTTGCGAGGAAACGCTTGAATAAAGTATTTAGTCCAGGCAGCTTTAATGTTTTGTTTAAGCAGCGCGCCTAGTGGTCCGAAATCCCAAGTATTAGAAAGTCCACCGTAAATCTCGCTACCTTGATAGACAAAGCCTTGTTGTTTACAGTAGGTAACGATTTCTTCAAAAGTAAGTTGTTTTTCATTTTTTTCCATAAATTACTCTTCCTTCCAGTTTTTAAGCATCAATTTCTCAATGTTTTCGTTAACTGAAACCACGATGTCAAACTCCACTTTTTGTTTAAGTTCTTCTCTGACTTGCATCGCTAAATTCTTCTTAAGAAGGTTAATAGCTGAGCCGTTTTTACCAATTAAAATGGCTTTTTGTCCAGGTTTTTGACAAACAATTTTGACAAAAAACACGGTTTTTGTGCCGAGTTCTTGAGTGCCTTCAAGGTAAACCGCTACTTTGTAGGGAATTTCTTTGTCATATAGTTTAAGCAATTGCTCATGGACAAACGACAAAATGTATTCACTAAAAGTTTGCGAACTGTTGTAGTCAGCCGGATAAATTAACTCACTTGTCTTAAAGTAAGGCAAAGTAAGTTCAATTAGTTTATCTATGTTTTTTAAAGTTACGTTAGAAATTGGGATAAACTCAGCGAATTCATGTACTGCTTGAAATGACAAAATAATTTCAAGAATTTTGTTTTTCTTTAAAATATCTTCTTTGGTAATCACTAAAATTGTCGGAATTTTTTCACTCTTTAGAACTTTTAAGACTGGTAAAAAAGCATCTGAGTACACTCGGTCTACGAGCAAATAACAAACATCACTTCCGTAAATTGCACTGTAGGCTTCTTTGGTGACGAGAGTTTCTAGTTGAGTAGTTGGTCTAAAAGTAATACCAGGAGTGTCTACAAACCCAATTTGAAAGTTTTTAGTTGTCTTAACTCCAAGTAGTGCTTTTTTGGTGGTCTCTGGTTTTGGCGAAACCGCCTGCGCTCGGTAGCCTAAAATGTTGTTAAGTAAACTAGACTTACCGGTATTGGGAGCACCAACTATACACACCGAACCTGCTTTAAATTCGGTCATTATCTAAGTCAAAAGAAAACGGCAGAAGTTCAGAAACTGTGGTTTCTTTGATGTCTTTTTTGGTGTTAGTTAAAACTACTTTCATGTCTTTTGGACAAAGTTCAGCGATTACTTGTCTGCAGGCTCCACATGGAGAAATCGGTGTATTAGTCTTGGCTGCCACAAAAAGAGTTTTAAAGTCAGCCTTGTGGTATCCTTGTGACATTGCAGAAAAAAGTGCTGTGCGCTCTGCGCAATTGCACATTGAGTAGGCTCCGTTTTCAATGTTAAAACCTAAAATAAACTCACCGTTTTTAAGTTCTAGGGCTGCGCCTACTTGAAAATTTGAGTAAGGGCAATACGCCATTTTCATAGCGTCAAGGGCTTTACTTATGCCAGTCATATTTCTTCCTTTCCATTCCGATAAACTTAAGGATTTTTTCAGTTAAATCCATCATGACCTGTTCTTCTTCTTTGGTCTCGTGGTCATAGCCTTTGACGTGTAAATAACCATGTACTGCCAGAAAACAAAGTTCGCGTTCATAGGAGTGTTCATATTCTTTTGCCTGTTCAAGGGCTTTATCAAGCGAAATAAAGATGTCTCCGCAACTTTGTTCGTCAACTTCATCAGGAAAAGAAATGACGTCAGTTGCTCTATCTATATTTCTGTATTGTTTGTTTAAGTTATGCAGATAAGTGTTATCTGCCAAAATTATTTGCAGAGTTTTTGTGTCATCTATGGTTTTAAATAACTGAGTAAGTAATTTAACCTCTGCTTTAATTTCGCGGTCGCCTAACTCAGAGAAAATATTAACGCGCATTTTTTTCGTAGCGGTCAACTATTTTCATGACCAGCGGGTGTCTAACTACGTCCATTGGCTCAAACTCAATGAAACGGATATCTGAAATATCGCTAAGCAGTTGTTTGGCCTGAACTAAGCCAGATTGAACTTTTGCTGGCAAGTCTATTTGCGAAATATCGCCAGTAATTGCCATTTTAGAGTTAAAACCAAGGCGGGTTAAAAACATTTTCATCTGAGAACAAGTGGTGTTTTGAGCCTCGTCTAAAATCACAACGGCGTCTTCTAAGGTACGTCCACGCATATAGGCAAGTGGTGCGATTTCAATCAAACCTTTTTCAATATAAGAAAGAGTTTTTTCGCGACCTAAAATATCGTAAAGAATATCGTAAATCGGAGTCAGATAAGGATCTATTTTTTCTTTTAAGTCGCCTGGTAAAAACCCTAGGTTTTCACCAGCTTCTACAACAGGGCGAGTAATTATAATTTTTTTAACGTTTTCGGCTTTAAGTTCATTTAAAGCATAAGCAACCGCTATAAAGGTTTTTCCGGTTCCAGCAGGTCCTGTTGAAAAAACTAAATCATGCTTATTTAAAGCCTCAAAGTAAACCAATTGCGAGTAAGTTTTGGGAAATAGTTTTTTACCCTTTGCCGTATAGCCAATTGGTTTAGTGTTTTTATACAATTTCTCAAAATTATCAAGATCGTCTTTTTCGGCTAAATTAGCACAATACGCCAGGTCTCTTTTAGAAAGTACGATGTTGCTACCAACTTTGAAAAGCGAGTTAAACATTTGCGTAAAAATTACTTTTTCTTGCTCAGAAAAAGCCTTAGTGACAATTACGTCATTACTTACTTGAAACTCTCTTTGAAAGTAGTCAGAAATTGCTTTTAAGTTCTTGTAGCTAGCGCCAAAAATATTGACCAAAGCATGAGGATTTTCAATTTTATAAATATATTTTGTCTCTGTATTCATCAACAATCATTATATCATTTGCCCAAGTTCAAATAAAGCAAGACTAATTTGTTTTTCTTAATTTTTGCATTGATTTTAAAATGACTTCTTGTCTAAATTTCGGTGTGCGATATACTAAAAAAATAAAAAAAACTCCGCAAGCGGAGTATTTCAAAGAAAGGAGCAAAAATGGAGCAGGTGATGGGAATCGAACCCACATAGCCAGCTTGGAAGGCTGGAGTTTTACCACTAAACTACACCTACAAGTGGTCGGGAAGACAGGATTTGAACCTGCGACATCTTGGTCCCAAACCAAGCGCTCTACCAAGCTGAGCCACTTCCCGATTAGATGGCGTACCCAAGAAGATTCGAACTCCCAACCTTTTGATCCGTAGTCAAATGCTCTATCCAGTTGAGCTATGGGTACAGGCAAGAATTTATTAGGTAACCACTTAATAAAATCTACCAAATAAGTATAACACTTTCAAAAATAATTTTCAATTTAGAGCCGCTAAAAGTCAAAAATTAAAACTGACTGGTTTTTTTCCTTAAACTCAGTCTCGCTTTGCTCACCAATTTGGTGTCCGTTTTTTGAAACACTGTTGATTTTTTGGGGTTTAACAAAGATAAAAATACCTTCTGCTTCTGCACATTTATCTTGTTTTTCATTAAAAATAACTGACTTTGCAGAAAAGCATTTTTCGTTAATCCTTAGGACTTTAGCCAAAGCAGTGTGTTGATGATTTGTAAAAATTGGTTTTATAAATTTAACTTTTAAGCTACCAGTCATTGCGAGTTTTTTAGGAAAATAAGGTATGTACGCACGGCAAGCCAACTCATCTAAAACCACAGATATTGCACCACCGTGCGTAATTCCACTGTAACTTTGGTGAAATTCAGTTGGTGAAAAACTAGAGTAAAGTGTTTTGTTGCTAAGTTCATATATCTTTAAGTTTAAGTCAGTAGGTCTACTTCCACACACCAGGCAATGCTTAGCATTGGCGAGTTTTTTAAGCAAAGTTTCTTGCATCTTTACCTCTTTTGATTTTAAATTATTTAAAAAAATCTTTTTTTACCCGTACCCGCTTAGGGACTCGAACCCTAGACCCTCTGATTAAGAGTCAGATGCTCTAACCAAACTGAGCTAAGCGGGCAGTAAGTTAATTATATTTTAATTATTTTAAATATGCAAACTATTTAAAATCGCTTATAAAAGTTTTTGAAACAACGAAACTGAATCTAGTTGTTCCCAAGGAAAATCAGGATTACCAAAATGGCCAGAAATGGCGGTTTTTGAGTAAAGTGGCTGTTTTAAGTTTAATTTTTGAATAATACCTTTGGGTGAAAGGTCAAAGTTAGCCTTAATAAACTCAAACAATTTTTGTTCAAGTACTTTGTTAGTGCCATCGTCTAAAGTGACAAATAAAGAAGTTGGCTGAGCAACTCCAATACAATAAGAAATTTCAATAGTGGCTCTATGCGCAAGTCCTGCGGCTACTATATTTTTAGCTAAGTATCTGGCCATATAAGAAGCCGAGCGGTCTACTTTGGAAGGGTCTTTGCCGCTAAACGCACCACCACCATGTGGCGCGGTTCCACCATAGGTGTCTACGATAATTTTGCGGCCAGTTAAACCTGAGTCTCCATGTGGTCCCCCAATTACGAATCTACCTGTTGCATTGATAAAAATTTGGGTGTTTTTAGTTATTAAGTTTGCAGGAATAATAGCCTTGATGACGTTTTCATTGATTTGTTTTTTTAACTCATTTAAGTCAATATCTGGTTCGTGTTGTGCAGAGACTACAATCGAAGTGATTTCTTTAAGTTCGCCACTATCTGAAAACTTAGCGGTAACTTGAGTTTTGCCGTCTGGTCTAAGACCTTTAACAATCCCTTGTTTACGAACTTCGGTAAGTCGGCGAGATAGTTTGTGTGCGTAGTATATGCAAGGAGGTAAATACTCAGGGGTTGAGTCTTCAGCGTAGCCAAACATTATACCTTGGTCGCCCGCTCCCTGGTCTTCTTTATCAACGCCAAGCGCAATATCTGGAGACTGAGTTTTAATTTTAACTAAATACTCTATTTCTTCTGCTGAAAATAAAAGTGCGGGGTCTATGTAGCCAATTTCTTTAATTGCCGCTTTTGCAAGTTCAGCGTAGTCAAATTTATGACTAGCGGTAACCTCGCCAAAAATTAAGCAAAAGTTTGTAGTTAAAGCAACTTCAACCGCGCATCTAGCGTTTGGGTCTTTTTTAAGTACAGAGTCTAAGATGTAGTCCGCGATTTTGTCCGCGATTTTGTCAGGATGACCCTCGCAAACAGATTCTGAGGTAAAGTAATAACTCATTTTCAAATCTCCTTTTTAGTATTTTGTTTATTTATTTTTATTTTGCTACTCATTATAAAGAGTTTCAAACTGAGTGTGAAAGTCAATAAAGCGAGTAAAGATGTCTTCCGGAATAAAAAAACGAAAAGTTTCTTTAAAACGAGCAATAGTTTCACTGTGAGAATACGCTACTTTGTAGGCTGTAGACATTCTCATAATACAGTAAATGTCAGCGGTTAAAATAATTTGGGAAATTGGGGTATTTTGAATTTGATTTTGTTTTTCAATAAAAGTTTTAGAAATCCCAGATTCAAAGGAAGTTCTAACGATTTCTGCGGCTTTTTTGGCAAGTTGAATGCGCTTAGCAATCACGGCTCCGTTTTGAACTTTGGTGGTCAATTCACTTTGCGGAAGACTTTTTAAAATCTCGTGGTCAAGTAGTGTCGCGAAATTACTTTGGTTATCTAAATACTGACAATAAGTAACAAGGGTATTTAAGTTAGCGGTAGAAAGCCCCATTAGTTCACCCAGACGATTGGCTATTTTAGTTAAAAACTCAAGGTACGAGGTGTCTGTTAAGGCTGAGTTTAAAACGACACCAAATAAGTCAGAAGTCAGCGAGATAAACTCATTTTGCAAACGTGCGCGTTGCACTTTTTCGTGAATTCGATCGTGTTGAATGGTTTCAGAAATAATAGTCAAGGCCCTTAATACAAGTGAGTACAAAATAAAGACTAGCGACCTTAAAATTACGTCTACAAGTGAGTTTATCAGGTCTTTGGAATTGGCAAAAGAAAATGCATAGAAACGGTTTGTGACAAATATATGCATGATGGTCAGAATACCAAAAAGAAACCCAGCGCTGTAAGAAAACGCTTTTCTGTCTTGATACAGACAAATAATTGTTAAAACTACGTAAAAAAGAGAATATGAGAAAGTCTCTAGAACTACAAAAGCCAGAGACTTATTGTGGTGCAGACCGTTTCTGAAAAACAGTGGACTGATGTTGACTTTCAAGTAAAACAAAGAAACCGCGATAAACAAATAAGAAATGATAAAGTACTGAGCGATTTTTTGTTTATGGATAGCCACATCTCTGTTTTGATTTAACTCAGTCTTCGCTGGCTGTATCATTCTTTTTAGCAAAAAGTTAAACACAAACAAGAAAGGAAAGGTAGCCACAGTTATTGCCCAGTTGACAATTGTACGGTTTTGTACAACTTTTGGGTCCAAACCTTCTAGTCCTATCTTACTGACAGAAATGATTAACATCAGTAAAAATAAAAATAGGTTAAATAGAAAAATAATGTTCTTAATTACAGTATTGCGTCTAGTTAAAACATTTAAATCGTCTGTAATAACAACATTATTTTCAAAACCAAATAGTTTAGAGAAACTACTGGAAATTAAATTTTTAAATTTTTTAGGTTTAACCAAGTTGAAAAATTAAGACAAAAACAGTTTAGATAAACTATTTTTGTTGAGCAAGTACAGTGTTTTCAGTTAAGATTTGCGCAACACGAACGGCAGCAGTGGCAGCAATCGCGCCCACAATGTCGTCAAGGAAAGTGTGGCAAACTCCATCTTTTTTACCATCTTCATTAAGGCGGTTAACAAGACCATGTTTATTTACATCAATGTCACCAAAGTTAGTTTTACCAATGGTTCCGTACATTCCAGAAAGGTCAAGCGCAAAAGTCTCGTCAATTCCAAAAAGTCCAAGGTCTTGTTCAATAATATCTTGAATTGGGCCTTCTAGCAATTTCTTTTCAGCAGCGATGTCTATAGCAATTCCAAGTTGCACAAAGTGAAACACGTCTCTAAGTGAAAGAATTTTTTCAACAGATTCGGTGCATAGTTCAAATGGAATGTCTTTGATGTATTTAGATTGTTGTAAATAAGCGATTTCAGCGATGTCTTTAACAGATACTCCTCTTTTAGCAAGAGCAGCGATATTTAGTTTAAGCATTTCTGGTCTGCTAAAAATAATTTGTGGTTTTTTATTCATATTTCCCCCTACATATACTTTTTAATTATAGCACCGATAAACAGGTTTTAGGGTTTAAAATGATATAATTAGTTCAGAAAAAGGAAGATTTATGCAGTTTACAAAGAAAAGAAAACTAGTCTACGATATTTTAAAAGATATTGCAAAACCAGCATCAGTTGAGCAAATTTACGCTAAATTGCTGGAGTTTGACATCAATATCTCAACAATTTATCGTGCTCTTGATTTCCTTACTCAAAACAAGTTAGTTGAACACATTATGCTTGAAAAAACTGCGTATTTTTTTGTCAAAAAAGATAGGCACTCACACTACATGATTTGCGAAAAATGTCAAAACATGTTAGAAATTGACTGCAAGGTTCTGAACTTAATTAAAGATGCAATAGAACTGCAAAACTTTACTCCAAAGAGTCATGAACTGACAGTTTATGGATACTGCTGTGAGTGTAGTTTAAAAACAAGTAAATAATTTTTTTTAAAAAACATAAAAAATGCTGTATTCCAGAACACCAGCAAAATAAAAACAGGAAATGAATAAACAAAAAAAATATTTAAAACTCTTAACTGTAAACGCAGCAATTGCTGCGATTTACTTTGTTATAACTGTGTTGTTAGAACCTTTTTCTTATGGACAAATTCAGTTTAGAATAAGCGAAATTTTAATGGTCTTGGTGTTATTTAACTTCAAAGTAGCACCAGGTATAGTCTTGGGGTGTTTTACAGCTAACTTGTTTAGTCCTTTTGGGATTTGGGATGTAATTTTTGGAACACTTGCCTCAGTTATTTGTTTGATATTTATGTATATATTTAGAAAAAATATATTTATTGCGCTACTCGCTCCGACTATAGTTGGTAGTACTATAGTTGCTATAATGCTTAATTTAATTTTAAACCTGCCTTTTTTTGAAACATTTATTTATGTAGCGATTGGGGAAGGAACGGTGCTTTACTTAATTGGCGTGCCATTTTACTATTTAGTTCAAAATAACGAAATTGGCCTGTCTTTGAAAGAATTGTAAAAACTGCGATTGTCATTTGCAAGGATAGTGTGTTCGATTTGAGCTATTGTAGTGTTCTAAGTATTCTTTAAAAGTATTTGGGCCGATTTTTCTTTTGTTTTTTAGCATATTCTGCCAAATCACTTCGCCTTCGCATTCATTTATTAGTTCTTCCTTTAAGGCAAAAACTAAAATGTCACCCGTAGTAACAAACTCTAAATTGTATTTTTTAATATATTGACATATATCCTTTAAATTATTGCTAGATAAAACACCATTAAAGGTTTTTGCAAGCGCTATGCATATTGCTTCTCCACTACCTATTGACTTACCTTCTTTACCGCAGATTAGTTCTTTGTATAATCTTTCTTCATCTGAGTTTATTACAGCATCATAAATCTCAGCATTTGATTTTTTAATAAAATTATCTAGTTTTGGTTTTAGTATTTTTCTGATAGCGGGCTTATCAATTTCTGCATATACCTGTATAGGAATAACTATTCTGCCTTTAAACAATTTTTCAATAATTTCTTCTTTTCCAACTAATAAAAAACTGGCTAAACAATCTGTGTCAAAATATATTTGTTTAGCCAAGTTCAGGTATTTGTTTTTCATCAATTCCATATACTAAATCTGCTCTAAGCGCATCCAACAATAATTCATCACATTTATTTTGAGAAATTTTTTCTTTATTAAGTAATTTATTTGCTAAACTAATGTAGTGTCCAAACGCTGTTGTTTTCTTTTCTTCATTTGGAAAATAAAGTGCTGTGTCATAACCTAATTTTTTTGCTTCTTTGCTAACAACGATATCTTTCATTTCATTTAATTCATTTTCATCTATGAAATTTTCGCCTTTTAATCTATACAGCATAGCCTTGTGGCTTACTCCAAAATACTGTTCTAATTTGATTACATCTACAATTGTTATTTTCATGGTTTTATTTTCATTTTGAATTTTTTTTACATTTTCTTTCAAAGAAATTTGTGGGATTAAAAAATAAGAGGCAAATACTTCTGCCTTGTTTTCTTCTAAGTTGTTACTAGTGACATTTGTAGTACTAACTGTGCTCTTATTAGGCTCTCCATAATATAGGTGATAAAGTTCGTGCGCTAACGAAAAATTTTGTCTACCTATAGACATGTCTGAGTTTAAAGCAATTAAGTTAGATTTTTTTCCCTTAAAACACGCACCACTAATATTTTTCCCGAGTGGATAAAATACTAATGTTAAATTTTCTATAACTTGAACAAGTTTAAAAGTATCAATAGGGCTGTAGTTGTCTAGACCAAGTTTTTTTCTAAGCTCTTCTGCTTTATCTCTTAATTCATGCCTATTCATGTAGATTCTCCGCGTCAATTTCATCCATTTCAAACTGATTAATTGCTATTTTGTTGATTACCGAAAGGGATTCTAAATCGTTTGAGTTAGTTTCTTTTGCTCTAAAAGAAATAGTTAAATTTGGTTTAAAATCATTATTATTCAACACATCTTTTAATGAGCAACAAAACAAAGTTGATATCTTTTCTAAAAGATATAAACTGATATTTCTTTCGCCTTTTTCAATTTTTGCAATCATACTTTGGTCTAAAGAAAGAAACTGTGCGACATCGGATTGAGTTAAACCGGAGTTTACTCTTAGTTCTTTAATTTTTTTACCAATTTTTACTAAATCCATTTTTATCTATTTCCTTTCAAATTAAGTATAACATCGTTTGTCATAAAATTAAAATTATTTAATTGCTTTTTATGACAAACTTCAAAAAAATAAAAACAGCACTAATAATGCTGTATGTTTTAGGGTGATTACGCATCTTTAAACCCATATGTAAAGCCGCCTTTAGAGTTCGTTGCTTTAGTGGGGGCGGAAATTGCACATCTCTCAAACATTTACTCAATCCGAAGTACGTCAGGCGACGTTTTAGAGGGGGCGGAAATTGCACATCTCTCAAACTACTTTTTTGGATTTTTTTTAAAAAAAGTGGTTTTAGAGGGGGCGGAAATTGCACATCTCTCAAACTATAAAATGAAAGGAAGTGATAAAGGTAAAGTTTTAGAGGGGGCGGAAATTGCACATCTCTCAAACACCTACCGATTGTGATTTTGTTGTTTCTCAGTTTTAGAGGGGGCGGAAATTGCACATCTCTCAAACTCGCTTCGTATGTTAATAAGGCGTCAATCTGTTTTAGAGGGGGCGGAAATTGCACATCTCTCAAACGTGTAAGGGGAATACACCCCGTGGCAATTGGTTTTAGAGGGGGCGGAAATTGCACATCTCTCAAACCGTCTTATTCGCCGTCTCCGCAAAAATAAGTTTTAGAGGGGGCGGAAATTGCACATCTCTCAAACACGGCAGCTTATTTTAGACAAAAAGTTAACGTTTTAGAGGGGGCGGAAATTGCACATCTCTCAAACCGTTAAAAAGTTTTTGTTTTCAAGTTGGTGGTTTTAGAGGGGGCGGAAATTGCACATCTCTCAAACATAGCGAAATATGACACCTTTTTTAGGAGTGTTTTAGAGGGGGCGGAAATTGCACATCTCTCAAACCGAATATTTTTTTAGAGATACAATTTTTGAGTTTTAGAGGGGGCGGAAATTGCACATCTCTCAAACTTGCTCAATTGATATCACGAAAGAATCAGTGTTTTAGAGGGGGCGGAAATTGCACATCTCTCAAACGATTAGTAGAACACTGTTTTTATTTTTCAGGTTTTAGAGGGGGCGGAAATTGCACATCTCTCAAACCCAGCATTTTAGTAATTTTTAAAGCCGTTTGTTTTAGAGGGGGCGGAAATTGCACATCTCTCAAACAATCTAACTAAAGTTTGAAGCATTTCATTTGTTTTAGAGGGGGCGGAAATTGCACATCTCTCAAACAGTTTGTAAAACGATTAAGCCACTTGGCAAGTTTTAGAGGGGGCGGAAATTGCACATCTCTCAAACGCGACAGCTTATTTTAGACAAAAAGTTAACGTTTTAGAGGGGGCGGAAATTGCACATCTCTCAAACAGGAACGTTGGTTTCGCGATATTCGTTTTGGTTTTAGAGGGGGCGGAAATTGCACATCTCTCAAACGATTGACAGACCATTGTTTTTATTTTTCAGGTTTTAGAGGGGGCGGAAATTGCACATCTCTCAAACGACAGCCACGTAGGTGATTACGGCGCTAACGTTTTAGAGGGGGCGGAAATTGCACATCTCTCAAACGGTCTAAAAAGTGCTTTAATAATTTTTGCCGTTTTAGAGGGGGCGGAAATTGCACATCTCTCAAACCTGTGTGCAACATCCTAAAAGCACAAATTGAGTGCTTTTCTACATAAATTATACAACCTTGATGTAAAATAATCTACTCTAAAACATCACCATTGAAATATTTAATAACCTTGATGTTTTCACTTAAAAACTTAGGTTTATCTTTCTCTAATGACACTAAAGTAATTTCGCTTTCTTCACAAATATTTTTTATTTGCGTAATTTCGTTTTCTGAAAAATACGCAAATAAAAAACTCACAAAAAGCAGTTTTACTTTTTTTACCTCTAAGATAGTCTCTAAAAAATTTATGAATCTATCAAAAAGAGTTTCTTCTTTTTCTTTAAATTGCACTTTCATTAGTTTCAAAATATCTGTATTTTCTAGGTCTTCAAAATAATCAAAATCAATTAAAGTAGAAGTTTTAAGTTCGTTTAACCAACTCAAAATAGTTTCCTTTACCTTATTAAAGTTAAACATAGTTTCTGAGTTTGAGTTTTCTTTAAGAATTTTTTTATGCAGCCAAGTAATTAGTTTCTTTTGGTTTAAGGTAAGCGAAAACAAATCAGTTTGTAGATCAACTTCTGAATCTAATTTCAGTTTTTTATCACTATCAAAAAATGTTAAGGCTTCAGTTTCTTCTTCGATTTCTTTTTTAAAAAGTGAAACAAAACTAAAAAGTTCGTTGACCTCTGGGATAAAAAGTACATTTAAAGCATTGTTTTGAAAGTTTATGAATTTATCGCACCCAGCAATTTTTAAAATCATATTTCTGTATACCTCTCAAATGTGTTGATGACATTATTTTTAGGTTCACCTAAATAATACTCAATATTATTAAACTGCTTTTCGGTTAGTTCTGCTACCTGCACAGTGCCTGCAGGTGGAAGATTTTTTCTAATTTCTGCTTTTATTGCTTTGGCGTTAGCAGGGTTTAAAGCAAGTTTTGAATAAACGGATTCTGTCATCATGATAAACCCTGAGTTTACAAGAAACTTATGCCACTTAGAATAATTTCTAAGATGGGTTTTGGTAGTTGAGTTGACATCAAACATTACAATTATTCGCATCGCTCTGATCTGCATCTAAGTAAGCATTCCTTTCTAAAAGTTCAATTTTAGGAAAAACAACCTTGTTGGTTTTCAAAATATTCAAAAGTTGAGTAGTGTAAACGGAAATTGCGTTATCTAAATATCTTTCTTCTCCGTTTAACTTAATTCGTTTGGAAAGTAGTTTTCTGATTTCTTTTTTGGGAAAATCAGAATTTAAAAAAA
Source organism: uncultured Acholeplasmataceae bacterium (assembly GCA_963543155.1). Classification (GTDB taxonomy): domain Bacteria; phylum Bacillota_I; class Bacilli_A; order Acholeplasmatales; family Acholeplasmataceae; genus CALISC01. The sequence goes on from CAUTZH010000001.1 coordinate 56,245, forward strand.
GCATTACCAATATATCTACAACAGGTCTAAAGGGTTCCATAAAGTCAGAAGATAAATTGAAACTATTAAACGGTCCTTTGTGAAAAATGCCGAGTTGTGTAAGATAACCATGTGACACTAATTCGCGGTTAAAACAACTTAAGATCATGGCGTAGCCATAATTTAAAAGGGTATTGCGCAGTGAGTCTTGTTCTCTTGAGAAAGACTTCCCAAAAATAACAGAAAAATACTCTTTTGCTGCAATTCCTTCACGATTTGAATAATCAAATCCTTTGATTTCATCAATGTATCCTTCTAGTTTAGAATATTCATTAAAGCCAAACATTTTCATAACTTCTGCTTGCAAACTAATTTTACTTTTAACAATTTCTTGCCAAAGCAACATTTTAGTATCTTCATTCCAAGCAAGTTGTATATTTAAAGCGGTTAATTGAGAATGAAAATTATTTAATCCCAAAACAGTTACAGCAGGATTGTGTTTTTCATCACAAATAATCACAGAAACGTTTTGCTGAATTAGTTCTAAAAGAAGTGGAGATGTCATTGAAATTCTATTGCTTTCTAAAATTAAGCAAGAAAGTTCAGAAATCAAAACCTTAGTTTCTTTTTCACCGTCATAAATCAAAAGATATCCGCGTAATAGTGAAAGTTTAGACGTTCTTTTAATAACAAGAGTTCTAAACATTATTTTTCGTAAACTTTGATTTTTTTAGTTTTAAAACCCGTTATAGACTCTTTAATAATAGAAAAACTATATTTAATTTCAACTGTTTTATGAAAATCATTTATAGATGTTTTATAGTTTTTATCTTTTTTCTTTTCAATATCGACACCAAGATCAAGAATTTGGCCACAGTTAGATACATTACTTTTTAATAACACTGTAATTATGTCAACCAACAATTTAACTTGTTCAAAAAAATCAAGTTCACTAAATTTAGATAAATATACATTTGAATTAAAAATTTTATTTATCAGAAATCTCAGTTGCACAGTATTAGTTATTTTTTTATCTTCGTGCAATTTTTGCACGGTTTTATAAATTTCTTGCATCAATTTTAAGTTATTTTCTTTAGATAAAATAATGGCTTTTTTAGGATCCTTTTTTGGTAAATAACTGTATTTTTTAAAAATATCTACCAACTCTGTTTCGCCGTCTTTGATTTTTTGTTCATTTTTTTCTTTTTCTTTAAAAATATAATCAAATTGTTTATCAAGCCAACGATAATACAAATAATTGTCTTTTTGTTTTATTGTTAAATTACAAACATTGTGATAAGTACAGTTATTTCCAGTCTTACCAGCAAACCTAACTTTCACACCGTCAATTTCGCAAAGTGTGCCTTTTGGAATAATTGGCTTTTCTGAAATCTTTGAAAAAACAGATGCTATTTCGTTCTCATTTGTAAATTCATTTTGAATGTAGTTTTTAAATTTTGTTAAATTAAAAACATTTTCTTGATGGTTAATGTTTTCGTCATAAAATCTAGTGCAGTGATAAGTTGGCACTGGGACTATTTTTAAACTAGTTTTTTCCTTACCCTTTTTGTCTTTTGTTTTAATTTCAATTATTGTAAAAAAAGCGGTACTTGGACTGTCATAATGAGCATTTATTTTATCTTTAAACGATTGTTTAACAGGAATACTTCCTTCGTCTTTACCATAAATTGTCTCATTCCAAAAAGCACCACTGCTTTTAACTTCTGTCATTTTGGTCATCAACTGATCGTCTGAGTTAAAAATATTTTCAAAATATTCAAGGAAACTAATTTCTTTACCATTAACCTTTAAAGTTTTTTTAGGTATAGCTCTCTCTAAAATGGTAGGTGCTTTTTTGTCTTTAAACTCAATGTTTCCGTCATTGTAATATTTATGTCTTGACTTAAAAATTTTGGCAAGTACATCATTTAAATAAGCGTCGTGTGCGTGGTGGAATTTATTTAAGTTTCTAAACTTCAAGAAATCAAAAGTTTTCCTAAACTCATCTACATAACTTGATTTTGAGTAAACTGGCTCAAATTCTTTGTTGTCTTTAAATTTATAGTCTTTTAGAAAAACAATAAGTTCTTTGTTAACCCAATCTAAAACATTTTTTTGTCTGTTTTCAAACTCAGTAATTTCATCTTGTTTAAGTTCAGTTGTTCTAGTTAAGCGAGTATATTTTTCTAGAGTGATTAGTTTGTGGTTTTTTAAATAATTCCAATGCTCAGCCATTCTTGCCTGCACATCAAGGGTAAGCGGATATTTATCTAATTTTTTGCGGTTTTCATCTTTAGAAGTTAGTACCTTGTTGTTGTGAATAGACTCATCTGTAATTTTTGCCTGCGGATAAATGTGGTCAATGTCATAATCTTCTAAGTTTGTGATATCAATTGCTTTACCTGTATACATGTCTTTGCCAAGTTGTGAAAAGTAAAGATATAGTTTATCACTCTTTAAATCAGGGTCTTTGTCTTGACTTTCAAGTTCGCCAATAAGTTTTTCTCTAAGCACATAGTCCCTTAAACTATTGATTTGTTTCTTAATTTGTTCGCTTCTAGAAGTAGTGCGTTTATTTTTATCTTTAAGGTCATTAGTGCGAGTAAACTCAAGAGTGACATGGGAAGGCAATTGACCGTTCATGATTTGAATAATTTCATCAATTAGTTTATTGGCCTGAATTATTGGTCTTCTTGAAAGCGGCGGAACGAAGCGCTCTGCCAGATATTGATTTAAGTAATTCGGATCATTTAAGTCAAGTTCTTGCTTAGTATTTTCAGCAGCAATTGTTTCAAGGTTAACAGATTCATCGCCAATAACTACGTAAATTAGTTCTTGTAAATTCAAATTAGACTCGCGTAAATGAGAAATCACAGGTTGCCAAAGACCTTCGTTGTTTGCAAGCAAAATTTCTGCTAAGAACTTGTGAGAAAGTTTACCTGCTTTATTTGATTTAACTTGCATAAGTTTGTTTAAAGTATCTATATCGATATTAGAATTGACAAAGTTTTCTTTAGTAAGTTCTGGCGTTAATTTAACATCTTTATTGATTTCAATTTCTTTAAACTCAGGTATATTGTAAGCATTTGCCAGTTCTTTAATGATTTCTAATTTTGCTTCGATGTTATTTTTGTCAGCGTAGCTGAAGTTATTGATTATTTCGTCAAAAAAAGCCACTTTTTTTGAATCTAAATAATTAGCAGGTATTTCGTTATCCAAACCGAATATTGACCTAAATTTTCTTTGAGCAGATAAAGAAAGTGGTAGAGTTGGTTTATCTGCGTTTAAATCCATACCTTTAGTAACTTTCTTTTCAAGTAGTTTTTCAATTGTTTTTAAAGTTAATTGATTTACGCTGTTTTTCAGTAAATATTGATAAAGTTTTACTTTATCTGCTTGGCTAATCGGAGTAAGTGCTTCACCAAAACGGAGTTTGTTTACGGTGTTGAAAAAAATGTAGTCTTGATAAAGTATGGTTTCTTGCTGCATAGTTTTTTCGCCAACTAAATAACTACAAGTTCTCTGCATTCTAGAAATAAACTCTTTATTTGTCTTAATTTTGTCAACAACTTTGTCTAAGTTAAATGGAGTTATTTTTTCGTTTTCAAATCCTGGCTTTTTAACTATCCATTGGTTTTTGCCAGGGACATTTTTAGAAAGCGGACCAAGAAAGTACTCAGCCTTAAAGGTAAGCAAGGTTTCTGTGTTTTTCTTAGTGTCTGCATCTAACGGTGAACACTTAAGAATTTGTCTCAATTCCGCTAAATGTAGTTGATTCATAACTTCGCGGCTATACTCAAAATTAGTTGGAGTGTAGAGTGTATATCCTGTGTTAACATCTTCAAAATCAGGATTTTCAGAAAGTAAGTATTCCGCAAAATCTTTAAATTCGGGTCCCTTGCTTTCTGCTGTAGCTAATAAATTTTCCTTTACTTCATCGTTTTTAAAATAATCTGTTAGTATTTTTTTAAGTTCTTTAATAAAACCATCTTGATAAACCTTTAAAGGACGCTTTTTACCTGATTTATATCCTTTGCCATTTCCAATAAATTTCTCGTAAATTCCGTCTTTTTTAAAGATTTTTTTATATATGTCTGTTCCTTTAAAAAGTGTTTTTAAAAGGTAAGTTGTGTTTTGGTGGTTTTCAAAAAGTTTTATTTTAAAGTCCGAAATAGTCTCAGCGTTTCCACTCAAAATCTTTTCAGCCTGGATGATTGAAAAATATGAAAACATTTTTTCAATAGTGTGGTTTACTTCATCTACCTCTGTATTTAAATCATTAAGTTCATTTTTCTTAAATGTTAGGCCAGTTTTATCGCTCACACCAAAAAGCTCTTTGAAATTAATGACATTTCCAATAATTGCTCTGTAGATATAACCAGGAATGTTATTTTTTAATTTAGCGCTTTTATCTGTAAAGTATGTGTTAATTTCAGCAATAACCTCTTCTTTTTTAAGAATCTCTTTTTCGTCTTCGCTATTTGCGTTCGCAAATTCCAAAACCTCTTCTACGATTTCGTTAAGCAAAGCTGATTTTTGTTCATCAACATTTGCCAGATTAGAAAAATCAAGGTCAGAAGCAATTAAAAAGTGTCCACGGTTTTTTAGCATGTCGTGTGCTGCTAAAAATAAAAAGCGATAATATAGGCCGCGTGCTTTAAAAGATTCAATTCTTTCTGGATAAGTAAGTGCTTTTCTTAAATGATAAATAGTAGGAAACTCTTTAAAGTAATCTTTATCCTGGTAATTTATATCTTTAAAAAGTATGTTTGAGCCTTTGTGGGTTTGAGTAAGATGCAGGTTTTTAAAGAAATCCTTATCTTCTTTTAATACATAGTCTCTAAGTAGGCCTTTAAGTAAATTTAAACGCCAGATTTTTTTACCCAAAGTTCTTCTCGCTGAGCGTGCACTTCTATATTTTGCAGAGTCTTCGGCTGCATCAAAAAGTCTAGCACCATAAAGGCGCTTGCCTTTTCTGACCACAATTTGATCGGTTTTGTCGCCAGAATCCCAGACCACTGCCCAGCCAATTGAGTTAGTACCCATATCAAGTGAAATTCCATACCCAGGCTGTTTTTTTGCGATATCGTTTTTAAGAATAACGTTATCTGAATTTTGTTTTTCGTATTCCATTTTTCTTTCCTTTCTTTAACTTCTTTGGCATCAAAAAAAAAAAAAAAATGTTTTTTAATTGAAATTAATACATAGGTATGATAACATATTTACAGCGGAATTGCACATCTAGGTTCAAATAAGATGGTCTTTGGTTCGCCAAAGATTTTTCGCACATATTAGAGCTTGTCTCATTAAAAAAGCCCTTAATGGGCTTTTTTAATTTTTGAAAATAAACTTAAAATAAATCGAAAGGATTTAAATACAATGGACTTTATTGGAATTGCTATATTAAAAGTTGGAATTGCCTTAGTGATAGGTTTCTTTGGCGGTAAAGTTGCACAAAAATTTAAACTGCCGTCTGTCTCTGGCTACTTAATCGCTGGACTTTTCCTTGGACCTTCAATTGCTTTATTTACACCGTTTGAAGGTTTTATCACTGTATCTGAAATGAGTAATTTAAACTTCATAAAGGAAATTGCACTAACTATCATTGCGTTTTCCATTGGTTCTGAGTTTGGCTTTAAAAACTTAAAGAAAATTGGAAATAAAGTAGCAATTATTACTCTGCTTGAAGTTCTTGGCGCTGTGCTTTTAGTCTTTATCTTAATTTTATTTATTCCAAAACCTGTAGAAATTATGCAAAACAGTGCAGGCAAGTATGCATACTTGCCATTTTCAAAGAGCAATTTAGCATTTACAATGTTGCTTTCTGCAATGGCTGCAACTACTGCTCCTGCCGCAACTCTGCTTGTAATTAAACAATACAGAGCACACGGACCAGTTACTAAAACAGTTTTACCTATTGCTGCACTTGACGATATTTTTGGAATTATCGCTTTTGGTTTAATTTTTGCAGTTGCCAAAGTTATCTTACCACACACCACAGGTGGTGCCACAACTTCCTTGGCATTTGGTGTTGCTAAGCCATTTATTGAAGTTTTTGGCTCAATAATTGTAGGTATTTTAGTCGGAGTTACTCTGGCTTTTCTTGCAAATATGTACGACAAAGACCGCGATGACATTCAAGTGCTTGGCTTTGCTTCTGTAGTAATCTGTCTAGGTCTGTCTTACTTTCTTAAAAAAATAAGCAATGGTGCTGTGGAAATCTCGCCACTACTTGCAAACATCGCAGTTGGCGCGTCAGTTGCTAATTTAGTTAAAAAGCCGCACAGGACATACAACGCAATGAATGACTTTTCAACTCCGCTATATATTTTATTCTTTACGCTTTCTGGAGCCTCACTTGACCTTAGAATGTTTGGCCGAACTAGTCCTGTGCTTTTTGCAATTATCGCTCTTTACATTATTGGCCGTTCTGTTGGAAAGTATGTTGGTGCTTCAGTTGGAGCGCGGGCTGCAAAAGCCGATCCAATGGTGCAAAAATACATTGGTTTTGCCCTACTTCCACAAGGTGGAGTTTCCCTTGGTTTAATTGTAATTGTTGCCAACTCCATGCGGGGGTTTGGTGCCACAATTGCGGCAATCATCTTAATTACCACCTTGTTTTTTGAAACTACTGGTCCTTTATTTTCTAAGTTCGCGATTTCCAGAGCTGGTGAGATTAACGGACTTGATAAGTTTAACGAAGTTACTTTTTGATTCAAAATTATTTTTTAAAAAGGAGTAAATTATGGAAGCATTATTTATTGTTTTAAATGACACTGATCACCTTGAAGATATTATGGAGAAGTTTTTAGAACTTGGTGTAAAAGGTGCAACCGTGGTAGACAGTGACGGAATGGCTGGATATATTGTACGTTCACACCCTGGTATGAACTCACTTCTTTCTGGACATTTTGCTAAACTTGGCAAAAGCTACAATCCAAATAGCAAAACCATTTTTACAGTTGTCAAAGACCACGAAATGGCAGACCGAGTAGCTGGCGCGATTAAAGAAATTTTAATCAACACCGAAAAGAAAATAATTGGGTTTATGTTTACAGTTCCTGTTTCTAAAATCTACACTCTGTCTAACCACTAATTTAACAAAAACTGCCATTTTTCTTTAGTCTTAACTTGCCTAAATTGAAAAGGTATTTTTTATTTTATATAATTAACTAACTAAAAGGAGCAAGACTTGGACTTAATTAAAGCAAACAATTTAGTAAAAACTTACGGTAAAAAAGAAACACAAGTAGATGCCCTAAAAGGCATATCTTTTTCAGTGGCAGATGGCGAAATTGTTTGTATTTTAGGCAGGTCCGGTGCGGGTAAATCTACACTGCTAAATATCCTTGGCGGCATGGACACCGCAACTTCAGGTAGTCTACTTTTTAAAACCCACAACATCAGCACTTACTCAGAACGTGAACTAATTGAACACCGACGTCAAGAAATTGGCTTCGTTTTTCAGTTTTATAACTTGATTTCTAACTTAAATGTGTATGAAAACGTAGAAATTGCGCGTTTTGGTAAAAACTCATTTAACTCAAAAGAAATTCTTAAAAGTATAGGTCTAGATAAACGGTTAAAGAATTTTCCACAACAGCTTTCGGGTGGAGAACAGCAAAGAGTGGCGATAGCCCGTGCGCTTGTTAAAAATCCAGATCTTTTGCTTTGTGACGAGCCAACTGGAGCACTTGACATTAAAACTGGAATTGAAGTTTTAAAAATTATTCAAAATTTAAATAAAGAACACAAAAAAACCATAATTATCGTGACTCACAACTCAGAGATTGCAAAAATTGCAGACCATGTAATTGAACTAAAAGACGGTCAAATTTTTAGAGATTTTAAAAATAAAACTCCGTTGGCAGTTGAAGAACTTAAGTGGTGATGGTTAGTATTTTAAATAAAAAAATATTAAGAACTCTGCGCAAATCAACTAAGCAGTATGTTGCGCTATTTTTAATTTTGACTTTATTTTTCGTGCTTTTCTTTGGTTTAGTTGCATCTTATCGCGACCTTAAAACCAGAGTTGAAACAGTCTACAAAGAAAGTAACTTAACACACTCCTTGATTGCCAATACTTACCTAAATGAAGAAGACAAAGCACGCGCCAAAAAAGCCCTTTCCAATATTGGCCTAAAGACAAGCGACTACGAGATGGACACCAGAGGTTCGGCTTTGCTTAACTTAAAATTAGCAACTGGCTTTACTGAGTCTGAAATCAAAAGTAGTCCAAGGGTTCGCCAACTAAAAGCAGACATTGAAGAATACAAAAAATACGTAAACTCTGGTTTTATTGCTTCTGAATACGAAGTGACTTTAACTAAAAAACCCATCTGGCAAGAGCAAATTTCAAAAAGTTACGTGGTGCACAACCACGAACGAAAGGAAATTAAAAACCCGCAGCGCGGGATTTTTATGAAAGTAGATGAGTTTAAAAAACTACCCAGAGTTGGAACTCCTGTAGAAATTGATGTGCCAAAGAAATACCTTGAACTGCTGCTTGGCGAAAAAGGCTACAAGATTGACCACAACACAGGAGAAATCGTTTATAAAAACGGAGATTTGGCTTTCAAAGGCTTGGGAAGACTATACTTTGATGGTAATTTTGAAAGTATTTTGACTAACCGTTCGTATCTAAAAGACCAGACTGGCCAAAACCTGTCATACCAATTTAACGAAACATTTTTGTCATACACGGCTGTGCGCGGTTTTTTAAAGTCAATTGCTGAAAACAAAACTAGACTAAAAATTGTTGTGCCTATTGCAGGATACGTGTATACTGGTGAAACCATTCAAAAAAATGTCTCTCAACTTCAGGCTTTTTTAGATACCGAAACTTTGTTTCACGAACTAGGGCTTCAAAAACCTAAACTAACTGGACTACTGGCTGGTATTCAGATGCTAAATGACTTTATAGTTTGCCAACAAACCGCTGAGTTTAAAAAAGAGTTTAAAGAAAATAACTTAGTTAACTTCCGTCCACTTGCTAAAAGCAAAAAAGACTACGCAACTCCCAACTACAACGGCGACTACTTTACCCTGCTTAGACAAAACTACAAAGACGAGTTTTTCAAAGACTTATTTGCGCAAGTTGAGCGCCTATACAGTTTCCCCGGAATTAAAGAAAAACTGCTTAGCAAAGAAGTTCAACAAAACAAAAAACTTTTAGTTGAACTGCTTAAAATCCCTCAATTTCCAAACCAGATAAATGTGCGTTTTTTAAACTCTAAAAACCCAGAAAACACAGCCAAAGAGTTTATTTTAGAATATGAACGCTTACTTAAACAAGACAACAAAGCTGGTGGAACTTCATCTAACAGATTCTTATATGCTAAAACTGGACAAACCTTATTTACAAACAATGTAGTAAACGAAGACGTTGGTCTGACTTTCTACTCAGCCTTTATCTATCCTCTGGTTTTCTTTTTAGTTTCACTACTAATTTTTGTAACTACATCTTCGCAGTTAATTATTAGAGAAAGTAAAGAAATCGGCACGATGAAGGCAATTGGAATTAGTAGAAAACAAATTTTTGGCCACTACCTAAAAATTAACCTGCTATTAGTATTTAGTTCACTTTCAGTTGCTTTAATAATTTCTCCGTTTATTGTTCCACAAGTTCTAAAGACCAAATACAATTTGCTTTACAATCTGCCTAAATACCACTATATCTTTCCTTGGCTGGAAGTTATTTTGTCTTCTACTTTGGTGATTTTAATAACTAGTTTAATTCTGTTTTTGGTAATCAAAGCCGAACTTAAGAAAAATCCAGTTGAATCTATGCTTGGCAACACCACCACAATTGGCGTAAAAAGTGCAAGACCTGTAAAACGTCGCTTTATGCTCGCGATTGCTTTTAGAAACATTAAAATCAATTTATTTAGATCGCTTCTAACAATAGTCGGAGTCGCTGGCTGTACAGGTCTGGTTATCGCTTCTTTTGGAATTATTGACACCATCAACAAAGGAATTGACAATGACCTTTACAGTTACTACAACAATGTAGACGCCGCAATGCTGCACCTACGTGGAAAGTCCAGAGAGGTTTTAAGTAGTCTTTCAAAACTAGAAATCAAAGGTAAAAAAGCTGTTTACTACGCGGAACCGCTTTACAACGAAAACTCTTTCGTGCAAACAGAAAATGGCCAAACAAAGCGAGTTTCACTACTTGGTATTTCTAAAAACTCAAAGTTTTATCACCCTCAAAACGGGGTTCGCCGACTTGGCGAAAAAGAGGTATCTGTTTCCAAAAGAGACGCAAGATCCTTGGGATTAAAAGTTGGCGACTACTTGTCGTTTACAATACTTGGTGAAACTTACCGTTTTAAAGTTGCTGAAATTAGAGAAACCTTTTTTGTAAACGGAGTTATCTTTAATCGAGAAGACTGCGCAAACGAACTGCTTGACAGCACTAATGTAATATACACAAAACTTGCAGAAGGCATAACTAAAAAAGACATAACCAAGGTTCTGAACCACAACTTTATCGGCAGCGAAAATAACTTCGGACTTGCCGAAATCAAAGACCAAGAAGCACTTAGTTATATCGGCAAAGTTATAGAAAGCAGAGAAATTCAGCGAATAATTTCTAAAGTTACAGATGTAGTTTACTCATCTGCAATCACTCTTTTGAGTTTTGCGATAATTTTAGCAATTGTTGTGCTTTATAACTTAGTTAGACTAAACTTTGAAGAGAGACTGAGAGAAATTGCTACTTTGAAAGTCCTTGGCTTTTTTCAACACGAAATCGCGATTTCTATCTTTATTGAAATGCTAACGCTTTCTTTAATAGGACTGACAATAGGACTAGCACTTGGTTATCCTTTCCTTTATTTTTACCTTGGTATTAACGAAGTTTCTTACATTAACTTCATGTATAACATTGAGTGGCTATCTTATGTTTTCACAATTGTTTTAATAGTGTTTGTTAATGCTGTACTTTCGTTTTATATGGCCTTTAGAGTAAAAAAAGTGCCAATGGTTGAATCACTTAAATCTGTGGAGTAGCAAGATGAAAAGAACAATTTTAACTCGTATTTTTGAATTAAATGCACTGGTTTTTTTAGCGCTAATGTCTTACTTTTTTCGCCCGCTTTGGTTAATTCCAACTTACTTAGTTGCAGCAATAGCTTTAATTTACCTGCAAGGCGCTGTTGTAATTTTAATTATGATATTTCTGCTACCAAGTAGACCTAATAAAAAAGTATTTAGTTTTCTGCTGACTAACTCTGTGTATTTTTTAAACCTCTATATTTTTAGACAAAAGTATGTTTTTAAAGGCACAGAAAGCGTTGATATAAACAAAACTTACCTGTTTGTTTCTAACCACAAATCAGAACTAGACCCATTTGGCTATTTAGAGATATACGATAAATTAGCGCTTGCCTTTACACCAAAATCAGAACTTTACAAATCCCTGATTTTAAGAAAAATTTTTAAAATGCTAAACTGCATCAAAATCTACAGAGCAGACATTAGAAAAACTTTAGTTGAAATGAATATCGGCATTCAAAAAGCACAAGCCGGACAATCTTTTTTAACCTATATAGAAGGTGGGATTAAAAACCGAACACTTGAAGAAATTGAAGAAGTAAAACCGGCGGCTTTAAAACTTGCCTATAAGGCAAAGGCTGAAATTATGCCTGTGGCTTCATTCGGAATGGTTCAGAAAAACAGGTTTTTTCCTTTAATCAGGAAGACTGTCTATCTTTACTTTTTAGAGCCGATTTCATATAATTCATATTGTTTAGAGCCAACTGAAGACCTGGCTTTAAAATTAAAAGACCAAATAAACTTAAAGATTAAACAACATAAGGAGGAAATGTCTCATGACAATGTATGATTTGATTTTAAAAAAACGCAACAACGGTATTTTAACTGACGAAGAACTAATTTATATTATTACTGAATACACAGCCGGTCGTGTGCCAGATTACCAAATATCTGCACTACTTATGGCTATATACTTTAATGGAATGACACCAGAGGAAGCAACTTCTTTAGCCTTAATTATGGCAAAATCAGGTGAGATGCTTGACCTTTCTGAAATTAACGGAGTTACAGTTGACAAGCACTCAACTGGGGGAGTTGGCGATAAGGTTTCTTTAGTTTTAGCGCCAATGCTTGCAGCCTGCGGTGTTAAGTTGGCCAAAATGTCTGGTCGTGGACTTGGACATACAGGCGGTACTATTGATAAACTTGAGTCTATTCCTGGTTTCAAAGTTGAACTTGCGCCAAGTGAGTTTATTGACCAAGTTAATAAAATTGGTGTATCTATAATTGGTCAATCTGCCAATATCGCACCTGCTGACAAAAAACTATACGCACTTCGTGACGTTACTGCAACAGTTGACTCAATTCCGTTAATTGCTGCGTCTATTATGTCAAAAAAACTAGCGTCTGGTGCTAAATGCATTTGCCTTGACGTTAAATGCGGAAGTGGCGCTTTTATGAAAAACCAAAAAGACGCAGAGGCTTTGGCTAGTCAAATGATTTCAATCGGTAATTTAGCCGGACGCAAAATGGCAGCAGTAATTACTAATATGGACGAACCACTTGGCCACAAAATCGGTAACTTACTTGAAGTTATGGAAGCATATGATAACTTAAACGGCAAAATTACTCCTGACTTAATGGAAGTCTGTATGACAATTGGCTCAATTTTACTGCAAAATGCCAAAGGTGTTACAGAGTCAGCGGCAAGATCTGAACTAAAAGCAGCAGTTGAAAGCGGCCGCGCTAAACAAGTGTTTTTAGATTTTGTTAAAGCACAACACGGAGATATTTCTGTGTTTAGTGATTTAACTAAATTACTAAAGGCTAAAAAATTTGAACTAAAAAGCCCGGAAAGCGGTTATATTGCGAAGTTCGATACAATCAAAATTGGCGACGCTGCTCGTTTACTTGGTGCTGGTAGACTTTCGAAAGAAGACGTGCTTGACATGGCAGTAGGTATTGACTTAATTAAAAAAAATGGTGCTAAAATTGAAAAAGGCGAAACTATTGCCGTAATTTATCACAACGAAAAAGGCCTTAAAGAAGCCATTGATACTCTACTTGGTTCAATGACTATCTCTAAAACCAAACCAGCCAACACTGTGTTAATTGAAAAGGTACTACGCTAATATTGACAGAAAAAAATCAAGGTGATGAACCTAATCAAAAACAAATAAGAGAATCTAGCAACCAAAAATTAACTTTAACCCGTCTTTTAGTTGAAGGTTCTGCTGCAGTTGCTTTAGCGGTTGTGTTTTCAATACTGGGTAAGTTTACCGCAGCTCCTTTCAAGATTTCACTTTCAATGCTGCCGCTTATCTTATTTGCTTTTAGAACAGGTTCTCCCTATTCTTTGTTAGTTTCGTTTACCTACAGCATCTTTAATATGCTTTCAGACGGTGCGCCTGTTCACATCGGCTCAGTTTTTCTTGACTATATACTACCGTTTACTCTACTTGGTTCTGTGTTTTTGTTAAAAAAAGTTGTGCAAGAAATTTCTCTTAAATCTTACTTAATCGTGCTTTTTGCGGTTTTGATTTTATGCGTGCAACGATTTTTATTTCACACCTTATCTGGTGCTCTTTATTTTGGTAGCAGTAAAAAAACTTTTAGTCAAAACCTAGTGTTTTCACTAATTTACAACGCCAAATATCTTTGGTTGACATCTCTGACTACTATTTATCTAGTAATCGCCTTCTTCAAACCACTGATTAGTAAAGAAAAAATCATCTAATTCTTGCTCACCGATCATCTTATCTACGCATTTTAAATAATTTAAACAGGGGGTGTCCCCTGTTTTTATTTGGTAGGCATCTTTTAAAAAAGCTGAGTAAGGAATAGATTTTCTTCCGCTTGTATACCAAGGCAAAATATACTTTAAATCCATAACATAGGTTTTTTGATAATAGACCCACTTAAAAATAATAAATGCTGTGCCTTTGTGTGTAAATACTTGTTTAAGATGTTTAATTTGATGTGGCTGAATGTTGGCAAGCGGAAACGAAGTTTTAGAGTTTGTTTCTTTGGCTTCAAAGTCTATGTAGTGTCCTTTATAAATTCCGTTATAATCGGTTGTTGAGGGGGTTTTGTAATAAGCCTCAACAATTTTTGCCCGCGACCTTTTAGGGTAATTTACTCTAACTATTTGCACAGGTGTTGGTTTTTTGTAAATTAAGGCGATTTGATTATCGCGATAATATTCGTTTGCTGTATTAATTTCTCTTTCTAGTTCCATTCCAAGTTTTCGCATTTTTTCACCTTTTTATCAGTACATATTTAACATATAGACTTTAAATTACTTAAAACTGCATTTCTCTATAAATGGAAAAGATTGCAATTTTACTTATAAAAGATATTTATCTTAGCATAACAAAACTAAAAACACCATTATTAAACGGTTATTGGCAACATTTTTTGTAGCAAGTATAAAAGTTTATTATATGTTTTTTAATCAGATAGTTAGGCTTAAAATATGTAAAGTGTCTTCTAGTATCGGACAATTAAGCGATTTTAAGTCAAACTGTCTTATACTATAAGACAAAAAATGTTTTTCATTTCTCATTGTGATTTATTTGAACAGCAATATATCAAATGAATGGTTATTTGAAAAAAATATTCATCATCTATTAGATGTTTTCACACACGAGTTAGTTAAATTTTCACATCACTAGCAGATATTAGATCATTTGCAGTCTTAATGCAAATAAGAAAATATAAGCTATTTTTGTTTCATAATTACTTCGTTTTATTACCAACTTTATTACCAACCTAATTGAGTTTATTACCAACCTATTTTCTTTAATCTTATAATTTTGTCAAGAGTGATATTTATTTAGATAATAAATAATTAGTTTTGTAATATAGCCTAGTAAGGCTATATTATTGCAAGTTTATTACTTAAAATTAGGCATTTTAACTATTGTTTATTACCAACCTAATTAAATTTATTACCAACGTTTGCATCTGACTTATTCTGCTATTTAATAACGAATATCTGCGACATAAGAATTTTTAATCAACAATACAAAACTCTTAAATAATTAAATACTGTCCCAAAACTTGAAGTTTTGTCCCTAATATGGTAAACTGTATTTATAAAACAAGAAGGTGCAAAATGAAAAAAGGAAATATCATCAACTTAATTAAATATTACGCTGAAAGCAACGACACTGCTTTTAGAAACGAAGCATACCAAATTGCAAATGAGTTTGATAAAGCTGGTGATTATCAATTATCTGAATATATAATGGCTTTGCTTTCAAACGCAAATACATTTGTTCCGCAAATCAACGAGAATGATTTAATGTTTGTAAGAAAAATTGATGTCAACGGAGAACCTTTGCCACTACCAGAAGAAATAAAGTCAGACGTAATTGGCATTATAAACGCAGTTAAGCACGAGATTGGCGTAAATAAATTCTTATTTCAGGGAGCACCAGGAACTGGGAAAACCGAAACTGTTAAAAATATTGCGCGTATATTAGGACGTGAACTTTTTATCGTTGACTTTGCTTTTTTAATAGACAGTAAATTAGGCCAAACTGCTAAAAACATTGCTAAATTATTTGAAGAAATCAACAATTTTCTTATTCCAAAAAAATCAGTTATTTTGTTTGATGAAATAGATGCACTGGCACTAGACCGCACTAATTCAAACGACCTTAGAGAAATGGGCAGAGCAACAACTTCTGTTTTAAAAGCCTTAGAGGACTTGAATCCTGACATTGTCTTAATCGCTACTACTAATTTATATAAACATTTTGACAAAGCCTTAGTGCGCAGATTTGATGCAGTTATAGATTTCAATAGATACTCAAGAGAAGATTTAATTGATATTTCTGAAATAATACTTAATTATTTTTTGCCTAAGTTTAAAAATGTTGCTAAAAATGTTCGCTTATTTAGAAAAATAATTTCACTTATGAAAACTATACCATATCCCGCAGATTTAAAAAACATTATCAAAACCTCTCTGGCCTTTAGCAATTCAAATGATGAATACGACTATCTAAAAAGACTTTACACTACAATAACCGCAGATAAAGAAAAAGACTTAAAGAAAATGCAAAACCTGAACTTTACTATTAGAGAAATTGAAATATTAACTGGGGTTTCTAAAAGTCAAGTCGCAAGAGAGTTAAAGGAGTAGTATTAAATGAATCAAGTTCTTCAGTTAAAAGGTAGTTTTGAACATAAATCAGCAAACAAACCAGGTCCTGTAAATATTCCTGCAAACAGATTTGTCTCAGTTGAACATTTAAACAACTTAAAGGATGATTTTAAAGAAGTATTGGTTTTTTGGCAAAAAGAAAAAATCTTGCCAAAACCGCTTATAAGCGCCTATTATAAAGAAACTGTCGCTAAGAGCAATAGAATTAAAGGGATGTTTGGAAACAGTGCTAAGCAAAACAACGAAACTATAGTTGGTGCAAAATTTAGCGGAGATTCAATAAAAAAACACATCATCACACATTGTGTGGAGTTCGGCACCATAATTGAGGCAATTCGCTATATTGAGAAAGTTATTTTAATAATAGAAAAAAACTTTGGTAAAAGTATTTCTGACAAAAATATATCAGACATTAACAACAAAAAACATGAACGTATTTTTTTAAATCCAAGTGCTGGAATTAAAAAAAGCAGGTTTTTAAATATTTTAGTTGATGCATATTACTTAGAAAAATTTGGAGTTGAAAGAGATACAACTGAATTACAAGAAAACGCAATCGTCACAATTTATAAGACTGGCATTAAAACAACTGAAATTATGGAAAAAATCGGCATCAAATTATCAGATGCCAGAGTAATCGATGATACTACTATTTTACTTACTCCAGACCAATTTAGTTTACTTAAATCAAAAGTACCATATTTAATTTCTATGGCTGTTAGTGATATTTCTCTTTTAGATAAAGAAGATTTTTACCACGCTGATGCAAAAATTGCTACAATTCCAGAGCCTGAAAATGAGCCAACTGTCGGAGTAATTGACACTATGTTTAAAAAAGATGTGTATTTTTCTAAATGGGTTGACTTTAGAAATATGTTAGACAGTGAAATTCAACTATCACCTGAAGATTATAAACACGGCACAATGGTTTCATCTATTATTGTTGACGGTTCAAGTATCAATCCAAACTTAAACGATGGTTGTGGTAGATTTAAAGTTAGACATTTTGGTGTGGCTACAAGTGGATATTTTAGTTCCTTTACAGTATTGAGAGCAATTAAAGAAATAGTTGTCGCAAACAGAGACATTAAAGTGTGGAACTTATCACTTGGCTCATCTATGGAAATCAATCCTAATTTTATTTCACCTGAGGCTGCATTTTTAGACAAAATTCAGTATGAAAATGATGTTATATTTGTAGTAGCAGGTACTAATAAACCAAGTAAGTCAAACATAAAAAGAATTGGAGCGCCTGCAGATTCAATTAACTCATTAGTAGTAAACTCAGTAGGGTTTGATCAAAAACCAGCAAGTTATTCACGTGAAGGTTTGGTTTTGTCTTTTTTTAATAAGCCAGATGTTAGCTACTACGGCGGAGATGGAAATAAACTTATCAGAGCCTGTTCTCCTTTGGGTGAAGCCTTTACTTTAGGTACGTCGTTTGCTGCTCCGTGGATTTCCAGAAAACTTGCGTATTTAATTCATGTAGTTGGCATGACTAAGGAACTTGCAAAGGCTTTGATTATAGATGCTGCTGCTGGTTGGGAAGATAAAGCCTATAGTCCGCAGTTGATTGGATACGGTGTGGTTCCTGTTAAAATTGACGATATTTTAAAAACTCCAAACGACGAAATTAAGTTTATGGTCAGCGGTGAGTCTGAAAAATATAATGCCTATAATTTTAATATCCCAATTCCTGAAGATAAACAAAAGCAACCTTTTGTTGCAAAGGCAACTTTATGTTATTTTCCCAAATGTTCAAGAAATCAAGGTGTAGACTACACAAACACTGAGCTAGATATTCACTTTGGCAGATTAAGTTCAAATAATGGGAGTATAAAAATTAACTCAATTAATGAAAACAAGCAAGCAGATGATGGCAAAGTGTTGTTATATGAAGGTTCTGCTCGTGCGTTGTATAGAAAATGGGACAATGTTAAACATATTCGTGAAAACATCAAAACCGCTACTGGTTTATCAAAAAAACCAAAGAAAAAATACGGTAACGGTTTGTGGGGTCTAAGCATCAAGAAGAAAGAAAGACTAAATTTGGGAGATGGAGAGAAACTTAAGTTTGGAGTTGTAATAACTTTAAAAGAAGTAAACGGTGTTAATAGAATACAGGAGTTTATACAGCAGTGTTTGTTTAGAGGTTGGATAGTTAAAAAAATAGATCTTGAAAACAGTATTGACATTTACAATAAAGCAAGTGAAGAAATTGAATTTAGATAAAAATTCATAACCGATTTGTTAGAAACTAATTTTCAGGCCATAGAAAAATGCATCAAAAATAATACAATATTTGATGCATTGTTTGAGCGAAAGAGTAAAATCTTTCGCTTTTTTTATTGATAATGATTGACAAAATACACACTTAAGATTAAAACATGATAGAAAAACTGAACCAACGCATATTTATAGCCAAAGGTGTTAAAGCAAATAATAAAAAGTTTTTATTGTTAGTTATATTTTTATGTAAAAAAGTTTAGGTTGTATAACTAATCTTTTAAACAACCAATTGGAACAACAAGCACGCCATCTTCTCTAATGTAGCCGTATTCAGTTCCAGTAATCACTATCTTTAAAGTTGGCGGGGGTAATTGCATTTGTTGCTCTGTTTTATTTTTTTCAATTACAAGTCTTTCAATTTCTAGTAAATGTTTAGCCGCTTTATCTATTTCACTTGCTCCTAATTTAATTTCAATTAATGCGTATCTACCGTTTTCTAAATGAAGTACGCAATCTGCTTCAAGGCCATAACGGTCTCTATAGTAAGAAATTCTTCCATTGTGAACAGGTGAATAAACTCTTAAGTCTCTAATTACTAAAGACTCAAATAAGAAGCCAAGAGTCTTAAAATCCCTGTCAAAATACTCAGGGTTAATACCAAGTGCTGCAACTGCCAATGACGGGTCACATAAATTTCTTTTGACAGAAGAGCGAATTGCAGTTTTCGAACGAATTGCTGGACACCAAGCATTAACATCATCAATAATATGTAAATTTCTAAGCGCACCTACATAATTTTCAAAAGTTTTCAAGGAAATTTCAGTGGCAGTAGTTGCATCTTTAAAAATTGTTTTACTATCAGTAAGTGTACATATATTTCTTGAATATGAACGTAAAATGTTTTCAGCAAGTGCCTTGTTTCTCGAAACTCCATCTATACTAGAAATATCTGAACTACAGGTTTGCTTAAATAAGTCTTTTGCTATTGATAATTTAGCAGATTCTTTTTCTAGTGCAAAACTCTTTGGCCAGCCACCACGACAAATTGAAAATATTAAATTATCAATGTTTAAATCACTTTTGCAACCTTCTCTTAAAATTTCTGGGTTATTAAATAATTCTATAAGTGAAATTGTTCCATTAGATTCACCAGTTTCGTAAAGCGACATGGTATACATTTTAAGTGTAGAAATACGCATTGTTCCTGTGTGTGGTGTTTTGACTACTTGAGAAGTGGAACCTGTTAAAATATACATTCCGGCTCTATTTTCATCGTCAACTGATTTACGAATAGCACCCCAAATTTTAGGTGCATCTTGCCACTCGTCAAATAATATCGGTTTTTCACCTTTAAGCAATTTTGAAGGAGTGGTATTTGCAACAGGCAAAATATTTTCTCTAGTGTCTTCGTCTTGAAACTCAATGATGCTTTTTGCCTTTTGTTTTGACTGTTGTGGTTTTACCACAACCTTTCGGACCTACTATCAATGCAGCTCAAAACGCTTTAATTTTTCTTCTAAAAGTTTATCTGTGATTCTTTTTTTATATTCGATAACTCACCATAAAAGTTATATCATTTTTCACTTCGTTTTTTTTGTGCTATTTTGTTTCGTTTTATTGTGGTATTTGGTTTCGTTTTATTGTGCTATTTTGTTTATTTTTAATAATGTTAAAATAAAATAATAGTTTTAACTAATATACATTTAATGTTTTGAAGTCTATATTTTAAACTTAAGCAAATTGTTGTTTATGTAAGAAAATAAAAAAATCCACATTCAGTGGATTTATTCTTAAAAATGGTAGGCCTAGCAGGATTTGAACCTACGAATGACAGAGTCAAAGTCTGTTGCCTTACCGCTTGGCTATAGGCCTGTTTTAAACACTTAATTAGTATATCAAGATAGCAAAAAATTGTCAATTAAGTGTTAATTTGGTTTAATTTTTAGTAAGTGTGCGACTTACAGCTTAACTATTTTTTTAGCCTCAAAATGTATATTTTTAAACAGAGACAAAAAACAAGAGAAAAAACTAAAATTAGTTTAAAACTTCAGTAATTTGCACGTCGCTGTCTGGTTCTAGGGCTTGAGTTTTAATAAGTTTATTGATTTTAACGATATACAAAATAAGAGCAATTACTTGGAAAATCGGAAAAATAAAACCAATTATTGAAAGAGCAAAATGTGGGTTTTCTTTATATGGATGTAATTTAACAAAAACGTAGATATATAAAGATAGATTTACTAAAAACCAAACTAAGTAAGCAATAGAAACATAGAGCAAAATTTTGGCCCAAGCAAGTGCGGCAATAGCAACGCCAATCCCAGTTTTACCTTGGAATGAAAACTCAATATACAGTCTAATTCCAACGACAGAAAAAGAAAATAACATAGTAATTAAGCCAAAAATTAGTGAAACTATAGATAAATTTTTAAGTTTATTTATGCTCATTTTTATCTCCTTTAACTTAAATTAAAAAGTAAAAAAATGTAGGTTAAATGGCGGAGTGAGAGGGATTTGAACCCTCGCGGCAATTTCTCGCCCTAACGCGTTAGCAGTGCGTCCTCTTCAGCCTCTTGAGTATCACTCCAGGTAAAAAGTAGTTTTTGAAAAACTACTTTTTAAATTATTACATTAAATTAAGTCTTTTTCAAGAGCCAAGCCGACCTTGCCTCTTTTTTCGTCAATCGCGACAACATAGCATTTAACGATATCGCCAACTTGTACAACTTCAGAAGGATGTTTAATAAAACGTTTTGCCATTTTAGAGATGTGAATTAGACCGTCTTCGTGTAGTCCAATGTCTACAAACGCCCCAAAGTCAACAACGTTTCGAACAGTTCCCTCCACTTCCATACCGATAGTTAAGTCTTTAATTTCTAAAATTGTAGATTTAAGCAAAGGTTGCGGAAATGAATCTCTTGGGTCTCTAAGAGGTTGTTTTAAGGATTTCACAATATCTTCTAAAGTATAGCGGTCTGTATTTAGCACCTCTACTTCTTTAGTTAAACTAAAGTTCTTTAGTTTTTCGTCAATAACTTCAACTTTGCCAATGTCTTGTTTTTGGATGTTAAACTTGCTCATCAAAGCCTTGGCAACTGAGTAAGACTCGGGGTGAATTGGCGTCATATCTAGAATTTCATCGCCATCTGTAATGCGAAGAAAACCAGCGGCTTGTTCGTATACTTTGTTAGTAATATAGGCAACTTCTTTGAGTTCTTCGCGGTTTTTAAAACCTTTTTTGCTTTGTCTCGCGTCAACTATAGATTTTGCTTGTTTTGAGTTTAGACCAGAGACATAAGTAAGCAAGGCGGTTGACGCGGTGTTTAGGTCAACTCCGACTGAGTTTACGGCAGTAGTTACTACAAAAGAAAGCTCTGAGTTTAGTTTTTTTGGAGAAACGTCGTGTTGATATTGACCAACTCCGATAGACTTCGGGTCAATTTTAACAAGTTCAGAAAGTGGATCTTGTAGTCTTCTGGCAATAGAAGCAGCAGAGCGCTCTTCAACTTGCAGGTCTGGAAACTCAGCACGCGCAACTTCAGAGGCAGAATACACAGAAGCACCAGCTTCAGAAACTATCACGTACTTAACGTCTAGTTTAGCCTTAGTGATAACTTTTGCCACAAACTCCTCAGTTTCACGAGAAGCGGTTCCGTTTCCAATTGCTATAATTTCTACGTCGTATTTACGAATTATAGTCAGCAAGTCTTTTAGTGCTGCTACTCTTTGTTCTTCTTTAAAAAAGTCGTGGAAAAAAAGTTTGCCAACTTCCAGAAGTTGTCCAGTTGGCGAGATTACCGCCATTTTGCAGCCAGTTCTAAAACCGGGGTCAATACCTAGCACCATTTTGCCTTTAATTGGCGGTTGCAGAAGCAGTTTCTCAACGTTTAGGGTAAACACTTTAATTGCCTGGTCTTCTGCTTTTTCAGTCAGCTCTGCTCTGATTTCTCTTTCAATTGAAGGATAAATTAAACGTTTTAAACTATCTTGAATTGCAAGTTTAAGGTGCTGAGTTGCGGTGCTTTTTGGTTTTAAAATAACTTGTTTTTCAAGATACGCAAGGATATCTGCGTTTTCGCATTCTATAGAAGCAGTAACTACTTTTTCTTTCTCAGCACGGTTAATGGCGAGAACTCTATATTCCTTTACCTTAGTGCAAGGTTCTTGAAACTCATAGTAAATCTCGTAAATACCTTTTTCGTCAACTGCGTCTTTTTTCTTTCTAGAAACTAGCTGACCGTTTGCAAAAACGTATTCTCGCATCCATTTACGATACTCTGCATTATCAGAAATTTGCTCAGCGATGATGTAAAGCGCTCCCTGAATTGCAGCTTCTTTTGTTTTAACTGTCTCATTTATGTATTTTTCGGCTTCAGGTTCAATTTCTGTATCTGGAAAGGATAAGATAAACTGAGCAAGCGGCTCAAGACCGGCTTTAATGGCTTCAGTTGCTTTAGTTTTTTTCTTTTCTTTAAATGGACGGTATAAGTCTTCAACTTCTACTAACTTAGTGCAAGCCTCTATTTCGGCTTTAAGTTCAGGTGTCAGCATGCCTTTTTCGTCAATCAGTCTACAAACATCTTCTTTTCTTTGTTTTAAGTTAACTTGATATTCATATTCTTTGTTAATTTCGTTAATTTGCTCTTCGTCTAGGTTGCCAGTGACTTCTTTTCGGTATCTGGCGATAAAAGGAATAGTGCCACCTTCTTCAAGCAGAGCCAGAGTTGCTTTAACTTGGCTTTCTTTAATTGCCAATGAGTCGGCGATTTGTTTAATAATTTCTGCGTTCATTTATATTTCCTTTGATTTTAAAAAGTAGTTTTTATTTTTTAGGGTCTTTGTGGGTATTTAAGATGTTGTAGATGTCTTTGAAGTTATTTGCGCGCATTTGTTTTTCAAAATCACCCTCTGGTGTACTTTGAAAAAACATTGGGACTTTAACATCTTCTTTGTGGGTAATTGAACCGTCTGGGTTCTTGTAGTCTGGGAAGTTTGCGATGTCCATAAACTTATTTTCTTCAGAATCTGGAATATTTACACCTAAAATCAAAACGTCGCCTTTTAGTTTTTTAATTAACTTACGCAGAGACTTTGAGTATCTAGTGTAAGAACGTTCTTTTTGGTCGTAAAATAAAATATAGATGTAGCGTTTTGATGTGAAGTCTATGTTGTTGTTGCCAGAGAACTTAAGTGAAGACAAGGCTACACCTTTTTTCTTGGCCATGATAGTTTCAAAGTCGCCGGTAGTAATAGTGGTAATGTCGTCAAGTGGTTTGCGACGGTTGTCGTAGTCGTATTTAATTCCGTAGTAAATACCGAAACCAGCAGACAAAAGAATTGTCAAGGCAGAAAAAACAATAATTATCCAAATAATGATTTGTTCTGCTTTAGAATAGGGTTTTTTAGGTTTTCTTTTTTTCTTTGAAGTAGTAACTTCGCTAGTTTGTAAATCTGGGTTAATTATATCCATTTTTAGTACCTCAATACTCGTTAATTATACCACATTTTTGTGGTTTGAATTGTTTTCAAAACCTTAATAAAAGGGCTTTATTTAGCCATTTGTGGTTTATTTTAAAATACTTTTGTGTTGTTGAGTAAAAATTATTTAAAGGAAAGTTTTAATAATGATAAAAAGGTATACACATGCGTGTATACCTTTTTATTTTGAGTAGAATTTAAACTAAATTACCATTTGTCGTTGATATTGTCAGGTAAGTTAATAGCAGGTACATCTGCACCCATTGCAACCATTTCAAATTCAGCAACAATTCTAAATGAAAGAACTGCAAAAAGAGTAGTATTTATCTTAAGCTTACGCAAATATTGTTTATCACCTTCAGGCATAGTAATTAGTTTAACAACAATATCGCTCATTGAAAGTGGTGCTGGCAATTTACCTTTAACTATATCTTTATCAATAGTAAATTCGTAATCATAACTATTTGACTGATCAGTTTTGCCTACAACTATCTTTTTAATTAATTTAGCTATATCTAAATTATCAAGCGGACCACGTTTAACTAATTTTGGTCTGTTTAGTCTTCTGACAGGGGTTGGTTTTGTTTGTCCGTTCCAAAGTTGTTCGTCTGCGTAAATCATCGTTAAGATATAGGCAAATAAGTTAGCCTTCATTTCAGCTTCGGTAAACTCATAATATTTAGTTACTTCAGGGCCAAATTTTGGCTTAGGATCAAAAAATCCTGTGAATCCTGTGACTTCTCTTGTTTTAGTTCTTAAATAACCACGGCCATTTTTCATGTAAAAATGTACAGAAATTTTTCCTTTATTTACCTGTTGTCTACCTTGGAATGGAACATCGCGACCAGTGTGTTCCATGTCAAAAGTAAGTTCAACCTCAGTGCCTGTTTGATTGGCAAAGTTTAGTTTAAGGTCGACATTTTTAATAGCAATACCAATTCCAAATACTTTATTTGAAGTGATTTGACCTTTAATATGGTATTGTTTTTTGTCAATGGTGTTCATTACTGCGTCTACAAATGTATCAAAGTATTTAAACTCTTTTTCTGTGAAATCCGCTTCGTTTGGCGCAGTGATTTCTGTGTAGTCGGTTTGTTCAAAAACAGCCTGCTCAATTTTGTTTTCCTTAAGTTGAGCATTGGCGATTTGTAGTTTCGCAAAACGAATGTCTGTAAACTCAAGGTCAAAAGTACCGCTAATCTCGCCGTAATTAACGCTAGTACGGACATTAGTTTTAGTAAAGTTAATCTCAGTTAGGATTTCAAATAAGTCAGTGGCATTTTCAGGTTTAGTTAGCCCTCTTTGGAAACGGCTGTAGATAGGTGAATTTAAGTAGGTAAGTCTTGTGGCTAAGTTTAGTCCAAGAATTTCTTTTAAGTTTTCTGGGTTATTGAAATACTTAAGGGCTTTTTCAAGAGCCTCGGCGCTGCCACCAAAAGTGCCAATTAAACGGTATCCTGAGCGAATAAACTCATCTTGTGAAATTTTGACGCGAAGGCCATTGACATCAAGATAAATGTAGCCATTTAAGAAAGTAATTCTACCTTTGTAGTCTTTGCCGTCGTATTTTGCTTCAAAGTTTACGTCTAAGTCAAAGGTATTGCCTTTTGAGTTGATGGTAAGCGAACCTTTTGAAACTTCTAAGGCCTTGCCGTTTAGTTCAAAGGTACCGGCGAAGTTAAAGGTTTTTTGTGGGGCTTTTAGCGTAGACTTAATTTTTTCAACATTTGCAAATAAATCAAGAATGTCTTGGTAAGTCTTCCATTCGTGTTCTGGAACTGAACCAAGATCTTCGCTGGCCGCTGGAGTAACAGTGGCCTGAACTAAGTTTTTATAAGTAATGTCTACCTTGCGGTCAAGTAAGTTAGCGCGGACATTTAGATCACCATATCCTACATTTAGTTCACTGTTAGTTAAAGAAAACTGAGTTAGTAGATTAAAGATGTTTTCAGCATTGGCTAGTTTCAGTAAGTCTGGTGCTTTTTTAATGATTTGAGTAAGCTCTTCAACTGAAAGTTTAAACTTCAGTTTTTCAGTTTCAAAATACAGATATTTTTTGTCGTAGTAAACTGTTGCTTTTAGGTATTTGTCTTTGAATTTAAGGTAAGTTTCCAGTTTGGCCAGAACCTCGCCTTTAAGCGAAAGTTTACCAGAAAAGTCAGCACCAATTTCACCGCTTTGAGCCTTGCCATCAATTTCGTAGGTTTGCGCGTATAGTTTAAGTAAGTTTAAAATTGTATCGGTGTCGGCGTATTGAACTGCCGGAACTACGCCTGTGTTTTGTTTTGTTGACTTAGTTAAAGTAGCCTGTAGTCCTAAGTCTGGCAGAGTTAACCTAATTTCTTTTTTAGTAAGATCAATTTCCGCGGATAACTTAATTCCGTTAATTAAGAAGTTAGAAAGGGTGATTTTATCTTTAGTAAAAGTAAGTGCGTCAATTAGGTCTGTGTAGACAGATAAGTATTTAATTAAGTCTGCTTTACTTGAAAGTCCAAGTAGTGGTTTTAAATCAGCAAATATTTTTTGAATTTCTGCCTGCAGACGGCTGATGTCTGCAAAAGGTATTTTTAAGTTTAGTTTTTGAGTTAAAGCATATAAGGTGCGCTCAGAGATATAGAGATTATTTAACTCAAGGAAGTAAGATTTTTCGCCAATCTTAAACTCAACTTTACCAGAACCTGCAAAATTAACTTTAGATTTAAGGTCAACGTTTCCGCTAAGTTCTCCTTTAAACTTAGCAGTATCTGTCGTTGTGGCTTTCAGTTCATAGGTTGAAGAAAATAAATCAAAAACTTTTTCAACAAAAGAACGGTCTAGCCACTCAATGCCTTCAGGTACATCTTTAGTTTCTACGTCTTCTTGTTTAGTTAAAGTTAAGTCCAGCATAGTGCCGTATTTAACTTTAAGAGCTTTCGCAGTCAGATCTGCTTTGACTTCTAGGTTTTTAAGTATACCTTCTCTGAATTTAGCCATAATGCTAGTTTGACTAAACTCAAAAGTACCTGCAACTACGGCTTTAATTAGGTCTTGAGTTAAACCGACTGTAATTCCTGAGAACATGTCTTTGAGTTTTTGGCCTTCAGAAATTATGGCTTGAATGTCTTGCAGGCTTAATTTCAGGTTAACTTTTTCGTTTTGTAGATAGAAAAACTGTTTGTCGTAAAGTAGACGGAAGGTTTGTTGGATATCTTTGTAAATTAGTTTTAACTCAAGGTCTAAAATAGTTTTTCGTGCAAAGTTTAGGGCACCTTTGATTTCTACTTTTAGGTTTTCACCGTTTACAGGTAAGTTAAACTCACCGTTTACTGCGTAGCCAGTAGCGACTAGGTCTGCTGTTTTTTCAAAAAACTCACGACCTAAAAACTGAGTTGACACGTTTGGTTGATATAAGTTAAGTTTTTTATCAGTTTTCTTTAAAGTTAAGTTTAAGTTAAGTGGGCTTGCAGATAGAGATAGTGCTTTTTCTTGGAATTTAAAACGCAGTGAAACCTTGGTGATTTGCTCAATTCCAAATGCTTTCTTTAAGTCAAAGTCTAGACCTTCTTTAGAAATATTAAGTGCATCTAAGATTTTTGTAAGCTCTAGTTTTGGTGCTAAATAAGTTTGACTTGAGTTATTTAGACTTACGTTTCTTATAGAGATACCACTTACTTTTTCAATGGCTTTTTGAATTGCCGCGATTATCGCTGAAATTTCGCTGTAGGCGACTTTTAAGTTAAGAGTTGGGTATTCTTTTGAAAGTAGGTAGATTTGCTTGTCTTGAATGTGTAGTTCAAAGTTTAGGTTAATTGGACTTCCAAGTTGAGGGTGCGTGAACTTCACACCTAAGTCTGCTTTAAGCAGATGTTTTGAAGTTAAGTCAACTTGGGCGTTTTTCACGCTTAAGTCTAGTTTTGCGTCTTTACCTAGGTATTTTTCAGCAAGTTCTTTTGGAAGCGAGTAGTTAACATCTTCAAGGGTATAGCGAGTTGAGTAAAGTTCAGCGATCTTTAAAATATCGTTGGCAGTTAAGACATTTGGATTTTTCAGCAACTCAGTGATTTTAGCCTCGGCTCTTTCGCCAACCTCACTAAACTCAGTTGGAGTTAAGGTTAAATGTAGATTAAAGTTAGAAATAGTTAAGTTAATTGCTTTGGTCTTGCGGTTGAAGTAAATTTTGCCTTCGTATTCTGCGTATTTAGCGGCCAAGGTAATTTCTTCTTTGGCGATGGTAAGTGACTGGATTACAAACTTAGAAATTAGTGCTTGAATGTTTGCGTTTGCGTTGTTTTGAAGTTGTAAGTTATTGAAGTTAATTTCACCTTGGCTCTTAATAAGTTCTGTGATTTTAGCAATTAACGTGCCAATTTCTTCAATCGACACTTTAGCGTTTAGTTTTGCTGATTTTAAATAAACTGTGTTTTTTGCGAAGTAAAGCTCAAAACTATAGACTAAATCTTTAAACTTAGCCTCGGCAAAAAGCACTGCTTCTACATCTTGGAAGTTGTTGTTAACAGAAACATAGCCTTTGTGAATTGTTAAGTTGACTCCGTTAATCTCGGCGCTACCGGTAACAGTGTGAGGTTTAGTCATCACGCGTTCTTTGATTTTGTTTACCTCAGAAATGTCAAGAGGTAGTTTAGCGCCAGGTTGAACTTCAGTTTTTGAGTTAAGGTCAGCAAGCGGAAGGTCAATGTATTCGTTTTCGTTAATCTCAAAAATGTTTGCGTTAAACTGAGGGTCTGAGTTTAGATAACCTGTAATGTTAAAGTTAAACGCAGTCAGTTTAAATGTAAGTAGTTTGGCTTCGTCTTGGGTTGGGTAGTTTAACTCAAATTCAAGTGACTTAATTAAAGATTTAACCAGTGGCATTTTGTCAATGGTTTTAGCAATACTTTGAAGCGTTGCAAAAGGGTTTGTAAAGTCTAGGTTCAGTTCAGATAAGTCAATGCCAAAGTTATTTAAGTTAAAACCACCAATTTCGCCTTTTAGGCGAGACATTTCAAAAACTTTGTGCATGAGTTCACTAAAGTCTTTGACGTTGGCCTTTAAATTGTAGCCGTTTACTTTAGCGTAGACTTGGTTGCCAATGATAGAAATGTCGGCAAGTTCTTTGCCTGCTTTCATAATTTTGGCATTTAAATAAAGTGTGTTGTCTTTATATAGTAGATTTAACTGAATATTAAAGTCAGCAAAAGAAACGCTGGCCTGGAATTTACCGCTTTCAAGAACTTTTAGGAGTTTTTCAAGGGCAGGTTTACTAAAACGGTTAATTTGTTTGCCGTTTTGTTCTTCTGGTGACACTAAATAAGGAGTTTCGTTTTGGTATGAGTTTAAAGTCATGGCAAAACGATTGTCTTTCGACTTAAAGGAAGTAGAAAGATTGCCACTCGCTTGTTCTACGGTTAGGTTTGCCAAAACTTGAGAAATTATTTCTTCTAGATCAAAACCACCAGGTAAGTATTTAGAAAGGGCCGCGCGAATTTGTGGGGCTAGTTCTTTTAAGTCAGCATGCGCAAAATATTGTACATTTTTGCGTTTATTTGGCCCAAACTCAACGTATACTCCATGGTTATCTATGTAAATACGTCCAAGTTTTGGAATTGAAATTGAAATCTTTCCTTTAAGCAAGTCTACAGCTACTTTGATTTCTGAGTCTGTGTCAGTTTTAGTAATTGAGTTTAAGGCGTAGTTTAAAGTAAAGGAAATTGTACCACGTGGGTTTGCGTCTGGGTCTTTAAAGTATTTTAGTAAAAACTCAGTTAAATCAAGTTCATTAACAGGTGCTTTTGGACTAGGCAGCTTTGTACCTGGTTTGTGAGTTAAAGCAAAGGCTGTTTTGCTTTGGTCAAATGCAATACGACCATCTTCTACTTTTAAGTTGTCTTTCTCTAACTTTAAGTCAAGGAAACTAAATAAACGTTCTGCGGTTTTAACTAAGTTAGTAAAGTCAATTAAGTTAATTAACTCCTCTAGGCTATTTTTAGTTAAGTCAACATTGAAAAACTCTTTGACAATTTTATTTAAATCAAAAGTTAAAGAACGCGATTTAAAGTGCATTGTGAGTTTATTTTCAACAATGTCAAAAGGGATGTTGTAGTTTTTGCCAAAAGCAGTCAGGCTAAGTTCACCGCTTGCCGAGATAGATGTTTTGTTGTTAAACGAAACTAAGGCGTTGACTGACAAAATTGAGTTGGCGTTGATTTCTTTAGATAAGTTAAACTCAAAAGTATCGCTAAAGATTTTTTTAAGTTGTTGAGTGGCGGCGTCAAAATCAGTTTTGTCTTTCGGAAACTCAGGGTTTGCTGGTTTTTCGCCGCGTTTAAAGTTAAGTTCTAGATTTTTTCCATTAGTCTCTTGTTTGGCGTTAAACTCAACTAACTCTTTGGTGTCTTTATTAATGTAAAAAGTTAAAGTTATACCTTTGGCTTTAGTTTCAAGTACAGTGTAGGCACCGATGTTTTTAGGTTTGGCGAAGTTTTGGTTTAGTTCACCAATTATTTCTTGCAAGTTAGGTAGATTTAAGAAACTACCTTTATTAAATAGTTTGCCAATTAACTCAACAATAGTGTCGGCCTCACCCGTGTAGGTTTGGCCAAGCATTGAAAAGGTATATTTTTTGTTTTCAAAGTGTAGATTAAATAATCTAGACTCAATTTTTAAAATTGCGGGGTCTTTTGAAAAAGTTGCAGTAAACTCAAGTACTTGTCCATTGACGTTTAGTGAACCTGTGAAGTTACCTGATTTAACTTTTGAAAAAGCGTCTATTAAAAGATCGGTTGCATCTGGCTTTGTCTCTGTGTTTTCGCCGTGTTTACGAAAGTCTTTGTGAAAGAAGTTATGAAAATCTTCAGTTTGCACTTTTTCTTTTTTGTAGGTAAAAGTTTGCGTCATAGTTGCCGCAAAATCTGAGGAAATTCCTTTAACAGTTAAGTTATACTCTTCGTTTGAAACAGTTTTTAAAACTTCCCAGCGGTCGTTTATGGTTACGTCTAAAGTAAATGATTTAAAAGTCGGGTAGTACGGAGTTTGAGCCATTTCTCTAACTTCAACTGCGTATTTGCCGGTCGCGGCAAGTTTGCCAAGACCGCTTGGCTTGTTTAAGTCTTCATCTACCACAAAATCAACGCGGTAAGTAGTTTCACCATTTGCTTGATTGATTAGTTCTACTTTTTTAATGGTTTTTCTTGAAAGAATTTGTTGAGTGAAATCTTTTAAGTCAGAACCTAGGATGTTTTCAGTAAAATCTGCTTCTGTAAACGGAGCATCTGATCCTTTGTATTGGCGCCAAACTGGTTTGTCCATGTCACCGTTTTCAAGATGAGCAAGTTCTTTAACAAAGTACTGCGCACCACGAGGCGATTCGTTTCTAAAAATATAAAGACCTGGGCTTGCAAACGTACCTTTTGAGTATTGTTTATTTGCAAGGTGCGCAGTGTCGTATTGGCGCATCGCTTTGATTTTTTGAGTAGTTGAACCAAAAGAACCAAAATAAGCGGTAGCCTGGCCGTTAGTTTCGCTTTGAAAATGACTTTGGTCTCTAAAAACTTTGGCTGCAATTAAAATGTTTTTTAAGTAATCAGTTTCGTCAATTGGTTTAGTGCCATCGTTTGGTCGGTCTACGTATTCGTTGTTGATGTTAGTCTTTGGTTTTATGTTGTTTGGTTTTTGTCCCAACGACAAAAAGACCATCAAGGCAACAATAATTGAGCCTAAAAATAAAGCAAATAAAGCACTAGTAGTTTTTACAGGGCGAGTGTAGGGTTTAGTTGAGTAAGGTTGTGCAAATTGTTTTTTAGCTTTGAATTGACGTGGTTTTTGGGGAGTAGATAAGTTGGTGTTAGTTTCTTCGTATTTAATAAAATCTTTTTTCATAAAGTAAAACTCCTTTTTGAAAAGTTCTCACCTTTGTTTGTGCTATTTTAATGACTTTATATATGTAGTAAATATTTAGTGAGAAATATATTTTGATTAAGTAGTTCAAAAAGTGCTTACATAATTATACCCCACCTATAAAAAAAGTCATTTTTTAATTGTAAAAGTAGTCCTGTATATAAACATATAGAGTGATTTTTGTCTAAATATACAAAAGGCCCTTTAAGCGTGTTTTACCAAAAGGGTCTTTGATTTAAATTTTAAATAATTATATTTGGTTCATGCAGTAAGAACTAAATAGGTTTGAGCTGATTTTGTAAAATAAATTTTACAATGATTTAATAGTATAGTTTGATTCTAAAATTCCAAAAACTAACTAATGCAAACTACCACACCAAAAACGTAAAATGCATTTCCCCAGGTCATGTAACCGTTGCGGTCCATGAAACGCGCACCCTGTTCGTTAAGATACTTTGCACCAAGCCACCATCCTTGGTGGTTGGTGCTGTTGTAATAAGAATGATACTGCACACTTGGGTACGCATTTAAATTAACACCGCGATAAATAGGTTTATGTCCTGAATGCTGATTTAAAACAGCCTTAGCATAATCTGTAGATTCTCGCTTTAATTTAGGATGGATATCACGACTTACATCTAAAATAGGTTTTACCGAAAACTCACCGTTATCATAAGTTGGCATATAAGTAGTAGTTTCTAAGATTTTACCTATTTCTTTAACCATTGCATTAAAAATAGAACGTTCAGGTTTAGCGTTATCAGGGTAATTTTCAATATAAAGATTGAAAGGGGTAAAATCAATTATTCTTTTTGTGAACCAAGTTTTTTGTTTAGGGATTTTTACAAACTCTACATCTTCAAACTTATAATAATTACCATTATACATTTCGTATCTATTACCTAAATTGTCTTTGTAGTATTTGCGTGTAAAGTTTATTGTGTAGTCTACATTCTTAGAATTAAATTTAAGTGGCCGAACATCGTCTCGCTCAAATTGAATTCCTGCTGGATTGTCAACTTTAGTTTGTGGATATTTACCAACTAGTCTTGTAGATTCTCCTACATAAACCTTGATCATATGTTTTTTTGTAACTAGTAAGTTTTTGATTTCTTCTTTGGTTTTTTGACTATTATCTAGTTCTAACTTAACAATGTCAAGTCCATCTACTTCAAACTGACTTTCGTCAATTTCACCATGTTTTTCGCCATGTCTAAATGTTTTGTTTGGAATAGTAGACGCGTGTCCATCAACTTGGTAAGTTACTGTGTAAGTTTTACGGTTTATAGTAACAGTTACCTTGTTTTGAGATTCATCTGCGTTTACAGTTAAATTAGCAACGCTTTGTTCAGGGTCTTGATACATAGTGCTGTCCGGATTTGTGTAAGCAACTGTGTGATTTGAGCCAATTTTCCCACTCTTAGTCTCGGTGCTTTCGGTGTAACTGCCATCTGCTTTTTGAGTTCTAATAGTGTAAGTGATGTTTGCTGTGGTTTTAACTGCTTTAAATACTGGTTTAAGCGTGATGTTTGAGTTGTATGCGATGTTCGGGTCAAACTCAGCATTAGTTTCTTCAACTAGCAATTTTTCAAATACATAGTCGTGAGTTTGAGTATTAGTTTTTTTAACTGCACGTAGTTTTGCCAAAATATCTGCGCTGATTTTGTTTGTGTATTTCAAGTCAACAGGCTGCCTTAATACTGGGTCAATTGTGCTTTGGTCAAGTCCAGGTTCTGTTAAGTTAAAAGTAACACGGTAAGTTTTAGCCTTGTAGTAAAGTTTAATAATTTGTTTATCTGAGTTGTTTTCAACAGTTAGGTTAGAAATTGATTTAGCAGGGTCAAAGTTAGTTTCGTGGTTAGGATGTGGTTTACTTGAAAGAAATGCAGAAATGATATCTTTAATTTCTTGGTCATTTGCTGTTACTGAACTGCCAATTTTCTTTGAGTTGGGTAGTTCTAGTTCATGGAGAGTTTCTTGATTTGATGTTAGTCCTTCGTAGGCTAAGTTTAAATAAATTTTCTTAAAGTTATTAGTTTCTTGCCATTTAGCCACTAAGTTTAAGTTTTCTTCAACTAAGTTGTTTTGGGCAAAGTCAACTAATTGATTGGTTGCAGGGTTTAGCCAACCCAAGAAAGTGTAGGTTTTGTTGCCACTAGGATCAGTTTTGGTAGGATGGTTAATGTCGGCTAAAGTTTGTCCAAATTTATATTGAACTTCTTTTTTAGTCTCACCATTTAAAACACCACCATTGTAGTTAAAGGTTGCTTTAAAAGTTTTTCTTTTAAAGTACAACTTAAATACAGTGGAACCATCTGCTTCAATTGTTTTTTTGACTTCAGAAGCAGCGCCGAATAACTCAAAGCCACGAGGTGCCACTAGTTTATCTGGAGTTAACTCAACTTCAGTACCTGCTTGAACACCTGTGATTGTCTCGGTGTCAAATTCTTCGTAGTCAAACGCTTGGTTGTCAATTTTTTCTTTTAGTCTTTTGATTTTGTATTCAGTAGTTTTCGGAAACGGACTTGGAGCATTTGACTTTTCAAATACTGCAACAAGTGTAATGTTTTTAGTAATTGGAGTTTCAAAGTCAAATAGATCACTTGAACCTTCTAACTTCCAACCTGCTAGTTTATATGTGTCTCCGTTTTTATCAACATATGTAACTAAATCAGGGTTTAAATAGTAGTTTTTACTAATTTTTTGATTTTCAACAATTTCAAGGTCATTAAGTTTAACGTTACTTGGCGTGGTTATAAATTTAACTGTATATTTAGTCGGGTTAGGATTTGGATTTGGCTGTGGTTGTACATTTTCTTTTTCGTATTTTGCGTAAAGCGAAATGTTTTTGTCTGCTCGTTCTAGATCAAAGTCAAACTCTTTTGTAAAACCAAGATCGATATACCAGCCAACTAGGCTGAATCCTGATTTTGCGCGGCGGTAATTTATAAGTGGTTCGCCTTTTTTTGCAATATATGAAAATACTTTTTCGGTTCCGTCAAAATAAGTAACTAAAAATAAATCTTGTTTGTTTAATTCTTCTTTTAGTTTATTGTCGTCAATTGAATGTTTGTATCTGGCAACTAATCTAAGCTCAGAGCCTTTAAGTTCAGGAACATTGATCTCTTGTCCTACTGCAACTTCTATGACTTCGTTTTGTTTGTTTACATAGTACCAACCTAAAAACTCAGAAACAAAGAATGGTGAAGTTTCAAAGTTTAAAGTGCCATTTGGATCTAAAGTAGTGATTTTAGTTTGAGTTTTTGAAATATAGTCAACGATCTCTGGACTGTTGGCTTTATTTTTGTCTTTTAGTATGCCTTTTAATACAAAATCGTAAACTAATCTGATTTGGTCTTCTGTATTTGCGTGATAAGCCTGTCCTGTTTTTAAGTCAAGTACTTCTTTGAATGAAAAAGTTGTGCTTTCTTTTTGGCCGTTTGAGTTATATGGCGAAAAAGAAGAAATTTTTGTAAGTTCATCAACTATGTCTTTGTACTCTGTGTTGACTTTAGAACGAGGCATTACCAAAGGTTTTCTTGGAGCGACGTTTTCTTGAGTTGCCGAGAAAAATACACGTACAAAGTTAGAGTAATCAACGATAACGTCGTATTCTCTTTTAACACCAACACGGTTTCTGGTTTCAATTGAAAAAACTACACTGTCGTGTTCTTTGTCTTCAAAGTTAAGAGCAAGTTGTTTACCAGGTTTTGCTTTAACTTCGGTAATTTTTCCATACTTTGTGGCTTGAAACCAATCAGGGTTGATTTCAACACTGTGTTGACTTGTTTTTTTAAAAAGTCTCTCTGGTACTACAAATCTAATTTTACCGTTTTCTAATTTAAAGATATCATCTTTATTGAAACCTTTACTTTCAGAAAGTGATAACTTAGGAAAAGTAAAAATTAAAAACAGTAAGAAAATAACTGAAACTAGTAACAACAGTAAAATTGCTGTACCTATGATACTTAAATTTCTTTTAGGTTTTGACATTTTTTATCCTTTCATAATTAGTGGAACTTACTAATTTATAAATAAGTAAATTCCGAATTATTTTGTGTTTGTTTTTATTTCTTTTTGTATTTTTTGAAACAAAATAAAAAGAAAAATTATTATGGGGTTTTGCAGCGATTCCCCTTTTATATTATAGTCGGTTTAATACACTTTTTTAAATATGAAGCACTCAAAATTTCGTATAAAGTGAGTCAAAACGCATCTTTTTTTAGGTTTTTAAGATAATATTTCGAAATTAACATTTTTTAAAAAGTTTAAGAGCCTTATAAAGCTATTAAAATATTTATATAAAAATTATTAAATTCTAATATTTTTTATTTCAAAATCTAAAAGCAAAAACTTAAAGCATATTTAATACGCGTTAACTTGTTTAGAAATATTGTTAATTTTTATTATGCTATCATTTTAGAGGAAAAATAATTTTTTATAAAGAACTAATTTAGGGGAAACTATGATTTTTTCAATTCTAGCAATAGATAAAAATAACTTAATCGGCAAAGGAAACAAATTGCCTTGGTACTACCCTTTAGACTTAAAACATTTTAAAGAAAAAACTTTTAATAAAAATGTTTTAATGGGTTTATCTACTTATACTTCACTAACGGAAGACTATAATTTTAACCTTTCTCATTTTAAGGAAGTCTATGTCGCAAGTAAAGACGTTGTTATTAAAAATAATAATGTTAAGTTAGTTTCAAATGTTGGTGATTTTTTAAACAATTTTGCAGAAGACCTTTTTATAATTGGCGGAAAAATCTTATTTGAAAAGACTTTAAACTCTTCTGATTTAGTTTATCTTACGAAAATAAATAAAGAATACACAGGCGATGTATACCTTAATTTTGATTTTTCTGAGTTCAGAGAAATCAAAGAAAAACAAAACGAAGAACTGACTTTTTTAACTTTAATTAAAAAAACTATTCCTGTTTTTAATATTAAAGAAATTTATCTAAAAGGAATTTTAAATAAAGAAAAAACTTTTGAGTTTAGACTAAACACACCAAACAGAAAAAAAATCAAAAAAGACAGTCTAATTTGCCTGAAAAGTGATAGTCACACTTTGATTGCAAAAATTGGCCAAATTCAACATTATAAAAATTGGGAAACAGCCTTAGAAAAACATTTTGACAATGATTTTCGCTATTGTTTCAAAAATCAAACTGAAGCTCTTTTAGAACTTTCTAAGTACTACACACAAACAGATATCCAAAAATATGGTTTAGTTGCGTATGAACTGTTAGAGGTTAAAAATGTATAAAGCAGTTTGTTTTGCCTATGACAAAGACGGAAGAGGTATCGTAAAATTGGACAACAAAGTAGGTTTTGTTAAAAATCTCTTAGTCGGTGAAGAGTGTATACTCACCGAAATTACAGGTAAAAAGAAATTCTTTGAAGCAGAAATAGACCACATAACAAACACCTTAACAAAACAATCTAAAGAAAGAGTGTCTCAGACTTACAACGGAACCTACAATCTTTCTCATATTTCCTTTCAAGAACAACTTAACTTTCAACAAGAAATCACTCAAAACTCATTTGAAAGAAGTGGTTTAGTTTTCCCAAAAATAGACAAATGTATATTTTCAGAAGTTGAGACTAATTACCGAAACAAAGCAGTGCTAATCGCAAATCATGAACTTAACTACACAAGACTAGGCTATCATTTTGAAAAAAGTAATCGTTTTTGTCTGCAAGACAAAAACATACTTTACCCCACAGCTTTGAATAACTTAATTTTTAAATTAAACGATGAATTAAAAGAACACAAGATAATACTTAAAGAAGTTACCAAAGTTATTTTTAGAACTAATTTAGAAAATGATTTTCAAGTTACTTTTATTTTAAAAAATAATAACTCAGAAACAGTCCATGAACTATCTAACTTAAATTCTCTTTTAGCGCTAAATATATCTATTCACTACATACTAAACGAAAGAATCTACATAGTTAAAGGAAGACAATTTATCACGCAAAAAATAGATAACACGACCTACCTTTTAAACGGACTTGCTTTCTTTCAAACTAACTCTTATATGGTAGGAAAAATCTACAGAGAGATAGTTAGTGAAATAAAGAGTGAAAACTGCGTTATTGACGCGTTTTCAGGAATTTCTACAATCGGTCAATACATCGCTAAAACTGCTAAAAAAGTTTACTCAATTGAGATCAACAAAGATGCCAATAACTGTGCTAAAAAATGCATAGAACTTAATAAAATTACTAATCTAGAAATACTTGAAGGGGATTTTACTTATCAGTTTAGCACGGTCAAAAATAAGGCAGACACAATAATTTTAGACCCACCCAAAGCAGGTGTTGAAAAGTGTGTGTTAATTGAATTAAACCAATCAAACTTAGAAAAAATTATTTATCTTTCTTGTAATCTACCTTCTTTAGTTCGTGACCTTAAAATTCTTGATAACTTTAAAATTATAAAAATCCAGCCTTTTAAAAACTTCCCCCAAACCG
Source organism: uncultured Acholeplasmataceae bacterium (assembly GCA_963543155.1). GTDB lineage: Bacteria > Bacillota_I > Bacilli_A > Acholeplasmatales > Acholeplasmataceae > CALISC01. The sequence continues at coordinate 94,457 of CAUTZH010000001.1, forward strand.
CAGAATGCGAAACTTTGGTGGTGCTAAGCCGAAAATAAAAAAGTTGTTTACCTGTCGGTAAACAACTTTTTTTAAAGACTTTAAGTTATTTAAAGTTAAATCCAAAAATCAAAGATGCTCCAAGTTCACCTTGTGGCGCTTTTGGGTTTAGTCCTTTAACTGGGAGACTAATGTTAATAAAAGTATCGAAGTTTTGTTTTTTGGCAACAGAGACTACTGCGTCGTAAACTAGGCGTTTAAGTGCTTTTTGAAATTGGTCTTTTTTGTTGCCGGGTTCTTTTAACAACTCTTCTAAGGTTTTGATAGGATCTTCTCGGTTGTCAACAGAAGACGGCATTAAGAAACGACCTGAGAAGAACTCAGATACAGCCGGAGACTTGTAGTAGTAACTGCAGTCTTCTTTGCCTGCTGGCAAATCAGGACACTTATAGCGTGGGCGAATTGTGTTGATTAGTTTGTTTTTAGGCTCGCCGTAGACTCCAAGTGAGTTTTTCTCGCGGTACTCAAAGTCAAAAGTAATGTCAAAAGTTTCTCTGCGGTGACAACGGTGATAGGTTTCAGGAAGCGGTTTTCCGGGTTCTGGAATAGTCTCCGGAAAGTCAATTCGGCCAGTTAAAAGTAAGAAAGGGGCTTTGATGTATTTAGCGCCACCTTTTTCAATTAAGAACTCAAAATTACGTCCGTTTGCTTGGTTTGAGTTAGCTTGCAGCTCATTTAAAATACTTTGGATGAAAGTTTTTAACTGTTGGATGTTAAAAATCTTAAAGAAGTCGTTGTTTAGTGGAGTTAAAGTGTTCAGTTCAGTGTTTTTTAGATAAACGTTTGGATCTGAGTTGTAGTAAAAAGTTTTCTTAATCCAGTCAGCGCCTTCAAACTCAGGTACTAACTCACCTGGTTTTCGGCTTTGAATTGATCTGGTTGTGTTAAACAAAGTAAGCTCGCGGTTTTCAAATTCATTGGCGCTGTAGTCTAATTTAGTAGTTCTGCGCATGTCTTGAAGTAGAAACCCTGGTGCTCCGTTAATACCAATATAACTGTCTTGCATGTAGACAAAAGACTTAAATAATGCTAGTCTTTGCAGTTCTGGACTTAGTGATTTAACTTCATTCATTTCAGACTCAGGAGTTTGACTGGTTTGATAATGTCCATCGTGGTTCATATAGTGGACTCCGTCAAGAAAGTTATTTTCAATTTTTGAATTAAAGAAATAAGAAGCAGTAGCCTCAAGTTGACGATACCCATATCCATGGTTGCGCAGAACCGAGTTTGCAAAAGTTAATTTTGACTTAACCGCAACAACTCCGTGAATTCCCCCAAAATAAGCAGGAACAGATTTGGAGTTATCTAAATGCAGAACAGGTCCACTTACTCCGGCGTTGCCAGTAACTTCTATATTTCTAAGCGTATTTGTGACATCAGCCATTGTAAAAAATGAAAAAATACCATAAGTGTGGTCAGGAAAACCAAATTCTGCAAAGTCTATCGTGTAGTATCTGGCGATATTACTTGCATCAATTTGAAAGTAATTGCCGTTTAAATTTAAAGAACGGTAATTTTGCTCACCTCGACTGAAATGTGCATATCGCCAATAAATTGAACCAATTTCGCCTATTTTACTTTCAATAGGGTCGCCTTTGTCGTCAACTCCGTATTCAATTTCTTGTGCACCCTTACGGTTTTTTTCTAAAAGTAGGTCGCCTTCTGGTGCCGCAAAGTTTGGTTTTGGCGGGATTTTTTCAAATTGACCAGGCAAATCCTCTACTTTAATGTTTCGTTGTAAGAATACATTTGAGTATTTTCTCGCACCACGCACATACATTCTTAGTTCTAAGTCTGTATAGGCGTTGTGTCCTTCTTTTAAAGTAATTTCTTCGCGGTCTGTGTATAAATTAGTTTTAGTTGTGTTGTTTGCCAGTTTAGAAATTCCGGAAATTGTGGCTTCAATCTGAATTTTTCTATCTTTTAACGCTGGGTCTTTAAAAGTAATTTTGCCGGCGTTGATTTCATACTGAGACTGTCTTAACAGTGTTTTGCTTTCACTATCTTTTAACACAAATGTAGGAATAATTTTTTTAAATAGCAGTTGCTCAATGCTAAACAAAGTCTCAATAGTTGTAATAAACTTGTTTTCAACATCAGAAAAACGGGCTTTTCTGATGTTTGCAGAAAGTTCAGGTATATATTCGTTGTTCATCCCAACTTCTTTGGTGTATTTTTTGTCAAAGTCTTTAAAAGTCTTACTGCGTTCTTTCTTTTCGTCGTATTTATAGACTTGTCCGTTTAAATTAAACTTCTCAATAGTGTAGGAAACTGAATAAACATATTGAGTTACGGTAGTTTTTCCGTCTTTAGTTTCGTTGTAGTATACTCGGTAAACTCCGGGCTCTTTAAAAGCAAACTCGTTATTTTTAGCTTCAAGGTTGTCTATAACCGCTTGTTTGGTGTATTTTGTGTTAATTACTCTTTCGCGGTCTTTTAAGTTAAGTTCAACTGTAGTGTGAATTGGACGGTGGCGGTGTTTTACTTGTGGGTCTAAATTGTCAATTTGCTCAGTTGAAGTTTCTTTGACTTTAACTTCGGTGTCTTTTTGCATTTTGAAGTTAACAGAAGTACCACTATGCGATTTACCGTTTACCAAAATCTCGTATTTAGAGTTTGGGTTTGGCTCTTTTATTGTTAAGGTTACGTCTGCGCCTTCTGGTAAGTCCAGAGTTGTGTAGTTTTGTGTTAAATCAAATAAATTACGGTCGTAGTTTAAACGGTGGGTTTTAAAACCTTCTAAGATAACTTCTAGGGTGATATCTTTGTCGATTTTAAAAGAATACTCAAAATTAGACTCAAACTGAGTAGGCACACCGTTTACTTTAAATTCTTTTAAAAAAGCACGGTATTGTTCTTTTAAACTAACGACAACTTCTTCTCCGTAAGGCACTTTATTTAAATCACTGTGTTGAGTTTTAAACTCTAGGTAAGGCGAAGTTGAGATTTTGAAGTTAACATCTTTTTCATCGTAAAATACTTTAATTTCTAAATCTGCGTTGACCTTGTATTCAAATAGCGAAGTTTCAAGGTCATCTGGATTGTTTTTAAAGAAACCATTTTGGTTTTGCTCAAAATATCTGCGGTGTTGTTCTCCAAACTGCAGCATAAACGGAGCCTTTGGCTTAATTTTGACTTTAAAAAGTAGGGTGCTTCCGGCTTCTACTTTATTTAAGTCAACTCCGGTTGGCGGATTTGGCTTGCCAACATATGAAACGACTTCAATTTCTTTTGGTAGTTTAACGCGATAGAAACCTGAAAACACTAGTTTAATTTTTAAGTCTTTATCAACTTTAACTTGGAACTTGTTATCAGCAATATGCACACCTAAGTTGTTGTAAGTCACGTCGTTGATAAGCAGGTCTTTAAACTCACGGTTTTTTAGATTCAACTCAAAGTGCAAAATTGTGTTTTTCGGAACTTTGCTAAAGTCAGAAACTGAAACTAACTTACCGTTTCGCTCGGCCCCAAAATAGGTAAGTTCGTCTTTGCTGAACTCAACTTTTTGAAAAACTCCTCCACATGCAGCCAAAAGCACTGAGGATACAAACAATATAAAAAGATATGTTAATTTTTTTAAGATACTCATTAATCATTCTCCTCCTTTTCTGCAGCCTTGTGAAAATCAAATGAGATGTTTTTAATTAAATCGCTTGCTGAGTTTTTAAGTGGTTTTAAAGTTACGCTGTATGAATACTCGTCAAACTTAGCGGTTTCTTCAATGTTTTTATTTAAAATAAACTCAAAGAAAACTATACCGTTAAACCCGTTTGCACGAACATTTAGGTACTGGTTCTTGTCAGTTAAAATATTAGACTTAGCAGTTTGCCAGTCTTTAAACTCAAAATCATATGACTTATTTGGGTCAGCCAAGACACGTTTGTCTTTGTGTTTAATGTCAATTGTTACGCCTTCAAAATTAGCATAGTTTGGCCAGTTTTCAACAAACAGATAAAAAGTGTGCTTAGGTTTTTCAGTGACATACTGGTTATTGGCTTCTTTAAAGAATCTCAAAATCGGGATGTTGTTGTCTTTGAAGTTCATTTCAACCAAAGTTTTGGTGTAGTCAGTTGTTGAGTTTGCTTTTCTTTGTATCGTTTTAATTTGGTCTAAGTAATTTAGTTTCTTTTCATACATATCTTCAATTGAAAGTCTGCGCAGAGACTTTATCGCTTTTTTTGAAGTTGTATACCATAGACGTAAATTGTTAACAGGGGTTTGGCTCGGAATTTGAATAGGTCTCGTGCCAAACGCTGCAACCAGACCAAGTGAAACAAATATTAAGATAGTAATTAAAAAGAAGGTAAATTTTTTCATTTAAAACTCCTTTTGCTATCCGCACATTACATCAAAGTAAACTTTGATTTTCAAATGGAAGGTAAAAATTGAAAACGCCAAAGCAACGGCTCCAAACACCAAAAGCAGACTAAGCGCTTTTGCAGTTGCACCAAACGCAACAAGCAAAATCACCACTACTAGCGACATCACAATTCCAACAACTGATGAAAACCCGACGTTTTTCAGTTTAGAAACGTCAGCTGTTTCTTCAAATTTTTGGTATTCAGACTGAGTTAAGTCAACTGACGCTGAATACAAAATATGGACAATATTAAACACCAAGAAAATCCCGGCAATCAGAACCGCTACTTTCTTTTGGGTTGACGGATAAATTAGCATAATAATTAGGTTTAAAGCCACAATAAGGAAGTTAATTGCGATGTTGATAGCAACTTTTGCCGAAATTAACTTATAGGTGTTTCCAGGAATTGTTTTTAAAATGTAGAGTTTTCCGCCTTCTCTAGAAATTATAGAAGACGCAATAGTATTAGATGTGGTTAAAACAATTAAACCAACCAACACATTTAAAATGACTACCATTTTAAAACCAAATGAGTTTAACTGAAAGGCAGAATACGTTTTATTTAAAATAATAGAAATTAATGGTAGAGTAGCAATATAGAAAATATACTTAGCGATGGTATCTGAGTTTCTAAATAACTGAATTAGTTCTTTTAAAGTAAAGGCTTTAGTAGGAGTATTTCCGTTTTTTTCAAAAATGTTAAAACGTTTTTCTTTATTGGCAAGATTCATCTTAATGCGGTTGGCAAGTTTAAAGTACACAAAGTAAGAAACCAGTGACGAAACTAAAAACAACACAAAGACAGTGCCAAAAATTACGGCCAAGTGAACAGCCGTTGGTCTTCTAATAATGTCAACCGCGGCAATACTAACATCAACTTTAAAAATTAAGTAATACAGATATCTAAAGAAAAATAAATTATTTAAAAAATTGCGTTGAAAGGCGAAGTTCACGTTTTGCCATCTAGTTTGAAAAGTATCGAAACGAATATAGCGGTCATGTCCTCGCATATTGTCAATAAAAATAATGACTAGTGTGAAAACAAGAGAAACAGCAATTAGCGATACCACTAAGGTTGCGATTCTTGAACGCTTTAAGAAAGAAAAGGCGTAGAAATAAACAACTGCAAAAATTGTACCTAAAAACAAAGCAACTGCGGGAATTGTAAAGCAAATTACCGAAATTCGGCCAAGAAACGGAACGAGCGCACCGTACTCAACCCCTGCGTTGTTGTAGTAAATTGAAAGTAAGAAAGGCAGGAAAAACACCAAAGTTTTAACTAATTCAATTAAATACCTAGCCGCAATCTTGGAAAGAAAAATCGTCAGGTTAGTAATTGGAAAAGCAAAGAGAATATCGTTCTTTGGGTTTTGAAACAGAGATTTGGCCATTCCTTGCATTGACTGAAATGAGGTAATTAAAGTATAGAAAATAAAGATAGCCGGAACTAAGGCAATATAAGGAGAAGCACCTAGTACTGAAAAAGCAGGCAACATGTAGTTGTATACATAAAACAAAAGACCTGCAAAAAACAACATTAGGGCGTATTTAGCAATTTTTGTGCCAACAGATCCTCTGATTTTGACAAAAGAAGCATCAACGTATTCAGACTTAAGCAGTTGCCAGAACACCAAAAACTGATTTGGGTGTTCACGAACCGAGTTTAAAGTGTTGTAAAACTTAACTGCCATTTTACTGCTCAATTAGTTTAATGTACATCTGCTCAAGGTTACCGTATTTAGCCTTAAGTTCAGATACTTTTTCGTTAATCACCATTTGGCCGCGTTTAATAATTACAACTTCGTCGCAAATGTTTTCAACAACTTCAATGATGTGCGAAGAAAAAATCACGATGTTGCCTTTTTTTGCGTGCATTTTAATCGCTTCTTTAAGTTGATATGCGGAAGTTGGGTCAAGCCCGGTAAGTGGTTCGTCAAGCACCCAGACTTTTGGTTCATGAATTAGCGAAGAAATTACCGAAATTTTTTGCTTCATACCGTGTGAGTAGGTACGAATTTGGCGGTCAATTGCATAAGTTATTTGAAAGAAATCAGTAAGTTCAAGTAGTTTAGTTTTAATTACTTCTTTTGGAACATTAAAAAGTTTTGCAACAAATGTAATATATTCACGCCCTGTCAACTCTTCGTATAGCGCGTGGTTGTCAGAAACGTATCCTAGTGAGTATTTAGCCTCGGTTGGATTTTTTTCAATATTGTAGCCACAAATTGAAATTGTACCTTCAGTAATTGTCTGAATTCCAACTAGCGATTTAATTAAGGTTGATTTACCGGCTCCGTTGTGGCCAACAAAACCAACAATTTTACCACCAGAAATTTCAAAAGAAACATCTTTTACTGAATAAAAATCATTATTTGCATATTTTTTGGAAAAGTTTTGAACTTTAACTAAACTATCTTTCATATCAAGCTCCTTTTTAAGGTCTGGAGTAATTTTGCCAATTTTAACAACGCCGATCTGGCGGTCTTTTTTGAGTTTATGGACAACAAATCTAAACGAAATACAAGATTTTTGAATTTGCAAGAAAATTTGACTTACGGTTAGCGTAGTAATTGTGCAGATTGCCCAAGTGATAAACAAGTAGGTAAGCGGAAAAGTTACGGTTTTTCCTTTAATAGTAACTGCTCTGTATTTAGAGCGAAGATTGCCAAGGAAAGTCTTAAACTTAGCGTGGTCTACGATATTACGGCGGTTAATGTAGAAAAAGTCAACATGTTCTTGCACAGTTTTATTGTTGGGATACAGTCCATCTACTATTCTTAAAACTACTGCGGCAACTATAAAAAACAAGGTAAAGAAAACCAGGGCAATTATTAGGTCTTTTGCGCTTGGCACTTCAAAAAACCTCAAAGTGTAGGCAAGCGCAGAGAGTACTATTAAGTAAAGCGCAGGTAAATATACAAGCATGTTTTCTAAACTAAAGAAACTGCCGTTTTCTTTGAGTTGCAAGAAAAACACAAAAAGCAGTGGAACTCCAGTTGAAAACATAGTAAATATAGACATTGTGCGTTTCAGTTCAAATAAGAAAATAAAAGGAAGCGCTAGCAGTAACCATTTAAACGGAGAAAAAGCAAACTTAGCAGTAAATATTTCTGATTTATTTAAAACTGAGTAAACAGAATAAATTACGGCAAGAGATACTGTAAACAACAGAAACTTCTTGTATTCATGCGTGCGGTTAATGTAAACATTGGTTAAAATGAAAATCAAAACAAACGGAGCAAGTAACATAAATAAGTGCTGGCGAGTAAAAACAAACTTTTGGTAAGTCATGTGGCCAAAAATTACTTGCAAGGTAAGTGGAGACAGCGAAAACAAAAAGACAACAATATATAGCAGAACTTCGTAAAAAATATGTTTTTTAGAAAAGTGGAAAAACGATGTGTTAAAAGAACGCATCAAGACATAGAAAGCCAAAAAGGTAGTAATTAAAATTAGGGGGACAATTAAACTAAAGTACGCACTTTGATCTTGAAAAAAATGTCTAATTTTAAAAATAAAAGCAAGATAAAACACTAAGTTAACTAAATAAAAGATAGGAGTGAACTTAGTTTTTGAATCTTTAATTAAAACTTTTCCTAAAAGCAAAATGACTGAAGTTAAATAAAGGTGTCTTGCAACTACTGCTAAGTTATTTAAAACATAAACAGCAAACGCTGGGTTTGCTGTGTTTTGGTTAACTAAACTCAAAAAAGCCGCGCTTTTTGGAAGCAACATGATAAGTGCTCCAAGTAGTGCAATCAAGGCGCCAAAAGAAACACGAACTACTAAATCTGCTTTTTTAGGCAGTGCAGTTAAATTAAATTTTAAAACAGTGTTTGTCTCGGTGTTCATTACGATTGAAAACGATATCCTATGTAGATGCAACCAGCAAAACGACCCGCGTTTGGCAAGATGTTTTCAACAACTGGCGCTATCTTAAAGACGTTGGTGTAGCCAAATTTTTCGCTTTGGCTTAAAAACGGATCTCCACCTTGTTGCAAGGCTTGATAAAACTCACTAATAAAGTCAACCATGCCGCGGTTTGGTTTGTCTTTAAAGAACTTATCTATTTTTGCAACAGTTGAGAAGTTTTGATTGACTTCAGATAGTTTTGGGAAGTTTAAAGTCATAAAGGTGAACTTCATGTTTGAAAATAACTCAGACACTTTTGGACTTGAGTAAAAGTCATCAACTGTTGAGTATTCACGTTCTGCTAAGTTAAAAGTCACATCCCAAGCAGGGCGACTGTGAGAAAGGAAGTAGTTTGGGTTTTCAGGGTCATTTACAGGTTGCACAAACGGGTTGTAGTTAGTGAAAAACATTGGTGCCCAGAAACTCTTAGTTTTGGCTTTATCGTTGTTGTTTTTGACAATTTCAAAACCAGAAATTTGTTTAATTTGCTCAATAGTGCTGACAGTTTGTCCAATAAAACGATTTAAGTCAAGGGCTTGTGCAATTTCGTTAGATAGGTTGACTTCGGCTTCAACTATCGTTTCTTTTACAACCACAGTTGGGTCAACTGAAAACAAACGAGCAGCCTTGCCGCTAAGTGCGGTTAAATGAGCCTTGGTCAGTTCAGGAGCATTAACTGCCTCTGTAACCTGGCTAAACTCAGCAGACTGAGTTTTAATGTCTGTATCTTGTCGCTTACGGCGATCGCGGTCTTGAGTATAGATGCCACCAGCCCCGCAGCGTTTAATTTCGGATTTTTCAATCCAAAGAGCAGCAGGAGAGGCCATTGTATCTTCTTTAATTACTTCAATAAAGTCATGAAATCCCATTTCGTTGGCAAACAATATTGCATTGACAAAAGCATTGTCAATTCTGGTATTGGAAACAAAATGACTTGCTGCAATAAAATTAAAACCAGCAGAAGTGTTTAGCACTACTGAGTTTTCAACGTCTAATTTTGACCTAAACGCAGAAACTCCAAGAATAGATCCGGAAGACAGTGGAGTTTTTTTCTTATTGCCACCGCCTATAGTGTGTGATTTTGAGTTTCCTTTTATGTATACATTTTTAATATATGAGTTGTAGTTTACAGAAGGAGTTTTATCCATGCTAGGGACATCAACAAAGGAACGAATTGAAAAAATTCCGGCTCTAACAATCGTTAAGTTAATGCCTTCTTCAGTTGAATTTTGGGTAATTGCGTGGCGAATGTTTTTGCCATCAATTGTATAGCCATTTCCGTCAAACTGAATTGGCTTGTAGCCCACGTGTTTAAGTTTAGGGTTGTAAATTCTGCGGTAAAAAGAACCACCTAAATACTTAGTTTCGTCTAACACATCACCGTTTTCGTCAAGTTCAACCTTGTCGTCGTTTGGAATTAAAGATTCAATTTTATCTAAATCTTTTAAATCAGGGTATTCTGCTCTACCTTTAAATTTATTGTCAATATACTCAAGTTGGTCAGCCTGGGCAACTGGGGTGATGTTTCTTTGCAGATATACTTTGTCGTATTGTTTGGCCATTCTAAAGTATTTTCTCAGTTCTAAGTCTGCGTAGGCATTAACTCCTGATTGGACATTCACAATTTCTTTTAAAACTTCTTTAGGGTCGTTGATGTTTTCGTATTGTAGTTCAACTTTACGGCCAACTAAATTGCGAGAAAAACGCATACCAAAGCCATTTAAACGGTAGTTATCTTCGTTTAATTTAAATTTATTTGACTCATCTGTCACATCTTTTAAACTTAAACGGTAGCCGTATAGTTCAGGTGACATTGAATTAAGTTCGCGTAGTGATAAGTTTTTTGACTTAACTTGAAATTGATTGTTTTCCCAAACTTGAGTTTTAACAGTTATGTCAAACTCAGGGACATAAGAGTTGTCAGTACCAACTGTTTTGTTTTGAATTTTATAAGTTGACTTACTTTTAGTTTTATAGTTTGGTTCAAGAGTATTGGGGTCTTCTGAGTATTCAAACTTATCTGAGTGCGTTTTGTCTTGAACTGTTTTTAAAGTAACTTTAGTAATAGAAGGAATAATTTTGTAGATAAATCTAACTTCGGCAGTAGTGTTGTCTGTAAACTCATAGCGATAAAGTGCAAAGTTATAACCTAGGTTTTTAAACACAAAACTATTAGAACCCGCTCCGCTTTCAATTGCTGTTGACTCAATTAGGGTGCGTTTTACAACAGTTTTGCCTTGAAATTGTGGTAGTTCTGGAGTTTTTTTGGTATTGAAAGAAATAGTTTTTTCAGTTGTATAATTGCTACGTTCAACTACGTTACTTGAGTGGAAATGAGTAAGTTCAGTTACAGCCTCGCGAATTGAAATAGTTTTCTTAGTTGAGTAAAGCAAGGTTTTGTTTTGAGTGATAGAGTGATATTCTTTTGGTGCTTTTGCAATTGCTTCTGGTTTAATTTCAACGTCTACTTTGTCGTTAAATTGGTAGTAGTCTTTTTCAGGGTAAATCTTGAATATCTCTTTGTCGTATTTTAACTGAAATTGAGTAGTTTTTGCGTTAATCTTAGTAGCCTCAACTACCGTGTCTGCCTCTACTGTTAAGTTAAAAATTTTCTTATCTTGGTCAAACTCAGCCAAGGCATCAACTCCGTTCACGGTTAACTTAGTTAAAACTTCACCGTCTTTTAAATTAGCGTAAAGTTGCAAATCCTTGCCACTTGGCACTTTTTGAAGGTCAACGCTAGCCTTTCCAACGTTAAAAAAGTCAGGTAAAGTAACTTGATAGTTTTGAATGGCTTTTAATTCAATTGTGGTGTTGTGGCGGATGTTTTTAAGCGAAAAAGTGTGAGTTGCTTTAACTTCGTCGGACAAAATAGACTCAGTAGGGTTAGCAACTCCGCTTTCTGCATAAGTAATTTTGTTTAATCTCACAACACTGTCTTGTTTGCGAATGTTGATTTTAAATTTGATGTTACTGCCAGCAGGCACACGACTTAAATCAAATTTATCGGTTTCTTGAGTGATTTCTTTGGGTAAAGTTACTTTGTAGGTCTTGCCACAGGCAACTAGTAGAAATAAATTTACAACAAATAAAGCAAAAATAGTAGTTTTTTTCAAAATTCCGTTCATAAATACTCCTTATACTAACTTGCTTTGTATGGGAAATTGGTGCGAGTTAGCGAGAAAGTGATTTTTTTAGGGATAGCATCGTGAATTGTGCTGTGTAGTGAGTCTTTGTATTTAATGTCTAGGTAAATTTGCGGCATGTATATTTTGTTGTAAAAGTTCACACGATACGGAAAAGTAACATATTTGTCGTCTCTATTCATAGAAAGCGTAACAGTGCTGCCTGAGTAGTAGGCAAAGTCATACAGTTCAATTCCACGCTCTTTTGGGTTATTTGGACTAGCCTTAACTACGTTATTTACGCTGTCGCCTTCTTTGTTGTTGCTATATGCTGATATGTTTTTAGAATAAGGAACGTATAGGCTTGAACCAATTTTGATATCTGAAATTGTACCAGTAGATGAGTAGTAGGCAAATTTAAATCTAAACTCATCATATTTTTTCTTATCCTTGCCAGAAGTTTTTCTTTCAATTGGAATAAAGAAAAGAGTGAAATCATCTAAATCAATTTCGTAAACGACTTTTTGTTTATCGCCGTATCTGCTGGTCACAGATTGAAAAACTGGATATACACTTGTAAACTCTTTGTAAGAAATTTCTTTCTTGTCATACATCTTGATAGAAGTTGGACGTGGACGAGAAAGTGGAAAAGAAACTGACAAAAATAAAAGTAGTGAAAATAAAATTAACACTAGAAAAATAAAGGTTTTTGAGTATAGAAATTTTTTAAAATCAATTTTTTGTTTGGTTTTTAAATTATTATTTTGAATCAGGTTGTTTTCTTTGTTTGTTTTAGAGTTTACATCTTGTTTTGGTTTGTTTTGTTTTAAGTTCATATAATACTCCGCTTTATATAATTATAAGGCAAAACAGGCAAAGCACTTAAAATCAATTATTTTAGATGTTAAACGCCTTTTAAAATAAACAAAAAACCTTGTTTTTGGACTAAATTAGTTAAAAATGTAGTACTTTTCTTTGAATTTTATTTTTAGAATTGATAAAATATTTATTGAATTATTGGAGGAAAATAAAATGGCAAAACAAAAATTCGATCGTTCAAAACCACACGTTAACATTGGTACAATCGGCCACGTTGACCATGGTAAAACTACGCTAACCGCAGCTATCACTTATGTGCTTGGTGAACGCGGTCTTGCGCAAAAACTAGACTACAACCAAATTGACAAAGCACCAGAGGAAAAAGAACGCGGTATTACTATCAACACTTCACACGTTGAGTATGAAACTGCAAAACGTCACTACGCACACGTTGACTGCCCAGGCCACGCTGACTACGTTAAAAACATGATCACTGGTGCCGCCCAAATGGACGGTGGTATCTTAGTAGTGTCAGCCGCTGACGGTGCGATGCCACAAACTCGTGAACACATCCTACTTGCTCGCCAAGTTGGTGTGCCAAGACTAGTGGTTTTCTTAAACAAAGCAGACTTAGTTGGCGACCCTGAACTAATGGATCTTGTGGAAATGGAAGTTCGCGAACTTCTAAATGAATACGAATTCCCTGGAGACGAAATTCCTTTTGTTAAAGGTTCAGCACTTCAGGCTCTTCAAGGTGACCAAAAATATATGGACAAAATCATGGAACTGATGGACAACATCGATGCGTACATCCAAGAACCAGTTCGTCAAACTGACCTTCCTTTCTTAATGCCAGTTGAAGACGTACTTACCATCACTGGACGTGGAACAGTTGCAACTGGCCGCGTGGAACGTGGTACTTTAAAACTTGGTGAAGAAGTTGAAATCGTCGGAATCCGTGAAACTAAAAAAGCAGTAGTAACCGGTATTGAAATGTTTAGAAAACTACTAGATTCTGCTCAAGCCGGCGACAACATCGGTGCACTTCTTCGTGGTATTGACCGCAAAGAAATCGTGCGTGGACAAGTTCTAGCGAAACCAGGTTCAGTTAAACCTCACACTAAATTTGAAGCACAAGTTTACGTGCTTTCAAAAGAAGAAGGTGGACGCCACACTCCTTTCATGACTAACTACCGTCCACAATTTTATTTCCGTACAACTGACGTTACAGGTATAATTTCCCTTGCTGAAGGCGTGGAACTTGTAATGCCTGGTGACAACACTTCAATTACTGTTGAACTAATTCACCCAATTGCGCTTGAACAAGGAACTAAGTTCTCAATCCGCGAAGGTGGACACACAGTTGGTGCGGGTTCTGTAACTAAAATTATTGCTTAGTTAAGAATTTGCAATCAAAAAAAGCCTAACATTTGTTAGGCTTTTTTTGATGTTTTATTTTGTTTTTAAATGTTGATGTGTTAAATAAAGTTTTGTATTTTGTTTTAACAAAGCGATTATACAACTATTAAAAAATTTTTAGATAGTGGGATTATTTGTATAATTTAAATTTTTTAATGAGTGTCTAAGTAATAATTTCTTTTGTGATTTCTTTTGCGTTTGCTACCTTGCAGCATCAACCATTTTTAGAAATTTACTTGTGTCAAGTGATGCACCACCAATTAAAGCACCATCAATGTCAGAAGCTAAAAGAATATCTTTAATATTTTCAGGTTTAACAGACCCGCCGTAAAGAATTCTAATCTCAGCAGCCACTTCTTTGCCGTAGAGTTTTTCAATAACTTCGCGAATTCCTTTAATTGTTTGATTTGCAACTTCAGGAGTAGCAGTTTCGCCAGTTCCAATTGCCCAAATAGGCTCATACGCAATAACTACCCTTTTAGCGTCGTTTGCGCTAACTTCTGAAAATGCTGATTTAATTTGATTTGACAAGTAGTCATAAACTTCGTTTTTTTGCCTTACTAAAAGGTTTTCACCAACACAAACAACAGGAGTTAAATTACTTGTCAGTACTTTTTTTAACTTCAAATTAACATCTAGGTCACTTTCTTTAAAATACTCTCTGCGTTCACTGTGACCAATTAAAACATACTCAAAGCCAAGCGGTTCAACCATTTTTAAAGAAAGTTCACCAGTATACGCGCCTTCATCTAAATGGTGAACATTTTGCACACCAATTCTTAAATTACCTTGTCTTTTAACTAAACAGCGAGCATATAGACTTGGTGCAAATACCACAGTTTCAACTTCAGTTCTTTCAGGCATTTTATCTGCAACTTGGTAAATAAACTCAAGCGCCTCTGCTCTGGTTTTATACATTTTCCAGTTACCAGCAATTATTTTTCTTCGCATATTAAAAAGTCCTTTTCTATCTTGGGGTTTTAACAAGTAAAACCTTGCATGGTCTTGAGTATTTATTTCTCAAGTAGTTTTCTTTAATGTTGGGAAAGTAAAAAGTTTCAAAACGTTCAACTAAAGTAACTTCTTCGTTTTGAAAAATTTCAACTCTGCCTTCCAAGACATAACCGAAAGTTTCGCCAACCTGTGGTTTTTGAATTTCAGTTTGTCCGTTTGGCTGAATTTCCACGATTTCAACTTTAAAACTAGAGTTAGTAGGTAGTAGTGGAAACTTAGCGTACAGCAAGTTCTCATCAACTTCTTCGCTTTCTGCAAGTTTTGCGGTTGAAAAAACTTCAACTAAACTTTCTTCTTTAGTTTGTTCAGTAGTTCCAAAAAAATCTTGAAAGTTTGTACCTAGTCTTTCTAAAATTTTTTCTAAAGATTCAAGTGATGGAGATGTACGGTTATTTTCAATTTGGGAAATGTAACCTTTAGTAACACCGATGTCATTAGCGAGTTCCTTGGTAGTTAAATTAGCCTTGACTCTTAGATAATGAATTTTTTGTCCTAAATTAATCACGATTTTACTTATCTAAAATGCACTCAATTCCAGGCAGAGTTTTACCTTCAAAAAATTCAAGTGAAGCCCCACCACCAGTTGAAACGTGTGTGAATTTTTCAATCATGTTTGCTTTGGCAATAGCAGCAGCAGAATCACCACCACCAACAACTGTCATCGCGCCTTCTCTGGCAGCGATATACTCAGCGATTTTGTAAGTACCATTAGAAAACACAGGAAGTTCAAAAACACCAAGTGGCCCGTTCCAAATCACTGTGTTTGCTTTATCAATATACTGTTTAAATAGTTTAAGGGTTTCAACACCACAGTCTAAACCTTCTTCGTCTTCAGGAATATCCATAACTGAACGTAGGTTAACTTCGGTATCGTTTGAAAACTCTTTACCTGTATAAACATCACGGCCAACTATTAGTTTGCCTGCGCCACGTTTAAGTAAATCCAGCGCTAAATCTGTTTTGTCAGGCTCGCAAATGCTTTTGCCAATTTTTCCGCCTTGAGCCTTCGCGAAAGTATAAACCATACCACCAGCGACCAATACATAGTCGCAAATCTTAAGTAGATTGTTAATAACTTCAATTTTGTCAGAAACTTTGGCACCACCAATGATTGCCACAAGTGGTCTTTTTGGATTTTGAATTGCAGCAGAAAGATACTTAATTTCTTTTTCCATCAAAAATCCACAAACACAAGGTAGGTGATTTGCAATACCCACATTAGACGCCTGTGCTCGGTGGCACACACCAAAAGCATCATTTACAAAAATTTCAGCAAGTCCGGCCCAGTATTTGCCAAGTTCTGGTGAGTTTTTTGACTCTGCTTTGTTGTCAAGATCTGCAAAACGTGTGTTTTCAAGCATGATAACTTCGCCTGACTTTAATTGACTAACTGCATCTTCTACAGCCTTACCACGGTAATCTGCGACAAACTTAACAGGTTTTCCAAGTAATTCAGATAATCTGCGAGCAACTGGTTCTAAAGATTTGCCTTGCATATCTTTTTCTTCTTTAACACGTCCAAGGTGTGAAAGTAAGATTAACTTAGCGCCGTGTTCAAGTAAATAAGAAATTGTTGGAAGTGCCTGAACGATACGGTTATCATCAGTGATTTCACCATTTTTAAGTGGTACGTTAAAATCAACTCTTAAAATTGTTTTTTTGTTTTGAAAATCAACATCTAAAATTGTTTTTTTGTTCATTTATTAAAACCTCTCTAAACAAATCAATTATAACATTTAAAGCAGTGTATTTAAATGATTATTTTTAAAATTTGTTTAACTTGCAAAGAGTAAACACTCAGTCTAACAACTAAACATTTATATTTAACAATCCTAATACACAAAATGTAATTTTCAAAAAACTAATGCTTTTTTATAATTTTTATGTGCAATTTGCGCATTTTTTTTGAAAAACTAATTTTTTAACTAAATTAAATAAAGTAAAATAAAGACATGTTTTTAAACAATAGAAAACTAAAATTAAAAACTAAATTAGAAAATGAAAAAGCCGTCTTTTACAAAAGACAGCTTTACTATTGCAGAATGCTTTGTTCTAAAACCCTGAGTGAGTTTAGTGAATTGACTAAATTACCGATTTCAACAATTTCTTGCTATGAGAGAAACAAGTCATCACTTACTCAAAAAAGCATTAAAAAAATAGAGACACTGTTTGTCTCTGACAAAATATCTATCTATAACTTTAATCTGTTTGAAGACAAAATAGATGAGTTAATCAATTCTTTAGTTAAAGTCAAAAAATTAGAAAAAAGTTTAGCAGACCCTAAAGACCATGACATTTTAAACAACACTATTTTTAACAGTTTTTATTATTTGAGTAACTTAAACTTGACAGATGCGCTTTTGATTTTAAGCAAAGGTGACTACACTAAACCTGACTTTTCTCCAAAGTACTACGAGGTTTATCAACTGATTTCGGCGCTGACAATGTTTATCTCTGGAAACGTTAAAGATTGTGCAATAGTTCTTGAAAATAGGGTAGCGAGTGCAGAAGACAAGCGAGTTGAAGCGATGTTTATGCTTTTAAAAGTTTTAACTAAGTTTTGTGAGAAAAAGCATATTCACGCAAACGAAATTGATGATTTAGAAGTTTATTTTTCAGCACTAAATTCACCAATTTTAACTGGGATTTTAGATTCAGTTAGACTGATTAAAAATCTGAAATTTCAAGACAAAATAAATTTTGAAAACAATGTTAAAAACATTTTAAAATGTAAATTTAGCAACAACAAAATAGTTGGCGCTTTCTTTGGTTTGTATGCGCAAATTTATCATAGTGTGTTCATTCCGGACTTGTTTTTTAAAAGTTATATAAAGTTTGAAAACAGTCTAGTAAGGCTATTTTTTGAAACTATCTACTATATTCATGAACGAAAGATTTATGCTATATCTCACAACATAAATGAGTTTCTTAAACATAAAATTCCTGATAACTTTTTAATTTCAAAACTGATGCAATTTGCTCAGAAACTACTTTTATATCAAGATGCACCTGATATTTTTATTAAGTATTTATTGGAATTTTTAGACACGGAAATCAGCGGAGTTTACAAAACTTTCTTTATTTTGCTGGCTAGTAATTACTATAAAAATATCAAGGGCGGAAACATAATTTTAAAACTAATTAAACTAAACAATAAACTAACCAAAATCTTACCCCAAGCCGAATATTTCTAAGTTCTTGTTATATAATGTATATAACGAGCGACGGAGAAAATATTTGAAATTATATAATTTTTTAACGAAAAAAATAGATAATTTTAATCCAGAAACAGGCAAAAAAATCGGCATTTATGTATGTGGCCCAACAGTTTACTCATACATTCATGTTGGAAATGCTCGCCCTGCTATTTTTTTTGATGCAGTTGTTCGTTATTTAAGATATCGTGGACACCAAGTTTTCTATGTTTCTAATATCACCGATATTGACGATAAAATCATTAACAAGGCGATTTTAGAAAATGTTAGTGAACGAGAAATTGCACACAGATACAGCCAAGAGTATTTAAAAAATCTAGTAGATTTGAACTGCGAGTTTCCCGACACCATTCCTTACGCCACTAAATACATTGACCACATAATTGAATTTATTCAATCTTTAATTTCTAAAAATCTAGCCTACGAAAAAAATGGAAATGTTTATTTCAGAGTTAATTCAATTGAAACTTACGGTGCGATTTCTCATCAAAATACCGGAGACTTAGAAGTGGGTGCCAGGGTTTCTGTAAACCAAGATAAAGAAGATCCGCTTGATTTCTTACTTTGGAAAAAAACAGAAGAAGGAGTTAAATTCAAATCACCTTTCAGTGATGGTAGACCAGGTTGGCACACAGAGTGTGCTGTGATGAACAAAGAGTTATTTCAAGATACTCTTTTAATTCACGGTGGCGGCTCTGACTTAAAGTTCCCACATCACGAAAATGAGCGTGCTCAGTTTCTTGGCGAAACTGGACGTGAACTAAGTAAATACTATATGCATGTCGGCAGAGTTAATGTTGACAATCAAAAAATGTCTAAGTCGCTTGGGAATGTAATTAACGTAAATGAAATCATAGAAAATGGCCAAACAAACGGATTTAGACTTTTAATACTTTCTCATAACTTTGAAAGCCCAATTAACTTTTCCAGAGAACTACTTCAAGAAAACCAATCAGTATTTACTAAACTACAGCGTAAATTAAGAATACTTGTTTTTAATCACCGTGTTGCTGGTTTTGAGTTTAAGGAATTTGACAAAGAAGTTTTGGATAACTTCGCAAAATGTATGGAAGATGGCTTTTTAACGCCACTTGCTTTAAGTGATTTACAACAACTCATAAAAAAACTGAGTATCAACGAAACCAGTTCAACTAACGTTGCAGTAATTCACTCTGTTTACAAAGTTTTAGAAATTTTAGGTTTTAAAATCAAACTACCTGAGTTTACAGACTCAGAGTTTGAATTATATAAAACCTGGCAACAAGCCCGTTTTGACAAAGACTTTAAAAAAGCAGATGAACTTAGAGTGAGTCTAACTGAAAAAGAACTAATTTAACTAACTGAGAGGACAATATGGGAAAAAACAAAAAAGTTGAAAATACACAAGTAGAAACTGAGATTAAAAAAGAACCTACTCTTGCCGTAAAAGAAAGCGCTACTAACGGAATTACAGAAAGTGAAAAAGTGCTTTTAGACAACAAATCAAAAAAATCAAGTAAGGCAAAACAAGGTAAGAAAGGCTTAATTAAAAAAACTGTAACTATAGTTGAAGAAAGCACTGAACTACACGAAATTCCAGATGAACTAAAACAACGCTACGCAGAAATTAAACCAAAAGAAAAGAAAGCAAAAAAACCTCGCAAAAAAGAAATTAAAGTCATTCGCTATAACCCCGATGTTGAAACTGGTTTAACTGACCAAGAAGCGGAAAATAGACGAATTCTTGGCATGGCCAACAACTCCAAAACTAAAACCTCAAAGAGTTATTTTGCGATTTTCTTTACCAACATCTTTACGCTATTTAACCTAATCATGTATCCACTTGCGGTTTGGTTAATTACGGTTGGCGCAAAACCACAAAACTTGGTATTCTTAGTCGTTACTACCATTAACATAATAATTGGAATTGTTCAAGAAATTAAAGCAAAATTAACTATTGAAAAATTAACCATCTTGCAACAACCTACAATTACTGTTTTAAGAGAAGGCAGTCAAAAAGAAATTAAATCAAAAGAAATTGTTTTAGACGATTTAATTATCTTAAAACCAGGTAGACAAATTCCGTGTGACTGTGTGCTTGTTTCAGATGGTGGCCTTGAAGTTAACGAGGCCCTATTAACTGGTGAATCTGATGCTATCGTTAAAGATAAAAAAGCCGCACTTTACGCCGGAAGTTTTGTAGTTTCTGGAGCTGGTGTTGCCCAAGTTGTGGCAGTTGGTAAAAATGTTTATATTGAAAAACTAACTAGTCAAGTTAGAAAAGTTAAGAAAAACAAATCTGAACTACTTAAATCGCTTAAACTGTTAATTACTATCTTAACTGTCTTAATTATTCCAATCGGGTTTACTTTATTTTACTTTTCTACAAACCATTTAGATTTTAGCAATTCAGCAGTTTATAAAAACGCTGTTGAAAAAACAGCAGGTGCGATGGTCGGAATGGTTCCAACCGGTCTGTTCTTACTAACTTCTATTGCCTTGTCTGTAGGTGTTCTTCGCCTTGCTAAACACAACACTTTGGTACATAACTTATACTGCATTGAAACCTTGGCTCGTATTAACGTGCTTTGTTTAGATAAAACAGGAACAATTACCGATGGCTCAATGTCTGTAAAAATGTCTATGGACTTCAATCAAACTGAGTCTATGTATTCAAATGAGCAACTACTTCAGGCTTTTTTAAATATAGACAACTCAGATAACCCTACAAACTCCGCACTAATTGAACGTTTTGGCAATAACTTTGCATTAAAACACAATGCCTACATTCCTTTTTCAAGTAGTCGCAAATACTCAGCAATTGAGTTTGAACAAGTCGGTACTTTTTATTTAGGTGCCCCTGAATACATCATCAAATCTAAGTTTAAACAAATTAACGACAGCGTAGAAAGATATATCCTTGAAGGTTTCCGAGTGCTCGTGTTTGGCTACACCAAGGCTCAACTTAGTGATAAAATCCCGCAAGACGTAACACCACTTTCTTTAATCGTAATTGAAGACACAATTAGAACAGACGCACTTGACACCATTAAGTTTTTCAAAACTATGGGTGTCGACATTAAAGTAATTTCTGGTGACAATCCGCTAACAGTTTCCAGAATTGCTGAGCGCGTTGAAATTGAAAACTACAACAAATACATCTCACTAGAAAACGTCAAAGATGAAGAAATTGAAAATATTTGTACAGAATACTCGATTTTTGGCCGAGTTAATCCAACTCAAAAACGTCTGCTAGTTCAAGCTCTTAAGAAAAAAGGCAAGACTGTTGCGATGACTGGAGACGGTGTCAACGACATCTTAGCACTGCGCGAAGCCGACACTTCTATTGCGATGGCTGAAGGTTCTGAGGCTGCCAGAAACGTCGCTGAAGTTGTTTTGATGGACTCAAACTTCTCGTCAATGCCAAAAATTGTTGCAGAAGGCCGTAGAGTTATTAACAACATTGAAAAAGTGACAACCTTGTTTATTACCAAAACAATTTTTTCAGTGGTGCTTTCTTTAATTGCAATTTACTTAGCGGCTGTTAAAAGAGGAGCATATCCGCTGGAACCTATCCAACTAGTTCCAATTGAAAGTTTAGCAATTGGTATTCCTTCCTTTTTCTTAGCACTAGAATATAACAACAGCGAAATTAAAAAAGACAACTTCTTGTGGAGTATCATCAAAAAATCTATGCCAAGTGCTTTGACGATAATTCTAGAATGTGTATTGATTTATATTTTAAGTAAAACTCTAAACTTAACCGCGCAAGGCCATGAAAGAGTCATTCCAACATTAATCGTTTACAGCGCAACTACAATTTGTTTAATTACTCTGCATAAAATTTGTCTGCCAATGAACTTCAAACGCGGAATGTTGGTGACTACAATGATTTCTATTTTCATCGTGCTTGTCACATTTATGTCTGAATTCTTTGCAATCGCTCCAATCTTTAAAGTTGGCTACTACACAGGAAACGCATTAAATGTACAAGAGTTGCTACTACTAGTTATACTTCTGCAGGCAGGTTGGCCGCTAATGTACCTATTTACCAACATTGTTGCTTGGACTAAAAAAGGAATACATAACGCAGTTGTTTTCTTTAGAGATTCCAATAACTTACCGGAAGACAGCATAAAATGATTTACTTTGGCAAAAACGTTATTAAAGAAATGATTTTAAATCACTTTCCAATCTTCAACGTTTATTTAGATGAAAAGTTTGCAGACCAAAAGTTTTTGGAGTTTTTAAATCAGCATAACTCCAAAATTGAAAGGGTTACAAAAGAACGCTTATTTAAATTAACTAACACCAAAGACCACCAAGGAATTGCTGTCAATGCTAGCGACTTTAAATATTTTGAGTTAGTAGAACTACTTAAAAAAGACATTAAAAAAATAATTATCTTAGATTCAATTCAAGATCCGCATAACCTTGGTGCTTTACTTAGAAGTGCTGAGGCTTTCGGGATTGACGCAATTATAATTTCTAGTAGAGAACAAGTTAAAGTAACACCAACCGTTTTAAAAGTATCTGCTGGTGCCGCGATTAAAGTGCAAATTGTAATGGTAAAAAGTATTTCAAAAGCCATTGAAACTCTAAAAGAAAATAATTTTAAAGTCTTTGCTACTACTTTAAATACAAATAAATCTGTTGCTTGTTTAAAAGCAGAAGACAAAATTGCGGTAATTCTTGGAAATGAAGGGCTAGGCGTCAGAAAAAATTTAATTTTACTTTCTGATGATTCTGTGACCATTCCCATGATTGGCAAAATCAACTCACTTAACGTATCTGTTGCTGGTGCGATAGTGATGAACGAAATGACTAGAAAGGATTAAAATGATTAACTATAATGACTACGAACTCATTTATTTAGTTCAGTGTCATTATGACCAAACCAGTTTAAAAATCATTTTTGACAAATACAAAGCCTTTATCTACAAAGTAGCCTTAAGCAAACGCATCTATAGTCTATCTTTAGAGGACCTTGTGCATCTTGGCTTAGTTTCACTTAAAACTGCCATTGAAAGTTACTCAGAACTTTTTAACAAAACTTTTATGCGTTTTTTTGAACTAATTTACTTAAGACGACTTTCAAGAGAACTTAAAAGTGCTTACAAAAAAGCACAACATATTACCAATATAGACCATGAAATAATTGATAATGTGCTTTTGGTAAGCGACAACATGGAACAGTATTCATACGAAAAAGAAAAACCAGAAGTTGCCGAAATTCAGTTTAAAAATAAAGATTTAGCGCTTGTTTACTCACTTACTTTAAAAGGTCTTAAACCAAGCGAAATCGCCAAACAAACGGGTTTTTTAATTAAAAGAGTTTATAATTTGCTGGCTAGAGTTCGCCAAGGAATTAAAAATTCAGGCACAAGAATCTTGAAACAAAAAATCGTGAGGTTATGAAATGAACACACTAAAGATAAAAAATTATTCGGTTTCAATTGAAGATAAACAAATTCTTAAAAACATTTCTCTAGAAGTTAAAAGTGGAGAAGTGCACGTAATTATGGGACCAAACGGAACCGGAAAGTCTACGCTTTTGACTTCCTTAATGGGACATCCCTTGTATACAGTTGAAAGCGGGGAAGTATATTTAAATCAACAAAACATACTTGAAATGCCCACAGACGAGCGTAGCCGCTCTGGGCTTTTTTTGGCGTTTCAAACTCCTACCGAAATACCTGGTGTTAAAAATGTAGATATTTTAAGGGAAGTTGTTCTACAAAAAACGCAAAAGGACTTTAAACTATTTGACTTTATCAATGAAGTTGAAAAAGCAACACAAGAACTTGGACTTAGTAAAGAGTTTGTGTTTAGAGAAGCAAATGTTGGATTTTCAGGTGGTGAGAAAAAACGCAATGAAATTATTCAATTGAAAGTCTTAAAACCTAAATTTGCACTACTTGATGAGATAGATTCTGGACTTGATGTAGATGCTCTAGAATGCGTTGGTAAAGCAGTTTTAGAAGAAGTTAAAACTAACAATTTAGGCGTAATTATCGTTACTCACTACGAGCGTATTTTAAAACACATCAAACCTGACTTTGTTCACGTTTTACTTAATGGCAAAATTGTAAAGACAGGTGATGCAACCTTAATTGAAAAAATTAACAAAGAAGGATACGCCTGGTTAAATGCAGAGCATAAATAATTTAAAAAAAGTTAAAACTGTTTTCAGCAGTCCTTTTGAGTTTAAGCATCTTGAAATTAAAGATGCTTCTTTTGTTGAACTTGAATTTAGTGCTAACTTAACCGGAACAGTTTTTATTGAATTGAAAAGCACAGGAATTCTAGATTTTATTGTAAATTTAGCTGAAAAAGCAGATATTTTGATTCATTTGTTTTTAATTTCTGATAACCTAAAAACAAAAATCAATCTAAATACTTTAGGTATTAAATCTAAACTACAGTTTTATTTGTTAACTGTAACAAATAAAACTCAATCTGTAGATGTTGATTTAACTGCGACTAACCGTGCAAAAAACTCAGAGATCTACACATCTGGTTTAGCAGTTGCAACACAAGAATCGTATATTAGACTAAACTACATCGGACAGATTGAAAATAAAATGGCTAAATCAAAACACTTTGAAAAACTAAAAGGTTTTATTAAAGACAACGCGAAAATGGAATTAAATCCTATTCTTGAAATAAAAGAGTTTGATGTAGAAGCGGGGCATTCTGCCGCGAGTGGCAACATTAACGCCGATACTTTGTTTTATTTAAATTCTAGAGGTATTGATAAAAACACTGCTGAAAGAATTATCTTAAATGGGTTTGTTGAGCCTTTTTTCAAGATTATACCAGATGAGAAATTGAAAGAAAATTACCTAAAAGAATTGAGTGTAAAACTATGAAGTCAGTAAGAAAATATTTTCCGTTTTTTAAAAATAACCCTGGTTATGTTTATCTAGATAGTGCGGCGACTGCCCTTAAACTAAACAAACAAATTAAGACAGAAACTGACTTTTTAAGAAGGAATGGCACTAGTGTTTTCAGAGGTGCATACTTACATGGTTTTTTAGCAACTGAACTTTATCTTGAAAGTAAAAAAACAGTTGCCAAATTCTTGAATTGCTCAGATAAAGAAATCATCTACACAAAAGGTAGCACTAATGGCCTTAATTTAATTGCAAACTCTATTGATAGTTTCATTCAAAAAGATGATGAGTTTCTAACATCTACATTAGAACACAATGCTAATTTTTTGCCGTTTTTTGAACAAAGTAAAAAAGTTGGTTTTAAAATTAAATACATAGAACTAAACGAAAATAAACAAATTACAGTTGAAAACTTTAAAAAAGCGCTAACTGAAAAAACCAAAGTAGTTTCGCTTACCTATATTTCAAATGTTTTTGGTTATATCACGCCAATTAAAGAAATTGGAAAGATTTGTAGTGATAAAGGTATTATTTTAATTGTTGACGCTGCACAGGCTGCCACTAGAATTAAGATAGATTTACTAGCACTAAATTGTGATTTTTTGGTGTTTTCAGCACACAAAACATATGGTCCAAATGGTCTTGGTATACTTGCTGGTAAATTAAATAGCTTAAAAAAACTAAATGCTTTTGAGTATGGTGGACAAATGGTGGAAAGTATTGATGAGAAAGAAATCATTTACAATCCTGCACCTGCTAATTTAGAAGCAGGAACCCCAGCAATCAGTCAAGCAATTTCTTTTAAAGAAAGTTTAAAGTTTTTAATGGAAATCGGTATGCAAAATGTAGAAAAGCACGAAAAAGAACTCACAGTCTTTGCTTACGGTGAACTTAGTAAAATTAACGAAGTTAAATTGTACACAAAAGTGCCTGAAAGTGGAATTATTTCTTTTAATATCAAAGGCGTGCATCCCCACGATGCTTTAACTTTTTACGATCAGGAAAAAATTTGTCTAAGAGCAGGACAACATTGCTCAGGTTTGGCATTTACAAATTTAGATGTAGAAAGTGCCCTTAGGGTGTCTTTTGGGATTTATAATAATAAAAAAGATGTGCGTAAATTTATTTCTGTCACTAAGAAACTAATTGAATTTTTCCAAGGAGTATAAAATGAGCGTCCAACTAAATAATTTATACAGAGAAGTTATAATGTTTCACTCAAGCAATCCTTACAATAAAGGACTTAAAAAAAACCCAGATGCCAAATACTTAAAATTGGTAAACTCAAGCTGTGGTGATGTTGCAGAAATTGAAGTTATGATAAATGACAACAAAATATCTTCGGTTAGACATCTTTCAAAAGGTTGCTCTATTTCTTGTGCTGCGGCATCTGTACTTTGCAAAACTATTGAGAATACAGAAATCAAAGATGCTAAAGAAATAATTTATACTTATTTTAAAATCATTAAAGGAGAAGAAATTTCTACGGATTTTGCAAACAGCGAACTAATTGCTTTTTCTGGAGTTAAAGCGTTTCCTGCAAGAGTGAGATGTGCAACACTTGCTTGGAAAGCCCTTGAAGAAATCTTAAATACTTTATGAAAAAGAGAGAAATTAAAAATAAAGAAGTTCTTGATAACTTAAAGAATACTGCAATAAATCAAGACTATGAACTTGGTTTTCATATAGAGACAAAACCTGAAATCAATCTTGGAAAAGGGCTTAACAAAGAGATAATAAAAAAAATATCTGAATCTAAAAAAGAACCTGATTGGATGCTTCAACTCAGGCTAAAAGCGTTTGAAAAGTTTTTAGAACTAACCAATCCTAAGTGGGGTCCTGACTTAAATTTTATTGATTTTCAAGATTTTAAATACTATATTAAATCAAGTAAGTTGACCAATTCTTGGGATGAAGTTCCGCTTGAAATTAAAACTGTGTTTGAAAAAATTGGTATACCAGAGGCTGAACGCAGTTATTTAGCGGGGGTCACTACTCAGTTTGAGTCAGAGGCTGTTTATCTTAAAATTAAAAAAGACCTTGAAGCAAAAGGCGTGATTTATTTAGATACAGATACAGGTCTGCGGTTGTTTCCAGAAATCTTTAAAGAGTATTTTGGGAAAATTATTAAATATGACGACAACAAATATGCTGCTTTAAATACCGCAGTTTGGAGTGGTGGCTCTTTTATCTATGTTCCAAAAAATGTAGAAATCAAGGAACCACTGCAGTCTTATTTTCGTATGAATGAAAGCGGCTTTGGTCAATTTGAACGTACTTTGATAATTTGTGAAGACTATAGCTACCTAAACTACGTAGAAGGGTGCACAGCGCCGCTTTACTCAAAAGATTCGTTGCACGCTGCGGTTGTTGAAATTTTTGTAAAACCTAATGCAAAATGCAGATACACAACAATTCAAAACTGGTCTAAAAACATCTTAAACTTAGTTACCCAAAGAGCGCATGTTGAGAGTTTTGGTGAAATGGAGTGGATTGATGGCAATATGGGTTCACGTATCAACATGAAATACCCATCAACTATTCTAGCCGGACCTTACGCTAAAGGAAAGGCTTTGTCTATTGCTATTGCCAGTGAAGGTCAAGACCAGGACACTGGTGCAAAAATGATACACTTAGCACCAAACACTTCATCAACTATAGTTTCTAAGAGTGTCGCAAAAAACGGCGGCATTGTTGATTACAGAGGTAAAGTTTACTTTTCTAAAAAAGCACACTCTGCTTTTTCTCACATTGAATGTGACACTATATTAATGGACGAAGTTTCAAAATCAGACACTACTCCGATTAACATCGTTAATAACTCAGACTCTTTTTTAGAGCACGAAGCAAAGGTTTCTAAAATTAGCGAAGAACAATTGTTTTATTTAATGTCTCGTGGAATTGACGAAAAGAAAGCCACAGAACTTATCATTATGGGCTTTATTGACCCATTTTCCAAAGAATTGCCGATGGAGTACAGCGTAGAGTTAAACAAGCTAATTAAACTAGAAATGAAAGGTTCTATTGGTTAATGTATAAATATACTAAAAATGTTAAAAATTCACTTTATGTATATAAACTAGGCCAAACTTATGAACAACTTTTTATCACAAATAAAAAGTTTGTAGATAATCTACTTCAAAATAATTTAACAAATTACTCAGGATATAAAAACGCAGTTGATAAAAAGTTTAAGCTTAGCAGACTAACACCTATTTATTTAAATTCAAAAACTTGTTTTATTCAAACAAAACAAATAAATAAATACGAGTGTCAGTTGATAAACGTTAAGGCGATCAAAGAAATAAAAGATTGCGGAAAAGAAAGCGAAATTACATTTTTAGATGAAACAGTTATATCTATTTCGATATGTAAAAATACTATTCTTAAAAAAATAAAATTAGCAGAAGAAATAGAATTCTTTTTGAAAAACAAAAAAAGGTGATTAAAATTCAATCACCTTTTTTGTTATACTAAACAGCCTAGTTAAACGAAAATATAAATAAAGAATGGTGTTTAATAATTTTTATTTACGGAAAGCAATG
The DNA here is from genome assembly GCA_963543155.1 of uncultured Acholeplasmataceae bacterium. Classification (GTDB taxonomy): domain Bacteria; phylum Bacillota_I; class Bacilli_A; order Acholeplasmatales; family Acholeplasmataceae; genus CALISC01. The sequence continues at coordinate 122,780 of CAUTZH010000001.1, forward strand.
TTATTAAATAGAATAAATTTTTGAAATTTGGTAACTTTTCAAAACAAACATTAGTCAAATAGTCGCGAATTCTTTTAACTATTGTGTACTTTTTTTAAATAAACTCGCTGTCAGCAGTTAAAAACTAAAAGCATGAAAGCCGGATTAACTTAATATAATTTTATTTACTTAATAGCCTAAATAGACCATATAGGAACAATTAGGGTGTTTTCATCCAACATTGACACTTTATCGCTTAAACAAATTATTGCGATTTTTTTAATTTCAATTTTTTGTTTTCTAAGTTGGAAAATACCTTTTAACATATGCGTGTTAGGGTGACTAGTTTTTTTAATTTCAATAGCGGACATAGAATTGTCACAATCTAAAATCAAATCAACTTCTTTTTGCTCCTTATCACGATAATAATAAAGATTAAAAGGTTCGGCTAAATTAAAATATGAACCTTGGATTTGATTAATAACATAGTTTTCTAATATCGTACCACTTATGGAACTATCTCTTAAAATTTCGGGTGAATGGTGACTAGTTAGATAAGAAGCCACACCAGTGTCAAAAAAATAAAGTTTTGGTGCCTTAATGGTTCTCTTTAATAATTTGTTTGAGTATGGGTGTAGTAAATAAATAATTTCTGACTTTTCAAGTAGGAATAGCCATCTTTTTGCTGTATCATCAGAAATACCTACATCCTGTGCAACAGAATGGATATTTATTTCTTGTCCGATTCTACACGCCACCGCTTTGATGAAATTTCTAAATTTAAAATTATCTTTTATGTTGATTTCGTCTTTTATATCTCTATACAAATAAGTTTCAATATAACTTTCAAAAAAAATTTTTTTGTCTGTTATTTTTTTGCTAACTATCGCAGGCAAACCACCAAAGAAAATACGCGAAAATATTTCATTTATATCAGCTTTCTTAAGCAAAATGGACTTGTTATTAAGTTTTGAAAAATCTAACTCAAACTTGTTTGATTTTACATTATTAAACGCTTCGTTTTGAGTCAATCCAGTCATTTTTAGTATGGCAACCCTACCTGCAAGAGACTCTTGTGCAAGTTTCATTAGCGCAAAAGATTGAGATCCGGTTAGCCAAAAACTTCCGGGTTTTGCACCATTGTCAACCGCGATTTTTATATAACTAAAAAGTATAGGTGCGTATTGAACTTCATCAATTAAAATAGGCGGGCTATAAATTTGTAAAAATAAAGCCGGGTCTTTTAAAGCGAGTTCTCTGTCTTGTAGATTGTCAAGAGTAACCTTTTTCTCATAGGTTCGAGTTTCTCTAACATAGTCGTTTTTCCTACTTGTCTTGGACCAGTCAACAATAAACAAGCATATTGCTTACTGACACTAATAATTTTTTCTTCTATATCTCTTTTGATATATAGCATATACAGCCTCCTGTATAAATATTGACCAAAATACGATACAATCTTATTTTAGTCAATAATTGAAACTTTGTCAATGTGATACAAAAGCTTTTTTAATTTAATGTTAGCGTGGTATCCTTTTTATGTAGATATACTTGTGAGGCCCGTCTTTTTGAGTTACACAAGATTTATTTTTGCGATAAAAACGATTTTCGGTG
>CAUTZH010000002.1:0-110237 GCA_963543155.1 uncultured Acholeplasmataceae bacterium
ACCGAAAATCGTTTTTATCGCAAAAATAAATCTTGTGTAACTCAAAAAGACGGGTTTAGTGTAAATGATACGAAATAATTTGGTGTAATTCTACTTTTTTCTTCACAAAATACTTGATTTTTTGTCTCGATACAACTGTCAATTTAGTTAAAACGGCTTAAAACCAAACAAAATTTTAAATTACTTGGTATTTAATTTACCTTACTATATAATAAGTGGGTATTAAATGTTTCTCAAAAAAACACAATTTTTTAATTGAGGTGTAATTTATGGCATTAAAAGAAAAAAATGTTGAAAAAAAATCTCGTTTATTGCAAGTTTTAAAAACTGAATACCGTTGGGAGAACCTATTTTTAGGAATTGTTGCTATTTTCGGTAGTGCCGTTTCTTTAATGATTATCACAAAAACTATCACTATTTCTTCATCAATTCCAGTACTTGGCTCTGGTTCAAACGGCACAATTTTTGCAAGTGTACTGTTGGCTTTGTGTATTCTTTGTATCTTTTTAGTGGCATTTCCTTATTTCTTTGCTGCTTTTCCTGAGATTAAAAAAATTTCTTGGTCTCATGGTTCTAAGTACTTTGACTACACAGTTCGCACATTTATCTTTATAATAATTTTTGCGCTAACTTTATTCTTATATGACTTTGTAACTACTCAAATCATTAAAGAAATTACTGGTAAAATCAAACAATGATAAGAAAATCTGAAACTCAAAGACGCTGGTATATTGTCCAAACTTTTCCAAACCTTGAAAACAAGGTAAAAGAAGACTTAGAGCGCCGAATTGACAGTCTTGGTGTACAAGAATATATTTTTAATGTACTAGTTCCTGAAGAAAAACGCATCGAAAAGAAAGCAGACGGTACTGAAAAAGAAGTAGTTGTCCAAATTTATCCGGGCTACGTGTTTGTTGAAATGATAGTTAGCGACTACGCTTGGTTTGTTGTGAGAAACACTCCAAATGTTTCTGGAATTTTAGGGTCTGGCGGAAAAGGTAAAAAACCAGTTCCTGTGCCTGAACATGAAATGAAGCCGATTTTGGAAAAACAAGGACTAATCGCTAAAGAAACTTACCAACATTTAGTTGGCAAACAAGTCCAAATTATAGACGGTTCAATGGCCGGCCAACAAGGAGTTGTGCTTTCCGCAGATGACGAAAAGAAAGAACTTGTGGTTTCAATTTTAGCGTTTGGACGTTCTACTGACTTTACTGTCTCTGTTGACTTAGTTAAAGAAATTAAAGTCTAAATTACTTTTTTCAAACAGACTTATTTTGCCCACCCGGCTAGGTGGGTTTTTTAATAACAAAAAACACAAAACAAGGATTTAAAAATGCCTGCAATTTTGAAAGTTGAAAATCTGAATTTTAATTTTTCAAATAAACCGCTTCTAAAAGATGTCTCTTTTGACGTTAAAGCTGGTGAGTTTTTTTGTGTGGTTGGCACCAATGGTGCAGGTAAATCAACTTTGGCCAGAATTTTGGTGGGATTAGAAGTTGCAAAAAGTGGTGAGATTGTTTTTAATTTTGATGGCTCTCCGCTTATTTTAAATGAAGAAAATTTAGCAAAAATTAGGGAAAACCTGGGCCTGGTTTTTCAAAACCCTGAAAACCAGTTTGTTGCACAAACAGTGTTCAAGGAACTCGCTTTTAATTTAGAAAACAAATGCGTAACTCGCTTAGAAATTGAAAAACAAGTTAAAAAAATCGCCAAAGACTTTGACCTAAATGGTTTACTTTCAGAAATACCAACGGCTTTATCTGGCGGGCAGATGCAAAAACTGGCAGTGGCTAGCAGTTTAATTTCTGGCGCTAAAATACTAATTTTTGACGAGTCTCTTTCTATGCTAGATAGCACTACCAAGTTAAAAACTTTGAAGTTAATCAAAGACTTAAATCAAAAACAAAAAATCACGGTAATTTTTATTACACATGACCCTGAAGTTCTGATAAACTCAGACAGAGTACTTAAAATTGACAATCAAACTGCCGAAATACAAAACACTATTGACTATATTTCAGGACTACCTGATGAACTACTTCCGCTTACTCTTCAATTTTATAAAAACGCAGAAAATTCATTAATCAAAAGATACATATGGCAACAGTTGCGAGAAATTTAAGTTTTAAATACGACAAACACGGCGAACATAAACTAAATAACATCAATTTTAGTTTCAGTCAAACTGGTGAGTTTATCGCGATAGTTGGAGAAACCGGAGCCGGCAAAACTACACTGCTTAAACATCTAAATGCCTTGCTTAAACCAACTAGTGGCGAAATTGAGTTTGATAGCTTTAAAATCAAAGCTAAGCGCCCAATTTTTCGTTCGCTTAATTTCTTAAGGCAAAAACACGCGCTTCTTTTTCAGTTTCCAGAACATCAATTGTTTGCAGAAACTGTTGAAAAAGATGTTTGTTTTGGACCAAAGAACTTTAAAAAAACCAAAAAACAAGCAAGTTCGCTTGCAAAAGCCGCGCTTAAGTTAGTAGGATTAGATGAGTCTTTTTGGCAAACTTCTCCGTTTAAGTTGTCGGGTGGCGAGATGAGAAAAGCGGCATTAGCTGGAGTTCTGGCGCTTAGCCCTGAGGTTATTCTTTTAGACGAACCAACTCGTGGACTTGACCTTGCGAGTGTTTTAAAAGTCCTTAAATTATTTAAAGACTGGCAAGCTAAAACTAATGGCACTGTTGTTTTAATCACACATGATTTAGAAATTGCCTATAAATACGCAACACGTGTTGTTTATCTTGAGTCTGGAAAGATTTTGGCTGACTTGCCGAAATCTGTGTTTTTTTCTTTAAACAACGATTTGCCTAAACCAAAAATTTTTAAATTGATAAAAGATGTCAACAAACAATTTAATACTAATTGTTCTTTTGAGTTAAATCTAAATTTAACCGCTTCTTTTAAAAAGGATGAACTTAAATGAACGGACAACAAATTTTTGGACAATATCAAAATAAAGGTTCTTTTTTAAATAAAACCAACCCTTTTGTTAAATTACTTTTAACTCTTGAGTTAATTGTGATTACTTTTTTGTTTCCGCTAACCGACAACATTTACTTAATATCTGGGTTAGTTGGCTTTGCTTTGTTTACTTTGCTGATTTTAGCTATAGCGAAAGTTAATATCTTTAAAATTATCAAATCACTGACCGCAATTTTAACACTGCTGATATTAACCGTGTTAATAAAAGTTTTGACATATTGGCCAGCGGCAGGTGAAAAAGCGTTATTTCTTGCAACTACTTTTTCGCTTTCTTGGCTAAATTTGTTTTTAGTGGTTTTATTTATTGTATTTTTAGGGTTTGCAACCAAATATATTAAGATAAATTTAGTATTTTTACCGTTAGTTTTAGTATTTTCATTTGCTTTATTTTATTTTTTGCCAAATTACGGGTTTTATTCATTTAAAGTAGAATTGTTTAAAAAACCTTTATTTGAATCTTTGTTTTTAGTAATCAGAGTAATTTGCGTGCTGTTTTTAATGTCAGGCCTAACCTCTACAACTTCTCCGCTGGAACTGACCTATGCTTTAGAGAAATTATTTTACCCACTTAAGTTAATTGGCCTAAAAATTCAAACCTTTACTTTTGTTTTTTCTTTAACAATTCGCTTCATTCCTGGTCTGGGTAAACAAGTTTACAAAATCACAGAGGCCCAAAAAGCTCGCGGTTTTGATTTAAAAAGTGCCAATATTTTTAGAAAAATTAAGTCTATAGTCGCGATTTTAATCCCACTTTTTGTCCACTCATTCAAGGCTGCGTTTGAGTTGGCAGATGCCTTGGATGTTCGCGGCTTTGACTTAGACAAACCAAGAACAGAGGCTATTGACTACAGATTAAAAGCAGTTGACTGGGTTTTGATTTTTTTCTTTTCACTATTGACAATTTCTGCTGTTGTGCTTAGAATTTTGGGACTAGTATATGGAATTAAATTATAGATACGCGCTCATTTTGGAGTATAGAGGAACCGCTTATTTCGGTTCACAACGCCAAAATACATTGCCAACTGTTCAAAATGAAGTTGACAAGGCCTTAAAAAACATGACCCAAATTAAGGTCAAAACTCATTTTGCTTCCAGAACTGACAAAGGTGTTCACGCTGAGTTTCAAGTGTGCCATTTTGACATACCTGTTTTGCTTGACCTTGCATATTTACCGCATAACTTAAATAAACGTTTACCTGAAGACATTAGAGTAGTTAAAGCGTTTTTAGTTGACTTTAGTTTCCACTCAAGACACAAGTCTACAAAAAAAACTTATATTTACAGGATTGCCAAAAAACCAGTTAATGCTTTTAACTCAGAGTACTCAGTTTATTTTGGTAGTCTTAATATCAAAGATATGCAAGAAGTTGTGCCTCTTTTTATTGGCACTAAAGACTTTAGAGGTTTTGCTAAAACTGAGCTAAATGAAGATACAATTAAAACTGTACTTGATTTAAAAATTGTAGAAAATAAAGATTTTTACACTATCAGAATTACTGGAACTGGATTTTTAAGGTATATGGTCAGGTCAATTGTCGGAGTGTTGGCTAGAGTTGGCAAAGGCGCATTTAGCCCTGAGTTGGTTCAAGAGATTTTTTTAAAAAAAGACCACACGCTTTGTGGTAAAACTGCACCCGCAAAAGGTCTAGTTTTGAAAAAAATTTACTATCCGCCAAAGTACTGTATAAAAAAATAATTTTCTTATTTTTTTTAATTGACCATTTTCTGGCTTTGTGGTAATATTATTAAGTAATGCGGGCGTGGCGGAACTGGCAGACGCGCTAGACTTAGGATCTAGTTCCCTTGGAGTGCAGGTTCAATTCCTGTCGCCCGCACCATTTATCTAAATAAATTACCAAAGTGTGCTTGTCACACTTTTTTATTTTAAAAAGGATTAAGATGACTAGATTAGACCGAGTTTTAGCAAACTTAAAATATGGTAGCCGCAAGGACTGCCAAACCTACATTAAAAAAGGCCTGGTTTCGGTCAACGGCATGGTTTGCACAAAAGTTGACAGAAAAATCAAAGAGACAGACCAAATAGTTTTTAATGATTCTGAGATTAAATATCTGCCCAGTTTTATTTTAATGTTAAATAAACCAGAGGGCTATATATCTTCAAATGTCTCAGGGCTTTATCCTTCTGTACTTACTTTAATAAAAGAACCGTATAGCCGTTATGACTTAAAAATAGCGGGTAGACTGGATGTTGATACCACCGGTCTGCTTTTGATTACCAATGTTGGTGCGTATGTACACAAAATCGCGTCTCCAAATTCTAAGGTTGTCAAAACCTATTTGGCTGAACTTAAAAACCCATGGACTGTCGCTCAAGCAAATCAGCTACTTAAACCCATGATTTTAAGAGACGGCGAAAACCAACAATACATAACCAAAGCCTTAGAAGTTAGGTTAATTGACAGCATACGCGTAGAAATTAAAATAGATATGGGTAAATACCATCAAGTTAAAAACATGGTGATGTCTTGTGGAAATGAAGTGCTTAAGTTAACTAGAACTGCAGTTGGTGCTTTGACTTTACCTGCTGATTTGGAGTTAGGTGAATATTGCTTAGTGGAACTCACCGACATCATGGATTAAAAAAACACTTAACTTATCAAATTAATTTTGGTAAAATTAAGGTGTGAAACAAGTTAATTTTAAGCATTTTTTAACTAAACAAAATTAAAAAAGGTAAAAAATATGGACGAAAATCAATTAAATAGCGAAGAAGTAAAAGAAATAAACCCGGAATCTGCAACTAAAACAAAGCGAATTGGGGTAATTTTAAAGTACAGCAAACCATATACTTTAAAGAAACTAAAAAACTTACATCAGGTAAAAATTCTAAGAATATCTGAGAAACACGAAACTTGTTATCTTTACATGAACGAAAGTTTCTTTAAAAAATTTGTCTCAATTATGCGTTCAACTGGACATATTTGGGCAGAAAAATCAGAAATTTTTCAAGACCAACATCTTAACTTTGACACAGAAGTTTTTGAGGAAGCCGATGAAGTTTGCGGAATGGATGTATCTGACATTGACTTGCAAAATATCGCTGAACTACAAGACCTAGAAAATCAGTTTACTTAATTTAAGATTTAAAAAAGAGGGTTGAAATGAAAGATAAGAAAAAACAAATTTATTTTGTTTCGGTAATTGTAGCCGCTGTGGTTGTTTTAATAATTTTAATAACAACTTTAGCAGTTGTATTAAAACCTAAAACAAACAAACCAATCAAACAAAACAAAACTACTTACAAGATTCAGCATATTTTTCAAGGACTCGCTGGCGAGATTGAAGAAAAAATAGTTGAAGAAACTAAGGGTGCAGAAGCTGGCTCAAAAGTACAAATTACACAAGACAGCCGTAAGAAAGAATACGACAACGGTTTTGAAGTTGCAGACTTTGCAGAAGAGAAAAAAATAGAAGCAAATGGCTCTACTGTTTTTGAAATTAGATACGGTCGTAAATTATTTGAAGTTAACTTTGAAGTTAATTTCAATAACTCAACTTTTCCAGGCACTACATCTGGTACCCCTGAAACCCAAAGAATTAAGTTTGAAGCAAAAGTCCAAAAACCTACTGACCCAGAAATAACTGCTCAAGGCAAAAAATACCGCTTTGTTCAATGGCAAGAAAAATCTCTAATGAATGGAGTTTACTCAAAACAAGCGCCGTTTGATTTTAGTAAACCTATAACTAAAAATATCACTTTAGTTGCTTACTTTGAAGAACTTTTTTCAATTTCATATCAAATTGAACTAGAAAAGGCAAACGGAGAGTTTGAAGAAAAAACTGAAACAAAACGCTGGTTTCAAGCAGGTGATGTGCATACTGTTAACTTCCCAAATCCAGATGAACGAGTATACGGCGAAGTTGTATACGATAAGAACTCGTTAACTGTTTCCCCTGAAAGCAGCCAAAACAAGGTAAAAATTACGGTAAAACGCAGACTGCACACAGTAACTTTAGAAGTTACTGGAGCTAACTTAACATTACCCCAAAAACAAGTTAGACATGACGACAGAATTTGGGAAATTGATGTAACTAGTATTTACCAAGCAGGCTATTATATTAAAAATATTCAAATGGTGGCAAGAGACTACACTTTAGCCAGTCTACAGGCTGTGTTTGTAACTAAAAACATAACCGCAGTTTTCTATGTAGCAAAAGACATTGTTGGCAAAGGCAAATACCCGCAGTCTTTGGTCTATCCAGATCCAAGTAAGTTAACCTTAATGGAATCCTCAATTAGAAGAACACAATATCAAATTGGCAAAAAAACCTACAAAATAACTTTTAATCGTTACTTTTACCGCGATAAAGACGGAAATAAATACGAAAAGTTTGACGGAAATTTCTATAAGTTTGAGGAAGTTGAGTTTATCCAAATTCCTGGTAAAACTACTTTGTTTACTAAAAAAATCATAGATTTTGCACCCTATACTTTTACGCTTAGAGAAAATCCTAAATTTACCACCTTTGAAAATTCATTTTTACACTCACTAACTAAAGACATTGCTTTAGTTTTGGGCTTTGAAGTTGGTGTACCTAGTTATAAAGACACAGATAGATACTCAGTTAAGTCAGTCTTGAACTCAAATAATTTTGCTGCTTTGGCAAAAACTGGAACTGAATACGCAGTTGCTGTGTATACTTCAAGCGCCTACAGGCAACTTGATGACAACATCGACTCGCAACTGCCATACGGAGTTAGGCGAACTGATAAAATCGTAAACTCAGGCTCACAAACTTGGTGGTTAACTAGTCCGGTTGAAAATAAAAACGATCAGTCTTACTATATAGACAAAGCAGGTATGTTGAGTCAAGAAAGACAAAACTATCTTTTTGGCTTAGTTGTATGCAAGGACTAAAATAACTATTTGGCAATCAGTGTGTCAAGTCTTTATACTTGACACACTTTTTATTTTGCGCTAAACTTATTTTGTATTTAAATCAAAAAGGAGTAAATTATGGCATTAAAAATCAGACTTCAAAGATTCGGTTCAACTAAACGTCCTTTCTACCGTATAGTTGCTGCAGAAAGCCAAAGAGCACGTGATGGTAAGTTCCTTGAAATCGTTGGTACTTACAATCCACTTTCTGGTGTAGTTGAAATTAAACAAGAAGTATACAACACTTGGATTTTAAAAGGTGCTAAACCAAGCGACACAGTTAAATCACTTTTAAAGAAACAAAAATAGTTAAAGACGGAGCTTCAAACCATGGTTTTAAATTTTGAGCAAATTCTAGCCAGCTTTGTCCGTCCTCTGTTAATCTATCCAGAAGCACTTGAAATTAAAGTATCTGAACAAGATGCTTTAGTTGATATTTCTATGTTAGTTGAAGAAGCAGACCTTGGCCGAATTATCGGCAAAGGTGGTAAAACCGCCGCTGCTCTTCGTCAACTACTTTACTCAATTGCCACTAGAAACGGCAAAAAAGTAGCTCTGGAAATTAAAGCAAAGTAACTTAAACTTGTGTTTTTAATTGGCAAAGTAATTAAACCCTTTTCATACAAAGGTTGGATTAAAGTGGAAAATCTTTCAGATTTTCCACGTTTTTTAATGCACAAAATTGTGTATATTGAAAACAAACCTTATGAAATTCAAGAAAGTAGACCTGGAACTAAATGTTTACTGGTCAAACTAAAAGAAGTAAACTCAGAAGAAGAGGCTAAACAAATCACGCAAAAAGAAATTTACAGCAATGTAAGGCCTGAACTTAAAGATAGCGAGTTTGTTTGCGCTGATTTGCTTAGCAAAACAGTTTATTTTGAAGGGCAAGAAATTGGTAAAGTCAAAGAAGTTTACTTTTATCCAAATCAACAAGTTTTAAAAATTGAGAAGAGCGACCAAACTTACTTTCTGATGCCTTTTGTTAAACACTATATAGACGCAGTTGATGAAAACAAAATTGTTGTTCTTAATTTAGGTGAAGTGATATGAAGATAGACATCATTACTATTTTTAAAGAAGCCTATAGCAGTTTTTTAAATACATCTATTGTAAAGAGAGCAATTCAAAGTAAACACTTAGAAGTTAATTTACATAACTTAAGAGACTACTCTTTAGATAAAAACCAAAAAGTAGACGACACAGTATATGGCGGGTCTGTTGGTATGCTAATGTCTGTTGAACCAATACACCGCGCAATTTCTGTTTTAAAACAAAACACAAAAACGTTTGTTGTTGCGTTTTCTCCGCAAGGTAAACCTTTAAATCAAGAACTGCTTGACAGCCTTGCCAAAAAAGAACATTTAATTTTACTTCCAGGGCACTATGAAGGATATGATGCGAGAACACTTAACTTCATTGACCTTGAAGTTTCGGTTGGTGATTTTGTCTTAACTTCAGGAATCTTACCAAGTCAAATTTTAATAGATGGTCTAGTTAGAGTGATTCCAGGAGTTATCAATCAAGACTCAGTTAGCAAAGACACCTTTAAATACAACTCAATTTTAAAATACCCTGAATACACTAAACCAGCAATATACGAAGGTCTTTTAGTGCCAAATATACTGTTGAGTGGGAACCACCAAAAAGTTGATGAATATAATTTTGAACAGGCTGTTTTAAACACATTAAAGAAACGCCCTGACATAATTAAAAACAAAGCATTTGACTTAGAAACATATAAAAAAATCAAAATAATCTTTGATAAAATAAAAGAACCTAAAAAGTAAAAGGCCTGCATTTGTTATGCAGGTCTTTTTGCTTATAAATAGCCTTGTTTGGCGATTTAACTGTATTTAAACTAGTCAGTAATGTCAATTATACGAAGTGTGTTAGTACGGCCGTGAGTTTGAGCCCAACCAGAAGTTAAGATGATTGTTGCACCTTTTTTCAATCCAAAAGCCTTTGCTCCATCTATCGCTTTAGCGTCGTATTTCAAAAAGTCGTTAACGTGGTTAACAACTCGTGGGTATACTCCAAAGTTAAGGGCAAGTTCACACGCAGTTTTGAAGTTATCAGTCAAAGCAATAATTGGCACTTGTGGTCTAAACTTACAAATTCGGCGGGCAGTACCTCCGGTTTCAGTAAACGCGACAATCGCTTCAACTGATGGCAGAGATATAGAAATCTGGGCAGCAGCGACTCCGATTGAGTCGTTAATAGTTTTTTCGCCACTTGGAATTAAGTTCTCCAAGTTTTGTTGATACGGAAAAATTTGTTCAATTTCGGTAGCAATTTGTACCATAGTTTGCACAGCTTCTACCCCAAACTCACCAACTGCTGTCTCACCACTCAGCATAATAGCATCAGACCCATCTAAAATAGCGTTTGCAACATCTGATGCTTCTGCTCTAGTTGGACGAGGGTTTGAAATCATAGACTCAAGCATATGGGTAGCCGTAATTACCGGTTTGCCAAAAAAGTTAGCGCGTTGTATCATTTTCTTTTGATAAATCGGAACTAACGGAAATGAAACTTCTACACCCAAATCTCCACGGGCAACCAAAATACCTGCGGCTTCTTGCAAGATTTCATCTAGATTTTGATATCCTTCTTCGTTTTCAATTTTAGCGATTAACGGAATATTTGGGTTTGTGGTGTTTTTAACCAATTCCTTAACTGCTAAAATATCTTGTTTAGAACGCACAAAAGAAAGTGCTATTAAGTCTGCTCCGTGTTCAATTGAAAACAAGATATCTTTTTTATCTTTTTCAGACAAAAAAACTTGTTTAATTTTCGCACCTGGACAATTACAAGACTTGTGGTTTTTCAAAAAACCAGAGTGATGAACTGTAGTTAAAATATCGTTATTTTTATATTTTTCAACGATGTCAAAACGTATTTTGCCGTCATCTACTAAAATAAAGTCACCAACTTTAACACCCTTAAAAAGTTCAGGACAAGAAATGTGGAAACGCTCTGAGTTTCCCAAAACCGGCTCTTGTGTAATTAAAATCTTTTCACCTTTTTTAACTTCAACTTTACCATCTTCAAAGTTACCAGTTCTAATCTCAGGACCTTTAGTGTCGGTCATGATTGCAAGATTGTAGTTTAATTTAGCCCTAACTGATTTTAGAGTTTTAAAAGTATTTTCGTGTTCTTTGTATTCACCGTGTGAAAAGTTCACACGAGCTACATTCATTCCAGCATCAATTAAGGCCTGTATTTTTTCAGGGCTACGAGAAGCTGGTCCGATTGTGCAAATAATTTTAGTTTTTCTAATCATTTTTCACCTGTTTCTAATGTATATTATATACTTTTTATTTATTAACTTTATTATTAATATAAAACTAGACTGTTAAATGTTAAAATCTAAATGTATGTTAATTTTTTTACTGAAAATAAAATTAGATAAGTATGGAAATCGCTAGTATTGTTATACAAATACTAACATTGATAGCAACTATATTTGTATCTTTTGCTATTTATTTTCTTGGAATTCATAATGCAAAAATTTTAAGAAACAAAGAAATTTCTGAAAATGCAAAAAAGTTTATTCGCGATAATGAAAGCGAAATTGATTATTTGGAGTTAGCCACTGTTGCTGCAGGATGCTTTCCTAATGATAAACATACTAGAAAGATATATAACTACTTTATAGAGTTAGATGACGAAACAAAGCAAGAAGTTTTAAAACAAAGAAAACTTAAATGTAAATTGATAACTAATGGCGACTGGATTAACGGAAAAATTTCTCTTATACAAAAAGCAATTAAAAAACTAGATTTAGGTAGAGATTTTTTATACGATTGTGGGAAATACTTGCATCTTGCGTATTCTTATAGAGATAAAAAAATTAACATTTCTGCTTATGATGAAAAATATGAAGACTTTTTTAATGATAGGTCCAAAATAACTAAGGAAAGTAAAAAAATGTCATATATTAAGTATTTGGATGATTATTTGTATTACAAATATGTCAAACCCAATTTAATGCACAAAGATGTTCCACCAAAACCCAATGATTATTTAATTGAGGTTGAGAATTTTAGTGCATGCGATGAAGAAACTTTGTCGTTTTGGATGATGGTTATGGTTTCAAATGTTCTACATTATTCTAATGTATATTTAAATTGGAAATTTTTAGTCAACAGAGAAGTTAACTATTTTGAAAATGAAACTTATGAAGATAAATACTTTAGTGTTTTATTTGATTTATATTATTTAAAAGAAACAAAATAAAACCTGAGTTCAGAAATTTAGCACAAGGTTTTTTAAATAACTCCGTGTTGTCTTAAGATAATAGAGACAAAAGCAGCGATAAAAGAAAATACCATTCCGAACAACAAAGTCCAAATTAACGCTCTTCCTCTAATAGGTTGTTCTGGGGTTGTAGTAGAAACATCTAGTTCTTCTTCTTTGTTCTTTTTTATCTTTACTTTCTTCTTTTCTTCTTTTGTTTTTTCAAGTTCATCTTTAGTATTTTCTAGTTTTTCTTCTTTAGGCATAACATCCACCCCGTCTACCTTTTAATTTTACCTTATTTTAATGTTCAAAGTAAAAAACCTTATTTTTATTTGATTTAGCAAATTTTCTTTACCTTTGTATGACAAGAAAATAAGTTTTTAAAATTACTTTCAGTTTTATAAGTCTAAAAGTCGCCGATACCTTCTGCATGTTTACATATATGCGATAGGCACAGAGAGAATAGATAAGTATTTGTCGTAGAAATAGCAAGGTCTTAGTGTGGTATAATTTCCCTAACAGTTAAATAAAAAAAGGAGCAAACAAATGCACAATAAACAACCTAAAGTTAGTGTTTTTGCTCTAGGCGGACTCGGCGAAATTGGTAAAAACTGCTACTGCATAGAGTATCAAAACCAAATTTTTATCATTGACTGTGGTGTGTCTTTTACAGACGAAACTCTGCCAGGTATTGACTACGTTGTTCCTGGTTTTAAATATTTATCTGAAAATCAAGACAAAATAGTTGGACTTTTTATCACACACGGACATGAGGACCACATCGGTGGCATTCCTTATCTTTTACAATACGTTAAAATCCCGGTAATTTACGCCTCTAAAATGGCTTATGACCTAATTGAGAAAAAAATCGGCGATAAAGGCAAAAAAATCACCAAATTGATGCTATACACTCCAGATACCGTCTTAAATTACGGAGATATTTCACTTTCTTTTATCAGGGTTTCGCACTCTATTCCAGATGCTTTTGGAATTAGCGTCAAAACTCCACTTGGCTCTATTTTTGAAACTGGCGACTTTAAGATAGATATGACTCCAGTTGGTCCACACGCAGAATATGAAAAACTAGTTGAAATGGCCAACGATGGTTGCTTGCTTTTAATGCCAGATTCAACAAACGCAGAGCGCACGGATATGGTACCTTCTGAAAAAGCAATTGGTCGCTCGATTTCCGAAATTTTTTCAGGAATCCAAGGTAGAATAATCATCGCAACCTTTGCTTCAAACGTCTACAGAATTAAACAAATTATTGACGCTTCTTTTCAAAATAACCGAAAAATTTTAATTTTTGGCCATTCTATGGAAAACATTGTTGAAGTTTCTCGCAAAAACAAGTTCATAGACATCCCAGATGCTTTCTTTTTAGACCCTGAGAAAGTAAACGACACAGACGACTCAAAAATGACCATACTTTGCACAGGTTCGCAAGGCGAGCCAATGGCTGTGCTTGCGCGAATTGCTAGCGGTCAACACAAAAAAATCAAAGCCAGAGCAGGAGACACCGTAATTTTTTCTTCATCTCCAATACCTGGTAATTTTCAGTCTGTCAATAACTTAATCAATCAATTTAATAAACTAGGCGTGAACGTTATTTCACACGGTGCACTTTATGAAACTCATGCCTCTGGCCACGCTGAACAAAACGGACTTAAATTAATGATCAATTTATGTAGGCCAAAATACTTAATGCCAATTCACGGAGAACACAGAATGCAGGTGATTCACTGTGGACTTGGTGTGGAAGTTGGCATGCCAAAAGAACATACTTTTGCACTGGCAAACGGAGACGTCCTTGAGTTTACCAACTCTGGTGCTGAGGTAAAAAAAGCCAAAGTTGACGCAACCCCACTTTTAATTGAAGGCAATTCTGCTGCACTTTTTTCAGATGAACTAATCGCAGAACGACACTCTATCTCTGCAGACGGTGTATTTGTGCTGTTTGTCCCACTAAACTCAGAAAATAAACTAAACGGAGATGTGTTAACTGCGACTCGTGGCTTTATGTCAGTTTACGAAAACGAAAAAACAATTAAGACAATTGCCCAAAAAGCAACTGACTACCTAAATACTTTTTCAGCTGAAGACAGAGAAGCGGCGACCAAGGCTTTAACTGAAATCACACAAGAAATCATTCAAAGCGCGTTTGCCCGAGTTCCACAAGTTTTTGTTGAGTATTTAGTTGCAGACTAATTTTTTAATTTACTTAATTAAATGACAAAACAAGTTAATAATTTTTTTAAATCGCCAAAAGTGAAGGCTACTCTTGAATTTTTCACCAAGTCTTACGCTCGTATGTTTTTACTTATCTATTTGGTGTTTTCGCTAATCGGTGCTTTGGCGCTTAAAATGCCAATAGCTTCTAAAACCCCACTTAAGTTTGTAGACACTTTGCTGCTCTCTGTATCTGCCATGTCTACAACTGGACTTAGCTCCATAAACTTTGCAGACTTGACCTTATTTGGTCAAGTTATCTTGATTTTAATTATGGAGTTTGGTGGCATGGGGATATATATGCTATTTGCTTTGTTTTTGACAAACTCTGGCAGCAAAATCGGAGTTGAGCAAAGAGTGTTTCTCGCAAACGAGCAAAACCTACCTTCGCTTAGAGGAGTAATTCGCACCACCAAAAAGGTTTTCTACACCTTGGTTTTAATTCAGTTAATTGGCGTTATTTTTTGTACTTCCTACATTTACTTTGCTATGCCTGAATTTCAGGAAATTAGTTTTACTAAAGCACTTTTTTACGGTGTATTTCTCTCAGTTTCTCTGTTCATGAACGCAGGGTTTGTACCGCTTCCGGTAGATTTTCCGACTTTACTTTTAAACGGACACATTGTGTTTTTCATAGGTTGTGCGTTTTTGATATTTTTAGGAGGTCTGGGCTACATTCCTTTGATTTCTTTAGCCGACTACATTAAAGCAAAGGTCAAAAAAACTGACTTTAGGTTTTCCAAAATCGCCAAAATTTTGTTTTTTGCGCATGTTTTGCTTTGGATATTTGGCTTTGTCGTTTTAACTTCCCTTGAGTTTAACTCACCAGCTCTCGCAAAACTAAACGGTCCACAAAGGTTAACTGCAACCTTCTTTACCTCAATTTCTGCGCGTTCTGCTGGCTTTAGCGTAATACCTCAGGCTAGTCTGGCCAGAGAAGGCAGTATTATCGTAATGATTATCTTAATGTTTATTGGAGCCTCTCCAAACTCAGCGGGTGGTGGTGTTAGAACAACTACTGTTGTCTTAATAATTGCTGCGATTTTTAGCCACATCAAAGCAGAGTCTCAAACTAAGCTGGGCAAAAAACTGGCATTTAAAGAAGAGACTGTAAAAAAAGCCTTTATTGTCGCGACAGCCGTTGCATTAGTTTTAATTATTTCTATTTTTGTGGTGGCTGTAGCTGAGCAAAACTACTATGAAGGCCAACTTCAAATCGCAAAAGCCTCTGCACTTAAAGGCGAGCACTTCCAAGAACCACTTACTTTTAGTTTAAAGGACATAGTCTTTGAGTTAGTCTCGGCTTTCGGGTTAGTTGGATATTCCAGAGGCCTGACTTTTGGCACTAAACTTTTGATTACAAAATGGACGATTATCTTTATGATGTTTTTTGGCCGTGTCGGCCCGATTACCTTCCTGCGCGCGTTTTCTTTTAAACAAAAAGTCACTCAAACTTACAAAATTAGCGAAATTGACTTAATTATTAGTTAAAATAAATTAGAGGGTTAGTTATGGGAATTTTTTCAAAAATATTTGCAAAATTTAAAAAAAATAAACCACAACAACTTGGTTTTAGCAGCCAAGTTCGCTCAGTTTCTGGACTTGCCGATATTTTTTTAAACCTAAGAAACTTAACTTATCCTGATTTTATTGAACAACTTGAAGAAGTTTTAATAATGGCAGATTTTGGTGTGCAAACTACTTTAAAAGTACTAGAAACTTTTCAAAAAAGTGTAACTCACAAAAACTTTTTAAAAATTGATGAAACTAAAGAAAAACTACTGGAAGCAATTTACTCAGTTTATGAAAATCAAAGTGCAGATGCGGACAATTCTTTAGCTAAAAAAAACCCACTAACCGCCTACATGTTTGTCGGAGTTAACGGCTCTGGTAAAACAACAACTATCGCAAAACTTGCTGCTAGATTAAAAAAACAAGGCGAAAAAGTACTATTGGTCGCTGCCGATACCTTTAGAGCAGGTGCAGTTGACCAGTTAGTTGAATGGGGAAAACGTCTAGACATAGATGTATTTTCAAACCTCAGCACCAAAGATGCTGGCTCAGTTTGCTTTGACGGTCTTGAAAAAGCAATTAAAGAAGAATATACCTATTGCTTAATTGACACCGCAGGACGTCTGCAAAACAAACAAAATCTAATGGCTGAACTTGCCAAAATTAAAAAGATAGTTGTCAAAAAACTAGGCAAAGAACTAAGTGAAACTGTTTTGGTAGTAGACGCAAACCTGGGTCAAAATTCGTTTGAACAGGCAAAATCCTTTAAAGAAATCACCGATATTTCAGCGCTTGCTTTGACTAAAATGGACGGAACTGCCAAGGGTGGTATCATTTTTAGAATCAAAAGCGAACTTGGAATTCCAACTAAACTAATTGGAGTTGGCGAAAAGGAAAGTGATCTTTTAGACTTTGAACTTGAGCGCTATATGTCCGTTGTTTTTCAGGAACTTTTTTCAAATGAAACCGCTTGCTAGTAAAGAACATTTAATTTCACTTTACTTAACTTACTCGCCTCTGCTTACCAAAACTCAGGCAGATTACTTTCATGCACATTACTTTTTAGACCATTCGCTGTCAGAAATTGCGGAAAACGAAGGTGTTTCTAGGAATGCTATTTTTCTTTCACTTAAACAAACTGAACGCAAGTTAGTTGATTTTGAAATTAAGTTGAAATTAGTTAAAAAGACTGAAAATCTACACAAAAGAATTAAGAATATATCAGATAAATATCAAATTCCATTAAAAGAGTTTGAAGATATTGAAGGAGTTTGATTATGTTTTTTTTAAAAAAACTATATACTAAAATTAAAATTCGCTGGGAAAATAGAAAAATTCGCTATTTAAAATATTTTGAGCTAGCAAAAAATAAGAAATTAAGAGGATTCTTTGGTTGGAAATTCAATAAACTCACGCCAGAAGAATTAAAATTAGTGTATGAGTTCGATGGTGGTGAATGGTGGGACGAATAATTTTGAGGTTTAGTTATGTCACTTGCGGATAAAATACAAATGGCCCTGCGTAAAGTAACTGGCACTGCTAAGTTATACGAGGGCGATATTGAAAAAATGATGAAAGAAATTAGGCTTTCTTTATTGGAAGCCGACGTTTCTTATGCTGTTGTAAAGAAATTAAGCACCGCAATTAAAGAAAAGGCACTAGGCCAAAAAATCTTAAAAGGCCTAAATCCGGGCGAACAAGTTGTAAAAGTTGTTAAAGACGAGTTGACTGAAATAATGGGTGCAAACCCGCGTCTACTTGAGTTTACCGCTAACCCTACTTTGATAATGCTAGCAGGTCTGCAAGGTTCTGGTAAAACCACAACTTGTGCTAAAATTGCTAACTTAGTTAAAACTAAAGAAGGCAAAAACCCGCTGTTAGTTGCCTGCGATATCTACAGACCGGCAGCCATTCAACAACTTAAAACACTAGGCTCTTCAATTGGCGTTAAAGTCTTTGAAAAAGGCTTAACTGACCCACTTCCAACAATTAAAGAAGCACTTACTTACGCAAAAGAAAACCTGCATGATGTGGTGATTATTGATACAGCGGGCCGTCTGCAAATTGACGACGTGCTAATGCATGAACTAAAGTCAATTCAAAGTAATTTTAAGATTAACGAAACCATTTTAACTCTAGATTCAATGGCTGGCCAAGAGGCTGCAAACGTTGCTAAAACCTTCATGGAAAATATTTTTGTCCAAGGTGTGGTTTTAACTAAAATTGACGGAGACTCCAGAGGCGGTGCTGTGCTTTCGGTTAAAGCAGAGTCTGGTGTCCCAATTATGTTTCAAACTTTTGGCGAAAAAATCGAGGACATTGAGGTATTTCACCCAGAACGAATTGCTAACCGTATTCTTGGCATGGGCGATTTGCTTACCTTAATTGAGAAAGCCGAAGAAAGTTTTGAAGAAAAAGAGTCAAAAAAACTAATAGATAAAATCAAAAATAACACTTTTGATTACAACGACTTACTTAAACAATTTAAGTCTATGAAAAAAATGGGATCAATCGCCAAAATTTTTTCATTTATCCCAGGGCTTTCGCAAATCAAAAAAGCCTTGAGCGAAATAGATGATGCTACTTTTTATAAATACGAACACATCATTCAGTCAATGACTAAACAAGAGCGCAAAGACCCGGATTTGATAGCCTACTCAGACACTCGTCGTATGCGAATTGCCAAGGGTTGCGGGATGCCAACTCGCGAAGTTCGCAAACTAGAGCAGGCTTTTTCAAAGCAAAAACAAATGATGAGACAAATTTTTGCCAATAACTTAGACTTAGACCTAAGCGAAGCCCCTAAAGAAGATGAATTTGCTAAAATGTTTGAAGAACTGCAAAACAAACTACTAAACGGACAAAGCCAAGGACAGGCTAAAAAAGGTAAGGGCAAAAACAAACAAAGAAGGTGGTTTTAAATCACTATGTCTAGACTGATTTTAGTAGACGGAAACTCACTTATCTTTAGAGCCTACCACGCAACTGCTTATACTGGCGAGATTTTAAGAACATCAAAAGGCGTGCCAACCAATGCCTTGCTTGCGTTTATCAATATGTTTAAAAAAATTCTTGCCAAAAAACCCACTCACATCGCAGTTACTTTTGACTTAAAAGAACCAACCTTTAGACATAAGGTGTACTCTGAATACAAAGCAGGGCGAAAAGCCGGAGACCCTGAACTTTTTGTGCAGTTTGACTCAATTAAAAGATATCTTACTCTGCAAGGTGTTGCTTGCCTTGAAAAACCAGGCTATGAGTCTGACGATATAATTGGCTCAATTTCTAAAAACTCACCTGAAATTGACGAAGTGATAATTTATTCGTCTGACCGTGATTTACTGCAACTGGTTGACACAAAAACTACTGTTGCTTTAATTAAAAAAGGAATGGGCGAAATAATTGAATACACTCCTGAGGTCATATTTGCAGAATATGGTCTTGAACCCCTTCAGTTAATTGACCTAAAAGCACTGCAAGGAGATACTTCTGACAACATCAAAGGAGTTGCTGGAATTGGAAAAGTCACTGCGCTTAAACTAATTCAAACATACGGCTATGTTACTAATTTATACGCGCACATTTCTGAGTTAAAAGGAGCGCAAAAAACTAAGTTAGAAGACGGCAAAGCAGATGCTGAGCTTTCTTATTTTCTTGGAAAAATTTATACAGATAAGTTATTTTCAGTGGAAGCAACTCAAAAACAACCAGCAGACGAAGCAGGCTTGCAAAACTTTTTTCGCGAGTTTGAGTTAAATCAACTCTATAGAGAAAAAGCAGTTTCAAACAACACAAGCACTTTTATTCAAAGTTTTCAGTATGCAACTGAAGAAAGAGAAATCGCTGAGTTTTTAAGAACTCCTGTCACCTTGTTTGCTGAGTACACAGATAAAGACGAACTAATTCACTTGGTTTTATTTAACAAAACCAATTACTTGTTTTTAAAAAAAGAACAAGTGTTTTCTAGTCCTGCGTTTTTGACATTTTTAAAAAGCGAAACCAAAACTGTTGTCTTTAATTTAAAAAGATTTATCAAAGTTTTACTTAAAAACCAAATTGAGTTTAATTTTGCTAAGTTTGACTGCGCACTTTTACTTGCCTACTGCAAGGACGCAGAAAACGGTACACAATACTTTAATTTTCTTGCAAACAACGACTTTGATGATTTAATTGAAGTGCCAAAAGCCTATGAAACTAAGTCTAGCACAGACCTTGACTTAAACACTCTTAGTAAAAAAGTTAAGTTAACCGATTTAGCCTTTACTAAGTTACAAACTGAACTTAAAGACACAAAAAGATATGAAGTATACCACTCTATTGAACTTCCGCTTTCTTTGGTTCTCGCAAAAATGGAAAACACAGGAGTACTCATAGACACTGCTTACTTAAAAGAACTTAAAGCAGAGTTTGAAGTTAAGTTAGTGGAACTAAAAGCAGAAATTAACCGTCTTGCAGGATACGATTTAAACCCACTTAGTCCAAAACAAATTGCTAAATTGCTATATGAAGACCTTGGACTAAAACAAACTAAAAAAACTGCAAAAGGAGCGGCTTCCACAGACTCAGAAACTTTGGCTGAGTACTCAGAGGTTTACCCTATTGTAAAACTTATTTTAGAGTACCGAACTTACGCCAAAATCTTGCAAACCTACGCAGTTGGACTGCTTGAATCTGTAGACAGCAAAAATATTGTGCATACAACTTACAACCAAACTCAAACTGCAACAGGACGACTTAGTTCCTTTAATCCAAACTTACAAAACATCCCTACACACTCAGAACTCGGAAGTAAAATCAAAAATGCTTTTACTGCGAGAACTGGTTTTTCATTTCTTTCACTAGACTACTCACAAATTGAACTTAGAGTTTTAGCCACAATTTCTAAAGACAAAAATATGCTTTTAGACTTTTCTCTAAACAAAGACATCCACACCGCAACCGCGATGCGTATTTTTAACACAAACGAAGTAGACAAAGAACAAAGACATAAAGCCAAAGCCATTAACTTTGGACTAATTTACGGAATGTCTGCCTATGGTCTAAGTAAAGCACTTTCTTTAGACATTAAAACAGCAGATCAGTACATTAAAACTTACTTTGCAGCTTATCCTGAAGTTTTGCCACTGCAAGAAAAACAAATCCAAGACACTAAAACTAACGGATTTACTGAGACTTTATTTGGCCGTAGACGTTATTTAGATCCAGAAACTCTTTATTTTCGTCGCAACCCGAAACTCTTTGAAAGACTTGCTGTAAACTCACCAATTCAAGGGACTGCTGCCGATATTTTGAAAATTTCTATGCTAAAAATTAGTAAATTTTTAAAAGAACAGCAAGCTGAAAGCAGAATGCTCATGCAAATTCACGATGAGCTGATTTTTGAAATTAAAGAAGGAGAAGAGCATTTAATTCCTGAAATTAAAAAAATCATGACCGATTTTGATTTAAATGTTCCGCTACTTGTTAGCGAAAGCAGCGCAAAACGCTGGATAGAGGTGTAAATTGCCTGAACTTCCTGAAGTTGAAAACGTCCGAAAATACTTAAGTCAGTCTATAGTTGGCAAAAAAATCGAGGCTATAGATAATTTTTCTAATGAAAAAATTATTTCCAACGACGTTATATCACAAGTCTTAAACACTACAATTAAGTCCGTTCGTAGACACGCAAAATACTTGTTTTTAGACTTAGATAACAACATGACTTTAATTTCTCATCTAAGAATGGAAGGCAGATATTACTTAAACTCACAAATTAACCCACACACCAGAGTCCGTTTTTACTTTGAAGGCAAAGAAACTCTGGATTTTGTAGATAGACGAAAATTTGGTAACTTTGTTTTAGTTAAAACAGATTCAATTGACGATTATCTTTCTGATAAAGTTGGAAAAGAACCTTTTGACTTAACTGCCGATGAGTTAGTTTTAAAAGCCAAGCGCAAAAGCAGTTTAGCCAAGGCTTTTTTGCTTGACCAACACAACATCGCAGGTCTTGGCAATATTTACGTTGACGAGGTTTTGTTTGCAAGTAAAATTCTGCCAACTAGAACAATAGATACATTGACCAAAACAGACTTTGAAAAAATTTTAGAAAACTCAAAAATAATTTTAAAAAAAGCAGTAGAACTTGGCGGTTCTACTATTTCTAGTTTTGAAATTGCCGAAGGTTTAAATGGTAGTTTTCAAAATTATTTAAAAGTACACACTAGAGCGGGGAAACCTTGCTTAGTTTGTGACACTGAAATTAAGAAAATGAAAGTTGCAGGAAGAGGCAGTTATGTCTGTGAAGTTTGTCAAAAGTAAGTTAATTGCGATCACTGGCAATATTTGCTCTGGCAAAACTGAGTTTTTATCTGCACTTAAAAAACAAGGATATGAAACTATATCTACTGACGAAATAGTAGACACACTTTGGCAAGATAAAAACAACCTGGCAAAAATTGCCGAAATTTTTTCGTTGACGCTGTCACCTAAACTTAAAGAAACTGTTAAGAAACTAGTTTTTAGTCAACCAAAAAAACTAAAACAACTGGAAGATATTTTTTTCCCACAAGTTTTTACAAAACTAAAAGAAGTTCAAGAAAAGTCTAAAAACTCATACATTTTTGTTGAAGTTCCTTTGCTTTTTGAACGAAATTTACGCGATAAATTTGACTTTGTAGTACTAGTATACGCTGATTTAGAAACCTCTAAAAATAGATTTTTAGCCACCCGAAAAAACAGCGAAAAAGAGTTTTTTTCTATCTTAAAACACCAGATAATTAACGATGAGAAATTGCTTTTTGCAGATTATGTAGTATATAATAATCATATGAATTTAAGTTTAGAAAACGAAGTTTCTGCTCTATTTTCAGTCTTAAAAATGCATTATGGCAACTAAAATCACAGTTTATAAAAAATCACAATTAACAGCAGAACAAGTAAAAGTTTTAACTTATCTATACTTGCCAATTTTGGGCAAAAGAGCCTATACTCTTTATCTTTCCTTTGTGCAATTGGTGAATTTTTTTGTGGGCAAATCTCTGGATTTTGACCACAATTTTTTTGTTAATTTACTAAATATCTCACCCCAAAAATTAACAGAAACTAGACGCAAACTAGAGGCAATTGGACTAATTGACACTTTTGAAAACCAAGATAACATAGTTTTAATTTTAAACAATCCACTTACTGCTAACTCTTTTTTTGGAAACCCTAACTTGCATGTTTTACTACAAAAAAATATTCCAAGTTTAGAAACTTATAACTCAATTAAACAAATTTTTCACACCAACTCATTTATTCCAAAAAACTACACAAACATTACTGAAACTAACTTAGTCAAAACATTTGGAGCGTTTGATCCTAAAAAAGTAGCAGTAGCTGAAAGCTATGGAATTGACAAAACCAGAGTTCCTGAGTTTATATCTGAGTTTGATTTTGTTGAGTTCACTGGTTTTTTATCTAAATCAAAAGTCCCTTTTTCTGGTACTGAACTTGAAAATGAAAGTTATAAAACACGACTTATTTCTTTGGCTTTAAATTTTTCATTAAAAGAAAAAGAACTTGCAGAAATTTTTATAGCCAACATCAAAGACAAAAAAGTACCAAATATTGATGCCTTAAAAGTTGCAATTTCAACATATCGTTTTAGTCAAAAAACTAACGAAGACAGTGCTTCAGAAATTACTAAATGGTTGAGTACAATTGATGTAAAATCGCTTGTTGAATCGATTAAACAACAAACTAAAGTCACTAAAATTGATGCAAAAGATTTTGTTCAACTGATTGACTTTATAGAAAAACACAAAGATAATGTCAACCTTGGTGTGCTAAATATGTTAATTTTGCATTCTTGTAAATACCAACAAAAAGAATACGCAGATCGTCTACCTACAAATACTTTTTTAGAAAAAGCCCTAAACATTTGGATAATTGACTATAAAGTAAAAACTACGAAAGACGCAGTTTTTCTTTCACAAAAACTAGCCGAAAGATTAACTTCAAATACAGCTCAAAAGAACAGAAAAACAAAAACAAGTAGTAGTTTTTCGCCTAGTTGGGCAGATAAACTAGTAGAAGGGTTTTAATTATGCAAGCCGAAATTAAAGCAATATTAAAAAAATATCCAGACCTTAAAATTGACCTAAACACTTTAGATAAACAAACAATTTTATTTTATATTAACTATTACATAAGTCAAAAAAAACCTGCCGAACTTTACAGAGATAAAAACAACGCACTTAAAATCAGACCAATTGAAAAAGTAGCATCTGTTTCTATTGCTGGTAAGTTTATACAACCAGACGCTGAACTTAGTTGTTTTCAAGAAAAAATGCCTGGCCAAAAAAATGCAAAACTTCACGCAGACCGAGTAATTTCAGAAATTACTGCTGAACACACTCCCCTTGGTTTTATGTTAACCGGTCAAAACGCAGTTGGCAAAACTTTTTTACTTAGAGCTCTTGCCACTGCTTTGCGCCACAAAAACACAGAAGTTCTGCATGTTTTTCCAATAGACTTATTTACTTATGCTAACCCAGTTGAGCCAAACAACCGTAAATACTTAGAGTTATTTAAAAACACACCTGTTTTAATTCTTGACGATATTGGTACCGAACAAGGTGTAGACTGGTTGTACAAATCTGTTTTAGTGCCGATTTTAGAGCACCGTTTAAACTATAGGCTCACGACGATTTTTTCATCTAATTTTAACTTAAAAGAATACTATAAAAAAATTAGTGAAAAAACTGGGGATGTGCAACTTGCTCTACAAATTTGCAGTAAGATAAAAATACTTACTGGCAAAAACATTGTTGAAATCGCCTAACCTACATAAGGAGTTTAAAAATGAAAATAGAATTAACTTTTCCGAACAAAGACAAAAAAGAGTATGCTCTTGGCACAACAGTTTTAGAAGTTGCTGAAAGTATCTCACTTTCTTTAAAAAAAGCCACAGTCGGTGCTAAACTAAACGATCGCTTAATTGGTGCAAACGAACCAATTTTAGAAAGTGGTGAGTTTTTAATTTTAACTAAAAAAGATGAACTTGCTTTAAAAATCCTAAACCACTCAGCCGCACATCTTTTAGCATACGCCATTCAAGAACTATATCCAAACACTAAATTTTGGGTTGGACCTGCAATCGAAGAAGGTTTCTACTATGACATGGATTTAGCAGGTTCTGTGATTTCAGACCAAGACTTTGCGCTAATTGAAAAGAAAATGCATGAACTTAGCAAGTCTAACTTTCCAGTTTTAAGAAAAGAAGTGACACTTGATGAAGCCAAAGAAATCTTTAAAGCAAATCCATATAAACTAGACTTAATTGAAAAACACGCAAGTGAAGGTTTAACTGTCTACACAGAAGGTGAGTTTTCAGACCTTTGTCGCGGTGGACATGTTAAGTCAACAGGGGAAGTTCAGTTTTTCAAATTACTTTCAGTATCTGGTTCTTACTTTAAAGGTTCGGCTAAAGAAAAACCACTTACCCGAATTTATGGCTGTGCTTTTTTTACGCAGAGTGACCTAGATGCTTACTTAAAACTACTGCAAGAGCGAAAGGACCGCGATCACCGCAAGGTCGGAAAAGAACAAGACATTTTCTTTATTTCCAAAGAAGTTGGCCCAGGTCTAGTTTTTATGCAACCAAAAGGTGCAACTATTCGCCGCACAGTTGAGCGCTATATTACCGACAAAGAACTAGCCCTTGGATACTTACACGTCTACACACCAATTTTGGCAAACGTTTCGCTTTACGAAACCTCTGGTCACTTCGCTCACTACAAAGACTCAATGTTTCCAGTCCTAGAGTTTAAAAGTGGCGAAAAAATGGTGTTGCGTCCAATGAACTGCCCGCATCACATGCAGATATTTTCCCAAAAACTACGTTCATATCAAGAACTACCACTTAGAATTGCTGAACTTGGAATGATGCACAGATATGAAAAGTCAGGTGCGCTAACTGGTCTCGAAAGAGTTCGCGAAATGACTTTAAACGATGCTCATATTTTTGTAACTCCAAAACAAATTAAGCAAGAGTTTAGTCAAACTGTAAAACTAATTTTAGATTGCTACAAAGACTTTAACATCAAAGACTTTAAGTTTAGATTGTCATACCGTGATAAAGAAGATAAAGAAAAATACTATCCAGATGACAAAATGTGGGACATGGCCGAAAAATACCTAAAAGAAACCATGGACTCACTTAAACTAACCTACTTTGAGGCAAAAGGTGAGGCTGCTTTCTACGGACCTAAACTAGACGTGCAAATCAAAACAGCAATTGGCCACGAAGAAACGCTTTCAACTGTTCAACTAGACTTCTTGCTTGCCAACCGTTTTGGCCTAACTTATGTTGACAAAGACGGCAAAGAAAAAACACCAGTGGTAATTCACCGTGGTGTGGTTTCTACAATGGAGCGTTTCATTGCCTATCTACTTGAAGAGACCAAAGGAGTTTTTCCACTTTGGCTATCGCCAGATCAAATCAGAGTAATTCCTGTGAACAACGATTTTCACTTAAGATATGCAAAACAAGTTTTCGCTCGCTTAAGAAAACAAGGTTTTATTGTTAATCTTGACGCTTCTTCTGAAAAATTAGGCTACAAAATTAGACAATCTCAAACTCAAAAAGTTAACTATACTTTGGTAATTGGTGACAACGAAGTTCAAAACAAATCAGTAACTTACCGTAAATACGGAGAAACTCAACAAACCGAAATTAAGACTGGCGACTTTATTAAACTACTTAAAAAAGAAATTAAAACGAAAGGCTTAAAATAAATGATTGAGTTTAAAAATGTTAGTTTTTCTTACGATAAGAAAAACTTAGTTTTAACTGACCTTAGTTTTACTTTAAAACCTGGCGAAATAATGGGCTTACTTGGCGCCAATGGATCTGGTAAGTCTACTACTTTTCGTTTGCTTACTGGACTGATAAAACCAGTAAGTGGTTCAATTTCTATCTTTGAAAAAGAGCCTGGTTACGCGCTTTCAAAAGACATTGGTTACATGCTTGAAGAACGCAGTTTAATTCAAAATATGAAGGTTAAAGACTACGTTTACTACCTTTGTATGCTAAAAGACATGTCTAAAAAAGAAGTCGAGTTAGAACTTAAAAAACACCTTGAGTTTTTTGGACTGAAAGACAAGTTTGACTCAAAAATCCAAGAACTTTCCAAAGGTATGCAACAACGCCTACAATTTATTGTAGCTGTGTTAAATAAACCCAAAATCTTAATCTTAGACGAACCGTTTACAGGTTTAGATGTTTTTAACATTAAATTATTTATGGAAGTAATAAACGACTTAATTAAGTCAGGTACAATGGTTATATTTTCTTCACACCAAATTGACCAAGTTGAGTCGCTTTGCTCAAAATTTTTAATTTTAAATCAAGGTAAAACCGTCGTACAAGGCGATTTAAACGAAATTAAGCAAAACTTTTTAAAAGTTTATCTAAACATCGAAGCCCCAGAAATTGCCAAGCAGTCTTTTTCAGGGCTAGATGGAATTTGTGAAATTAAAGAACTTTCTTTAAACCAAATTAGACTAACTTTAAAATCAGAAAACTACAGCCAGCCGATTTTTAATTTCATAAAAGATAAAGCAGACATCAAGAGATATTCACTAGACTACGCTTCTTTAAAAGAAATTTTTATTGCGAAGGTGAAGAATTATGAATAGCAAATTTGGTAAGTTGTTTTTATATAATTTAGCAAGACGCCTAAAGACCAAAACCTTTTTATTTACTAACTTAATTTTATTCTTTTTAATCTTTATTTTAAGTGCTCTGCCTAATTTAATTGCTGGCCGTAAAAATAAAGCAGAACTTGTTAAAAGCAAAGTTATTGTCAACACCTTAAAAGACGGTGCGTACGGCACTTACTCAATTGCTGATTTTAAGAATAAGTTAAATAACCGTCTACTTGGCAAGGACCCTGAAAAAAGTAATTTTGAACTTGAGTTTATTACTGACTTTAATTTTAAGTTAAATCAAGCAAGTTCAATTAAGACTTTCCTTGAAAACAAAAAAGCCACTGCTTTAGTTGACTTTAAAATGGAAAACTCTAAGTTAGTCACAGAAGTTTACTTTAATCAAACTAAACAAAGCGTTCAAACTGAGCTAAACGCACAACTTCGCAAGTTTGCGGTATATGATTTTTATAATTTAACTGAAGATCAAGTAAACCCACAAATCAATCAAAACAAGTTAACTCTTGATACCAAGCGAATTGCCTTTATTTTACTTGTTTCGATGTTTACTGTATTTATTTTTGCGTTTGCCTTTACTTCTCAGTTGTTTTCCGCAGACATTTTTAGCGAAAAACAAAGCAAAACAGTTGAGTTAATCTTTCAGTCAATTTCTCCGCGTCAACACTTTTATACTAAGTTTTTAGCAATTATTAGCTATATCTTAATTCAGTTTGTACTGCTTTTTGTCTACTCTACACTGGCTTCTACGTTTTTTGGACAAAGCATCAACTCAGGCGTGCAGTTAACAGGACTTAAAATCACCTCTGAATTAAAAGCAACCATTGCCACTCCGCTAACCCTTGGTTTACTTGGTTTATTTATGCTATTGTTTGCGTCCATTTTGATTTCTGGAATTTTGGCATCATTTGCACACAATTCTGAGTCTTTTCAAAATATTTTTTCGGTTTTGATGCTGATTTTCATTGCTCCATTCTATGTGGTGTTCTTCACCTATAACTCAGAGTCTAGTTTTGCACAAACCTTAATTCACGTCTTTGCATATTTTCCACTTACCGGACTAATCACAGCACCCGCTTTGATGTTAGCAGGTAGTATCTCAATTATTGAGACTTTAGTTATTTTTACCCTAAACACGATTTGCGTGTTTGTGCTTTTCTACTACGCACCGCAAATTTATCGTTTCTTTATTTTAAGATACGAAAAAATTAAGCTTAGCCAAATTTTTAAGAAATCGCAGAGGAAAAATTTAAAAAATGAAGAAAAAAATTAAAAGAATTTACAAACATTTTATGAGTTATTTGTATGTGCTTCTTGGATTTGAATTGGTAGCGATTGTTTTTTTTCCATTCCTTTTTAAAGGAAAAGACATGCAAATAATATTTGGGATTTTTGTTTTTGCGCTAATTCCTTTACTTGTTGTAATGTTGCTTTTTTATTTAAGGTATTTAGAGTCACTATACTTAAAAGACTTTTTTAAGTCTAATGAGTTTCAAGAAGTAAGTCTAAGGATTAAAAACAAGTTAGAACTTACATACATGCCAACGCTTACTTACACACCTGAATACAAAATAAACAAAAAAAGTAATTTGAATTTAGCAAACGAAGAAACCGGAATTATTTTAACTGAATTTAAAGAAAGCGCAATTTTCTCAAGACCTTTAGTTAGAATTGAGTTTACTAATTTCTTAACAAATCTTCCTGACTTTGCTATATTTAATCACTACGCTTTAAATAAACCAAAAGTTAATCGTCAATTTTTAGTCAAAAACCTACCCACACCTTTTAAAAATAAATTTAAACTTTACACTAAACAACCAAATTTGTTTGCTGAGCACACATACACTCAAATCTATAGTACTTTTGCTAGGTTCAACTCAGTGATTTTGGTCAAAAAACTAAACACGCTAACTATTTTAATTTCAGACAAGGCGCTTAGACTAACTCCAAATGTGTTAGAAAAAGAAAACGAATACCTAGATAAACTAATACCTTCTCTGGATTCTTTTAAGAAAATTTTAACCGAAATAGAAAAATTAAAGCAAGCATAGTATAATCTTGCTTGAAATGTTTTTCAAAAAGGAGTAATTTATGAAAAAAACTTTAGTTATTTTACTAACTTTTATTCTAGGTTTTCTCTTCTATTCATGTAAACCAAAAACCTACACCGTGACTTATGACAAATACATCAAGCCGACTATTGTTGGCGTTGAAAAACCAGTTAGCCCACAAACTGTTTCAGAAAAAACCTTAGTTAAGTTTGAACTAGATTTAGAGGCTGCAAAAAAAGACAACCTTAAAATCATTGCCGTTGCTTTAGATAAAAAAGAATACTTGCTTTCAGATAAACTTCTTAAAGACATTATGAAACTTGGCTTTGAAGTTACAGCAAATTCAACAATTGAAACTAAAACAGAGTTTATTTATCAAAGTGAATTGAAAAATCTAGAGACATATGGCGTTGAGACTAACAAACTTATTGACCAACTTCCTTATTTAGATGAGTTTAGTAAGATTGCCAAAAGAATAGATAGTCTACAAGAAGTTTGGCAAATCATTTTAAACGCTTTTAAAGTAAACGATCTTAATGAACTTAAACAAAAACTTGAAAAAGATGCACTTGGGACCATTACTGAATTTTTAAAGTCAGATATTAAATTCCCAAATCATCCTGAATTAAAACCACTAGAAGAATTTATTGAAACCCTAAAACCAAATGTTTTTTATCTTGCGCAACTTGCGTATGCTAAAGAAATTAAGATAGAAAACTTTATTAACTTTGCTGATTTGTCTAAACTGGGAACTAACTTAAAAGCAAATCTCCTTAAAGCCTTAAGTTATGCTATGTTTGTAAGAAATCCAAACAGACCAGACACCCATAAAGATGAGTTAATTAAACTAATTAACAGTGATTCTTCTAAAAAGTATTTTGATTTCCTTGATAAACTTGGCGTACACATTTTAAGTTTCTCTCAATTAAAAGACATTGATTTTTCTAAATTTAAAGAAGTTGAAACTGCAGTGAAGGCATATCAAGCGAATTTTGCCAAAATTACTGAACTTAAAAACAAAATTTTCGCAGAGTTAGATTTAGCTAAAAAAGTTGCTTTAGTTGATGAAATTAAAGCACTAATTTCTGAAAACCAAGCAACTGCTGGAAACTTAGCAGAAGTTCTTTCAAAACAAAAAGAGCAAATTACTAAAATTGCCGACGCTATTAAAGGTTTAGTTAAAGAACTTGCCAACTTAAGTGAAACTGAACATCAAGAATATACAAAAACTTTAAGCGAACTTCCTCATTTCTTGTTAAACCTAATTTACAAATTGGGCGAAAAAAGAGCTCGTGCTTTAATAAATCAAGCAGGTGTTATTTCGCCTGAGTATCAATCCGAAAAATACGATAAATTCTTTTTATTTTGCAACGGTGTTTACTCAATCTTAGCGCATTCAGAAAAATCAGAAGTTCCTAAAACTATCCATCCATCTGCTAAACAGTTAATTGATTTGTTTTACAATGATTTTGTACATCAGTTAGTTAAAGACTACAACAAGATTAAAAACCTAAACGAATTACTTGAAAAACAAGCAAATGGAATAACTAAGTTGAGCGAAAACTTAGATAAACTAATCGAAAATTTAAAACTAAATAAATAATATAAAAACGCCTTATCAGGCGTTTTTATATTATTGCTTAACTTCAATTAGTTTCTCTTCTATAAACAAGTTATTAAGTTTTCTTTTAGAACTAAAGGTAGGTTTAAAACGTCCACTTTCCCACCTAGAAATCGTAACGTAGGTAACCCCTAAAATTTTGGCAAGATCGGTTTGCGATAAAAAACGACGGTCCCTTAGTTCTTTGATTAACGCAGAGTAATTCATTTTTCCTCCTTTTTTAAACTTCAGACATATGAATTATAAAAACAATTAAAAAATGTTTTAAAAAATTTTTTCAAAAAACTGAATGTTTTAAGCACTTTTACGATGAGTTTTTGACATTTATTTGAAAACTGCCAAACAAATCCCCTAACTAACGGAACAACCAGTCTTTATCAAACTTAAAAAACTTTTTACCATATTGGTCAAAACGGCGTTTTATATAACATAATAGGCTAATAATACCTTGGATGTGGTATAATTTTTTGTGTTAATTTAACCCACGGAGGACATCAATGCTGAAAAGAAAAAAATACGAAAATGCTGCTGGAAAAGTTCATCCTCTCGCATATGTTGTACTTGCATTTTTCTTAGTTTTAATCTCAATTACTATAGTTTTTATCACTCCAAGTGCTAAAACTAGATTTACCAACGAAATTCAAAAAAACTACTCTAATTTAAAATTTGGTCGTCAATTGGCAAACTCAGATAAATATACTCGCTACTTGCCAACTGAAAACATCTACATCCCAATTTCTCAAAGAAAATTATACTCAGTGTTAGAAAAATCTAAAACTGCTACTGAAAGCCTAGTTTTTGCCTACTACGGAACTAGAACTCACAAAAACACTTTGGAAAACCTAGGACCAATTAACGAAGAATTTACTCGTTTATTTGATGGTTATGAAAACGCACAAACTAAAGTAGAAAAAGACGAAGAGTTTGCAAAAGTTACTGGTAAAAAAATATACTTCCTTGATTTACTTAAAAAACCAGTTGAAATTGAAGACGAAAAATACTACTATCCTGACTACAAAAACTTTAAGAAAAAATACCCAGGTCTGTATCAACCTAAATACAGCCAAACAATGTTAGTTTTCTACAAAGGCGAACTCCTTGATTTAAGTGCCGAAGAACAACTTAAAACCACACTTGAATCACACTCAGACATCCGTCTGGAAGTTCAAAGATTCATTGAACTGATTGCTAAAAAAACTTTTAGAAAATAACTTTAAATGATATTAAATCAATACATTAAACAAATTCAGGCAGCAGCGCCTGACTTTGACTTAAGTGCTCTAGATATTTCTAAAAACCCTGACTTTGACTTAGCCCTGCCGCTTTTTAAACTGGCAGCATTGACTAAGCAAAAGCCTGCCGAGATTTTTCTTTCAATTGAACAAAAAATCGCTAATTTAAATATTATTCAAGAACTCGTTTTTTTAAACGGGTTTTTAAATATTAAACTAAATCAAGATAAGTTTAAAGCAGATTTATTTAAAGTTTTAGTTAAAGAAAACACAAACTTCCCAGTTTTTTTGCCAAACAAGCGTAAGTACTTCATTGACTACTCAAGTCCAAATGTTGCTAAGTTTTTCTCAGTTGGCCATCTAAGATCTACAGTAATCGGAAACTCTCTTAAACAAATCTTAAAGTGCGCAGGAGCAGAGGTGTATGGTGAAAACTACCTTGGCGACTGGGGAACTCAGTTTGGCAAGATGATTTACGCTTATGAAAACTGGCTAGACACCGCTGAGTTTCAAAGAAACCCACTTGAGCATCTGCAATCTCTATATGTGCGTTTCCACAAGGAAGCTGAAGAGAACCCACTACTTGAAGACAAGGCTCGAGGAATTTTTAAAAACCTTGAAGACAAAGACGAGAAATACCTAGAACTTTGGCGTCAATTTAGAGAAATATCTATAGCAGAATTTTTAAAAGTTTACCGCACACTCGGGGTTGAGTTTGAAAATATTTCGGGTGAATCTTTTTACAACGACAAGATGCAGCCAGTTTTGACCAAACTTAGCGAAATGAAAGTCCTTGAAAAAGACGCTGGCGCGAAAATTGTAAGGCTAGGTGAAGACATCCCACCTGCTTTGCTGGTGCGTTCAGACGGTGCTACTCTTTACTTAACTCGTGATCTCACGGCCCTTGAATACAGAAAAAATCTACATAACTTTACAGACATTTTATACGTTGTTGGAAACGAACAAAAACTGCACTTTGAACAACTAAAAAGATTGACCAAAATCTACGGGATTGACACCAACATTACACACGTTGGCTTTGGGCTGGTTTTGACAAACGGTAAGAAAATGTCAACGCGCGAAGGTAAAACCAAAGGTTTAAAAGCCTTGCTAGATCTTGCGATTTTGGGTGCTAAAAATATAATTTTAGAAAAAAGACCAGAGACTAAAGAAATTGATTATCTCGCTGAAAAAATCGGAGTTGGCGCAATTATCTTCAATGACCTTAAAAATGACCGAACCCTGGATTTTGAGTTTAACTTAAACCAAGCCTTGAAGTTTGAAGGCCAAACTGGTCCTTATATCCAGTATACTGTTGTTAGAATTGCTTCCATACTTGAAGGCCAAACACTAGACTTTACTAAGTTTGACTCTAAATATTTAACTAAAGAGTTTTGGCCTGTGTTAAAATTAATTGATAGTTTTAAAGAAACTATTGAAAAAGCAGCCGAGACTTTAATGCCTTCTACTGTGGCTAAATACTTACTTAATGTATGCGCTAGTTTTAATAAACTATACGCCCAAACTCACTTTATAGTTAAAGATAGTTTAGTTCAAAACGCAAACCTATGCTTTCTTTACTTCGTGAGATTAGTTTTAGAAAAAGGCTTAAAACTACTTGGAATAAGTCCAATTGACAAAATGTAAATTTTGTCAAACTGCTCGATTGGCGGAATTGGCAGACGCATACGACTCAAAATCGTACGGAGAAATCCATATCGGTTCGACCCCGATATCGAGCACCATTTAAAAGATTTTTAAAAAAAGCGCTCTTGTTGAGTGCTTTTTTATTTTTTTGAGTAATTCGCGCGTGTTTTGGCAAGTATATTTGTGAGAAACTAAAAAGGACGCAAATATGCACAAGAAAATATTTAAAAAAAGATTTACGATGTATGTATTTTTAATTACACTACAAGTTATTTTGTTTATTTTTTTCACAACTTTCTTTATCTTAAGACAAAATAGTTTAAAGGTCACAAAGCAAGGTAAAGAAATTAAGTTTTTTGATGTAAAAATTATGGGTGAAGTTAAGTTTCCAGGAACTTATCGAGTAATGAAAGGAACAGAACTAGCATCTGTTTTAAACTACGCAGGCGGATACACGGAAAACGCAGTCAGAGATTTAGCAGAACAAACTAAAATTGATAGAAATCGCACTTTTTTAGTTAAAACTGACACAAAAGGCAAAATTACCAAAACTTATAACTTAAACACAGTCACCTATAGGCAACTCGTTGAAATTCCAAAAATTACTGAAGAAATTGCGACTAATATCTTAGTTAAACAAAGAACTACTCAATTTAAATCAGTTGAAGAACTACTTGAAATAAAAGGTATAGGTCCAAAAACATTTGAACAAATTAAACCCTACTTTTTTGCAGATTAAAAATAAACTTTACTTAATTTTTCCGCTTACCGCAATTTTTTTAGTAGCCTTAAAATTCCCACTTTTTTTACTGATTTTGCTTCCTTATATTTACTTTGCTAGAAAAGTAATTTCGCATAAATTAGTATTTTTTGCGCTTTTATTTTTTGGACTGATTTACTTGCTTAATTACTTACTTTTTAGTTATCCATATTTTGGCAATTACTACTATTGTTTTAAAAAATCAGGAGATACCGCTTACTTAACAAACGGTTTTACTCGGCTTGCTGTGTACGCTGAGTCAGACCTTCAGGTTGGTGATTTTATTAAAATAGATTCGCGTTTTTACTTTGCCAGAGAAGTTGATTTAAATCAGTTTTCAAAACAAATTGCGGGGCACTACTACATTAGACACGGTGCATCTAGGTTTAGTTTAAAATATTTTTATTACTCGTATTATTTGTCTAAATATTTAACCCTATTTCCTGAAAACATCAAAACTTGGCTCTCAACGTTTTTGCTGGCAGAAAATACTGCTGACCTAGATACACGCAGACTAATTTCGGGATATGGATTGACTTCAGTAATTTCTGCAAGCGGTCTTTTTACCGTTTTTTTAATTACTTTAATTAAAAAAGTTTTTAATTATTTTTCGGTAAGCGAAAAAAAGCAGTTAATTTTTTTAACTGTTTTTTTATTTTGGTTGCACTTTTCCAATCCTAAAGCCAGCAGTTTTAAGCTTGCTTTTATTTACCTCATTTATTTAACTGCAAACTTAAAAAAAATTAAAATCAGTAAAATTAACGCACTTTCTTTAACTGGTCTGGCAGCATTTGTTTTAAATCCTTTTTCTGTATTTAACTACGGATTTGTTTTAACTTATTTAATTTCGTTTTTTTCAATTTTAAACAAAGTAAACTTCAAATGGCAGCAGGGCTTTTTTAAAGGAAAAATCAAATCAAGTATTTATTTTTATTTAATTATTTTTCCGCTTAGTGTGAACTTTGGTGGCAAACTCAATTTAGTCACCTTGTTTTTAAGTAGTTTTATTTTACAGTTTTTAACTTATTTTTATTTTCCTTTAATTCTAATTTTACTATTTTTTTATCCCCTTGCATATGCTTTAGAATATCCTTATCGGGCGATCTTAACATTATTTAAGTATTCCAGAATGAACTTCTTAGAACTGAGTTTTCCTGAGTTTTCACCTTACTTACTTGCGCTTTATTATCTACTTTTAATATACTTAGTTTTTAGAAAAACTACCTATGTTTATCTAAAAAAATACATATTTATTTTTGCGTTAGTTTTATTTAAAATAAAGTTTTTACTCACACCTTTACCCTGTTTAAAAACTGTACAAGAAAGCAATACAACAGCGATGATTTTAATTTCAAATGCTAAAGCCACACTCATCAATCCTGCAAGCAAAACCCTTAGTACATTTAAGAAGCTCGCGCTTGTTTTTGAACCTGAAGTAATTTATACAGACCTATTTTATTTTGAGAAAGAGTTATTTACTTTAAACGAAATTAACCCAAGTAAATTTTACTTTACAAAACTTCCGAAAACTGTGCAAGATAACTACTATTTTTTGCCAAATAACTTTCAAATTGGGCAATTTGAGTTAAATTTGCTGCACACAACTAAAAATTACGAACACACTAGCAACCGAGGTCCGGTGTTAGAACTTAAACACCAAAAAGTTTCGTTAGTTTTTCTAAACTCAACAACCCACTCAAAACTTAACTTATTTTTAACTGAATACAAAGACTTAAAACCTACTCATATTTTTGCAAGACCCAATAGTGCTGCGACTGAACCTTATTTTCAAAACAAGTTGCGCTATGTTAAAAACATAGCAACCACTAAAACTGTAGATATCTATTTTTTAACTAAAAACTCAGTCTTTAGATACAGCGAGCGATACATGCTTTTACAAAAACTCTAAAACCACAACTTTACTTAAAAAACCTACCAAAAAAGTAAAAAACGACCTGATTTTGGGCTAAAAATGTTATAATTAAGCAGTTAAATCAAGGAGAAAAAATATGAAAAAAGTCTTTTCAACTACGATCGGTGGTCGTAGCCTAAGAGTAGAGATTGGCGAAGTTGCTAAACAAGCGCAAGCCTCTGCTTTAGTTTATTATGGAGATACTTGTGTGCTTTCTACAGTTTGTTCAAAAGCAAATGAAAACCCACTACAAGATTTCTTTCCACTAATGGTAATTTACCAAGAAAAAAAATACGCTGGTGGTAAAATCCCTGGCAACTTTATGCGAAGAGAAGGTAAAGGTTCCGAATACGAAACTTTAATGTCTAGACTAATTGACAGACCAATTCGACCGCTTTTCAAAGAAGGATATAAAGACGAAGTGCAAGTTGTTAACACTGTAATGTCTTTTGATGAAGCCTGCTCAGCACCACTTACTGCTATGCTAGGTTCATCTATTGCCTTGTCTGTATCTTCACTTCCTTTTGAAGGACCAATTGCTGGTGTAACTGTTGGTATGATTGACGGTCAGTTTGTAATCAATCCATCTATTGCTGATTTAGAAAAATCTAGTTTAAACTTAACAGTTGCTGGTACTAAAGACGCCATTAACATGGTAGAAGCTGGAGCAAATGAGTTAAGCGAAGAGACAATGGTTGAAGCAATTTTATTTGCGCACGCTGAAATTAAGAAAATCTGTGCATTCATTTCTTCAATTCAAGCAGAAATCGGCGAGGCTAAAAAACCAGTTGAAATCATTGTATATAACCCTAAATTAGTTGGTGAACTTGAGAAAAACTATGCTAAAAAAATCAAAACAGC
The DNA here is from genome assembly GCA_963543155.1 of uncultured Acholeplasmataceae bacterium. Taxonomy (GTDB): domain Bacteria; phylum Bacillota_I; class Bacilli_A; order Acholeplasmatales; family Acholeplasmataceae; genus CALISC01. Next base: position 37,656 of record CAUTZH010000002.1, read on the forward strand.
GCTTTTGGTTTTTGACAAACAAGAACGCGACTTAGCGCTAGAGACTTTAAGAGCAGAAGTCATTGAACTTTACTCAAAACAATACGATAAATTAAATTTAGACGAAGATACTCGCAAACTTTATGATAACGAAGTATTTTTAGCATATGAAGACTTAGTTAAAGTTGAGTTTAGAAAACTTATCACTGTTGACAAAATCCGTCCTGACTCAAGAAAAGTCAAAGAAATTCGCCCACTTTCATCAAGATTAGACATTTTGCCAAGAGCCCACGGCTCTGCTTTGTTTACACGTGGTCAAACTCAAGCATTAGCAGTTTTAACTTTGGGTGGCGAAAAAGACAAACAAATTATTGATGACCTTGGATTTGAAGAAGACAAGAGTTTTACACTTCACTACAACTTCCCACCTTACTCAGTTGGTGAAACCGGCAGATACGGAGCACCAGGCCGTAGAGAAATCGGACACGGTACTTTAGCACGACGTGCTATTCTTCCAATGCTTCCATCTGAAGAAGAGTTCCCATACACTGTGCGTTTAGTTTCAGAAATTCTGGAATCTAACGGTTCGTCTTCAATGGCAACAGTTTGTGGCTCAACTTTAGCCTTAATGGCAGGTGGCGTACCTTTAAAATCACCAGTTGCAGGTATTGCAATGGGTCTAATTAAAGAAGGTAAAAACTACACAATTTTAACCGACATTCAAGGTATGGAAGACCACCTTGGTGACATGGACTTCAAAGTTGCCGGAACAAAGACAGGTATTACCGCATTGCAAATGGACATTAAAATTGATGGAATTGACAAAGCCATTTTAACCGAGGCTTTAGCTGACGCTAAAGAAGCGCGTTTTGCTTTACTTGCCCACATGCAAACTACCATCGCTGAGCCAAGAAAAGAAGTTGCAGACTGCGCACCTCACGTTAAAGTTCTAAACATCAACCCAGATAAAATTAAAGATGTAATTGGCAGTGGCGGCAAAGTGATTAACCAAATCATTCAAGATTGTGGAAACTGTGATATTGAAATTTCTCAAGACGGAAAAGTGGTAATTAGACACCCCGAGGCTAAATACATCCAAATGGCTTACGACAAGGTATATAACTTAACTCGCGAAGTTGAAGTTGGCGCAGTTTACGAAGCAAAAGTTACTAGAATTGAAAAATATGGGGCTTTCGTTGAACTTTGGCCAGGCACAGAAGGTTTGATGCACATCTCTCAAATCGCGCTTGAACGCATTGAAAAAGTAGAAGACGTGCTTTCACTTGGCGACCAAATCTTAGTTAAATGCATCGGAGTTGACGAAAAAGGTAGAGTTGACCTTTCCAGAAAAGAAGTTTTAAAGAAAAACAAAACTAAATAGTTTTAGCTTAAAGTAAAAAAATACACAGACAATCGAGCGGAAACGTTAGGAAAGTCCATGCTAGCACTGGCTGTGATGCCAGTAGTGATTGTGCCAAGGCAATAAATAACCTTGGGCAAGGCAACGCATTGCCTTGACGACGAAAATATTTATTTTCATAAAGTGCCACAGAGACGAGTTGATTTAGTTCAAGTGAAACGGGTAAACTCCACAAGCTAGAAACCCAAATTTTGGTAGGGGAACCGCTTTTGTTTCAAATTAAGAAGAGACAAACGGAATGCATATGCATTAGATAAATGATTGTTTAAATACAGAACATGGCTTATTATGTATTTTTTTAAAAAAAGACTGCTTGTAAAGAGTTTAACTTTGCAGGCAGTCGTTTTTATTTACTAATCTAAATAATATACACAAATAGTTTTTATTTTTTTAAAACTTAAAGAGGTGAAAATGTTAATTTTCTTAATTTTTATATGTTTAATAGTTTTGCTTTTAGCACTAATTTTTTTAGCCTTTTTAATAAGTTCGCTAAGAAGAAAACAATATTATGATTTTGTTGATAAACATAGTTTGGGTTTGAAGAAATTAAGAGAACTTAATTTAGAGTATCAGTTTCTTAAAGTTGAAAACTTTAATTTAGAAAAAAATTATGATAACAAGCATTTCTTTGAAATAGTCGCACCCGTTGATCTTTTAATTTATGAGTTAAGGTTTTTAAAAGAAAAAGTGAAAGAAAACATACAATACGCTAAGATAAATCAGAAAAAACACGAAATTTATTTAAAAAGAGTTAAAAATGAATGTTTAGTTTTTGACTTTGACACCGCTATACCTTTTAAAAATACAGAGTATTTAAAACAAGTATTAAATGATTTGATATCTAAAGGAGTTAAAAAACCCGTAACTGATTTTTCTATTTTAGTTGAAATTTACAGGTCTTTAATAAATGGACATCTAGTTAGCTATAAAAAAGATGTATTTGACGGCGAGACAATTGTTGAACTTATCGGAATGATTGAAGAAAAACGAGGAGATTATTATCTGAATCCAGAAATCTGGGACTCAATTTCCAAAGTAGAAAGAGCACGAGTTTCAAATAAAGTTAGATTTGCGATTTATGCACGCGATAACTATCGTTGTGTTAAATGTGGCGATACCGAGGACTTAGAAATTGACCATATATATCCAATTTCTAAAGGTGGCAAAAGCGATTTAAATAATTTACAAACGCTTTGTCATCACTGCAATTATCAGAAAGGCAACCGCATTTAGATAAAAGAAACTAGTTCATAATCGTTATTTAGCGTAGTAGACAATTAAAAGAATAATAAAAACTAAAAAGTGCGTTAAAGCGATTAAGAAATTAGAAATATAATAGAAACGCTTAATTGGTTTTTCTGTCCATCTTTGGCAGTATTCAAAATAAGTCTCTCCCAGTTTTTGTCCAGTTAAGACCGTAAAAAATGACTTAGTTCCGTAAAAAAGTGGAGACAGTATATTTTTATTGGCCATCAAAATTACCCAACCAATAAAGAAAACAAAAACCGTTGAAATAGTAAAGGCATTCAGCCAACTTGTAAGGCTGTAACTGCTTTGCCAGTTTAACGCTAAATAAACAATTAACGCTGAAAAAATCACTTCAAAAAACAATGCAAAAAGGTAACCTGCTTCTAAGAAAGTAAAGTTTCTTTCTTTTAACTTAACAAAATAAGTTTGTTTAACTCGATTTAATTTAAGTTGGTCTACATCGCCTCGCATTTTAAAATTTCCCCAATTTTATTTAAAGCAGCCGTCGGCATACCAACTACATTTATGTAGTCTCCGCTAATTTTCTCAATTAAATTGTTTTCCTTATCTTGTATACCGTATCCACCCGCCTTATCAAAAGGTTTAGTGAGTTCTATGTATTTCTTAATTTCTGCTTCGCTATTTTTCTTAAAATGAACGTAAGTTGTTACTTTAAACGAATAGACTTTGGTTTTGTGAATTATTGCCACTCCGCTAACTACTTTGTGCTTTTTATCATTTAACATTTCTAACATCTCAAAGCAACGTTCAGCGGTTTTAGGCTTTCCTAATATTTCGTTTTTAAAAACTACTATGGTATCTGTTGCCAATACTATATCGTCTTGAGATAAGTTTTCTTCTTCAAGAACAGATTTTGCCTTAAAATAAGCCTGTATAGTCGCGTAACTACGCCAATTTACAGCACTTATTTTGCTTTCATCCCAACTTGGTTTAACTGCTTTAAAATCAAAATTATGTTCAGTTAAAATTTGAATTCTACGTGGTGATTGACTGGCTAAAATTAACATAATTACCTCTTGTTTTTGTGAAAAACACCTATCTGGCTTGTGTTATAATATTATATATTAAATAAAGAAATTATGAAAAAAATTTTTGATAGTTTAAAAAAAATCCAAGCATCTTACCCAGATAAAACTTTTATTTTAGCAGTATCTGGTGGGGTTGATAGTATGGTTTTACTAGACGCAGCAATTAAAATAAAACTAAATTGCATTGTGGTAAATTTCAATCACCATAAGAGAAAAGCTAGCGAAAAAGAAGCAAAATTAGTTGAGAAAACGGCTCATTTTAACAACTTAAAAGTAGTACTTAAAGATATTAAAATTGAAAAAAATAGTAATTTCCAAAAACTCGCAAGAGACTGTAGAATAGCCTTGTTAAAAGAAATTGCTAAGGAAAACAACACAAACTTAATCGTGACCGCACACCACTTAAATGACCTTACTGAAACTATGCTGATGAACTTTGTCAGCCAAGGTATGTTTAAATCACTAAATGGTTTTGACGCTAAACACGAAGACGACGGATTTATCTTTTTAAAGCCTTTTAAAGAAATTAAAAAATCAGAGCTGTACGAATACGCAAAAAATCACAAACTCAATTATTTTGAAGACGAGAGTAATTTTAAAAACAACTACACGAGAAACCAATTTAGAAACTTAGTTATTCCTGAACTAGAAAAACAAAACCCTAAACTGACAGACAGAATGTTTTTGCTTTCAGAAATTTTTCAGTCACTTGACACAAGCCTTAAAATAACTGCTCTTGACTTTATTCAAAACAAAGAAATTTTTACAATTTCTGAATACTTAAAACATCCTTTGCACATTAGACTATATATTTTGACAGAACTATTAAATCAAAACAAAGTCTCTTTTAATTTAAAGAAAATTAGGCAAATTGATAAGTTAATTTTAAGCGCTCGTCCAAACGGTGAAATCAAATTAAGCGATACCTGGTTTTTTAAAAAAACTTACGCGGTTTTTTCGCTAAAAAAACAAGCAAATTCGCCACTATTATATAAATATAATATGGATAATTTTTGTTTTAATTCAAAACACCCACAAACCAGTTTAATAAACTGTATAATTGAATATAGTACTGGTGCGCTTAAACTACCTTTTTTAGTCAGAACTTACAAGTCTGGTGACTTACTTAACTACAGTTTCGGCAAAAAATCTGTAGCCAAGTTGTTTAAAGACGCTAAAGTACCACTTTATTTTAGAAAGCAATATCCGATTTTAACAGATTCAGCCGACCAAATTATCTACATTCCAAAACTATATAAAAACGACACTCTAGGGGTTGGCGAAACTCTTAAAATTGAGTTTATAGGTGAACTATGCGAAATTTACTCAAAAAAGATATCCAAAAAGTCCTAATTTCTCGCTTTAGTATCAAAAGACAAATTAAGCGAGTAGCAAAGGAAGTTTCCAAGACTTACTTTGACAAGACTCCGCTTTTAATTGGCATTTTAAACGGCTCTGTCCCTTTTTTAACTGAGCTTTCTTTGAATTTATCTATTAACTGCGAAATTCAGTATATGTCTACGAAATCTTATTTTGGTGGCACTGAGTCAACTGGCAAAGTTTTGCTGAACTCTAGTCTGCTTCCAGATGTCAAAGACCGAGATGTATTGATAGTTGACGATATTATGGACTCAGGAATAACTCTTAACTTAATTAAAGAAACCCTTCTTAAAAACGGAGCAAAATCCGTTAAGACAGCGGTACTTTTAAACAAAATCACGAAGAGAAAAGTAGAAATTGAGCCTGATTTCGCTGCTTTTAAAATCCCTGACCTTTTCATTGTTGGATATGGCCTGGACTACAAAGAACTTTACCGTAATTTGCCCTACATTGCTTTACTGAAACCCAGCGTTTTAAGTGAGCAGAAAGGATAAGACTGATAAATGAAACCAAATAAACCAAATAAACAACCTAAAAAATTCAATTTATTTTCTAACAAAAGTTTTTGGATTAACTTAATTGTTACTGTAATTGTCGTAATTTTTGTAATTAGAATTAGCAGAAGAATTTACGATAATTTAAAAGTAAAAGTAGCCTACGCGGAACTTAAAACTCAACTGGGTGCAAAAAATGTTGCACTTGGCTACGATAAGTTTGACGATTCGCTTAAAAAATATTTAGAAAAACAACTAATTAAATCAGAACTTACCGTCACTCACCTAAGCATCCGTGAAACTGCAGCAGGTAACTTACACATTGACTTTAGATACCAAAAAAATGGCAAGCAAATCAGAGCCACAGTTTACGAGCGAATTGACCGCGCACAGGCCAGTGAAATTAGACACATTGTTGAGTACTACAACTCAACGGATAAAAAGATACTTTACAGCAACGTCCTTGAGTCTAGTTTCAATATTTTTTCGTTTATTTTGTCGGCCTTGCCTTTTGTAATTAGCGGTTTGTTTTTGTATTTGATTTACAAATCATACCAATCAATGAATCAACAAAACCTAGATATTGTCAACAGTGACGTTAAAACTGCGAAAACCAATGTGACTTTCCAAGATGTTGCTGGCTTGGATGAAGAAAAATATGAACTGCAAGAAATTGTAGACTTTTTAAAAGATCCGGCTAAATACACCAAAGTTGGCGCGAGAGTTCCAAAAGGTGTGCTTTTAGTTGGCCCCCCTGGAACCGGTAAGACTTTGATGGCTAAGGCTGTCGCAGGTGAGGCCAATGTTTCTTTTATTTCGCTTTCTGGTTCTGAGTTTGTCGAAATGTTTGTCGGAGTTGGGGCTAAACGTGTTAGAAACTTATTTGACACCGCAAAGTCTATCGCGCCTTGCATCATTTTTATTGACGAAATTGATGCAGTTGGACGCCAAAGAGGTTCAGGTATTGGTGGCGGACACGATGAACGCGAACAAACCTTGAACCAAATTTTGGTAGAAATGGATGGATTTTCAACCAATTCTGGAATTATCGTGCTAGCGGCTACCAACCGCTCAGATGTACTTGACCCAGCACTCCTTAGACCTGGCCGCTTTGACCGCCAGATTACCGTGTCTCTGCCTGACTTAAAAGGTAGAACTAAAATCCTTGGGGTGCACTCAAGAAACAAAAATCTGGCAGCCGAGGTTAATCTTGAAGACCTGGCTCGCCGCATTCCTGGCTTTTCTGGGGCTGACATTGAAAACTTAATGAACGAGGCTGCCTTGCTTGCAGCACGCGCTAACCGAGTTGAGATTACCATTTCAGACTTAGACGAAGGTGTGGACCGCGTAATGATGGGACCTGCCAAAGTTTCTCGCAAGTATTCGGAAACTGAGAAAAAAATAGTTTCCTACCACGAGGCCGGACACGCCGTAATTGGTCTGCTTCTTGAGTCTGCAAACGAAGTTCAAAAAGTCACAATTATTCCGCGTGGCGAGGCTGGTGGATACAATTTAATGATGCCAAAACAAGAGTCTTTCTTTCAAACCAAAGAACAACTTACTGAGTCAATTACCGGATTTTTAGGTGGCCGAGTTGCCGAAGAAATTAAGTTTGCCTCAGTTACAAACGGTGCGCATAACGACTTTGAAAAAGCCACTCAAATCGCGCGTGCGATGGTCACACAATACGGAATGTCTGAACTTGGCTTTGTCCAATACGAAAAAGCCGGGTCTCAAGTGTTTTTAGGCCGTGACTACTTTAGTGAAAAGAATTTTTCGGACACAGTAGCCCACGAAATTGACCTTGAAATTAGAAAACTCATGAATGAATGCCACGAAAAAGCGAAATCCTTAATTTTGGCAAACCTGCCACTACTTGAAGCAATTGCTTATTACTTAAGAGAAGTGGAAACTCTGACTCGTGAAGACATTCACGAAATTCACGAAACCGGACACCTTGAGCGAGTAGACATGCAAAAAGGCGAGACTCCTGACTTTGCAAAACTTGCCAAAGAAAACGTAAATAAACCTAAAAAATCTACTGCTAAAAAAACTAATACAGAAAGTGAGGCTAAGTAAGTAAATGCAAGAACTTCAATTAACTGACCAAGAACAAGCAAGACGAGATAAAGTCATAAAGTTAAGGGAACTTGGAATTGACCCATTTGGCCACGCTTTTAAAACAAACTCCAGTACTAAACAAATTTTTGAAAAATACCAAGATTTTTCTGGCGAGGAACTTGAAAAACTAAACAAAAAAGTCAAAATTGCTGGCCGCGTTGTTTTAAACCGTGCACAAGGCAAAGCCGGTTTTATGCACATTCAGGACCGCTTTGGTAAAATTCAGTTGTATGTCCGCAAAGACAACATCAAGGAAACTGATTTTCAGGCCTGGAAGTTAACAGATCTTGGTGACTTTGTTGGCATTGACGGCGTAGTTTTTAAAACCCACACCGGCGAACTTTCTGTCAGAGTTTCTAAGTACACTTACTTAACTAAAGCCTTAAAACCACTGCCTGACAAATTCCACGGTCTACAAGACGTTGAAGAAGGCAGACGCAAACGTTATCTTGACTTAATAGTTAATCCAGAAATTAAAGCAGTTTCTTTCATGCGTCCAAAAATTATTAAAGCCTTTCGCGATTTTTTTGACAAAAAAGACTTTATAGAGGTAGACACACCTGTCTTGCACCCTACGCTTGGCGGAGCTGCGGCTCGTCCTTTTGTCACTCATCACAATGCTCTGAACATGCCGTTTTATTTAAGAATTGCCCAAGAAATTCCTTTAAAGAAACTAATTGTGGGCGGGATGGAAAAAGTCTACGAAATCGCTCGTCTGTTTAGAAACGAAGGGATGGACTCAACTCATAACCCTGAGTTTACGACTCTGGAAGTCTACGAGGCTTATGCTAACTTAGACACTATGATGGAACTTTGTGAAACCAGTTTTCGTGAAGTTGCCAAAAAAGTCCTTGGCACAACTAAAGTTCAGTTTGGTGAGTTTGCGTTGGACTTTGCAAAACCTTTTGCTCGTCTACACATGGTTGATGCTGTCAAAAAATATGCAAATGTTGACTTTTTTGAAATTAATGACTTTGAGACCGCTAAAAGACTTGCAGATAGTCACCACATCAAAGTTGAACCTCATTTTGAAATTGGGCATATTATAAACGCATTTTTTGAAAAGTATGTTGAAGACAAACTAATTGAACCTACTTTTATCTATGGACACCCAGTTGAAATTTCACCACTGGCCAAAAAAGGGCCAGATCCGCGTTTTACTCGTCGTTTTGAGGTGTTTATTGTTGGAAAAGAATACGCCAACGCCTACTCTGAGTTAAACGATCCGCTTGACCAACGCGCACGTTTTGAGGCACAACTAAAAGAACGAGCATCCGGCAACGCCGAGGCTTGTGAACTAGATAATGAGTTTTTAGAAGCCTTAGAATACGGAATGCCCCCAACTGGTGGCCTGGGTATTGGACTTGACCGCTTTATTATGTTGCTTACCAACCGCCAATCAATTCGCGACGTTATTTTGTTTCCGCACTTAAAACGCAAAGACATTAAATCAAATAAGGAGTTTGATGATGAGAAATAAAAAAATCTTTTTTCTACTTGCTTTATTATTTAGTTTACTTGCCCTACTTTCTACCTTGGCAGTTTTACTTTACATCGTAATTTCTCGCCAAGAGTCGGTATATTCAATTATTCCTACTTTCTTTTTCTTAGTCTTTTTAATTTCTACGCTAATTTTGTATAACCGTTTTCAGCAAAACGAAGTGCAAAATCTGCTTGCTCACTTTAAAGAACGCGATGTTTTTTCGTTTGCAGCCAAAACTTCTGTATGCAAACACGCTGCTTTTGAAATCAAGGCAGATAGAGTAGAATTAGTTACTTTAAACAAAGCAAAAGAAGAAACCATACTTTTTACCTTTTTAAATAAAAATATCGCTAAAGTTGAGCCAAAAATGCAAAAAGGCACACCTAGACTAGTTTTCACCTTTAAAGAAAACATTTCATATCTCGGAAAAGAAACCAAGGTAGTTTCACTAAAAGTTAGTGAAATTCCGACCAAAGTCAGTAAAAACGTTCGTTTCTTGACTTACCTTTCTGAACTTAACTTAAACTAAACAAAGCAGTTTTTTAAACCTTTTTAATTTAAATTTGTGAACACTTACCTAAACGTTTTTTTAGTTATACTACTTTGCTTACTTGCTTATTTATTTGGCTCAATTCCTTTTGGCTTAATTTTTAGCAAGAAGTTTAAAAATGCAGACATAAGAACAGTGCATTCTGGAAACATTGGCGCAACCAATGTTTCCAGAGTTCTTGGCTTTAAACTAGCGTTTATAGTTTTTCTTTTAGATGTTTTAAAAGGTGCGCTTTTTATAGCCTTTGTTTTAATCCTTTACTTTATTAACGCAGACATGTTTGAGTCTTTAGTTCAAGTTAAAACTAAAGCAACATTAGTGTATATCTATCCGCTTTATGGTTTGTCTGCCGTCTTTGGGCATCTTTATCCTGTCTATTTAGGCTTTCAAGGTGGCAAAGGTATCTCTTCGCTATTTGGGTTTTTACTAGTCGCTTTTCCGTTAGTTGGTTTAATTTACGTCCTTACTTTTTTAACAGTTTTCTTTTTGTTTAAAAAGTTAGTGTCTCTTGCTTCTTTGCTGGCTGTATTTTTTAGTTTTGTCGCACTTTTGTTGTTCAGAATATTTAGCCCTAACTTAATCTACAGGCAAATGTCTAAAAATTTGCTAAGTTACTCACTTGAACTTGCAGTAGTTTTTCTGCTTTCTTGTCTAGTTATTTTAAAACACCGCATAAACATTTTAAAATTGATTAAAGGCAAAGAAAAAGGCACCAACATTTTTAGCAACCAAGTTGAAAAAACACCTGAGTAATTTTTTTATTTTAGCCTTATAAAGCAATAATACATAAATAAGGCAAAGGACTAATCTTGGGCAAAAAACTAGTAAGTTAGCAAAATAATTTTAAAAATATTTAAAATACGCTATAATTAAGTCGGTCTAAAAACGCCTACATAGTACAGTGGTAGTACGTAGCAATGGTAATGCTAAAACTAAAGTTCAATTCTTTATGTAGGCACCATTTTAAAAAAACTAGTTATTGCTTGTATTTTTTTAAAAATCAGGCTATACTGTTTTAGTATTGGCCCGTTGGAGAAACGGTTAACTCACATGCCTTTCACGCATGCATTTATGGGTTCAAATCCCGTACGGGTCACCATTTTTAAAAATAATTTACTCAAGGCAACTTGAGTATTTTTTTTAAATAAAGCTAGATACCGAGGTGTGTTTGTGAATTTATTTGAGTTTAAAGAGACAAATTTATTTAAAATTAGAAAAAATGTTTGGTTGTCTAGACAATATTTTTATATTTTTTGCAAGCAATTTGTTGGTAAAAAAGTTTCTACGCTTTACAGCAGATTTAAAGAGGGTTTTAATTCCCCAATGAAAGTAAAGAAATTTGAGTATATTCTTCAACGGGATTTTAAAATAGACGCCGAAACTAAGTTAATTTCAGAGAAAACTAAAAAGTATGAAAACCTCTGTACACTAGACGATCACTTATTTTTAAAATCTTTAAAAAATGGTTTTAAGTTAATTAAATCACTAACTGGCCTGAATATAGACCTTTTAAACACCGAAATCTGTCCTCAAACTAGAAAACAAATTTCAGATATTCAAATTGCAGATATTATTGGCGCTACTAAAAATCAGGAAAAAATCAATTGTGGAATAAATCAAAACTTATTTGACTTTACAATTGCTAGAGAAACTATTTTAAACAAAACCAATGAAACCATCAATCCACAATTTATTTTTCAAGAACTTTTAATTTTAAGAGAAGCAATTCCTTATTATGCTAAGTATATTTTGCCTGAAAACGAAGAAAAATGTTTTAATTTACTCAAAATGTTTGAAATTAACAATTCGTATAAGGGTAATTTTGCTGAACTAATTCAAGAAATTAAAGACGCTAAAATTGAGGAGTTGTTTTTTAAATATGGCCTTGAACTAAATAAACTTGCAAATATTTTATTTTTTTTCAGCAACTGATAAATACTACTTATTTATTGAGTTATTTATTGGTGCTATGCGAGGCTACAGTTACACAGATTTTGAACTTTTGGGTCAAAGAAACCACCTTACTTTAGATGAAATTGGTCAGAAATTTGATTTAACTAAAGAAAGAGTAAGACAAAAAATAGATAAAATGGTTAGTGAATTTAACGCATTTTATTTAAAAAACTTTACATTTAAATCAATAGACTTTATGTTTGTCTTTACAAAACACCGCTACTTTTTTGACTTCATATCCTTGAAAGACAAACTTAAATATGACTATGACGCTACTTCTTTTTTACTCAAAAAGCTAAACGTGGGAACTAGCACAGGATATCTTGAGCAGTTCCACGGATTTTTTTCAGCAAAAGAACATTTAGATAAATTCCTAGAGGTTGAAAAACAGGTCTTTAAACATTATTTTAAAGAAGAAGACCTGCTTTTAAAAATCAAAAAAATTAGACAACTTGTGCCGAACTTTAAAATGACAAAAAATAGTATAAAAACTTATGTTTCCAATAATTTTCATCTAAGAAAAGGCACCTATATTAGATACAATTTTAGCTTATCTAAAAAACAAAAAACAGAAATTTTAATTGAAAAGTATTTCAAAAATGGTTTTCACTGTTCTGATTATAACGATATTAAACGCATCAAAGAGTGCTCTCTTGCTGAATTTGGCAATATTTTGTTTGAAGAAACAGATAAACCAGACAATAAGTTTTACCATACTGTCCAAGCAATAATTGAAAGAAGTAACGTTCAATTAGTAGACCGTGGAACTTACGCGCACATTAACGACTCACCTCAAATTACTTTAGACTTTGCTAAAAAAATATCCGACTACTTGCAAAATCAAAATCATCCAATTTCGTATTCAGGTATTTTAAAAATTTTTAAAAGCGAACTAAAAGACTTTAATATTACTAACAGATACCAACTAAAGGGCGCCCTTTCCCACTATGAAAATCAGTTATTTAAAGGCAGGCGTGATTATTTGCTACCACTTGGTGGCAACGAAACCTTGCGTAGCAAAATTAAAGCATGGTTGATTTCGCAAACCGAATTTTTTGACTATACAAAATTTGAAAATGAGTTCAAAGGGGTTGCCAAAAGCGTATTTTCAACAGAGATTTCAGAGACTAAAAACTTTATTTATTTTTGGAATCGCGGTTATATCTACTTTAAGAATTTCAAAATAACTGACACAGAACTCAAAAATTTAAAAGCAATTATTGAAAAATCTTTAAAAGCAATCAAAATTGGCTACCGCACAGATCAGCATATATTTTTGGCATGCAAGGCAGAAATGCCAGAGTTTATTTACAGGCACAAAATCCGCCATCCTTACGACATATTTAATTTAGCAAAACAGTTTTTTGCCAAAGACTTTGCATTTAAAAGACCTTTAATTGGTAATTTAGAAACAGTTTTTCCAGAATATAACGAACTTGTTGCTGATTTTATTAAGGATAAAGAAATTATTGACATAATAGAATTCAATAAGTTTATCCTTCCGCAAGTCACTACTTTAAAAAGAACTACTGTTTTTGAGTTTGTTAATATGTTAAAAAAACAGTATATGGCGATAAGTTCAAATAAGTTAATTCGTTTAGATAAAGTTAATTTCATTAATGATGAAAAACAAAGTTTTAAAAAGTATTTAGAAAGCAAATTAGATGCTAATCCAGAAGTTACTTTGAATGAAATTATTTGCGATAAAAACTTCTTACCCAGAGTTGAAATCAACGGTAAAGCTAAGATGAATTTATTTATTCTGATTGGTTTAATAATTTGTTTTTATTCAGATGATTTTGAGCTGATAATGGAAAATGAATTTTTCAACAGAGGAGAGTTTAAAGTTAAAAGACACTTAAAACAATAAAACAAAACCTAGCAACTTCTGCTAAAGAGATTCAAGGCTTTAATTTTGTTTGGTTCACAGACGGAGAGGATGGAAGTCAGCAAAGAATAATTTAGAGGATACTTCAGATTTTTAAACGAACTTTTTAACTTAAATGATTTAAAAAACAACATATAATTGATTTACTTAAAAACCATTTTTAGTCTAAATTTAGTTTTAAAAAAACCAATTTTAACTCAGATTTAAAATTGCTTTTTTATCTTAATTTAAATTGAAAAAAAGCCGAAATTGCAGTATGATATTGATAGACTTGCCAAGTCATTTAAAGATTTTTCAGGAGTAGGAAATAATGAGTATAAAAGATTTTTTTGAAAAGAATTTTGACTTTTTGCCAACAGTTGTTAATTTTAAGCAAACTGACGAAAAACTAGAAGTCACCATTAGGTTAAAAGAAGTAATTTCATATTCTGATTTTTTTTCATTTAACCAAGAAACTTTTAAATTTTTACAAAACGCGGGAGCACCAAAAAACACAAAACTAATTTTTACCTACGAAACCTACTCCAAATTAGATGTGTACTTTCTTAGTTATTTTCAGGCTCAAATTAAAAGTTTCAATACCAACGATCCTGTAAATAAACGCTATCTTGAAGTTGTTTTAAAATCTGAGTTTAAAATTGACAAAACCAACAAAACTATTGACATCACAGTTGACGCAAATACGCTTAACTGGGCTATTAAACAGAACTTAAGCAAAACTTTATTTAATGCTTTTTCTAACTATTTCGGCTTACCTTTTATCTTTAATTTCAAAAAAAGATTGGTTAGTGAAACCACTTTTGAATTAAACACTCAGTCCGAAAACGTTCAAACTGGTTCAAACCAAGCATACAGCCAAACTGTGCGTTCAAACCAAGGTTATTCAAGACGCCGTAGCTACTCTTTTAGAGATGACCTTTCTTTAAAGAAATTAAAAGAAATTCCTTATGACAACTACGAAGTTACAAAAAAACAAAATCAAGGCGAAAGTCTGGTTTATAAGTTTCATGTTACCGTAGTAGAAGCAGAAATTAGAAAACTTAAAGACGGCAAATACACCCTGCTTCAAATGACTTTAGAAGACGAAACTGATGCTATTTTGGCCAAGAAGTTTCTATACAACCAAGAAATCACAGAAGCTGAAAAAATCCAACCTGGCACTAACTTAAAAATTATTGCAGAAGTTCAATACGACACTTATGCTGCCGACGTTGTTTTGATGCTTAAAAACTTTGAAATTGTAAACAAAGAAAACGAAGACGAAGAAAGCACATTGTTTACTCGCCAAGACAAAGCAGAAGACAAGCGAGTTGAACTACATGTTCAAACTAAACTTTCTAACATGGACGGAGTGGGTGAGATTAAAGACTACGTAGCCTTGGCTAAATCTTTTGGACACAAAGCCATCGCAGTCACTGCCTCCCGCGGAATTTATGCATCCCCTCAATGCGCACAAGCCTGCAAAAAAGCCGAAATTAAGCCAATTTACGGTGTGCAAATGCCCTACATTGACGACTCTTTTTACATTAAAAAGGGAGATTCAGACACCTTACTTAAAGACCTTACTTATGTGGTATTTGACTTAGAGACCACCGGACTTTCTATAGTTAACGACAAAATTATTGAAATCGGTGCAGTTAAAGTCAAAAACGGTCAAATCATTGACAGGTTTCAGACGTTTTGCGATCCGGATGAGAAGTTAATTGAGTTTGTCTCAAACTTAACTAACATTACCGACGAGATGCTAAAAGGACAACCTAAAATTGAAGTTGTCTTAAAAGACTTTATAGAGTTTGCCAAAGACTCAGTGTTAGTTGCCCACAACGCATCGTTTGACTGCTTAAATGTGCTTCATAAAGCCAAAGTCTTAAACTATTCATTTGGCGAAAATGTACTATACATTGATACTCTTAACTTAGCTAGATACCACTACTCAAACCAACTTAAGCGTTTTAACTTAGGTACTCTTTCTCGTTTCTTTAAAATTAACTTAGAAAACCACCACCGCGCGATAGACGATGCCGATGCTACCGGTCAAATGTTTATCAAAATGCTTGAAGACCTTGCACAAAAGAACATTAAAACCTTCAATGAACTTGAAACCACGATAGATCGTAGCAAAACTTACTTACACCAAATGCCGTTTGCTGTGGATTTTTTGGTTAAAAACCAAACCGGCTATAAAAATCTATTTAAGTTAGTAACCTCTGCCTTAACTGAGTACTTTCACCAAAGACCTCGTGTACTTGCTTCTGAGTTTGAAAAATACAAAGAAGGTTTGTTAATTGGTGCAAACGGAGCAGGTGAACTTTGGTTTGATGCTCTAAACTCAACCGACGATGTTTTGGACTCACATATTTTAAAATACGACTACGTTTTAGTTTATCCGCCTAGTTGCTTTTCTCATCTTAAAGACAACATAGCCGGTGGGATGCAGGCAATTAAAAACGCAATTTCTAGACTAATTTCACACGCCAAAAAGTTAAATAAAACTGTAGTTGCATCAAGCAACCCGCATTACTTAAATAAAGAAGACCAAATTTACTATCAGTTTTTTATCAGAACTCCATTAGTTGGCGGAGGCCGCCATGAACTTGCGCAATACGAGGCCACTCCTGACTACTTTTTTCAGACAACCGATGAACTAAGTGCTGAGTTTGCATTTTTAAATGACGATAAACTAATCAAGGAAATTGTGGTTAAAAACTCAAATCAGATAGCTGATTTAATTCAAGACATCCAGGCCTTTCCAGAAGGACTGTATTCATTTTCAGATGACTACTTTAAAGACCAAGGTATTCCTTCAATAGAAGGTGAGTTTAAGCGCTTAATTTCTAAAAACCTTGAGCAAAAGTACGGCAAAAACCCTCACCCTTTTATTTTAGACAGAGTAAAAAGAGAGCAAACTACCATTCTCAAAAACAACTTTGCCTCAATTTACTACATGTCTTATTTACTTGTCAAAAAGTCTAACGACGACGGATACGTGGTAGGTAGCCGTGGATCTGTTGGTTCTTCTTTTGTGGCAACAATTTTAGGGATAACTGAAGTCAATCCTTTACCTCCGCATTACTTTTGTCCAAAAGGTTGTTTCCAGGTCTTTAAGTTCAACGAAGACTTAAAGAAAGACTACCCCTCTACTCAGTTTGACGAAATGTTTAAAGATGACTTAAACGAAGCAGACGATGGATATGACTTAAAAGAACGAGACTGTCCAGTGTGTGGCGCTAAACTAAACCGAGATGGACACGACATTCCGTTTGAAACCTTCCTTGGTTTTCAAGGCGACAAAACCCCAGATATTGACCTTAACTTCTCAGGTGAATATCAAGCACAAGCTCATGAATACGTTCGCACCTTGCTTGGAGCAGACCACGCTTTTAGAGCAGGAACTGTATCGGGAGTTGCCGAAAAAATCGCATTTGGTTATGTCAAGGGCTACATTGAAGATAAGCAGATGAAAATCCGTAAGCCCAAAATCGCAGCCTTGGCTAAAAAAATTGTTGGAGTTAAACGAACCACAGGGCAACACCCAGGGGGTATTGTCGTAGTGCCAAAACCTTACTCAATTTTTGACGTCACACCTGTGCAATTTCCGTCAGATGACACCACAGCAAGTTGGCGAACTACTCACTTTGACTACCACTCTTTTGAAGAAAACTTACTAAAACTAGATATTTTGGGACATGATGACCCAACCATGATTAAGTTTTTATTTGACTACGTCAAAGCCAACCCTGCTGAGTTTCCATTTAGCGAAGTTAGAGACATTCCAATGGCTGACGTTGATGTTTATAAAATGTTTTCTGGCAATGAAATTCTAAACGTAGACTACTCAAACGCATCTTTTATGCCGGCAACCGCTTCAACTGCCCTACCTGAGTTTGGTACACCTTTTGTTTCGCAAATTTTAGCGGAAACCAAACCCACAACATTTGCGGAACTGGTTAAAATTTCTGGGCTTTCGCATGGTGAAAACGTGTGGCTAAATAACGGAAAAGTCTTAAAAGACGGACACCCTGAGTTTGGCTCAATTCCTTTTAAAAACTTAATTGGTTGTCGCGACGACATCATGATAACCCTGATCTCTAAATACAACGTTGAACCACTTCTGGCGTTTAACGCTATGGAGTTTATCCGTAAAGGAAATTGCCGCAGAAACCCGGCAAAATGGGCAGAGTACGCAAATCAACTAAGAGTCTTTGGCGTGCCTGAGTGGTATATTTACTCATGCGGACTAATTAATTATATGTTTCCAAAAGCCCACGCCACTGCCTACGTTATTATGGCCATTAGAATTGCCTGGTTTAAACTACACAAACCTTTACTTTTCTACTCTGCTTTTTTTTCAAAACGTGCAGTTCAGTTTGACTACACCGTGATGACTAGTGGCAAAATAGCAATTGGCAACAAAATCCGTGAACTTGAGCAATTGGGATACGAAATTAAGGCCAAAGACCAAGAACTTTTAGTGACTCTAAAAGTAGCATATGAGTTTTGCGCGCGTGGCTTTAGTTTTTCAAAACTCGCAGTTAACGAGTCTAGTGCTAAAACTTTTAACATTAAAGGAAATACTTTGCAAATGCCGTTTGCCACAATTGACGGAACTGGAGATACAGCGGCTTTTGACTCTGTAAACGCACGAAAGGACAGGCTTTACACTTCTAAAGAAGACTTTAAAGCGCGATCTGGTGTTAATAAAACTGTTTATAAAAAATTCTTAGACCTCGGCTGTCTTGATGATTTGCCAGACAAATAGGCTTAGTAAATTTCTTTTAAAAATCTAGAAGTTTTGAGTTTTGTGCCGTTTTGGCTGAACTCAAAACTCACTAAAAAAAGGTTTTGCTTGGCTCTGGTAATCGCAACATACATCAGTCTTCTTTCTTCTTCTATGTCAAGCAATGCACCTGTTTTAGTATCTGGAAACACCCCTTCGTTAAGACCTACTATAAAAACCGTTTTAAACTCAAGTCCTTTTGATTCGTGTACTGTGTAGATTTGCGGCAAATATTCAAAAAACCTAAAGCCTCGCTTAAGTTCTTGCTCAATTAACACTCTTTCTTGGTTTCTTCTGACCAATAGACAAATTTCGTTTATTTTTACTTGTTGATTTCTTTGGGCAAATAAATAGTTTTTTAGTTCTAAAATAAAATCAGAGATTTTTGAGTATAGATAAATTTTTATGTTTGCTTTAATTTTAAGGTCTGAAAAAAGTACTTTTTCGGGCCTTTTTTTATTTTTTTCAATTAGCTTATTTGCGCATTCAACAATTGCTGGCGCTGAGCGGTAGTTTTGCGTGAGCATATAAACTTTAGGCAAGTAGGTTTCTCGGTATTTTTCAATTAAATCAAAAGATGCACCTCTGAACTTATAAATTCCTTGGTCTATGTCTCCAACTAAAATAGTTTTGGTGTCAGGAGAAATTAAATGTTTTAAAATCTGAAACTGAACTAGGTTTGTGTCTTGAACTTCGTCAATTAGTACATAGCCGTAAGTTTGTCTAATTTCTTTCTTTTTTAGTTTTTCTAAACAAAGTAAAAGCATATCGTCAAAATCAATTAACGAGTTTTTATCAAGAAACTCTTTGTATTTTTTTAAAGTTTTACTTGGTTTTTTTCCAGGATTAGCCTTGTAGAGAGAAACTTCTAGAATTTCTCTTTTACTAAAAAGACGCGGAGTTTCAAACAAAACTTGCTTGTCTAAAATATACGGTTTAATTAAATTAAAACAAAAACCGTGAAAAGTATATACACCGACACTATCTTCGTTTAACCTGTGTTTTAGTTCTTTGGCTGCCAGATTTGAAAATGTTAAACACAATATTTTTGCGTTATTTTCACTTTCCTTAATTGCCTTTATTTTTTGAATTAGTGTATAAGTTTTTCCGCTGCCAGCACCGGCTAACACTAAAATGTGTTGGTCTTTGCTTTCAATGATTTTTTGTTGTTGCACGTTCATCTTAATATATTTAATCGTGTTGCCTTAAAATACTTAAAAATGTGTTAAAAATGAAAAACCTCCAAGGAATATCTCCTTAGAGGTTTTCTAAAAATGCTTTAAAAATACAATTAGTCAGTTGCTTTGGATGCAAAAATCATTGCAACAATCACGGCAAGTCTTAAAAACTCAATGTACATCCAAGTAAGCGTTGAAATCAATCCTAAAATCGCAACATAAGAATAGCCTTTGTCAAGACCATCGTTTTGCGCAACTTCTCTTAGCCCTTCAATGCTAAAGGTCAAAACTATTGTTAAATATAAGATGTAGACTGTGCTTAGCGCGATTTGCAACCAAAGGTAAGTTGTATTGCTGTAAAGTTGATTGTCGGTTTTTCTAAAAACTAGCCAAAGTACCAAGTTAACTAAAGACATCAAAAGTACAGTTAGTCCTAGAAACATCATAACTTTGAAAAGCCTACGAGTTCCTCTGACCCAATTGCTTAAGTTTAAAACTAACACTGTTAAAAACACAAAAGCAGTTGCACTAAGGGCAATTATACCAACGCCTTTTAAAATCATTTCAAAAACTAAAGTAATTGCGCCGATAAACACACCTGATGAAATTGAGTATACCCAAACTGAGAATCTAGCAATTGACACAAAGTTACCTAGTAGCGAAAACAAGAACATTAAACCAAAAGCACTTAGCGAAACTATTGAAAAGATAAGTAAATTAGATTTTCTTTGATCTGCGGTTAAACCAGATGTATTGCTAAAAATAAAATAATAGCCTAAGAAAAATACAACTAAAGCAAAAGCAGAAAGCAATCCAACAAAAAATAAACTTTTTAGTAAGAGAGATTTAAAAGTAGTTTTTGGAACCGCGTATTCTTCATATGAATAGTCTTGTACTTCTTGAGTTTGAATTCTAGAAATTTTCTTTAAATTTGGATTTATCATATTGCCTCCATGTGACATCTTTTAAAAAGATAACTAACAAATTCATTATAACAACAAAACAAGTAGTTTTAATCAAAATATTTGCTTTAATACCCTAAAAACTCTAAGCAAATATACAATTTTTTGTATTTTTAAATGGTAAAATATTTGTGCTATGAGATACTATGAAAAATTTAAAGGAAACCGTTGGAAAAAGACAATTGATGTTGCTGATTTTATTCAGGCTAACTACACTGAAGCAAAAAAATTCACACTCACTTTAGCCGATCCAACTCAAAATACCTTAAAACAAGTTGAAAAATTAAACAAACTTCTTGCCGAAGAAACCAAAAAAGGAATTCTAGACGCAGAATGCAAAACCTCTTCAAATATTTTGGCATATGGTCCTGGATACTTACTTGGAGACAGCAAAACAACACCAGAATGCATTGTCGGTCTGCAGACCGACAAACCTTTAAAACGTGCTTTGTTTGCGGAAGGCGGAATTAAGATTGCAAAAAAAGCCTTATCTTCATACGGTTATGAACTAGACAAAGACACTGAAGAAATTTTTACAAAATACAGAAAAACCCACAATCAAGGTGTGTTTGATGTGTATCCTGAAAACATTAAAATCGCTAGACACAACCACGTAATTACTGGATTGCCAGATGGATACGGACGCGGCCGAATTATTGGCGATTACCGCCGTGTAGCACTTTACGGAGTTGACCGCTTAATTTTAGAAAAACAAAAAAGCAAAGCAAGTTTTGAGTTTCCCTATACCCCTGAAATTATTCAAAAAATTGAAAACCTAGAGATGCAAATCAAAGCACTTGCTGATTTAAAACAAATGGCAAAACTATACGGTTTTGACATTTCACTACCTGCTCAGTCTGCAAAAGAAGCCGTGCAATGGACTTATTTTGCGTATTTAGCGGCAATTAAACAGCAAAACGGTGCTGCGATGTCGCTAGGCAGAGTATCTACTTTTTTTGACATCTACATTGAAAAAGACAAACAAGAAGGCAGACTAACTGAGTCTGAAGCCCAAGAGTTGATTGACAACTTTGTATTGAAGTTAAGAATGGTTAGATTCGCCCGCACTCCTGAGTATAACTCTGTGTTTTCAGGAGACCCAGTTTGGGTAACCGAATCTATCGCTGGCATGAACGGAACTACTAAGTCTTTTGTAACCAATACTTCTTTTAGAATGCTACATACTCTTTATAACCTAGGAGTTTATCCTGAGCCTAATTTAACCGTGCTTTGGTCTGAAAAACTGCCTGTTGACTTTAAGAAGTATTGCGCAAAAGTATCAATTGAAACTTCGGCTATTCAGTATGAAAACGACAACTCTATATCTGAATGTCATGGCTCTGACTACGCAATTGCTTGTTGCGTTTCTCCGATGGCAGTCGGCAAGGAAATGCAGTTTTTCGGAGCTCGCGCTAACTTAGCCAAAACTCTGCTTTATGCACTCAACCAAGGAAGAGATGAAATGACTGGAGAACAGGTTATAACTCTTCCTAAAACTGAATTGTTAAAAGACGGTAAATTTGTGTTTAAAGAGGTTTACAAGGCCTTTAAAGTGGCAATGAAAGAAGTTGCAAAACTGTATGTTAACGCTCTTAACATCATTCACTATATGCACGATAAATATGCATATGAGTCTATGCAAATGGCTCTACTTGACGACGAAATTACTCGTAATTTTGCAACTGGAATCGCTGGACTTTCAGTGGTTGCAGACTCTCTTTCTGCAATTAAATATGGGCGAGTTGAACCGATATACGACGAAACCACTAATTTAATTAAAGACTTTAAAACAACTGGTGACTGGCCAAGATACGGAAACGCAGATGACAGAGCAGATGAACTAGCAGTTGCTGTTGTTAAAGATTTTTGGAAAGAAATTGCTGCTAACCCTACCTACTTAAACGCTAGACCTACGATGTCTATTTTGACAATTACTTCAAATGTAGTCTATGGTATGCACACCGGTTCTACTCCAGATGGCCGCAAAAAAGGCGAACCTTTTGCACCTGGCGCCAATCCTATGCATGGTCGTGATAACACTGGGGCTTTAAACTCACTGCTTTCTGTTGCCAAAATTCCGTTTAAGTTTGCTAGAGACGGAATTTCCAATACTTTTCAATTGCTTCCTGAGTCTTTGGGCTCAAGTAATTTACCTGACTACGAAGAAGTCAGAAAAACTAACTTAGTTTCAATTTTAGACGGCTACTTTCAAAACAAAGGATATCATTTAAATATCAACGTCTTTAACCGAGAAAAACTAATAGAGGCCTATAAAAATCCAGAGAAGTTTCCAAATTTAACTATCAGGGTATCTGGGTATGCTGTAAACTTCTCTAAATTAACCGACCAACAAAAGCTTGAGGTAATTGCGAGAACAATTCATGCCACTAGATAAGGCCTTGCTTGAGGTTAAAGGCCGAGTTCATTTAATTGAACCGTTTGGTGCTTTTGACGGACCTGGCCTACGCTTTGTTTTGTTTCTGCAAGGCTGTCCGTTGGCTTGTAAGTTCTGCCATAACCGCACATCTTGGAACAGAAATATAGGTGAAACTTACACAGTTTCAGAAATTTTAAAAAAATTCAATCAGTATAAATTATTTTACGGAACTACTCCTAAATTAACTGTCAGTGGTGGTGAGCCTTTATTTCAACTTGAGTTTTTAGATGCCTTGTTTAGGGTTGCTAAAAGTCAAGGAATTGAAATTTGCCTAGATACTTCGGCCGGATTATATCAAGAAAGCGAAAAAGATAAATACGCAAAAATTCTTAAAAACACTGACTTAGTTTTGCTGGATTTAAAGCATTCTGATCCAAAAAAACATTTGTGGTTAACCGGCAGACCTCTTGAGCCGGTTTACGCATTTGCCCGTTTTTTAGACGAACAAAATAAAGATATAGTAGTCAGACAAGTAATAATCCCTGGCATAAATCTATATGAATCTCAACTTAAAAATTTACGTAGTTTTTTAGATTCACTTTCTTCAGTTTGTAGAATTGAAGTTTTAAAATACCACACACATGGTGCAAAAAAATGGACAGACTTAGGGCTAAACTACCCACTTAGAGGTATCAGAGAAGCAAATCAGGCTGATTTTGAGTTTGCAAACGAAATTTTAACTAAAGGATATAAGTTCAAAAAATGCAAGATATTTTTAAGAAACTAAACTTCCATAACAAATTAGCACTGGCCCCAATGGCTGGCTACACTTACTCTGCATTTAGACAAATTTGTAAAGAAGCGGGTGCTGGTCTGCTTTATACTGAAATGATTTCTTCATATGCCTTGGTGCATGGTGACGAAAAAACACTTCATATGCTTGAGTTTAAAGAAATTGAACATCCTATAGGCGTGCAAATTTTTGGAAACGATCCAGAAATTATGGCACAGGCTGCTAAAATTATTGAAAAAAACTACCGCTTTGACTTTATTGATATTAACTTTGGTTGTCCTGCTCCCAAAATTTCTGACCGTGGGCATTCAGGTTCTTATTTGCTTAAAAATTTACCCTTACTAAAAGCAATTGCTGAGGCTGTGGTTAATGCGGTTTCCTTGCCAGTTTCTGCCAAAATCAGACTAGGATTTGATAAAAACACTATAAACAGCCAAGAAGTTGCCAAAATTCTTGAAAACTCAGGCGTTTCTTTTATATCCGTACACGGCCGCACTAAAGAACAGGGATATTCAGGTGTTGTTGACCTTGCAGAAATTAAAAAAGTCAAAGAAGCAGTTTCTATTCCAGTAATCGGAAACGGAGATGTTACTGATTTAGCAGAGTTTACTAAAATGCTTGAGTACTGCAAAGTAGACGCTGTAATGATTGGCAGAAAAGCACTAGCAAACCCATTAGTTTTTAAAGAAATTTTAACTAAAACACCTAATTTAAAAACACCAACCTCTACCGCTGAAATTATTTTTAAGCACTATACCTTGCTTAAAAACCAAGAAAAAGACCAAAGACGTTTCTTTCTTTTACTGCGTGGTGCTATTCTTTTTTATTTAAAGAACATTAAAGTTTCAGCTGAACTTAGACAAATGGTCTGTAGATTAAACAACGAAAGTGAACTAGTAAAAATTATTCAAGAAATTAAAAAAATCCAGTAATTGCGAGGTGTACCTCATTTACTGGATTTTTGATTTTTAGTGCTTACTGTTAAGCAAAAACTAGATTTTATTTTAAAGCAAAGTTATTAGCCTGTTTAGTTTCTTTTGCTTTTATGTTAAGGGCTTTGTGTGCTTTGTCTATAACTTTTTTAGCAGCGTCTAGGGCTTCAACGTGGAGTTCAGCGCCGATGTGTTTATCTTCTAGTTTCAAGACAAAGTCTTTAGTGCTTTCTTTAAACTCTTCAGTTTTCCCGTCTTGTAGTTTTAGATACCATCTGTATTCTTTAATTTCTTTTTTAAAGCTGTGCGCTTCTACTTTAAGTTCATCACCAACTTTGTATTCGCGTTTTAGATGGTGAAAATGCATAACTTTTCCGTGATGGTGATGATGTCCTTGATGATGCTTTTTGCTATTGTCGTGGCAACTTCCTAAGGCAAATAGAGCAACTAAGGCAAATAGCGCAAATAATAATTTTTTCATATATAGTCCTTTCATAAGTATATTTTTTAAAAAAAATAACTTGCATATTTAGTATAGTCCAAATGAATTTAATTTGCAAATGATTAGCATTTGCAAATTAAAATACAAACTACTTTTGAGCAAATTAAAAACGCTTGGATTTCCAAGCGTTTTGGTTTTAATTTTTTGTAATTTTATAAGCAAAAGTGTTAGAAATTTCTTTAAATGTTTCACCTAAATTCATAATTCTAATAATTTTTTTAGTGTGTTTATCGCCTATTACACTAATTTCGTAAACTGCTTTTCTCGTAATTACCATAAACTCTGAATTGTTTTTGGCAAAAACTACAGCCTCTTTGGTGCCACTTGGCTGAGACTTATAGAAAGGAAATTTCCTGTAGATAACTTTATTTGAATTAAAAGCAGCGCTAATTATGAACTTTAACTTAATTTTATCGTCGTCTTTATTTGCAACTACACGGTTTTCTGGTTTTGGTTTGATGTGCATGTAATCAGCAAATACATCTTTATCTATATCTTTGACTTCATCGTAGTAGTAAGCCGCTTGAATTTCGTCTTGTTTAAAAGGTAGTTTATATTCAAGTGCTTTAGTTTTAACTAAAACAAACCAAATAACTGTACCAATTAAAACAAAATGAAAAATTATAAAAATAGTTTTAATTGCTTTTATCATAATTAAAGTGTTTCCTCGTATTGAGCGTAGACATCATCAAGTCCACGACTTTCTCTTTCTTCTTTGGTAAAAATGTGTATCCAAATTTGCTCAGTGGCAATCAAAGTCCAACCAGAGCCAGTTTCAACTGACTTAAACTCAGGGTAGCTTTTAACTCTGGAAACTAACGCTAAAGCCTGGCGTTCAGTGGCAGTTCCAATAACTGCGATGTCAAAAAGTGGATGGATTCCGGTAAAATTGTAGTATTTAACATCTTTAACATCAATGTCTTTTAAGTCTTGATTGATTTCTTTTAACCTAAGTGAGTCCATTTTTACTCCTTTTAAATTATTTAATTTCTTGTTTTAATTTATTGTATGTATCAATTTGTATTTGCTCAGGTTTAATGCCTCTGGATTTTAAGCTCTTGAAAACCCCTTCAAAAACTAATACGCAAGCCTTATTTAAGTCTTGCCACATCACTTTTCTAATTTCTCCCAGGTCCGAAAAAGTTCTCCTCGTTTCGGCTTTATCTGAAATAAAAAGAATTTTGCCGAGCGTAGAGATTTCCGGAGTTGGAGTTGTATGCATAAATACTGAGTTTTTTTGGTCTTCAGATAAATCAATTAGTTCTGAAAACAAATAAGCAGATACTGGACCATGTAGTAAATTAGTACTATTTGTCTGTTTTAATTCAGGATATGCAAACTTAACTAAACTATGAGCCTCGTCTGCATTAACGTGTTTGGCAAAATCGTGAATTAAACCCGCAAGATACGCCTGGTTTTCATCAATTTTCCAGTGTTTTGCGAGTTGCCTGCACATTTTAGCGGTAGACAAAGAATGCAAGTATCTTTCTTTGTCTTGGCCTAATTTAGTTTTCAGGGCTTTTTTTAAATATTTAACTTTTGCTTTAAAGTTAGTGTTTAAATAATATCTAAGCAAGTTTCTTTTAAAGTAGTTAGGTTTAAAAAAACGAATAAAAGCAAAAATAATTTTTTCTCTAAATCTGTTAATTTTAGTCAAAAAACGCTCGCTTGTGCTATCTATAGACTTGATTAAAAATGTCGCTTTAAACTGCATTTTATTACTAAAAACAACATCTGTCAACAACTGGTCACCAATAAACGCTGAGTTCTGACATTTTATTTGTTCAGTTCTGCAAATCTTTTTGCCAGTTTTAGTAAAAGGTTTTCTTAAGTTAAAAAAACCTTTGGTGGCAGGCAAGGCATTTAAAAGTTGCCTAGATTTGCCTGAATTGCTAAAAATATACAATCTAAAATCAACGCTTAATTTTTTAAAAAAATCAACAGTTTCTTTAGAAAAAGAGTTTTCTTTATAAGAAAGTAGAGTGTTGTCTAAATCAAAAATCAAAGTGTCGACACCTTGATTTTTAAGTTCTGCTAAAGGGAGGTTAAAGATACTTTTTAAATATGCAGTAAACCTGTATTTAGGCATTATTGGTAAACTTTAAGAATTTCAACATCAAGGCTTTTGTTTTCAGAAACCTTGAAAGAAACTTTATCGCCTGCTTTGTGGTTTTGAATAGCACGGCCCAGCGGAGTTTCTACAGAAATTTTTAAAACACTACCACTAAAAAGGTCAGTCTCTTGACTACCAACTAGTTGGATGTTTTCAACTGCTTTATTGTGTAGATATTTAAGTTCAACTTTATTGCCAATTACGCAAATATCATCGCGGCTACTTTTAATAATAACTGCGTCTTTTAAAATGCTTTCTAGTTCTTTAATTTTGTGTTCAATTTGCGCCTGCTCATTTCTAGCAGCATCGTAGTCTGCGTTTTCAGACAAGTCACCTTGAGCGCGCGCTTCTTTAATTGCTTGAATGTTTTTAGGGCGTTTAACAAACTTAAGTTCGTTAAGTTCACTTACTAGTTTATCGTACCCTTCTTGAGTTAATGCATTTTTTTTAGCCATTTTTTCTCCTTGTTAACTACTAAACATTATACAACATAAGTGATTTTTAACTTCACTTTAATGTGAAAAAAAGGCGAAAAAATGATATAATTTAGACATGCAAATTACTAAAAATAAGTTAGAAATAATTAAGTTAACAATTGCTGCTGTTTTAACGGCGAGCGCGGTTGCAGTTAACTCACTATACTCATATATCGTGCCAATTGGTATGTTTAGAGTACCTTTTTTTATCGTTGCTTTAGCCGTGGTTGCAATTGCTTTTGGTCCAGCATATGCACTAATTACTGGCGTAATTTACGACCTTTTGTTTGGGTTTTTAAATTCACTTGGTTATCTTCCTATCTACGGATTTGCTACTTATTTTTGGGTGTTACTTTACTCAATTATTTGCTTTAAAAGAATTTCTAAATTAACTATTTTTATGGCTACATTTTTCGGATATCTTGGCTATACTTTGATAAACATTTTTGCCACTTGGTTTTATTTTGGAAAACTCGCTTTTTTAAGTTTGATGCTCCGCCTAGGTTTAACTTTGATTTTCACACCAATTTTATTTGCCCTAATTTGCCTGCTAATCAATAGATTTAGTGAAATTGATAAGTTAAATATCACTAAAATAGAGTTTCTTAAAACCAAAGAATTAGAATACTAATTTAAAGTCTTTCGCTAAATACTAACGAAGGAAAAACAACCGCTGATTTTTGTGCTTCGCCTAAAAATAAAATTGAAAGTTTATTTAGTGCTGCCTTAAAGCACTTACCGTGATTTGGGTGAGTTAAATGTACATGCTCGTGCAAAATAGTTTCAATAGCAAACTCTTCTTTAAAACAGATCAAAATTGGATTTAAAATAATTTCGGTCTTATCATTAACAGTGCGTTTACATTTGCCATAGTATCCTTTGACTAATTTAAAACTATAGGCGTCTGCAACGGTGGTAAGTTTTTCTTTTGAGCGGTTTAGAAATTTAAAAAGAAAGTCTTTTAGGACTTTAGTGTAAAACTCTTTTTTGGCAGTCTGCAACGTTTTGTATTTAGAACTAAAGAAGTAAGTAGATTCTCCGTCAAATCCAAATACATTTTTTTGCAATGATGCACTTGGCAAAAAGTCATAGATTTTGCCAAAAACCATTACCTTATTTTTTTGACAAACCTCTTGATTGTACTGGCGAAAATAGTAAAAAACATCACTTTGAACTCTTGAGTTATTTACTATTTTTTCGCCATTTAAGGCGATTTCGCGAAAACTATATTTATGCTCATAAAAACTTGGGAAAAGTAAAACTGGTTGTATTCCTTCACAAGTTAAGTAACTTCTTTTAATGTTTTGATTAAACCTAATTAGAACTTTTCCAAATTTCTTAGTTACGATAAAAGAATCCGCACTCATTTTTTTCTGATCATAGAATACGGCTCTACTTTGGCATTTAGTTTTACGTAAACCTTGCTCATTGCATGGTTTGCAGTTTGGATTTCTTCAAAGTTTTCATTCCATAATTTTAAAACTTTAAATGTTCTTTCTTTGCCTAATGGGGCCATTAACTCAATTTTATCACCAACTGAAAAGTAGTTTCTTTGCTGAAATAAATACACACCTTTTTCAACTTCTTGATTTAAATAAAGTCCACAAAATGCTTGATTAGGTTTAGTGGTATTTTGGTCAAAAAGCACCTTAGTTTCAGCAGGTAAATTATCTAAGTGCCCAGTTGCACTTAGTCTGTTTTCAGCAGCCTTTAATTTTTGACTATATTTTTTAACTGAGTTAATTTTTTTAGTTTCATAAATTTCGTCAAGCATTTGACGATAAGTTTTCACAACAGTAGCAATGTAGTGTAGAGACTTCATTCTGCCTTCTATTTTAAGTGAAGACACATCGGCTAAGACTAAACTTTTAATGTGCGGCACTGCATTTAAGTCCATAGCCGAAAAAGAAACAGGTTCGTTTTTAAGTTGCTTATCACCTGAATACAAAAAATACTCCCATCGACAGCTGTGTGCACAACCTCCGCGGTTGGCGTCTCTGCCGGTAAAAGTATTTGAAAGTGAGCATCTACCTGAATAACTCATGCACATCCCACCATGGATAAACACCTCAATGTCAAGTCCATGTCTGTCAAGATTTTTAATTTCTTTAATTGAAAGCTCCCTACCTAAAACTATTCTTTTTACACCTAGTTCTTTCCAAAACAAAATAGTGCGCGAGTTGATAACACTTTGCTGAGTTGAAAGATGTATTTCTAAATTGGTGTATTTACGAGCAGCATGAATAATAGCAAAAGACGCACATATAATGGCGTCAACTCCTGCTATTTCTAACTCATGTAAATAGTTTTTTAAACCTTCTAAGTCTTCGTTGTGTGGCAAAATATTGGCAGTTACGTATACTTTTTTGCCAAGAGAATGCGCAAACTCACACGCTTCTTTAATTAACGGGATTGTGAAGTTAGAAGCACGCGCACGAAGAGAAAACTCAAGCCCGCCGATAAAAACGGCATCTGCTCCGTAGATTAGTGCGTATTTTAGTTTTTCAATATCACCAGCTGGTGCTAACAGTTCGCTCATTTTTTATACACCGTTTTTGTTTCTGCAAAACCTGTGTCTTGCAAGTCACTGTATTTTGCTTTAAACTGTTCTACGTCTGTATCTAAAATGTTGTTTTTTTGATAAAGATTAAGTGCATCAATTGCGTATTCATCTGAAAAAAATAAAGGGTCTATCGCAAAGTATTTAAGACAAGTTTTTAGTTTTGCAATATAACTAAACATTTGCGTAGTTTTACCGCGAAATAAATAGGTACCAAATTCATCTTCAAGGACATTTAATTTTTCTGCCCTATTTTTTTCTTTTAAAAACAAGTCCGCCCTATTTTTTAAATCCAAGGTGTGTTTAAATTTTTTGTTGTATATAGAAAGTAAATGGCGCTTTGAGTGAAACATTGAAAATCTGCCGTGTCCTTGGAAAAAAAGATTAAAATTAGGATTTTTTTGACTAATTTCACAAATATTTTCAATAGTAATTTCTTTAGCTAAAAATACCCCAAAAAAACCAAGTTCAGAAATAGTTTGAACTTCTTGCCAATTGGTAATTAGAGTTTCTGGGTTATATACACACTTATTTAATAAGTTTTCTTCTTTTAAAAACTGAGCAACGCCAATGTCGGCAACAATATAACTAATAATGTTTTCTTTATGTTTAAGTTTATTTAAATAATTTTTAAGCGCAGGAAAATTTTGGTCATAGGCCATAAAAGAAAGATCAATGAAGGCTTTGTGGTTTTTTAAATAAGTATTAATTTCTTCAACTGTAAAACGGCGATAGCATTTATATGAAAACTCAGTTCTCAAAACCAACGTAGCATCAACATTATCGTATTTTGTTAGGTCCAGTGGATATATTAAGTATTTCATAACTTTTTGGATACTAAAAGACCGTCTGCGATATCTAGAAACTCAGATTTAAAGGAATTATTTTTGAGAACTTCGGTTTTAAAAGTTTCTAGTTTTTTAAGAAGTTGTGCTGTGTTTTTAGAAACTGTGTCCTGGTTTAGTTTGTGAAAGGAAATGTTGTCACAAACTATCAGGCCACCTTTTTTTAAGTTGTTTTGAAATTTTTCAAAATATTTTAAATATTGTGCTTTCGGGCCATCTATAAAAATTAGGTCAAAAACCTCACCCTGAAAGTCAGCGTCAATTGCATCAGCTAAAAGCGGAGTCACTTGTTTTTCAACTTCACAAATTAAAAAATTGTGTTTTGCTTTTGCAAAACTATCTGGATTTTTTTCAATAGTCGTAATCTCTAAGTTTTTATTTTCTTTTAAAAAACTAAGAGCACTAAAACCGTAAGCAGTTCCAATTTCTAAAATTTTTTTAATGTTTTGTTTTTTTATCAATTCGTTAATATACAAAACTGCTCTGTCTTTTAAAATTGGAACCTGGGCAAAAATGCAGTCGTTTTTAACTAAATTAAACTCTAGACTATTCATGCTCCAAATCAGACATGTATTCAAGGAAAACTTCGGTAAGTTGTCTGTATTCTTCAACGTCTTCTATATCTGTTAAACTACCGCTAAACTCAAGGTTAGCATCAGTTTTAGCAAGTTCGTTGTATTTGGCAAAAATTAAGTTAGTTCCTTCTTTGTCAAGTAGAGCCACATAGTTTCTAGTTTCTCCTGCAAACTCGCGAGTAGTTGTAAAAATTACGATAAAAGTTTCGTCCATACCGTCCACAGATATTTTGACTTCTCTGGATTTATCTTTTTTTAAGGATTCAATAACCTTGTCGTTTAAAGAAATTACTTTTTCTTCGTTTTCCATAAAATCACCTTTTTTGGTTTAAAAACTTGATCTGCGGTCTAGATATTTTTGTAAAATTACGACAGCAGAAAGTTCATCTTTAAATTGTTTTCTTTGTTTTATATTAGTTTTACTTTGTCTAAAAACCCCAAAAACGGCGTTTGTAGATAAGCGCTCATCTTCTAAAATTACTTTAACCTCAGGCAGTGCTTCTTCAATTAAGGCCTTAAAGTCTTCAGAAATTTTTGCGCGCACTCCGACATCTCCATTCATGTGTTTAGGGTAGCCAAGTACGATTTCTTGAAAATTATATTTGGTGTTAAGTTCAACTAGATGAGCAACGCAAAGCGAGTAGTCTTCGTTTTCAAAGCGAAAAGTTTCTAAGTTGTTGGCAATTATATGAGACTCAGAAATTGCAAGACCCATAGTTTTTGAGCCTAGATCAATTCCAAGAATCATTTTTGTTAAACTCCAGTAAAACTAGGTCAACTTTGCTTAAATCACCACCCCCAGCGGTTGCAAAATCAGGTCTACCTCCTCCTTTTGAGTTAAGAATAGAGTTTATCTTTTTAATGTAGTCAGTTGCTTTTTGAGTATTTGATTTAACAAAAATATTAACCTTTTCACTATCTATGTTTATCATGATACAGTTATTTAGTTTTTGGGTATTTGCATACTGCATAAATACATCTTTTGCGATTTTCGAATCTATCTTTGACTTAAAAATATAATTTCGTGAAGTCGCATTGTTAAGCGATTTTAAAGCATTTTTAATGTTAATTTCACTAATCTGTTTTTCATATTTTAAGGCTTGTGTTTTGATTTCTTGTAGGTATGCTTTTGCATTTAAAATATCTTGATATGAGCCTTTAATTTCTGGTTTTTTTGCAAACTCTAATTTAAGCGAAACATTGTTTAGTTCATTAACTTTGTTTAGAATAACACTGGCTTCATTAAAGTAATGCGCAGCATATTCTTCAACTTTAGCCTTTAGGTTTGCACCAGAAACTGCAAAAATACGGTAAAGTCCAGAACCAATTGACTCAATTTGTGTAATCGCAAAGTCTTTGATTTCATTTGTATTTTTAACGTGAGTACCACCACATAGCTCAATTGAGTAGTTTTCCATTGAAACCATTCTAACTGTTTTGTCGTATTTTTCGCCAAACAAGGCGATTGCGCCGTGTTTTAAAGCAGTATCGTAATCAGTGTATTCATACTTAACTTTTAAACCTTTTTTAATTTTATCTTTAACAATTTTTTCAGCCTTTAAAAGTTCTTCGTCTTTTGGAAAATTGTAGCAGTTAAAATCAAATCTTAAGTAAGGCGCGCAAACTTTTGAACCTCTTTGGTTAACGTATTCACCTAGCACATCTTTCAAGGCTCTGTGAATTAAGTGAGTTGCACTGTGGTTATACATAGTAGGTGTGCGGTGTGCTTCGTCTACCCGACATTTAACAACTTCGCCTTCTTTAAACTGAGATTCAACAATGTGTAGGTGTTGACCAAAAGGTAGTCTAAGCATGCCTTTAACTTCCGCTTTTTCAATAGTTCCAAGGTCCGAAACTTGACCTCCAGTTTCTGCAAAAAAAGGAGTTTTATCAAGGACAATTCCTTCTTTAAAAACTTTAATTACCCTAGATTCAGACGATAAGTTTTCATATCCTATAAACTCAGACTTTTCGCTAAACTCTAAAAACTCTTTGTTTTGTCCTTTCATTGACTGAAAGTTTTGGCGAGCAGAGCGAGAAAGTTCTTTTTGTTTTGCAAGAAACTGATGAAAGCCTTTTTCGTCAACTTCAACACCGTTTTCATCAGCATATTCTTTAGTTAACTCAAATGGAAAACCGTAGGTGTCGTATAACTTAAATGCGCTTTCGCCAGAAATTGATTTCTTTGTTTGAATAAGTTTAAAAAACTCTTTTTCACCGGCTTCAATAGTTTCTAAAAACTTCTCTTCTTCTTGTTTTAAAATATTTTGAACAACTTCAACGCTATTTTTAAGGTCAGTGTAAAACTCACCCATTGCCTCAATTACACTCGGAACTAACTTGTAAATAAAAGGTTTTTGCATACCAAGTCTACGTCCTGCTTTCACAGCACGGCGAATTAGTCTTCTAAGCACGTAGCCTCTGCCTTCATTTGAAACCACGGCTCCATCTGAAACTGCAAAAGTCACGGTTTTTAAGTGGTCAGCAATGATTTTAAACTCTTTTTGACCTAGGTATTTGTGATTGGTTTGTTTTTCAATTGCTCGCATAATTGGCGCAAACAAGTCGGTGTCGTAGTTAGTTTCCACATCTTGCATAATTGCGCAAAGTCGCTCAAAACCAGCGCCAGTATCAATGTTTTTGTGCGGAAGCGGTTTGTAGTCTTCTCGTTTTTTGCCGGTTTCTGCGTTAAAAGAAGAAAAAACTATATTCCAAAGTTCAACATAGCGAGCGGTTTCTAAGTCATTTCTTAAAGCAATTTCTCCGCGTGGATCGTATTTTTCTCCGCGGTCATAAATTATTTCGGTATTTGGCCCGCAAGGTCCTTCGCCAATTTCCCAAAAATTTGATTCAAGCGGCACTAATTTACTTTCAGAAACACCTAAACTTAGCCAAATTTCTTTAGTTTCAAGGTCTTGAGGATAATATGTAAAATAAAGTTTATTTAAGTCAAAACCAAACCATTTAGGTGAAGTCATTAACTCAAAAGCAAAAGCAACCGCTTCTTTTTTAAAGTAGTTGCCAATAGAAAAGTTACCAAGCATTTCAAAAAAGGTATGGTGTCTCGCGGTTAGTCCCACGTTTTCAATATCGTTTGTACGGATACACTTTTGAGAACTAGTAATTCTTGGATATGGCGGCATCATTGTCCCGTCAAAGTATTGTTTAAGTGACGCTACACCTGAATTAATCCACAGTAAAGTCTTGTCGTTTTTCGGAATTAACGAAACTGAATTATATACATAGTGGTCTTTGGATTTAAAAAAATCCAGCCACATTTGTCTGATTTGATTGCCTGTTAGTTTTTTCATAATTTGATACCTTTTGTTAAACTTTTAGTTTAAATTTAGCGTTTTCACGTTTCAAATCGCGTTCTTTAATGGTTTGCCTTTTATCCCTTAAGTTTTTACCACGACACAGCCCAATTTCTACCTTTACCAGAGCCTGGCTGAAGTAGATTTTTAAAGGAATTAAAGTCAGTCCTTTTTCAAAAACTTTTTGCTTAATTTGAATAATTTCGGCTTTATGCAAAAGTAGTTTACGGCTGCTAGTTTCATTGTGTTGAAACTTAGAAAGGTTTTCTTGGACAAACCCAATTTTCATGTCGCGCAAGTATAGTTCTAAATGTTTAGTAATATCGCAAAAAGCGCCAGTCATTGTGACTTTACCGGCGCGAAGAGCCTTGACTTCAGAACCAGTTAAAACGATTCCTGCTTCGTAGGTTTTAATGATTTCAAAGTCAAAATATGCTTTTTTGTTGTTTGCGATAATTTTCATTGTTAACCTTATTTTGACAATTAAAAGCCCCTTTGTGCAAAAACAAAGGGCTTTTAACTTTCATTTTTATTTGTATTTAAATAATTAAACTAAAATTTATTTTTTTAGTTTAGGAAATGCAGCTAGTCCTGGATAAACTGCTTGGTCGCCAAGTAGTTCTTCAAGACGAATTAGTTGGTTGTATTTAGCAATACGGTCAGTTCTAGACATTGAACCTGTTTTAATTTGGCCTGCGTTTAGGGCAACTGCTAAATCTGCAATAAAAGTATCTTCAGTTTCTCCACTACGGTGGCTAATTACTGTAGTGTAACCTGAGCGTTTAGCAAGTTCAATAGTACGGCAAGTTTCGGTAATAGAACCAATTTGGTTAACTTTAACTAAAATAGAGTTAGCAACACCTTTTTCGATACCTTGTGCTAGGCGTTTTTCGTTAGTTACAAATAAGTCATCGCCGACTAATTGGATTTTGTCGCCAAGTTTTTCAGTTAGTTTTTTCCAGCCAGCCCAGTCATCTTCAAATAAACCGTCTTCAATGGAAATAAGTGGGTATTTTTCAACTAGAGAAACATAGAAGTCAACTAGTTGATCAGAAGTCAATTCTTCACCAGTTGCTTTGAAAACATAGCGTTTTTTATCCTCGTCGTAGAACTCAGAAGAAGCGGCGTCAATAGCTAAAAATACATCTTTACCTGGTTTGTAGCCAGCTTGTTTAATAGCCTCAACAATTAAGTCAAAAGCCGCAGCGTTTGACTCTAGGTTTGGAGCAAATCCACCTTCATCACCACCACCAGTTGCAAGACCTTTTTTCTTAAGTACTGCTTTTAGGTTGTGATAAACTTCAGCAGCACAAACGATTGCTTCTTTGAAAGTTTTAAAACCAGCAGGAATAATCATGAACTCTTGGAAATCAACGTTACTGTCAGCGTGTGCTCCACCGTTTAAGATGTTTAACATTGGCACTGGCAAAGTGTGGGCAAAGAAAGTTCCAAGGTATGAGTGCAAGTCTAGACCAAGAAAGTCAGCAGCAGCACGGCAAGTTGCCATGGAAACCGCTAAGATTGCGTTAGCACCAAGATTTGCTTTATTTGGAGTTCCATCTAAATCAAGCATCGCTTGGTCAATCGCCATTTGGTCAAGGCAAGATAGACCGATTAGTTCAGGTGCGATTTTTTCGTTAACATTAGCAACTGCTTTCAACACACCTCTTCCAAGAAAACGTTTTTTATCTCCATCTCTAAGCTCAACTGCTTCGTGCGCACCAGTAGATGCACCAGATGGAACAAGAGCACGACCGAACGCTCCTGAGTCTGTAGTTACTTCAACCTCTACAGTAGGGTTACCACGTGAATCTAGAACTTCACGTGCATGAACAGCAATAATATAAGGCATATTTTTCCTCCGTAATACTTATATATTATATAACATTATATGCAAATAAAAAATACATTAATTAGATTTTTGTAATTTACGCAGTTTATTTTAATTAAACTTTTTAAAATTATTTATATTTATGTTTAATGCCATTTTTAATACACTAGTTAGTGAAAATACAGGCCTAAAAATATCACGCAATAACTTTTATGGCTAAATTGTTTTATACAAAATCTGCGTTATATTTGTTCGATAACAAAAATTCCAGTAGTTTATTTAAATTAAACTAAATACATTTTTATTAAAAAAGTTTAATGCACACTTAAGACAATATTTGCTCCAGATTATTTATCAATGTGTTTCACTTATGCTTAGCATATTTAAAACAAAACTAAACCAAAAAAAGTAAACTATTTATAGTTTTTTTTTGAGTGCTTTACCTAGGAGTTCACCAAGATTGTTTTTACACTTAATTTTAATTTATCTAATTTAAGAAGTGCCTTAGAGTTAATAAAATACAATTTTTAAACACATACATTTTTAAATTCTGATTTCCACAGTTTGAGCAATTTAAAAAATAAATTAGAAATTATTACAAAGTGCCGTTTTTAAAATAATCATTAACCTACACACGCTCGGTTGATGTGACTATTTTAAATCTTTTTCACCCACTTGCAAAAAGGAGAACCACAGTAGCGCTCTGCAAAATTACGAAAATGAAAATGAAGTTTATAAGTGTTAGTGAAACTTAAAATAACTTTACATTTTAGATGTCCTGTTTGCTTTTAGTAAATAGAACTTAAAATCCACATAGTTTAATTTAAATAAACAAAACAGTTTTAAATATAAAAAGTTTAAAATAAAAATTGAAGAGTATTTTTGGATTTAATTTGAAGTTATTGTAAATAAAACCGTATAAAGCGTAGACATAAAAAAACCTGTTTGATTGGTATAGGCTGCAGAATACTGCGATAATATTTGTAATTTCTATATTTGAAAATTATTTACAAATTCTTGCATTAGTTATCTTCGTTTGTTGCCCCCTTTTTAAATAATTCACTATTTATATTTTAAGAAAATAACAGGAATGTAAAATAACTAAAGTTAAAAAAACTAAAAAAGTTTAACAGTGTTTTTATATTATCCTCAGAAATAAAAAAAGTTTACTAAATTTTTTATTACGAAAATTACAAAAAAGTTTAATGACTTAAGAATTGGAACACTAAAAAGATATTTTATTGAGTTTAATATATTTAAACTAATTAAATAAGTTTTAAATTAGTTTAAATGTAATAAGTACACTGAAATATTTGCAAATTTTTCTTCAAACGAAAAGTCACAACATCTCAGAAAGTATGACTTTTTCGCTAATTATTATGAGTTTAATAAAACTAAACTTTTTTTAATATTTTTTAGTTATTTATAAAAGTCACGACACCTTTGTCTTAATAGAAAAACGCTGCACTAAAAACATAACAACATAAAAAAACAAAAATTTAAAAATAAGCCTAATTATTTCTAAGAGAAGAAGTAGTTTAGTTAGTTTAGTTTTACTAATATTTTATTTGTGAATTACATAAAAGTTTAATTGTTAATTAAGTTACTAACTCACAAATTTTGGCAAAAAATTAACAAAATTCACGGTCATTTCATCAATTCTGTGAATTTAATTTCGTTAAAACTCGTTTTGAGTTTTTTTCATATTCATTTTTCAAATGTGAATATAAAAAAGAGAGAAGTAATTAAGTTTAACTACTTTTATACACCTTATTTTTAATTTTAGCGCGAATGCATAGTTTATTTCTGTTTTTTGTTATTTTTTTATTTGTTCCTATAATATATATTATGTAAACCAAAATATAGCAAGTTAGTGGAGCGGACAAGTGAAAATGTGTGGGAATGTGGATTACTATTTACTATCGGAATTTTTGTAATTTAGAGGTAAAAAACAAGATTTTTAGTGAAAAATTGACCAGAGTTAACAATTTGAAAAAATAGTAAAAAAACACTAAATTTAAATTTCTGAGCACTGCGTTATAGCACTAACACTATATAAATATTATTAAACTTTTTTGCATTTTTTAATATAAACATAAATATACTAAACTATTTAGTGATGCGTTTTGAGCAATTATTACTACCTTTTGTGGGTTATTACTCATTATATTTTGTTTTAGAGCGTCTTAAAAAAACATATTTCTATCTGTTTGAAACAAAACATAAATAGTCGTTAATAAACTTTTATAAACTGAGTAATGTGATTAGTGAATTCACTTGTATAAAAATAATCAGGCTGTAGTCTTTTTAGATTTATATTTCTTCACTACCGGTAAGAAAATGATTTAATATTTATTTTAAAAATAAATTATATTTTTAATAAAAGTTTAATTATATTAAACCAATAAGAAAATGAAATTTTAAGCTTTTACGCACAGACTGCAACACTGAATTTAAAATTAGCACGAAAATAAAAAAAGTTTAACTGTGTTGCAGATAATCTCTCTACAAAATTAAGTTAAACTTTTTTTGTTTTTTATTATTAAGTTTACAAAAACTAAATTAAGACTTTTCTGAATTATTAAGTTTTGGTCTAGTTTTATTGTACTTTTCTCGCTTATATTTATCTGAAATGTTTGTGTAAATCTGTGTTGTTTGGATGCTTTCGTGACCTAGTATTTTTTGCAAAACCCTTAAATCACAACCGTTTTCAAGTAAATGTGTAGCAAAAGAATGCCTGAAAGTGTGTGGTGAAACATTATCAATTTCGTTGTCTTCAGCGATGGTTTTAACTATCTTAAAGAACCCTTGACGAGTTATTCTCGCGCCGTTTCTGCTTACAAACAAAGCAGGTAAAGTGCGTTCTTTTAAGATGATATTGCGGGCATCTTTAATGTAGGTTTTAAGTGCTTCTACTGCTTTTTTAGTTAACGGTACAGTTCTTTCTTTGCTGCCTTTTCCTTCAACAATTAAAAATCCTTCGTTTAAATGCAGCGACTTTAAGTCAAGTCCAATCAACTCAGAAACACGAAGACCAGAGCCATATAACACTAAAAACATCGCTAAGTTGCGTACATTGTATACTGTTTTTAAATCAATTGAATCTATCATTTTACTAGTTTGCTCTGCGTTGATTGTGCGAATCACTTTCTCTTTCTCTTTAATATTTTTAATTTCTTGTGCTGGATTTTCTTTAGTCAAACCATCCATTTCAAGAAAAGCATGAAAGGTTTTAATTGCCGAAATTTTACGGTTAGTTGTTCTATTGTCATATTTTTTTTTCAAAGTTCTAATGTAGTTTTTAATCAGTTTAGGACTGATTTGTTCAGGCCTTTGAATTTCCTTGTGGTATTTCGCATAGAAATCAAAGTACTGTTGAATGTCAACTTTGTAGGCATTTTGAGTAGTTTTGGCCAATGACTTTTCGTTTTTTAAATATAAAATAAATTCATTAATTAAAAACGGTTTCATACAAACTCCTGCATAATTTGGTTCTCTAAATAAATATATTTAAATGGTATGTATAGTCTACCTTTGGTGTATCTCAACATTTTTCTTGCCAGTAACTTTTTAACTATTGGGAAATATTTAAGTAAATCTATGTTGTATTTTTGCTTAAAATATTTAATATTTACACCGCTAGTTTTGCGAAGTCCGAGCACTATTGCCGTTGAAATTAACTCTTGCTCACTTTGTTTTACTTCAGTTTTTCCAGGTCCTTTGTTAATGTAGGCGTGCATAATTGCGGTGTTATTTATGCGCGTTCCAGCTGTGTATCCGCTGGCTGCAAGTCCTGTGCCGATGTATTCTGAGTCATTCCAGTAGATTAAGTTATGCTGAGATTGGTACCTTGACCTTGCATAATTTGATGTTTCGTATTGTGAAAAGTGGTGTTTCTTTAGTGTTTTTTTAATGAAGTTATACTGCCTTAAACACGCTTCTTCTGCTAAAGTTGTTTGTATACCTTGCTTTTCTAAGAATGCTAAAAAGGTGTTTTGCTCTAAAATCAAGGCGTAATACGAAATATGTTTAGGGTTAAACTTTATTGCTATTTCTAAGTCTTTTTTTAGTATTTCTAAACTCTGATTTTTTATACCGTACATTAAATCAAAAGAAATATTTTGAATTCCGGCTTTTTTAAGTAGTCTAACAGAGCTCTTAACATCCTCAATTGTGTGGTTGCGTTTTAAGAATTTTATGGTCTCGGGGTCAAAACTCTGCACGCCTAAAGACACACGGTTTACACCGTATTTTTTAAATAATCTAACTTGCGCTTGAGTAATTAGTTCAGGATTACACTCAATTGTATACTCTTTTACACCCTTAAACTTTTTTAAGGTTTTTAACAATAAGTTTAAATTTTCTAAACTCAGATTATTTGGAGTCCCACCACCGATAAAGATAGTGTCAAAATATGGGGTGTCTAAATACACAGTATTTAGTTCTTCTATTATACTTTTGATGTATCCATCTTCTTCTGCCTTGTCTTTAGTTTGTTTCTTGACAAAGTCACAATACGAACAAATTAAATGACAAAAAGGGATGTGTACGTAAAGCCCACGCACTAATCATCCCCTTGTTTTAAGATAGCCAAAAAGGCCTCTTGTGGTACTGAAACACGACCGATTTGTTTCATTTTCTTTTTACCTTCTTTTTGTTTTTGAAGGAGTTTCATCTTACGAGAAATATCACCGCCATAGCATTTAGCCAGCACGTCTTTACGCATTGCTTTAATTGTTGATCTTGCAATGATTCGGTTGCCAATTGCCGCTTGCACGGGAATTTCAAACATTTGTCTTGGAATTAAATCCTTCATTTTCTCAGTCAAGGCACGGCCCCTGGACTCAGCAAAATCTTTGTGTACAATTGTTGCCAGAGCATCAATTTGTTCACCATTTAACAAGATATTTAACTTAACTAAGTTAGAGCGAACATACTCGTCCATATCATAGTCAAACGATGCATAACCTTTAGTTTGTGATTTTAGTTTGTCAAAAAAGTTATAAACGATTTCTGAAAGTGGCAGTTTATAAATGATGTTCACGCGGTTTTTATCTAAGTAATTCATTGAAACAAAAACCCCACGTTTAGCCTGACAAATTTCCATAACATTGCCGACGTATTCAGATGGAGTCATAATAGAGGCTTTCACAAAAGGCTCTAAAATATAGGAAATTTGCTGTGGTTCTGGCAGTTCACACGGGTTTTGAATTTGAATAACATTGCCGTTTGTTAAATGAACTGTGTAAATAACTGACGGAGCAGTGGCAATGATGTCAATATTAAACTCGCGGCGAATTCGCTCTTGAATAATTTCTAAGTGAAGTAGTCCTAGGAAGCCTGTTCTAAAACCGAAACCAAGTGCTTTAGAAGTCTCCATTTCGTAGGTTAAAGCAGCGTCGTTTAGTTTTAATTTCTCAAGGGCTTCTTTTAATTGAGCGTAATTTTTATTTTCAACTGGATAAATACCTGAGAAAACCACTGGGTTTAATTTCTTATATCCTGGCAGAGGTTCGGTTGCTTGATTTTCAAAAAAAGTAATTGTATCTCCGACTTGAATATCTTGAATTGACTTAATTTGGGCGTAGATAAATCCAACTTCTCCGGCTGTAAGTATCTCAGTTTCTCGCATTTCTGGCGTGTAGACACCCACACTAACTACTTCTGCTTTGTATTTAGACTGCATAAAGTAAATGGTGTCACCTTTTTTAACAGTTCCTTCAACCACCCGAATTAAGGGAATTACTCCCTTGTAGGCGTCGTAGTATGAGTCAAAAACTAAGGCTCTTAAAGCATTGTTTGATTTTTTTGGTTTAGGCGCAGGTACTTTTTTGACAACCGCTTCCAGAATTTCTTTAATACCAATTCCGTTTTTAGCAGAACACAACACAACTTCGCTTCTATCAATGCCAATAATTTCTTCAATTTCTTTTAAAACTTTTTCAACATCTGCCGTTGGCAGGTCTATTTTGTTGATAACCGGAATAATTTCTAGGTCATTGTCAAGGGCAATATATAGGTTTGCAAGAGTTTGCGCTTGAATTCCTTGTTGGGCGTCAATTACTAAAATTGCGCCTTCACAAGCCTGCAGAGAACGAGAAACTTCATAGGTAAAGTCCACGTGTCCAGGGGTGTCAATTAAGTGCATTTTATAAACTTCTCCGTCTTCGGATTGATAGTGAATTTGCACGGCGTTTAACT
Organism: uncultured Acholeplasmataceae bacterium; assembly: GCA_963543155.1. Taxonomy (GTDB): domain Bacteria; phylum Bacillota_I; class Bacilli_A; order Acholeplasmatales; family Acholeplasmataceae; genus CALISC01. The sequence continues at coordinate 80,657 of CAUTZH010000002.1, forward strand.
TAATAGTAATTCCGCGTTCGCGCTCAAGTTCCATACTATCTAGGTATTGCGCCTTCATTTCGCGGTTAGAAACGGCGTTAGTCAACTCCAAAATACGGTCAGCCAATGTAGACTTACCGTGGTCAATGTGAGCAATTATAGAGAAGTTACGAATTTTGTTCATCTAGATTTAAAACCTTTTTAATTAAGACTCTTTTAATGACGTTTTTTTCAATGTATAGCGGACGGAACTCAAAGTTTTTATAAGTCACGCAAATTTTTTCACCAACTTTAGGCAGGTGCCCGATTTGCTCGGTAATAAAACCGTTTACGGTGTTAGACTCCGCTTCAAACTCAATGTCTAGTTTTTCAGACAAAATATCTAGTTCAAAGAACCCATCTACTTCAAAAGTAGTTGAGTTAATTTCTTTAAACTCAGCCTCTGGACTATCAAATTCATCGTTAATTTCGCCAACTATTTCTTCAATTAAGTCCTCAATTGTAAGAAGCCCCGCAACTCCGCCGTATTCATCTAGCACCATGGCGATGTGGACTTTATTTTTTTTCATATGCACAAAAATATCGTTAATTTTAGAGGTAGACGAGACAAAAAATGGTTTTCTAACAGACTTACCTAAATTAAACTCGCTTGGTTCAATTGCGTATTTTAAGATATCTTTGATGTGAATTGTACCAATAATATTGTCAATGGTTTCTTTGTACACAGGATATCTGGTGTATTGAGATTCATTAATTTTAGTTAAGATTTCTGAGTAAGTTGCAGTGATTTCTATCGCATCAATTTCAGTGCGGTGGGTCATGATTTCTGAAACTTTGGTGTCATCAAACTCAAAAATATTTTCAATTAGTTTGTTTTCTTCAACATCAATTTCTCCGCTTTCTGTGGCATTTGAAGCCATTAAAATGATGTCGTCTTCTGTAACTTCTTTAATTTCATCGCCTTTTTTAACGCCAAAAATACGAGCAAAAAAGGTAGTTGAAACCATGAGTAGCCAAACAAACGGGAACAGTATAAACATTAGCGCTCTGATGATCGGAGTGCAATTTAAAGATATTTTTTCACTCCACTTCATTCCGATTCTTTTAGCGACAAGTTCACCAAAAATTATTTGAAAGTAAAGCAAAAATATAGTTAGTCCGATAGTAACTAACACAGAATACAACACATAGTTATTTGAATTTGCGTCAACTTTAAAAATACGAATTAAGGCGTCTTGTGACAGTTTAGAGCCAATAATACCGTTAATAAATGCGATTAAAGTGTTTAAAACCTGGATGGTAGCCAAAACATAGTTCGGATTTTTAATCAAATTTAGTGTTTTTTTGGCTTTTTTCTTTAGTTTTGGGTTATCTGAATCTGTAAGTTCATCAATTCTGATGTGGTTTACAGACATAAATGCAGCCTCGGTCATCGAAGTAAAACCAGATATTACGATTAAAACAACGATAAGTGCAACGAATACTGCAACTAAGATACCCGTGAGCGGAGGGTTTGCAGACGTTGCAGAATTTAAAATATTTGTAGTCATATTTCTCCTTGATTAGCAACTTTCTTTAAAAATAGTATAACACACGATTTTTGTCTACGCTAAGTCACGCAAAAATTCAACCAAACCAGCAGAGTTTAGCCAAAAAGCACTTTTATTATTGTGTAAATTATCAAGTATTTCTAATTGTTGTTGTTCTATTTTATTTTTAATAATTTTATCTTTATTATCAAAAACATTAAATATTTCTGAATTTAAAATTTCGTTTGAAAAAACACCATCTAAAAAAGACACTATAAAAGTGTTTTTAGGCATTTTAGTTTTAATTAAACCGATTAGTTCCTTGATTTGTTTATCTTGAGCACCACCGCATTCCTTAATGTGCTTAGACTCGATGAAAAAAAATTTATCGTTTGACTTTAAAATGATATCTAAATCCTTATTTTGCGAACCAAAATCTATCTCAGGAATAATCTTTTCTTTTAATTCTTTTTTGTAGTAAGAAATACTGTTTTTATTTTTTAGAAAAATATCGGGGACATTTGTATACTCAAAACCAAAATTTTGGGCAATTTCAACTATTTTTTGCTGCCCAATGATACCTAGTGCTCTTTGTGAACCCTTGTCAATTAGTGACTGTATATGGACAGGGTCAGCACTGATTTTGCCATTTCTATATGTGAAAAATAATTCAACGATTTGTTTTAAAGTTTCAGGATTGTTTTTAATTGTGCCAATTGTTGAATCACAGGCGTTTATAAAACAATTAAACTCGTTTTTAGATCCATAAGAATCAGTAATTAAATTTAACAAAACAGTAAATTTTTTCTCATCAACAAATTTGTCTTTTCTTATGTCGTTTAAAAGACTTCTTATTTTATTTGTAAACTCGACATATTTATTCAAATTATTTTTCTTTAAATTCATGTATCTTTCATCAAGTTTTTCAGGGTTATTACAACTATACTCAAGGTATTTTAAATTATCTTTCATTAAATTACACTACTTCTCCAGACATTAAATTATTTGCTTTTTCAATTATTGCACGTGCTAGTCTAAAATCCAATCTTCTTCTTCTTTTGCCACTTTTTGTATTCCCCATGAAAGGAGTTAGCAAAACATCACCAGACTTTATTCTAATTTCATTTAACAAAAGATTGCATTTTTCTAAAAATTTTGGTCTGTTATTGTCAGAAATATCTATCGAAACTAGAGTAAAATGTCTAGATGTATTTTTTATTTTGTTTTGCCAGTCGTATTTAATATTTTCTTTATAGTCGAACTTAATATTGTTTATGTCATCGGTGCTGTCAATTGCTCTTATGCCTAACCATCCTTCTGTATCGTTGAAAGTTACTTTCAAAGAGTTTTCTGGTTCAATTCTTAGATTTATTATGTTTTCTAGAAAGTCAACAAACTTATCATTTTTATAAATTTTAATTTCAGAAAAATCTTTATAAACACCGTCAAAACACGCTACACAAACCGGTACTTCTGTATCTTTAAAAGGGTTTTCTTCTAAGATAGTAACGGAACTTAAAAGATTTTTGTCTTTAAATGTTGAGTTTATGAAAGACTCAGGAATGATTGCAACAATATGTTTTTGCGCTTCAATCATTTTGCTAAGTGCAACTAAATATATATCATCGTAAGGTGAATCTTTAAAATACTCGTTTAAACAAATCTTTTTTCTTGAAGCAGATTGTTTAGCTAGATATGGCGGGTTTGTGATAATTATTGCGTTTTTAATTTTTGGTATTGACTTTAAAGAATCATTGTTTTCCCAATCTAATTTTTCATCAATATCCAAGCCTTTTGTTTCAAAAATACCATACTCAGAAGATACTGACAAAAGATCACCTGCTCCGGCGAACGGGTCATATGCAATTGAACATTTAGAATTTTTAACAAAATCTTTAATTTGTGGTTTTAACCACTGAACGCCTTTTGTGAAATACTGGCCTAATGCTATTTTTTTTATAGTTTTTTTGCTTTTATCCATACAAATATTTTATCATTTAGTATTTTTTTTGTGAAGGATAATTTTGCGAATTTTTTGAAAAAGCAGAGAAAAAACTAAAAAAGAAAAATATACAAGTACTATAACAGGAGAAGGAGCGACATTTGTGTTTAGTTGAATTGGTGCGGCAATAAAAATGGTTAAAATCGCAACTACTACTCCAATTAGCATAGTTTCAATGAAGTTTCTTCTAAACTGAACTGAAATTAAGACTGGGAATAAAATTAGCGCAGATATCAACAAGGTACCCATCATACGCATACCAACCGAAATTAGTACCGCGACTAAAATTGAAAGACCATAGTTGGTAATTATTTTGTTTGTATGGTTAAATTTAGCGTAACTTGGGTCAAAAGTTTGAGAAACTAAACGCCTGTATTGCCATAAAATAAAGCCTAAAGTGATGACAAAAATTATTAGCGCATTAAAGAAATCAAGCCATTCCATCGTTGCCAGGCTACCATTGATAATATTGCCAAGGTCGCTTTTAAAGTTAGCCCCCCAAAGCGAAATAATCAAGATTCCTAAACTGTAACCAAGAGCCTCAATAACCCCTATTGCACTGTCTGAGTCGATTTTGGTGTTTTCAATAATCAGTTGTATCACAATTGAAAAGAAAACAGTGACCAGCATTGAAACGTAGACAGGGTAGTTAGACAAAAGCACACCTAAGGCTATTCCAAAAAACGCAGTGTGAGCAAGTCCGTCTGCGATTAACGCCTGGTTTTTAAGTACAATAAAAGGACTAAGCAGAGCAGCAGTTACCGCAATTAGTCCGGCTGCGATAAAAATATAAGTGTTTGAAAACACTCCTAAATTAACTAAATATTGCATGCTTTTCTCTATTTAATATTTGTTTGTGAAAATCACAAAAAATACCGTCGTAAACTATGGCTTTTTCTACGTAAATTACACGGTCTTTACATTCAAGCACATCAATCCCAGAAAGGTCATGAGTGATTATTAAAACAGTAGTGCCAGATTGAGAAAGTGTATATAAATACTGATAAAACTCGTGTCTAAATTTAGGGTCTAGTGCAGATGCAGGTTCGTCTAGTATCAAAAGGTCAGGTTCGTCTACTATGCTTCTTAAAAAAAGCACACGTTGCAGTTGGCCACCAGAAAGTTCAGAAATTAACTTATTTTTTAAGTCAAGAATGTTCATGTCAAAAAGCAATTTATCTATTCTTGCTTTTTGTTCTTTCTTGGCAAACAAGTATTGTTTTTCAAATCCTGAGTAAATAATTTCAAAAACTGAAGCCGGGAAGTTTGATTTAAATCGCAAAAATTGCGGCATGTAGCCGATTTTTTTTACACCATTTATTACCTTACCGCTGTTTGGTTTTAAAGTTTTAGAAACCAGTTTAACTAGTGTACTTTTGCCACCACCGTTTGGTCCCAAAATGTACATAAAGTCGCCTTTGTTAATCTTTAAATTTAGATTTTCAAAGACTGCTGTGTCTTCGTATTTAAACGAAACTTCTTTAAACTCAATCATGTCTATTTACCTAAAAGTGCTAATTTTAAATTAGCGATATTTTCAGAAATTTTTGTCTGAAAAGAAATTTTTTTGCTGTATTCTTCTTTAGAAACTGCGTGAAAAGTATGAAAAGTTTTAAAAGAAACATTTGAAATGTTGTGTGCTTTCACACTTGATTTAAGTTTTTCTAAAACTTGTTCTTTACCTGTTTCTTGAACGAACACAGTTAAGATTTTATTGGGATTTTTAGTACCTTTTTTAATTAGTTCAACGAACTCATTTATCGCTTTTATAGTGTCCTCATTTCGGTCTTGTATGGTTGTGTCAATTGGTGTATAACCTTTTAACAAGCCCATTTCAACCATAAATGCACCTATTGAATCGTGACCACAAAAAAGGATTTTTTCATCGTTTAAACCAGTTTTAAAATTAGTATTTAGAAAACTAGTAAAGTCATTTTTAAGTGTGATAATTTTGTTTATCAGTGTAGTTTTATTTGTAGCAATAACTGACTTGTTTTCAAATTTTTGAGTAAGCTTTTCGGCAATTTTTTCAATTATTTTTACTGTATATTCCAAACTTGACCAGTAGTGTGAAGAGGCGTGTCTACGGATATTTTTTTCAGATTCTGAAATTTGCTCACCAGTTTTTAAAAAAGTTTTTTCATTAACGCCAAGTGCTTTCTCTAAGTTAAGTGAATCTAGGCTACCGCGTGCTTTTTTGATTTGCAAGTCAACATTTTCAGAAAAATAAATTAACAAATCACTTTCAATAATTTTGCTTTTATCTGTCAAAGTTAACTCAGAATTGTGAATGTTTAAATACGGTGCTCTGGCAGTGCTGACAGTAATTTTGGTATTTTTAGTCAATTGCTCAACAATTGAATATGTTAAATAAGAACTTGTTACCACATTAACTTTGTTTTTTTGACACGAAAAAAGCGTAAATAAAACAAATAAAGTTAAGAGAATGTTTAAGATTTTTTTCATATTTTTTCCCCGTAAATTATTTTAACTTAACAATTTTGCAATTGCAAACTATTCGCATTTGTGGTTTACATGTTTATTTAATATTATATATAGGGCTGAATGCTATAATAAATGCATTAGGAGACCGAAATATGGAAACTTTGAAAGACAATTTTTATTTACATGTAAACAAACAATTAATTGATGAAACAGAAATTCCTGCAGACAAACCTAGTGTTGGAACATTTTCTAAAATTCACGATCAAAACGAAGAAATTCTTTTAAAACTTTTTGAAGACTGGTCTGAAGGGAAAAACATACCTGAAGATAAACTAATTCGCGAAGCAATTAAATACCATAAATTAGTTACAGATTTTGAATACCGCAATGTAATGGGTGCAAAACCTGTTTTACCACTTATTGAAAAAATTCAGAAACTCAACTCAATCGAGGATTTAGCCGGGGCATATACTGAACTTGAACTAAGTAGTATTCCGCTACCCATAACTATTGGCATTTCTCAAAGTTTTGCTGATCCCACTCAACACATCTTGGCAGTTGACCACGCAAGCACTATCATGCCAGACCGTGAGTACTATGAAAAAAATCTAGAACAACTTGAAGAAAACTTGTCAGTTTTTGCTGACTCTGCGAAAACTGTGTTAAGAAGTGCGGGGCTAGCCGATGCTTTAGTAGACAAATACGTTAAAGAAACTCTAGAGTTTGATAAATTTTTAGCACCTTTTACTTCATCTAGATTAGAAGACGCTGAATACGACAAAAAATTTAACCCAACCCCGCTTAAAGAAATTGACGCAAAATCTAAATATCTAAAGTTTAGCAAAATTTTTAAAACTTTAACTAAAGTAGATGCAGAAATTGTTAATATTTCCTATCCTCGTTTCTTTGAAAATCTAAATACTGTGTTTTCAAGTGAAAACTTTGAACTAATTAAATCTTGGATGATAGTTAAAACTGCGCTCGGCAATGCTCGCTACTTATCTGAAGAACTTGCCGATGTCGCGGGAGCCTTGAGACGTAAATTAGTTGGCCAAAAACAACCACAGCCAAGAGCCAAAAAAGCACTGTACACTACTTTAGCGTTTTTTGATGAACCAGTTGGTATTTATTTTGGTAAAAAATACTTTGGTGAACAAGGTAAAGCTGATGTTCTTGAAATGATTCGTCGATTTATCGCAGTTTATACAGACCGTCTTTCTAAAAACACTTGGTTAAGCAAAGAAACTCGCGAAAAAGCTATTTTAAAACTCTCTAAAATCAAACCTTTTGTTGGATATCCTGACGAAATTCCGCCTTATTATCAAGACTTTAAAATCAAAACTAAAGCAGAAGGCGAAACTTTGGTCTCTGCTACCATTTCGTTAAAACGTATCATGACCGCCTATGAATACGCACAATACAAAGAACCGGTTAGCACTAAATACTGGGGAATGGCTGCATATGAAGTAAACGCTTATTTCCACCCACTTTTTAACCAAATAGTGTTTCCAGCAGGTATTCTTCAACCTCCGTTTTACTCAAAAGAAAACTCAAACTCTGCTAACTACGGCGGAATTGGCACAGTTATTGCCCACGAAATTTCTCATGCTTTTGACAACAATGGAGCGAAGTTTGACGAACACGGTCGCCTGAATAATTGGTGGACTGAAGCAGATTTAACCGCCTTTGAAGAAAAGAAAAAGCAAATGATTAAGTTATTTGACGGACACAGTAATTTACTTGGTGTTAAATGCAATGGAACTTTGACAGTTTCTGAAAACATCGCAGACTGTGGAGGCTTAAGTTGTGCACTTTCTGCTTTAAAAATGGACAAAACGGTAGATCTGGATGCTTTCTTTAAATCATGGGCTACCAACTGGTTTAACAAAGCCAGAGTTGAGTACTACCAAATGCTTGCCAATGTTGACGTGCACGCAACTGGTGAACTTAGAGCGAACCGTCAACTTGCTAATTTAGATGAGTTTATTGAATATTACGGCATCAAAGAAGGAGACTTAATGTACACCAAACCAGAGGAGCGCGTCAAAATATGGTAAAACAAATTAAATACTTACTAGTTGGTTTTTTAACTCTAATTTCAGCACTTACTTTAACTGCCTGCAGTCTTTACAGAGTTTCGGTTAATCAAGATATTAAAGCGGAATCTGCTTTCTTTACCTTTAGATTAAACCGCCACCGTGACCGCCAGGCGTTTTTATCACAAGGAGCGGACGCTAACGTACAAATTCAGGTAAACGAACATAAAGCAGGCGATGGTCGCGATGAACTTGGGGTGGCTATTCCAAAAGCAACTAGCGACTTAAAAGCATCCTCAAAACCTTACTATGAGTTTTCTTTTGAAAAAGACGCAAAAAATGGTAAAGTTTCTCTAGCCTTTGAAATTAGAAACTTAAAACCAGAAAAAAAGTACGTTGCACTTGTCTACTTTACTTACGATAACGAAAAAGTTTATCTACTTAAAAACTGGCGTGTCACTAAAAAACATCCGCTTGAAGGTATGATTTTTCAAACAATTGCGGTATCTAAATTAAAAACTTACTCAATTTATTCATATGAAGATCTTTTGAAAATAAAATCAGAAAAACAAGAAGGCAACTTTAAACTAATGCAAGACCTTGACTTAAAAGGTCGTGAACTTCCTGCTTTGTTTGGCAAAAACCGTGCTTTTGATTTTGATGGTAACAACAAAACAATTCGCAACTTTAAGTTCATTATTCAAAAAGACGAGAGTCTCTTAAAAGGTAGCGATTACTCAAAAAGATCACCTCGCGACACCAATCTTTACAACAACCAAGGAACTTCTATTTTTGGAAATCTTGACAGATACGCACGCGTTCATCATTTAAACTTTGAAAATGTAGAAATTAAAATTAAAGAAAAAGAACTGACAACTGCAGAAAACGTCGGGATTTCTCTACTTACTTTCCATGTTGCTCCGGGTGCTCAAATTGACCATATTTCATTTAAAAATATCGCTTTTTCAGATAAGTTCAAGCGCTCATCTTCTATTCAAAGAAGTTACAACATCTCACTGGTTGCCTACAAATCAGAAGGCACCATCAGCCACATTAAAGCCGAAGATATTAACTTTGAGTTAAATGTAGACATTACCGCGGTTTACGACTTTTTCCCAAGACTTTCGGTGTCAACTTTGGCATACCAAATCGGAGTTAACGCAAAAGTGAGTGACATTGCGGTTAAAAACGCTAAATATACAATTAACTCAACTTACTTTGCGCGTGGTGATGTTTCACCGGCTAACGACTATAATTTCTATGTAGACGGACTTGCGCACTCTATTGCTCAAACCGATCAGGCTATTGAAAACGTTGACCTGGATTTTGTTGGAAAAATTAACATAAACTCAAATAACATACCTGTTCCTGAAAACCAAGATTATGTTTTTTACACAGGAAATGCAGGTGAAGAGCAAGTTCACCTTTATAAAATCAACAAAAACTACACAGTTGAAAGACTTCGCAAAAACACATACCACGTCAAAGACCCAAATGCTCGCTATGTTCTTGCTTTTAAAAACTACTCAGAAAAAGAAAAAATGTCTTTAGACCATTTTTGGCTAAACTCAGTTGAAATGAACAAATCTTCTCTTAACTTCGTTGAACCAGGTAAGTTAGAGTCCAAAGACTTATTTGACTTGCCAAACGGCGAGGCTTCAAGAGAAATCACCGGGATTTATCAAAAGAGTTACGCTAAGTTCTTAGTATTAGATAAAGACGCCAAAGGTCACATGGCCTTTGATATCTCAAAAGAAGGCACTCAATTTGACAAAGGTGTGCGTTTGTATAAAAACAACTCAATGTATGAACTGGCTAAAGATAACCCAACCAAGCCACTTCAAGACAACTCAAACTACTATTTATTTCCGTATGGTGCAAAAGTTAAATTAACTTTAAAGAAAAATCGTTTTAACACCCACATTGTTGGTTTTAGAACCACTGAAATGAGAGGTGAGACTGAGCAGTATTCAGCAGACACTTACCATTTATTTAAAGCAACTGAGCAAGGTGAATATACAACTGAACTTACTATGTTTAAGGACTACAAAATCTATACACTGAGTGCAAACCACGTTAACCACTCACTTTCTGGTGTTTCTTCAGACTCATCTCCTATCAATCAATTTAACAACGTGAAAGTTAAAGGCAAACTGATTTACAACGGAAATGGACTAACTCCAAACGTCTATAAGTTAAATATCGCAGAAGGACTAAACCACAAAGGCTACACTCAAAACGGAGTAACTAGCACAATAACTGTTGAAAAAACTGTCAAACCACTGGTTAAAGACGTCAACCAATACGAATACACAATTCAAGAAAAGAAATAAATTCATATCTTTTAAAAAAGAGGTCTTGGCCTCTTTTTTATTTGTTTTAAGTAATTTTATTTAAGGTAAATAAATATATTTTGATGATAAAAAAACAAATATTTATAAAAACAATTTTAATAACAGTTTTAGCCTTATTTTCTCTGTTAATGCTTTCGGCAAGTAAAGGAATAGAACAAAACGCTAAGCCTGATTTTGAACTTAAAGTTATAAATAAATTAGATAGTTCATATCGTTTTTTGGACAAAAATAGACGTGTAAGTTCTGAATTTATAAATCCAGAAGTGCTATATGCTTACTTTAAGTCTACTGAGCATCGCCTAAGTTTTATTGACAAAACTAGCAATGAAACTGACTTAAAAAAAATAAAGTTTATTAAAATTAAATCAGAAGCAGTAGAAGTTGGTTTGCAGACAATTAAGTACGAAAACTCACTTGAACTGATTTTTGTTTCCAAAAATAGCGTTAGAAAACTAATGTTATTTTTACAAGTCTTAGATGTTTTTCCTGAAATTACTGTTAAAGAAAACGAATCGATTTACTTTACCTATTTTGATTTAAATCAACTTAAATATTTAATTCGTAAACACTACAAAATTTCTAATAATTTTGATTTAGAAATTGATGCAAACAAAGTATCAGATTTTAACAAAAACCTTTTTAATAAACTTTTGCTTAACTTTTACTTAACTAATTTATTTGGTGAAAAAAGAGAATATAAAGTTAATGTTATGCCAGTTAAAGATAGTGAAAATATCTTCAAAATCAACAACAATTTTATTGATTTTGAATACTTTAAAATAGCCTTAAATGGCGATTTAAAATTTAATAAGCTCAATTTCAATTTCATTGTAGATAAAAATAGTTTACCTGTAAATACAAAAATTATAAACGAACAAAAACTTACTATAAATTTAAGCAAAGAAGTATATTTTGATTTACATAATTTTGATGTTTCTTTCATTTATATCAAAATAAATAAATACAAACATTTAATTTTCATAATGGAAAACGAAAGCACTGAAAACATTTTTAAGTTACTTAAGCATTTAAAGCTTAACAACTTTTCTCTTAACAATGAATTTAAACAAGAAATTACATTAAATGATGATTTCAATAGTTTAACTATTAGAAAAACTAATTTGATAAATGAAGCGTCAAAAGTAACTATTGATTATAAAGCAGAGTTAGAAAAGCAAAGTAACAAATTAAATAAAACTACATTTGATAGCACGCTTACTTTAGATGAACTTAAAAAAAGTGTACTAAAACATCTTTCTAATAAAACAATAGATGTAAAAATCATTTCTAAAAACTCTGAGCAAGGTCGGTTTGTTTGTGAGTTTTTTGATACTAAAAGACCAGATATAAAAGTAAAGAAAACTTTGTATTTCAAAAACACACAAATAGATAATAACAATGTAAATGACACAGAAAAACAAGAACACGAAAGTAAAAAAGATAAAAATAACTTATTTTTAAAGTATAAAATACATTTCATAATCGCGTTATTAGGCAGTTTTACATTTATTTTGACTATCTTAATTTCAGTTTTGGTTTGGAGGAAAAATAGAAATGGAAAGAAAAATTAAACTATTTATAACAGTTATATTTTTATTTTTTTTATTAGGTTTATTTTTTTCAAACTCTATCTATAATAACAAAACAGTTAAAAGCACAGTTAATTTAAAGAGACAAAATCGACCCAGACCTAATAAACCGCCAATACACAACGAAAAGAAGTATTCTGTATTTTTTGAAGGAGTCCCGATTATAAAAGGGGATAAATTAGAAAATAAAGATACTTTACTTGAAAACGGATACATTTTAGGAATTAATCAACACGGTTTTCACCGTATTTATAACTATAAATATACAAAAAATAACGGAAATAAAATAAAACCAGAAAACACAAATATTTCACTTTTATTTTTATCAAACTCAAAATTGTATTTAGATGTTTCTATAGGTAATAAAAAAATAGCACTTGACGAAAATAAAATTATTTATCATAGACACGAATATATCAAAATAGATAAAAATGAAAGTTATCAAATAATTCAAAGCGCCACAAAAGTCAAAGTAGAAGACCTAAATACAAAAGACATAAAGAAACAAATTTTAAATTATAACGATTTTGATTTATCTGATTGGACAATTGATTATAAAAACTCTAGTTTTTTTAATCTAAACAGCGCAAGAATATATGAAAATTTTTATCAAGACACAGATAAAGACATTAGACAAAGTAAATTCATTTCTTTTAAAAAAGACTCCAGATATTTGTTTTTCTTTTTTAGACTCGATACAGAAGCGTTTGACAGTAACAAAATAAGCAAAATAAGTTTAAATGAAGATGTATTTGAATCAGAAGAGAATTCAATTAAAACAAATTATCAAAAATATATAGCGACTTTTTCACTACTATCAGAAATAAATGAAAACCGAATTGACTTAGAAAAATCAATCTTAAAAAGATTTAAAAGAGACGACAGACAGTTTTTACTTGTTGTCTACGGTGATATTTTTAAGATTGTGCAACTAGAAAACGGTTCTTTAAATAAAGACTTTGAAACTTTTGTGGAATTAGTCGAACTTACTACCATAAATGAAATTAACTTATTTAAAAAAGATAAAATTGTATTCACTCTAGCTGAGATTAAAAAGACTTTTGAAAAATTCATTTCCAACTATCATATTGATGAATTAGAACTTTTAAATCAATTAACCAAATTAAATACACATAACGAAACAATTGAACTTAATTTTTACACGAAAAATAACTCAACAAAACAAATTTTAAAAACCTTAAAATTAAAACTCAAAGTAGCAAAAGAAATTGATAAACTAGACCTAACTTTTAAAACCAATAACAATTACTTTATTGCAGACGACGAGAAGATAACATCAATTAGTTCAGATGAACTCAAAAAGAAAACCTTCAGACACTCTACAACAACTTTAAATGGTTCTGAAACGACACTTTATACTGGTTTTGAAACCGATATAAACTCAGTTATTGCTACAATTAAAGGACAACTTAAGAATATTTTTAATGAAAAAGAATATGAAATTTACAGCTCAGAAGATAAAAATGGTAACTTTTTATTTTCAATTCAAAAACTTAGTACTGGCGAAGTTAGAGTTTTCAAGGTAAAAGTTAGGCGAATAAGTCCCGTTTCTGATTTTTATGAACTAAATAGATTATTTATGTTTTACTACTATCAAACTGAACATAATATTCAAGAGGTTATAAAATACTTTAACTTAAAAACTAATATTTTAAAAAATTTAAACTTAGAAATTCTTAATTACACTGAGCTAAACACAGAAATCAACAAATTAAAAGTAAGCCCTTATGCTTACAAAAAGTTGAAACTGAGTCTTCAAGACAAGTATTCAAATATATATACTGTCTCTTTTTTTGCAGAAATTAGATATGGAGACGGTGAACCTGTCAAAATTTCAGATAGTTATGTAGATTCTATGCATACAAGGTTCTTTATGTCTTCAAATTTAGCATTTTCAAATGCTACAGCTGACTTATTTGGTTCATATGACTTAAAAAATGTAAATCAAAATCTGAGACAATGGTTTGATAAAGAAAGCGAAGATTTTACCTTAAGCGAATTAAACAAAACTTTTAAAGTCACTTATAACTTCTTTAAAAAGGATTATTTAGCGATGCAAACCAATTCAAAAACTTATCTACTTTATTTAAATAACAGTTTAGATTACTCAGAACAAGAAATGCAGTCAATTTTTAGCAATATTTTTGGTAAAAATATCACAAAAATTGAAAAAAACCAAGACAATTCTTATTCTATTTGTTTGAATAATTTCCGTGAGAAATACATCATCTGTTTAAAGCATTCTAGTAAGTTAAGCAGATATAGAGTAAGTAATGAAATTATAAAAGAAAGAATTTCTCAACTTTTTAAAACTGCTTCAGAAACTAATGAAAATGCACAAAAACTCATTCAAACTCTTGAAAATTTACTCAAAAATGTTCCTGAACTAAAAATTAGTAAAGAAAATACTGGTAATTCCGCTATTATTTTAAAAATTTATTCTACTTTAAATAAAGAAATTTATAAAACTTTTACGGTAGTTTAATTACAAAAAATCAAGGATTTTCCGTTTTTGGTATTGAATTTAAAAACTTTTTTGTTATACTTACATAGATATGAAAAACGAGAAAAAAAGCAAAAAAACTGAATTAAAAATATACACTACTCCGTCTTGCTCATCTTGTAGAAAAGCCAAAAAATGGCTAGATAGTTTTGGAATTAAATACGATGAGGTCAATATTTTGGCAGGAGAAGTACAAATGTCTGACATAGATTTAATGCTTAGTTTAGCAGACGATGGCTTTGACTCAATTATTTCAACTCGCTCAAAAACCGCTAGAAATGATTTTTTTGATGTAGACTCGTTTACTACTCACGAACTTAAACGTTGGATTTTGGCTAACCCTGCAATTTTAAAACGTCCAATTATTATTGAAAACGAAAAAATGCAAGTTGGCTACAACGATGAAGAAATAAGAATTTTTATTCCTAAAGACATTCGCGCAAAAATTATGGAAAGTCCTGATTTTGAATGCGATGACTACATAAAAGAAATCAGCATTAAAGAAGTGCCTGAAAAGAAAACTCAAGAAATTCCCACTATTAAACTAGAAGTCGCTGACTTTAGCGAAGTTTCAATTTAAATTTAATACCGTTAACAATAGGCCACTAAAACCAGAAAGAAAAATTACTAAAACTGGGTGCAGTGGTCTTTTTTTACGGTTGAAATTCTCCCAGATCAGGCTTATTAAAAAGACAAATAAGAATATTAAAATTGTAAAAGATTTGGCTTTGAAGTTGAAAATTAGTAAACTATTGACTTCAAATAAAACTTTTAAAGAAATTTTAATCGCTGCTGTAAAAATAAAGGCAATCGCTGCTGGTTTTAAAAAAGAAATTGCTCTTTTAATGTAAAGATTTTGATTTAACATGTTGCTGCTAGAAATGTAT
Source organism: uncultured Acholeplasmataceae bacterium (assembly GCA_963543155.1). Lineage (GTDB taxonomy): Bacteria > Bacillota_I > Bacilli_A > Acholeplasmatales > Acholeplasmataceae > CALISC01. The sequence goes on from CAUTZH010000002.1 coordinate 96,002, forward strand.
AAAATGATTAAAAATGATGGCAAGACTATCGCTAGGTTAAGCAAAGCAGCACCAAGAATTCCGTATTGTTCAAAGCCAATGTAGGTCGCTATATTGACAGCAAAAGCACCTGGAGTACTTTCAGAAATCCCGATAAAAGTATAAAGTTCATCGCTGTCTATGTATCCGCGTTTTGTAAGTTCAAAGTTCAAAAGTGGAATCATGGCGTATCCACCACCAAAAGTAAACGCAGATATTTTTAAGAAAAGAAAAAATAAGGTCAGTATTTTCAAAATACACCACCTTTAGTTTTATTTAGTTCTTCGTTTAATTTATGGGTTGCTACTGAAATTAAAATAAGTGAAACCATTATGTAGATTAAAGAAAGTTCGGTAAATAAAGTTAAAAACAAACACACTAAAAAGATAGAAATGTTAGTTAAGTTATTTAAAATCCCTTTTTGAAGTTTAATACCTGCTTTGAAAATCAGTAAAATAACTCCTGCTTTAATTCCAGTTAAAAATCCTTTTAGATAAACATTTGTGTTGTATTTCTTTAACACGAATGCTAATGAAATAATAATTATAAAAGACGGAAGAACTACACCGATTGTTGCAAACACTGCTCCCCAAAATCCGAGTTTCTTGTGTCCTATATAAGTTGCTGCGTTAATGGTAAACGGACCGGGCGTAGTTTCTGAGACTGCTAAAAGTGTAATCATTTCATCTTTTGATAAGATTTTTTTGCGTTCACAAAGTTCATGCTCAAGAATTCCAAGCATCACATAACCACCACCAAAGGTGATTAAACCAACTTTAAAAAATAGAATAAAAAGGCTTAATAAAGCCTTTATATTATTTATTATTTTCATTTAATTTAAGTATACGACTAGCCTTTGATTGAGATTTTTTATATTTAATTTTATTTTCTTTTAAAAACTCATCAAACTCAGTCTTACCTTTTTTTAGGCTAATTGCTTCAAACTCAAATTCATATACTTTGTTTAAATTTAGAAAACCCCAGGTTGAAAAATCCAAAAAACCAGTTCCGGTTTTATATTTAAACTCAACTCTTTTAGTCTTTAGTTTACCTTTATTACTCAAGAAAACTATAGTGTCAAATTTGAACTTAAAACCTTTTTTAATAAACTTCTTTGCTTGTTCTTCGTTTAAAATTTCTGTTTTCTCTAAAGTTCCATTTTTATCCGGAAACTTAACTGTCAGTTCATAAGTATTTTTATCTAAAATGTGTCTGATTCTTGCAGTTTGTTTATTTTTTGTTAGTTTCATCGCAAAATCGTCAAAATAGTAATTGATTTGTGTAAATTGCTCAGCTAAATTTGCATATTTTGCCAACAATTCAGTATATTTTTGCTTGCTTAATTCAGTTTTAAATTCAATTTCTAGGTTTTCAGTCATTTTTTGCCTCTATATTTATTTTATCAATATTTTTATTTTATTTTAATCTGATGCTGTAAATTTAAATACGGGAAAAACAGCATTTTTCGCACTTGTTATGGTTCGTTGTGCTAAAATTATTAGGTAATAGATATGGAGGAAAAATATGGCTATTAAAGTTGCAATTAACGGATTTGGTAGAATCGGACGTCTTGCGTTCCGCCAAATTTCTCAAAGCAAAGATTTTAAAGTTGTTGCTATTAACGACTTAACAGACGCAGAATCTCTTGCTTACCTACTAAAATATGACACTGCTCAAGGCAGTTTCTTACAAGACAAAGTTTCTTTTAAAGAAAATAATTTAATTGTTGATGGAGTAACAATTCCAGTTATCGCTGAACGTGATCCTAAAAACTTACCTTGGAAAAAACTAGGTGTTGATATTGTTCTTGAATGTACAGGTCTTTTTACTTCTCAAGAAAAAGCACACTGGCACATTGAAGCAGGTGCAAGAAAAGTCTTAATTTCAGCTCCTGCAACTGGTGATGTTAAAACTATCGTTTACAATGTTAACGACAATACACTAGACGGAAGCGAAGAAATCGTTTCAGGCGCAAGCTGCACAACTAACTGTCTTGCTCCAATTGCAAAAGTTCTTGATGATAAATTCGGTATCGTTAAAGGTTTCATGACTACCGTTCATGCTTTTACTGCTGACCAATCACTTATGGACTCTCCACACAAAAAAGGCATTTATTCTCGTCGCGGACGTTGTGCTGCTCAAAACATCGTTCCTTCTTCAACTGGTGCTGCTAAAGCAATTTCTTTAGTGCTACCTCAACTAAAAGGCAAATTAGACGGAACTGCTCTACGTGTTCCAACTGTTACTGGTTCAGTTGTTGACTTAACTGTTGAACTTAAAAAATCTGTTACTCTTGAACAAATCGACGCTGCTTTTAAAGCTGCTCACTCTGAGACACTTTGCTACCAACCAGATCCAATTGTTTCATCTGACGTTATCGGCACAACTTACGGTTCTGTATATGATGCTTATACAACTCAAATCCTTGATGTTGACGGCAAACAATTAGTTAAAGTAATGTCTTGGTATGACAACGAAAACAGCTACGTTTCTCAACTTGTTCGTACTCTTAAAAAACTTGCACTTTTAACTAAATAAGTTAAGCCGAGTTTGTTTAATACAATACATTTTTAAAAAGGCGAGCACAACTCGCCTTTTTTTAAACAATAAAGGAGGTAATTTTTATGCAAGAACAGAATTGGTCAAACTTTTTTTTAAGCGAAAAACAGAAACCATATTTTTATAAACTTCAAGAAAAACTGGATAAAGACTATCTAAATTTAGAAATTACCCCTTTAAAATCAGATATTTACGCTGCGTTTAATACCCCTTTAAATGACATTAAAGTAGTAATTATTGGCCAAGACCCATACCCTCAAAAAGGAGTTGCAGACGGTCTTGCATTTTCTGCAAATGGCCCAAAAATTCCAGTTTCTTTAAGAAATATTTTTAAGGAAATTGAGTTTGAATATGGTTATAAAAATATCTCTCCAAAACTAACTTATTTAGCCCAACAAGGCGTTTTTCTACTTAATGCATTTTTAACAACTAAAGTGGGAGAACCACTTTTTCACAAAAATATTGGTTGGGATGTTTTTACTAAAAATGCAATTTCTTATTTAAACGAATATAGAAAAAAAATAGTTTTTATGTTGTTTGGTGAGTTTGCTAAAGCCATTTTTTTAAGTCTAATTGACCAAGAAAAGCATTTGGTTTTGCAAACTAGTCATCCTAGTTTCTTTTCTTTCAGTAAAGGTTTTTATGGCTCAAATGTTTTTAAAAAAGCAAATGAGTATTTAAAGAAAAATAACTTACCTGAAATCAATTGGTTACAGCAATGAATGAGTTAACTGAATTTTTTGAAGAATTAAAAAGTAAAGGCTACTCAGAAAACTCAGAGATAGCCTACAAAAAAGATTTGGAAGATTTTTTATTTTACTTGCAAGCAAACAAACTTGCCGAAACTTTTTCAGATGTTTCCAATGAACGCATCTTTAGATACTTTATTTCTCATCTTGCTGACATTGAAAAAACTCCGAAAACTATCGCTAGAAAAATTTCTGCACTTAAGTCTTTCTACAGATTTTTATACGAAAGCGGTAGGATCACGACAAACATCGCAAAAAACATTAGACCGCCAAAAGTTCCCAAAAAACTGCCAAAAACTTTAACTAAAGAAGAGGTTTCTGCTTTGTTTCAAGTAATAGACCAAACCAAACCACTTGGCGTTAGAAACTCTATTTTACTTAGATTACTTTTTGAAACTGGTTTGCGTGTTTCTGAGTTGATAAATATTTCTGTTCAAGACTTGGATTTTGCACAGCTCCAAATTAAAATTACCGGCAAAGGCAACAGAGAAAGACTAATTTTTTTATCTGAAGAACTAGCTGCTGACATTAAAACTTATCTTGCATATACCAGACCAGTTTTACAAAATAAAAGCAATATCATCGGAACCAAACGCATTTTTATTAACTACAAAGGCGGAGAACTTACTGCTCGCGGCGTTAGAAAAATTCTAAATACCCTGGTTGACAAAGCAGGTGAAACTTTTAATGTTCACCCCCACTTGCTTAGACACACTTTTGCTACCATTATGCTTGAAAATGGCGCAGATATTAGAACTGTGCAAGAACTTTTAGGACACAAAAATGTTAAAACCACCGAAATTTACACAGCGGTTTCAGACAAACTAGTTTTTGAACAATTTCAAAAAGCTAACGCCAGAAAGGAGGGCAAAACATGCGAAGATTCGAAGTCGTAACTGAATATGAAAACCAAAACATCGAAATACCGGTTCGGGCAACTAAGGCTTCTGCTGGGTATGATTTTGCTGTGGCAAAAGACACTTTAATTAAAGCAGGTGAAATCACAAAAGTACCAACTGGTATCAAAGCCTGTTTTCCTAAAGATGAGTTTCTGATGTTAGTTGCTCGTTCTTCACTGCCAATTAAAAAAACTTTAATGCTACCAAATGGTGTTGGAATAATTGACGCAGACTACTATGGCAATGAAATCAATGAAGGTCATATCTTAGTGCTCCTTTATAACTTCGGTAAAACTGATATTTTACTAAAAAAAGGTGAAAAAATCGCACAAGGTATATTTATCTGCTACCAAAAAACCAAAGAAAATGCTAACTTCAAACTAAGAACTGGTGGCTTTGGTTCTTCAGATAGTTAGCCTAAGCCTTTATGCTTTTATATAATATATAATTATAAAGTGAGGTTTAAACCATGGAAATTAAAAAACTAGCCGATTACATAGCACCTGTCAAAGACTTTCCAAAACCCGGAATTGACTTTAAAGACATCACTCCTTTAATGCAAAACGGTGATGCTTTTGCAACCGCTATTGAAAAAATGTATGAGTTTGCCAAAGCCAACGGTGCTACTATAATTTGTGGACCTGAGGCTAGAGGTTTTATTTTTGGTTGCCCTGTTGCTTATAAGTTAAACATTGGCTTTGTGCCAGTTAGAAAACCAGGAAAACTACCAAGAAAAACTCTAGACATGGCATACTCACTGGAATACGGCACTAATACCCTGTCAATTCACGCAGACGCCATTAAACCAGGCGACAAAGTGGTAATAGTTGACGACCTTTTGGCGACTGGTGGCACCGTTAAATGCACAATTGACATGATTGAAAAACTAGGCGGTGAAGTAGTCGGTTGCTGCTTCTTAATTGAACTTAAAGACTTAAAAGGCCGTGAACTTCTTAAAAACTACAAAACTTTTACTTTAATTGAATACTAATAAATAATTTTTTTAAAATGATTGAAACAAAGTTCGCTGAACTATATCAAAACTTAATTAACACAATTGATACATACATAAAAAACCCAGACAGTTTAAAGTTAATTGAAAGGGCTTTTTTAGTCGGCGAAAAATATCACGACAATCAATTTAGAAAAAACGGAGATCCGTATTTTACGCATCCAATTGCAGTCACTCAGATTTTAGCAGACATGCGCGCAGGTCCAGAGACTTTAGCCGCAGGTTTGCTTCACGACACGCTTGAAGACACAGACTTGCCAAAGGCGGAACTCAGCCAAATGTTTGGAACAGAAATTGCTAATCTTGTGGAAGGTGTGACTAAAATCTCTAAAGTTGAGTTTAAAACAGACACCACTCAAGTTGAATATCAGCAAAAAATGCTAATTGCAATGGCTACAGACATCAGGGTAGTCATTATAAAAATCGCCGATCGCCTGCACAACATGCGCACACTTAAGTTTCAAAAACCAGACCGACAGGCTGCAATTGCTAAAGAAACCCTAGATATCTACGCCCCACTCGCCCATCGCCTTGGTATGTTTAGAATTAAAGCAGAACTTGAAGACATAGCACTGAAATACACCGACAACGACACATATAAGTACATCTCATCGCTTCTTAACAACACCAAAGATCAACGCGAAAAGGAAATAAATCAAATAATTGCGGCAACAACCGAAGTTTTAACTAAAAACACCGACATCAAGTTTGAAATCAAAGGCCGCATCAAAAATATCTACAGTATTTATAAAAAACTAGTTATCTTAAAAAAAGACTTTGAAGATATCTACGACCTTTTGGCGGTTCGTATAATTGTTCCAACTGTTGCCGATTGTTATTCGGTTCTAGGCTTAATTCACGCGAACTTCACACCAATTCCAAAGCGCTTTAAAGACTACATTGCTATGCCTAAACCCAACTTATATCAGTCTCTACACACAACCGTGCTTTTTTCAATGGGTCAACTTTTTGAAGTGCAAATTAGAACTTTTGAAATGGATGAGGTTGCAGAACTGGGTATTGCTGCTCACTGGGCTTATAAAGAAAACAAGGTATATTCAAAAGAACGCGAGCAATTTGAGTTAGCAGAAAAACTTAAATGGTACGCGGATCTACTTAAAATTTCAAAAGACTCAGACGAAACTAAAAAAGAAGCCGCTGAGTTTGTTGAAAACATTAAGCAAGACATTTTAAACGCCAATGTCTACGTCTTTACTCCAGACCGCAAGGTAATTGAACTGCCAAACGGCTCTACGCCAATTGACTTTGCATATGCAATTCACACTCAAGTTGGCACTACTATGGTCGGGGCTACTATTAACAACAAAATGTCGCCAATTGACACTAAGTTAAAAACTGGTGATATTGTGTCTATTAAAACCGCAAAAAACGCAATTCCGTCAATTGACTGGCTAAAAATTGCTAAATCTTCGCGTGCGAGAACTAAAATTAAAAACTTCTTAAATACCTATTACCGCGATGAACTGATAAAATCCGGCAAAGAAGAATTAGAACGAGAACTCGTTAAAGCCAAAATTACTGACTTTACGCTGGATATGGACTTTGTTGAAAAGAATTTTGAAAAACAAAGTTTCCAAACTTTAGATGACTTTTACTTTGAAATTGGCAAGAACTTACTTTCTCCCAAAACAGTAATTGCCAAAATTAACGGAACCGAACTAACTAAAGAAGGTGCCCTGGAAGCCCAACTTAAAAAAGCCGCCAGAGGTCTGGAAGCGGCTTCCAGCACTGGTGTAATTGTTGAAGGTTTAAACAAACCGCAAGTTAAGTTAGCACTTTGTTGCAATCCGGTTTATGACGATGAAATCAGAGGCTATGTTTCTAAAAACTCAGGTATAGTTGTTCATTTAAAAGATTGTGTGAACTTAAAAACTTTAGACCAAAACAGAGAAATCCAGGTGTTTTGGGGAAAATCACCAAACCGTCGTTTTGCGGCCTGGTTGAGATTAAAAGTCCAAAACACAACTACCATGATGTCTGAAATTGTGTCGCTTATCAACTCAACTTCTACCTCTATTGCTGAGTTTCAAACAGTGCAAGCAAACTCTTTAACTCAAGTTTACAAAATTAAAATTGGGGTTAAAGACGCCCATGAACTTAATTTAATAATTTTGAACTTAAAAAAACTAAGCGGAGTTTTTCAAGTTGAAAGGTTTGTCAAATAATGCGCGCACTAATTCAAAGGGTAAAATCTGCTGAATGCGCGGTTGAAGGTCAAGTTATTTCTAAAATCAGCAAAGGTTTACTTGTTTTTGTTGGTTTTTGCCTGACTGATACTAAAGAAAATGTTTCAAAAATGTGCAGTAAGTTAAAGAAACTACGCATTTTTGAAGACAGTTTTGGTAAAACTAATTTAAGTTTAAAAGAAGTTGGTACTGAACTGATGGTAATTTCTCAGTTTACTCTATACGCAGATACAAACAACTCCAACAGACCTTCGTTTACAAACGCTCTTGACTTTAAAGAGGCTGAGAAACTTTATCTGGAAACACTTAATAATTTGAGTCAAGATTTTAACACCCAAGCAGGTAGTTTTGGCGCGGATATGCAAATAACTTTGACAAACTCAGGTCCATTTACTCTTTTGCTTGAAAACTAGAAAGGAAAAAATATGAATAAACCTAAAGGAACTTATGATTTATTTGGTGAGGCTGCGAAACTACACCAGGCTGTATTTTCGGTGTTAAAGAAAAACGCTGAGGCCATGGGCTGCGCTTATTTAGAGACGCCTGTTTTTGAAGACTCAAAACTTTTTCACCGAGCAAACGAAACTGCTGACATGGTCAAAAAAGAAACTTATGATTTCAAAGACAAAGGAGACCGTGCAATCACGCTTAGACCTGAAATGACAGCACCAGCTGCTCGTGCTTATATTGAAAATAAACTATACGCAACTAAACAAACCAAATACTACTATTTTGGTAAAGCCTACCGCTATGAACGCCCGCAAAAAGGTCGTTTCCGTGAGTTTTTTCAGTTTGGAGTTGAAAACTTCACACCAAAGTCAGTAGTTGCCGACACTGAAGTTTTTATATTGATTTCCCAAATTTTGTCGGACTTAAAAATTAAGAACTACAAAATTCACTTAAATTGTCTTGGTGGCGAGAAAACCAAAAAAACCTACGCTGAGGCCTTAAAAGCCTATTTTTCTCCAAATTTAGATAAACTTTGTACAGACTGTCAAACTAGAGTTCACGAGAATACCTTAAGAGTACTTGACTGCAAGGTTTGTGTTAACTCTGATTTGTTTCTAAAAACACCTAAAGTTTACGATATTTTGCCAGCAGATGAAAAAAAATACTTTGACCAAATTGTTCAAAACTTAAGTAAACTTAAAATTAACGCCGAAGTTAATCATAAGTTAGTCAGAGGAATTGACTACTATACAGGTCTTGTTTTTGAAGTTAAGGTTGAGTTTGCAGACCTTGGCAATGCAGCAACTATTTGTGGAGGCGGTAGATACGACAACTTAGTTGACGAACTAGGCGGTCCTCAAACCGGCGCTCTTGGCTTTGCGTTTGGTTTTGAAAGGCTTTTAGAAGTCGCTAGTTTATCTGGCTTTTTAACCAAGGAAACTGGTCCTGATTTTTTTATTATCAATGCATGCACAGATTCTTTTTATGCCCTTAGCATCTTAAAAGAGTTAAGGTCTTTGGGCTACAGCGGGCAAATTAGCTACGAAAATAAAAAAATCTCTGCATTGTTAAAACAGGCTTATTTAACTAACCCTAAATATATTTTGACAATTGGCGAACAAGAGCGGGACACTCAAACTATTTTTTGTCAAAACGCTGAATCTAAAGAAACCGTTATCATTGATTCAAACAAACTTGCTAAGTTTGCAAAGGAGCATATAAATGAAAGTAAAAACTAACCAAATTCAGGAAAAACTAATTGGAAAATCACTTAGCGTCGCGGGTTGGGTTGCTAAAAAACGTAATTTAGGTGGCCTAATTTTCGTTGACCTTCGCGATCGTTATGGTTTGCTGCAATTGATTGTCAGACCAGAAAATCCAATTTACGAAGTTGCAGAAACCCTTAGAAATGAGTTTGTAATTGAAGCAACTGGCACTTTAGCCCTTCGTGAATCTGAAAACAAAAATCTAGAAACTGGACGTTTTGAACTTGAAGTTAATACTTTAAAAATTTTGAGTACTGCCAAAACCCCACCGCTAATCGTGGCAGATAAAACCGATGCTCTTGAAGATGTGCGTTTAAAATACCGATATCTTGACCTGCGCAGACCTGTGCAAAAATCATACATTTTAAAAAGAGCAGAAATCGTGCGCTCGGTTAGAAAATCCCTTGAGGCTATGGATTTTGTGGAAATTGACACGCCAATTTTAGCAAAATCTACCCCAGAAGGAGCACGTGACTATTTAGTGCCAAGTAGACTTTATCATGGCCAGTTTTTTGCGCTTCCTCAATCTCCGCAAATCTATAAACAACTTTTAATGGTTGCAGGTTTTGAAAAATACTATCAAATTGCTAAGTGCTTCCGTGATGAGGACTTGCGGGCAGACCGCCAACCTGAGTTGACTCAAATTGACATTGAGACGTCTTTTGTTGACGAAAAACAAATCATGCAAATGGTTGAAAAGATGTTTAAAAAACTTTTCAAAGATGTACTTAACTTTGATTTACCACGCAAATTCCCAGTTTTAAAGTTTAAAGATGCGATTGCTAAGTATGGTTCAGATAAACCAGACTTAAGATACGACTTAGAAATTACTGACTTTGCTTGGCTAAAAGCAGCGTGTTCATCATTTATTAACTCATTTAAATCTATTCGTGGTATTCGTTTTCAAGCAAACGATAAGTTTACACACAAAGTTTTAGATGAACTTAGTGCTCTGGCCTTAAAAAACTCACTTGCAAAAACTGCATTTTTAAAAGTAGCAGACGGCAAAGTAAGCGGATCTTTAGCAAAAGAACTAACAGATAAAGAAATTGAAAAACTAAACCTACAACCAGGTGAAATTATTTTCTTTGGACTTGGCGAATACGAAAAAGTCTCAAAGGGTTTAGGAGCAGTTCGTGTGCAAATTGCCAATATACTTGAGTTAATTAAACCAAACGACTTTAAAGTTCTTTGGGTTACAGACTTTCCTTTATTTGAAGTAAATCCTGAGACCAAAGCCCTTGAGTCAATGCACCATGCTTTTACTCAGCCTAAAAACCCTGAGATGCTTAAGAAAAATCCTAAAAAATGTTTAGCTAGACATTATGACCTTGTGCTAAATGGATACGAACTTGGCTCTGGCTCAATTCGTGTTCATGACTCTAATCTACAGGCTGAAATCTTTAAAACAATAGGTCTTAGCGACGAAGACATCAAACAAAAGTTTGGTTTCTTAATTGAGGCTTTCCAATATGGAACTCCTCCACACGGTGGAATTGGTCTTGGTCTAGATAGGATTGTCATGATTATGTGTAATACCACAAATATAAAAGACATTGTGGCTTTCCCTAAAACTCAGTCTGCTCGTGACTTAATGAACGATTCGCCAAATTCTGTTTGGGACACACAACTAGAAGAACTTGGAATTGCTGTTAAGGAGCAAGAATAATGAAAAGAGAAAACTTTATTTCTTGGGATGAGTATTTTATGGGGATTGCTAAACTGTCGGCAAAACGCTCAAAAGACCCCAATACCCAAGTTGGCGCTTGCATAGTTAATGCAGATAAACGAATTGTTGGAATTGGCTACAACGGTTTTCCGCGTGGAATTTCTGACGATAATTTTCCGTGGGAACGCTCAGGTTCTTATGAAAACACTAAGTATCCTTATGTTGTGCACGCTGAGATGAATGCAATTTTTAACTCAATTACCGCAGTTAAAGACTGCGTAGTTTATGTTAACTACTTTCCGTGTTCAGAGTGCATGAAGCATCTAGTTCAAGCCGGAATTAAAAAAGTAATTTACGAACAGATGTATATGCCGGACTCGCCACAAACCGCTGCTTCTAAAAAAATGGCGGAAGCAGTCGGTATTGAAGTTAAACATTTTGTGTTAAATGAAGAAAAGTAAGATACTTAGCAACTTAACCATTCCTTTAGTTTCACTTGGTTTTTTGTTAAGTGTTGTGGCTTTTGACTTAATTTCTAAAACCTTAGTTGCAGCTAACTTACCACTTGGCGAAAGCAAAACTATCATTCCATATTTACTTGAGTTTTCGCACATCAAAAACAGAGGTGCTGCCTACGGTTCATTTAGTCAAAGCAGAGTTTTTTTAGTGATAATTACTTTACTTGGTTTAGCTACTTTACTGGTTGCTCAGTCTTATTTTATCTACAAAAAAAATAAAATAATGGCCGCTTTTATCTTGCCGATGCTCACAGGTGGAGCACTTGGCAATGCGTTCGAACGTATTTTTTTGCCAGAAGGAGTTACTGACTTTATAGTTTTTCCCTTCATTCAAGGCAAACTGGCATTTAACTGTAATGTCGCCGATATTTTTATTAGTGTTGGTTTTTTAGCGCTAGTTGTTTATTTAATTGTTTATTCAGTTAAAAAAGTAAAAGTTAACCCAAATAAAAATTATAAAAAACTAATTAAAAACACCAACAAAGTAAATGAAAATAAAGACACTGGCTATCTTTTGACCGGCAGCGGTGAACAAAGCGATGTTTTACTTACAAAAATTAGTGAGACAAACAAGAGAGCAGAAGCACTTTTAAAACATTTTGACCCTAAAACTAAGCACACTATTTTTATAGACTTAGACGGTACGTTACTTGAAAAACGCTCAGATTACTCTGAATTTACGAAAAAGACTTTGCACAAAGTTGAAAAAAACGGTCATACAGTGATTTTAGCATCAGGTAGACCAAAGGTCGGTGTTGACTATATTTATAAAAACTTAGCGCTTAAGTCAAAATATATAATCGCTGACAACGGGGCTACTTTAATTGATATGCATAAAGGTAAAACTGTGTTTAGAAACTACATTAAGCCTGAACTGTTTTTGAGTTTAGTTGATAGAAACGCAAATATAGTTGAAAGTTACTTATTTAATGTAGACAATTTATGTTATGTCTACAATTATGACGACCGACTGGCAAGATTTTCTTTTTTTGCTGGTCAATCTGAGGTTAAAATTATTGAAATTACCAAGGAAGTCAGAGGTTCTTTACCAGATTTTCCAGGAGCACTGGTGCTTTTAAAGCCAGACACTGCCAAGATTTTTGAAGAAAACATTTCCAAAAACTTTGCTAGCCTTGGATTTAGATATTACTTTGATGTTTTTACAGAAAACGGTAATTTCCCGCTTTATGAAGTTCACATCAAAGGACAAAGTAAAGCAATTTCAATATTGGAACTCGCAAAATCAAAAGATGTTGATTTAAACCATACGATTGCTTTTGGCGACAATGTTAACGATGTTGAGATGCTTGATTTAGTAAAATATGGCGTTGCTATGCGAAATAGTCGCGAAGTGCTGTACCCGCACGCTAAGTTATTTACTGAGCACACTAACAAAGAAGACGGAGTTGCTAAGTGTTTAGCTGATGTCTTTAAATTAACTTAAAAAATTGAAACTAACAAATTTAGATTAGAATTAACTAATCGCTGAGGATAAAAATGAAAAAAATTAGTCAAAATAAATTATATTTATATTTTAGTATTTTAGTCATTATAGTTGCTATTTTGGCAATTATTTTAGGAACAGTTTTTGGTATAAAAAGTAAAAATGCCCGAACTGTCAGTCATGTTGAAATTACTTTTCACTCAAAAACAGGAAAAGAAATAGCTAAAAGAAAGTTTAAATTAGATGAAAAAATTAGTGTATCTTTTTCAAACAAAGAACTTGAACTTGCGAAAAACGAAGAATTTCTTGGTTGGTCAAATATCCAAAATAGCAAAACATATATAGCTGAACTTAAAGCCAAAAAAGAATACGCAAAACTGTATCCAGTTTTTAAAAACAATGCAGAAAATTCTTTAGTCAGCTACAAGGTAGTTCATTTACTTGAAAAACAAGGAAAAGAAAGTTCACTTGACAATACTTACGAAAGAATTGAAGAAATCAAAACTAACCAAAATGTCAAAGATGATGCTGTTTACCAAGATTATACTAACCTTGACACTCAACTTTATGAAAAAGATACTACTCATCCTGACAATAAATTAACGGCAAAACTTACCGCTGGCGACAACACAACTGAGGTTCGCCAATACTATAAATTAAAAGAAGTAACAGTCAATTTTAAGAAAAGCGAAGGTATTGCTGCCTTAACTTTTGGAACACTAAAAGTTAAAAAAACCAGAAGTATCACTTTACCTGACTACACCCTTAAAGATACTCACAATTTCCTTGGTTGGGCTTATGCTCCAGATGGTGCTGTGCAAACTGAGTTTGTTGTCGCAAAAGACACAGAAAGTTTAGAATTACATGCTAGAACTGAATATCAAGACAGAGAAATCACATACACTGTTAAAAAAGAGAATACTGATGGTACTTTTGTGGAAAAAATGATAAGAAAGAGCAGCAAAATTGCATCTATTCACACAGTTGAATACACGAACCCTGACGCATCTGTTTATCAAAAACCTGTTTTTAGTGTTGAAAAATTTACAGTTAATGCAGATAAAACTCAAAATAAAGTAACTGTTACTATATTTAGAAAAGTTTACAAAATTACCTTTGAAGTTAAAAACCATATGAGTTCTTTTGCTGAAAGAATAATCAGACACGGTGCTGCAATAGGTGTGATTGACGAAAGTCAGTTTGCGGCTTCAGGTCTTGGTATTAGAAAAGCAGAACTAGATGGCAAAGAAAAAACTAAGAAAGAAATTGAAAATTACTTAGTTCAAAAAAATTATAAAGTAACTTTGCATATTGGCAAACTTACTAAGAAGTTTGGTGCATACCCACAAGCTAAAGTTGACAATCCTGCCGGCATTCAATATTTAAAAGATGAAACACACGAACTTAAGTTTAACTCAAAAGGCAAAGACCACACTATGCAGTTTA
>CAUTZH010000003.1:0-79397 GCA_963543155.1 uncultured Acholeplasmataceae bacterium
CTTTATAAAGCCTACAACTCCGAAAATATTTTTACATCGCAAAAACTCAGGTTATATAGTAAGGTAAATTAAATACCAAGTAATTTAAAATTTTGTTTGGTTTTAAGCCGTTTTAACTAAATTGACAGTTGTATCGAGACAAAAAATCAAGTATTTTGTGAAGAAAAAAGTAGAATTACACCAAATTATTTCGTATCATTTACACTAAATTAAATGTAGAGTAATTTAAAGAACACTTAAACTAATTTTTATATCAACATTTTTGTGTAAAATGCAGAAAATCACGAATATAAAAGATTTCTTACTGTTCTTCAGTTGCAACAGAATCAACTAATTCAACTAGTTCTTCTTGAAGTGAAAGAGTGTTAATGTCTTTAAACTTTTTAACAATTTTACCTTGTGTGATATTTAACTTATTAATCGCTTCACCTTCTTTTTTAAAGTGCTGTTCAAACTCATCCCATCTTTCTTTAAAAAGCCTAAACTCATTTTCTAAAGCCTTAAGTTCAGTTAAAATTGGTTTCAAATTTTTTTGAATTTCTCTTTGTTTTTTTAACTTGTAAATTTCTTGAATGACTATAAAAAGAGTAGACGGCGAAACTATGTAAACATTCTTTTTCCTTGCAAGATCTAGTACCGCATTAAACTCAAAGGAGTGTAGTGCAATAAATATTGCTTCTGCCGGAATAAACATAAAAGCAAAATCAGCAGTTTCGCCTTTAATTATGTATTTTTTTGAAATATCTTCAATATGATTCTTACAGTTATTAGAAAAGTCTTTTTTAGCATTTTTATATTCAAGTGGGGTCTTGGCGTTTATCATTGTGCGGTAGTTTTCAAGTGGGAATTTTGAGTCAATTGGGATGTCGCCAATTTCTTTCGGTGCACGCAAAAGTCCATCAACTTTGCTATTGTTAGAAAGTTTAACTTGTCTTTGGAAAATTGAGTCTTTGGTGTCACCAACAACTGAGTTAAACATAGCCTCTAGTTGAAACTCCCCAAAATTACCACGTGCTTTTTTGTCAGTCAGCACACGGTTAAAATCATCAATAGTTTCTTTAAAGTTAGTAATTTGAGTTTGTGCGCTATCTATTTTGGTTAGTCTTTGGGTGATATCTTGAATAATTTCTTTAGTTTGCCCGAAGTTTTTCTCTAAGTTATCACTAATGGTTTTTGCTTGGTTTTCTTTAAATGAAGTAAAAGAGTTGGTAATTTCTTCTTTAAGTGAAATGATTTTGCCAACCGATTCGTTGTATTTCTCAAGCTCCTTTATCCTGTTGTCGCTTTGTGTTTTTTCAAATTCATGCAGTTTTTCAGTAATTATGTTTTTAACAACTTCAGTCGAGTTTGAAAGTGATTTGTCTAAAAGTGCAAGATTTGGAATATCAGTTTGGTTAGACTGTTTAGTTTTACTTTTCTTAATTAAGTAAACAAATAAAACAGGCATAATAATGAATAAAATTGCGACTAGCGCAATTAAAATAAACAATAAAGTTCTATCAGACATTAGTAATCTCCTTCTTTAGAAAATGAATATTTTTCTTCCAAAACTATCATAGAATTTTTTTAATAAAAAGTCTAAATTATTATTTTTTAAATGAAAAAATACCTAAAACATTCAATATAAAAATAAAATCGTGGATAAACTTAACAATTTTGGAGCGTTTTAAACTAAAACTTCGGTTTTTACCTAATTTTATTTGTTTTACTTAAATTTTAGCGTTTTTAAAGTCAATAATAGTCATTTTTGTTAAAAACTAAACTACTAATTTTTGCTCTGAAAAATAGCTAAAATACTTTAATTTGCTATAATTGAAAGAGTTAGAGGTGAAAAATATGACAGCAACTGATATTAAAAATGGGATGACTATTCAGTACAACAATGGCCTTTTTCAAGTTCTTTGGTTCCAACACCATAAGCCAGGAAAAGGACAAGCGATGGTAAACGCTAAACTTAAGAACTTAAGAACTGGTGCCATTACTGATTTTCGTTTCAATCCAGATGAAAAAATTGAAAAGGCTCAAATTGAAAAAATTAACGCCATCTACTCATATGAAGACGGCACTTATTTAGTATTTTTAGACTCAGAAACTTACGAACAACACCAAATTTCTCGTGATTTTCTAGAATACGAACAAAAATACCTATACGAAGGTCTAGAAATTCAAATTATTAAATACAACTCAGAGATTTTGGGTATTATCTTACCTGAAAAAATCACTTTAGAAGTTACCGAAACTGAACCTGGTGTCAAGGGTGACACAAAAACTACTGCTTCAAAAGACGCAATTGTGCAAACTGGACTTTTAGTCAAAGTTCCACTTTTTATTAACATTGGCGACCGTATTGTTGTTTCTAGTGCAGACGGTACATACGTTTCTCGCGAAAAATAAATAAGCAACTAGTTTTTTTAAAAAATGGAAACAGAAATTCGCTTAGCTAAACGAATTCAGCAAAGTGGCTACTGCTCAAGACGCAAGGCTGAGGAATTGATTGAGCAAAAAAAAGTTAAGGTAAATGGACTAATTGTCTCAGAACAAGGAACAAAAGTGTCTGCGTCTGACGAAATTGAGATAAACGGTGAAGTAATTGGAAAAAAACCTGAACTAATTTACCTACTTTTAAACAAAGACATTAAGACAGTTTCAACTAGAATTGACGAAAAAAAACGCAAAACCGTGCTAACCGACCTGCCAAGTGAGTATCAAAATGAATACCTTTGGCCAGTTGGTAGACTAGACTGGGATACCACTGGAGCTCTTCTTTTAACCAATGACGGTGTGCTTACCAATAAATTAACTCACCCTAAAAACGAAGTTAAAAAACAATATCTTGCCTCACTTAAAGGAATTTATAACATCAATCATTTAAGTAAATTGCTAAAAGGCATCAAAATAGAAAACGACTACCTGGCTAAACCAGACAGCGCAGAAATTATTTCTACAAATAAAGCAACAGGACAGTCTTTAGTTTCAATTACAATTCACGAGGGCAAGAACCACGAAGTTAAAAATATCTTTAAAGCCCAAGGCTTTGAAGTTTTAAAACTCCACCGTGCGAAATTTGCTTTTTTAACCGTAGAAGGTCAAGCTAGAGGGACAGTTAGAGCACTTAAAAAAACTGAAGTTAAAAAACTATACGCACTATAAATTTAAATTAAAGTTAAGGAGATTAAATGGGTTTCAAAATCGCAATAGACGGTCCGTCTGCCAGTGGCAAGTCAACGATTGCCAAAATTTTGGCAAATAAATTAAAGTTTATACATGTTGACTCAGGTCAAATGTTTAGAGCAATTACAGTGCTCGCGCTAAACTTAAAAATTAACCTAGCCGACGAAGAAGAATACAGTTTTTTCAATAATTTAACTTTAAGTTTTAAAAATAATTCTATATTTGCAAACGGCAAAGATTTAACCGACGCCACCCATACTCCTGAAATTGACAAAAACGTGTCACTAGTGTCTTCACTTAAATGTGTGCGTGAATTTGTTTTAAACACTTTAACTAAAATAATTGCAAACGAAAATGTCGTGATGGACGGCAGAGATATTGGCACAGTCGTGATGCCAGATGCTGATTTGAAAGTTTTTTTAACCGCATCTGTTGAAACCAGAGCCAAGCGTAGGTTTCTAGAAAACCAAATGAAAAACATTCACACACCACTTCAAGAAATAGAAGAGGATTTGCGTGCTCGTGACTTTAAAGACACAAACCGCAAGATTGCACCTTTAAAACAAGCCGCAGACGCCGAGTTTTTAGATACATCGCACTTAACAATTGAAGAAGTTGCAAATCAAATTGAAAGTTTATATAAGGAGAAAATTGAAAATGAACAATAATTTACTAGATTCAGTTCAAGACTTTAGAGTTGGACAAACTGTAATTGGTACAGTTTACTCAATTAACGCCAAAGAAAACTCAGCACTCGTAACTTATGGGGATTTTACAGAAGGTAAAATTTACCTTGACAACATAACTACTGACAAAAGTATTGAGTTTATCGCCAAAATTCTTAAAAAAGGCGATGAAATCAAAGCAGTTATTACCAAAAGAGACGCAGACCGCGGGCAAATTCTGCTTTCTTGCTTACCACTACTTGCTGAAAAAGACTGGGTTGAACTTAAAGACAAGTTTGCCCAAAAAGAAATTATTGAAGTTAAAATTGCCAAAGTCTTGCAAAACGGTTGCGTTGCCTACTTTAAAAGTCAAGAAGTCTTCATTCCTCGTTCTCAAATCGGATTTGACATTGTGAAAACTGTAAAAGTAAATGATTTAGTGGAAGTTGGGATTTTAGACTTAAAAGACGAAGAAGACTTTAGAAAAGTAGTCTGCGGACGCAGAGAAATCGCTGAAAACATACGCGAGCAAGAGCAAAAAAACCAAGAAATCAGAAGACAAGAGCAACTAAACTCACTTAAAATTGGTGATTTAGTGGAAGCCGAAATTATTAAAGTAAACCCACTTTCAGCACTTGCTAAAGTTACTCCAGATTTAGTTGGTTTAGTTAGAATTTCGCAAGTTTCCCATATTCCAGTTGAATCTGTTTCCAGTGTTTTAAAAGAAGGCCAAAAAGTTACCTTAAAAGTAATTTCTAAAGAAAAAGGTAAACTAGACCTTTCATACAAAGCAACTTTTGCCACCCCTTTCCAAACCTACATCGCTGCTAACGAAGTTGGCGCAACCGTTAAAGGTAAAATCACTAAAGGTATTCAGTTTGGTTTAATTGTAGAACTTGCCAAAGGAGTTTCTGGGCTTTTACATAAGTCTGAATACTCTCACAACCCAAACGACAACTTTGAGGCTTACCACCCAATTGGCTCAGAAATTGAACTAAAAATTATTAAAATTGACCAAAAAAACGAAAGAATTTCCCTTTCTAAAAAAGTGCTTATTGACAACCCTTGGTCTAGAGTCAAAGCCAGTGTCGGCGATACTGCAGAAGTTAAAATTAAAGAAATTAAACCATTTAACGGCGGCCTGATTGTTGAAATGGGCGAAGTTACTGGCTTTATTTCCTACAGCGAGTCTGGACTGAAAACAGGACAAGCGCAAGATGAGTACTTTCAAGTTGGCGAAAAAGTCCAGGCAATCGTCACTTATTTAAATCCGCTTAAATGGGAACTTAGTTTATCTATTTCTAAATTAAACAAAATTAACTCAGATTTAGAGACCAAAAAACTCGTAGAAGAAGCAAACAAAGAAGCCGAAGGTCAAGTTTTCACAATTGGGGATTTACTTGGCAAATAAGGAACTTACTAAATGAGTTTTAAAGTTGCCATTGTCGGCAGACCAAATGTCGGCAAGTCTAGTCTTTTTAATAGACTGATTGGCGAAAGAAAGGCAGTTGAAGACAAAGAAGCCGGCTCTACCCGCGACCGTCTATACGGTCGCCTTACTTGGCAAGGCAAAGAAATTACTTTAATTGACACAGGTGGACTTGAGTTTACCGCACTTTCTTTTGAAGAAGAAATTAAATACCAAGTAGAAGTTGCTGTCATTGAGGCTGACTTGGTTTTATTTTTAGTGTCTGCAAAAGCAGGACTGACTAAAGACGACTTAAAAATTAGTCAACTTTTAAGGAAATACAAAAAACCAACTTTAGTCGCAGTTAACATGGTAGACAATGCAAATATGCTTTTAGATACTTATGATTTTTACAATCTAGGCTGCTCTGAACTATTTCCGGTCAGCGCACAACACGGAATTGGCACTGGCGACCTTTTAGACAAAATTAGTACTTTTAATCTAAAAGAGCAAAAATCTACGCAGAGTGACTCGGTAAAAGTTTGTATAATTGGCAAACCTAATGTTGGCAAGTCTTCACTTATTAACAAAATTGTGGGACACAAAAGGCTAATTGAGTCAAGTATTGCCGGAGCCACACACGACGCGGTTGACGTAACTTACCGTTTCAACGAAAAAGAGTATGTTTTTGTTGACACCGCAGGTATTCGCAGGCCTTCAAAAGTTGTGGCTAACAACGAACGCTACTCAGTTTTGCGTGCGATGTCTGCGCTAAGTGATGCTCAAATTGCGGTTTTAGTAATTGATGCGGCTAACATTGAGGCTCAAGACGAACATGTTGCCGGACTTCTAAAAGAAGACTACAAGGCATGTCTTGTTGTTGTAAATAAATGGGATTTAGTTGAAAAAACAAAGACTAAAGATGAGTTTAAACGCGAGTTTTTTGAGCGTTTTAATTTCCTTGAGTACGCAGAAATTGTTTTCGTGTCTTGTCTTGAAAACAAAAAAGTTCACACTATTTTTCCAAAAATCGAGCAAATTTATACAAACGCACAAAGAGAAATACCGACGTCTACCTTAAACAATATCTTGGCCGAAATTACTTTTAAAAACCCACCTAAACAGTTTAACAACGGTCAGGCTAAGTTTAATTACTGCACACAAATTAAAACTTTTCCAACAGTTTTTCTGTTGTTTGTCAACAATCCTCAATACGTGCATTTTTCCTATATTCGCCATTTTTCTAACGAATTTAGAAAATACTTTGACTTCAGCGGTGTACCACTTAAGTTTGAAGTTCGTAGAAAAGGAGCAGACAAACTATGAAAATAACTGTGTTAGGCGGTGGTGCTTGGGGAACTACTTTAGCCCAAGTTTTTGCAGATAGTGGCCACCAAGTATTAGTTTACGAAATTAACGATGCATATAAAGCAGAGATCAACGCAGGCAAACACCCAATTTTTAAAGCAGAAATTGACCAAAACATTAAAGCCACTAGTTCTTTAAAAGAAAGCGCTGAGTTTAGTGAAATTTTCGTAATTTCTCTGCCAACTAAATATATCCGTTCGGTATTAACTGAACTAAGTACTTATTTATTGAAACCAGTTTCGTTTATTAACACCTCAAAAGGTCTGGAAGAAGACAGTTTACTGCCTGTTTCTGAAATTGTAAAACAATGCATTAAAACCGCTTTATTAAAAGATTATGCAGCACTAATTGGACCTTCATATGCCGAGGAGTTAATCCTTAAAAAAATCACTTTTTTAACAGCAGCTTCTGTTAATTTAGAGTTTGCAAAAACTGTACAAAAACTGATTGAAAACAGTAAATATGTAATAACTTACCGCACTAAGGACGTAATCGGCTGCGAGGTTGCTGGAATCGGCAAAAACGCACTTGCCATAGTTTCCGGAATTATGGATGGACGTGCGATGGGAGAAAACGTACGCGCAGGTATACTAACCCGTGGTTTTTTTGAAATTGCTATGTTAATTGAAGCCTATGGCGGAAAGAAAGAAACTGCCTACGGACTACCTGGAATTGGTGACCTGATGTTAACTGCACTTTCTAAAAAATCTCGTAATTTCACGTGTGGTTTTAGACTGGGAGCAGGCGAAACTATTGAAAAAATCCTTGCGACTTCCGTTCAAACGATTGAAGGAATTGCCAATATTGAAGGGATTTATCACTTCGGAAAATCCAAAAATCTGCACCTTCCACTACTCTATACTGCTTACGAAATTCTTTTTAAAAACTGTTCAATTGACAGAGCAATTGAGAAATTTAGAGTGAATAATTTGCGCGGTGAATTTTAAATTATTTGCCTTATAAGGCTTTTTTTACCACTTTTTTTACCAATTGTGCTATACTATTTTTGAACTCAAGGAGACGAAAATGAACAGAACAGAATTCATTACAATCGTTGCTGAAAAAGCAAAAATCACCTATGAACGCGCAAGCGAATTTGTAGATATTTTTTCAGATGTTGTCATCAACACTTTGGCAACTGGCGAAAAAGTAACACTAACTGGTTTCGGTACTTTTGAAGTTAGAGACCGTGCGGAGAGACACGCTAAGAACCCGCGTACTGGTGAAGACATTATTGTACCTGGACAAAAGTCTGCTGCCTTTAAAGCAGGCAAATTTATGTCTGACGCCGTTAAAGGCAAGAATAGATAAGTCCACCTCCTTAGTTAGACCTCCTCTTAAAAGGGTTCTTTTTTAAAAGAACCCTTTTTTGATTATTACTTTAAATCAGGTGTTTAAAATGACTGAAACTAAAAACCCATTTAAACTATTTTTTAATTATTTAAAAGACCGTGAGTTTAACAAAAAAGCAGCCTTAATAATGCTTCCATCAATTTTCCAGCAAGTGATTTTTTCAATTTCTGGCTACATTGACACCATTATGGTCAACCGCTTTTCACCCGACTCTTTTGTCGGAGTTACGGCCGCCAATAAACTCATTTTTATCATGCTTTATTTTGCGGTAGGTGTAGCCGTTAGTCTCTCTATTTTTGTCTCTCAGTATTTTGGCGCCAACAAACAAGAGAAACTAAAAGGATGTATCCAGTTTGGCGCAATTATAGCGGCGGTTAGTTCGGTTTTTGTATTTTTGCTACTATATTTTTTAAATCCGCTTTTAATTAAAAGTCTGCTTCCTGGTACTGCTAACCAGGTTGCTTTAAAAGAAGGGCTTAACTACTCGTTTGTAATTTCTTTTTCGGCTATTTTTATAGTTAGCAATTTAATGATTTCTATCTTTTTAAAGTCAATTGACAGACACAAGTCATCTATTGTAGCAGGCTTTGTTTCAATCGTTGTAAACGTGGTTTTAAACCGCTTTTTAATATTTGGGCTAGGTTCAATTCCGGCACTTGGTGCAAAAGGTAGCGCGATTGCTACAGTTGTATCTAGGCTATTCGAGTTTATTACTTTGCTGACTTTAGCAATTGTTTTTTCAAAAGGTAAATTTTTTAGAAACATTTTTAGCAAAATCTACTTTACTAAACATTTAGTTAAAACTTACTTTAAAAAAGGAATTGGTATCATAGTTGCCGAAGTTTCTTGGGCAATTTGTATGGTTGCTATTTTCTTTTTAATTACACAAGGCAATCCTATTTGGATTAAAGAAATGGGCTACGCTCAGTCTATTGTTGACTTGTTTTTTATTTTCTTTTCAGGACTAGCCTCGGCATCTGCACTGCTAATTGGCTCGGAACTCGGTAGAAACAACTTAGAGAAAGCCAAAGAAGCCGCGAAAAAACTAATTGCCATTACCTTATTTTTAGCGTTTTTTGTAGTTATTGCTTTAGTTTTAATCGCACCGCTTTTTCTTTTAATTTTAACTAGTCCAAAAGAGGTGCATTATTTAAACTCATACTACTTAATTTTGATATTTGCCTTTGTTTTTCCCTTCTATGGAGTAAATGCGACTTGTTACTTTATCTTAAGAGCGGGTGGTGAGGCTCTAGATTCTTTCTTACTAGACCAACTTCCTACTTTTATTATTACTTTCCCTTCTTTGATTTTAATTTACTTTTTAAACTCGTCTGTTTTTGGACTTGGTTTAATTGCGATTTTAGCCATTTCTAAAATCGGTGAAATCGCCAAACTAGGCCTTTCTTACTTGTATGTGAAGAAAGGTAAATGGGTTAAAAACTTAGTTGAAGAAGATATAAATTTCTAAAAATTTATAAGGATATTAAAATTTAATTTACTCTAATTTAAATAGTTGCAAGAGTACAAAACCTTTTTTTATTCTGATTATGTTTTGTGAGGTATATACAATGAAACTTGAAACAAATAGATTGATTCTTAGACCATGGAAAGAAAGCGACGCTGTGTCTTTATTTAAATATGCAAGTCATCCAGATGTAGGACCAATTGCGGGGTGGCCAGCGCATGCTAGCGTTGAAAATAGTCGCGAAATAATTAAAAGTGTGTTATCTGCGCCACATACCTTTGCTGTAGTTTTAAAAGAAACTGGTGAACCTGTTGGTAGTATTGGACTTAAACTAGACAAAGCATGCAAATTTTGTGTTTCTGATACTGAAGCGGAAATTGGCTACTGGATAGGTGTTCCATATTGGGGACAAGGTTTGATACCAGAAGCAGTTAGAAAAATTATGCAATATGGTTTTGAAACATTGAGTCTTGAAAAAATCTGGTGCGCTTGTTTTGAAGGAAACACAAAATCAAAACAAGTTCAAGAAAAATGCGGATTTAAATACCATCACACTGCTTGTAATGTACCATGTGCTATTAAAGGTGTATTGAGAACAGAACACATTACATGCCTTTCTAAAGAAGAATGGCAAACAATCAAATAAATTCCTGCTTATCGTACTAAAAATCTAAATAGCTCATATATAGCGTAAAACGCTAAAACATCTGTCGTCTTTTATTGTTTTAATTTAGAAGTTTAGCACAAGATTTTTAAGGCTAAAAGCCGATTTACAAGAATTTAATTAACGTCTAGTATAAAAAACGTCTCGTTTCCTAGATATAGAAAAAACGAGACGTTTTTTATTTTTAATTGTTTTTCTAGTTTAGTTAATTTTAGTTAAAAAAGAAGCACTCAGTAGTTTTTGCGTTCCATCAAAATCAACGATTACAAACTTTGGTTTAATTCCAATTACCAGACCTGCACCAAAAACACTATGTGAAACCTTGTCGCCAATTTGTAAATTTCCAGAAGTTGCCAGAGATTCGTTACTATAAATCAGTTTTTCTTTGATTTTTTGTTTGCGTTCATATCTTTCTTGAAAGCGATAATTAACTTTTTCATCTTTCTCAAAATAACTGCGAATTCGCTGATCAAAAGATGGTTCCGGTTTTTCGGGTTGCATATCTAGATAAAATATTGACGGTTCAAACTCATCAATTCTACCAAAAAGTGCACGCCTGTTTGCTCCAGAAATATACAGATTTTCTTTTGCTCTAGTAACTGCAACATAACAAACTCTGCGTTCTTCTTCTAAGTCTTCAAGTGAATAACTATTGATCACGGTAGCACTTGGAAAGACTTTGTCGTTTAATCCATAGAGAAAAACAGTGTTAAACTCAAGACCTTTAACTTTGTGAATATTTGCCAAGACAACCATATTCTCTATGTTTTCTTCGGCAGGTTTAGCGAGTGCTATGTCGTCTAAAGCCATTTTGAATAAATCTGCTTTAGTTAAATTGGGATGCTCTTTTTCATAACTCAAAAAGAAACTACCAAGTTCCAAAACATAGTGTAGTCTATCTGTGAAGTTTTCTTCCTTTTTTAAATAAGTTTCATACTGAGCACCGTGCTCTTCGTCTAAAAACAGCTCAATAACTTCAGAGATTTTAGTTTTTTCCGCAGCTATTTTACGATATCTTTCTATATCTTCTGCGTATTTTACGAAGTTTGCTTTTTTTGAGTTTTTACCATAAGCCTTGACAAAGGCAATTATATCGGGTGCGTGTCTCAGTTTTTCACAAGTTTCAATGTAGACTTCAGATAACCTAACAAGAGAAATCTCACCTAAACCTTTAGTTGGTTTGTTTGCGACTCTTTTAAAAGCAATAAAATTGTCTTTAGTTAAGTAAATAAGCGAAAGAAAAGCGAGAGTGTCTTTGACTTCAGATCTTTCAAAAAAAGCCAAAGAAGACCAGACCATATAGGGAATTTTTGCCTTAATTAAAGCATTTTCTACCTGTCTGGTTAAATAACTTGCTCTAAAAAGTACAGCGAAATCTGAGTATTTTTTACCACTTAAATAACCTTTTTTAATAGTGTCAACAATAGCATTTACTTCAGTCAAATCGCTGTCGTATTGAGTAAAAAAAACATCGCCTGGTTTTTTAGTTGAAGTAAAAAGTTTTTTTTCAGTGCTTGTAGACTTCGTGTTTTTTGCAATTAACCTATTGGCTGCATCTAAGATTTTTTGACAAGAGCGGTAGTTTTCAGATAAAAGAAGTTCTTTTGCTTGAAAATAAGTCAAAAAATCTGAATTATTTTCAAATCTAGCACCACGAAACCCATAGATTGACTGATCAGGGTCTCCAACTACAAAAATTTGTTTATTTGTTTTTCTAAGTAGTTTAAGAATTTGAAATTGTATATAGTCGGTGTCTTGAAACTCATCTACCAAAATATAGTCAAAGTTGTTATTTAGTTTATTTGAAACTTCTTCGTTGTCTCTTAGTAGCTGATATAAATAAATTTGTAAATCGTCAAAATAAAGTGAGTTATTTTGCTTAATATATTTAAAATATTTTAAAAAAATTTGAAATATAGAAACATAGTCTTTTCTTTCAAAATTTTGTGTCTGGTTTCTCTCAAGCCAAGTTTGAATAAAAGCAACTGCATTTTCTTTATCTTCATCTAACTGAAAATTCAGTAAATTAAAGGTTTTTAAATTATAAATACATTCAAGAATGGTGCCTTTACTTAATTTGAGGTCAGTATCTACTTGTTTTTTAATTTCAGAAATTAAAGAAGTTGCATCTTGTTCATCTAAAATTAAAAAATCTTTTTTGTAATTTAGCCCAGGTATATCTTCAATATGCAGTCTCAAAATTTTATAGGCAAACGAGTGAAAAGTTGAACACCACTTTAGTTTACGTTCATTTCCAAGAATGAGTTGGATTCTTTGCATCATTTCTTTAGCAGCGTTGTTAGTAAAAGTTAGCGCCAAAATTCTGGTAGGCAAAATTCCTACTTTATCTATTAGGTAGGCGATTTTAGCGGTCAGAGTTTTAGTTTTTCCAGTGCCAGCACCTGCAACTATATAACTGGGTTCATTACATAAAACCGCTTCTTTTTGTTGCGGGTTTAATTCCTTTAAGTAATCTATCATTACTTTTTAAAGTTAGATTTTAGTTTAACAGTTTCAACAAACTCAAGTGAGTTGTCTTTAGTTTGTTGTTTTGAAAAGAAACCTTGTCTGATGAATTGAACTACTTCACCTGTCAGAACTTCGGTTAAATAAGGTTCTGTAAACCCGTGTTTTTCAACTAAAGATGCACGGTTAAAGCGTTTGATTAAATCACCTTCTTTGCTATTGTCAATCAAGTCAGCGGTAAATAAAAAAGTAGCAGGTTTAGCAGTTGTTTTTTCAACAAAGTTAATCGTGCCGTTTGGTTTGCGCAAATCAAAACCACTGCCTGATTTAGTTTCGGGGTCATATGTGCAAAGCAGTTTAATAACTTCACCTGCTTTGTTTAAAACTAAATTTTCGCATTTAATAAAGTAGGCGTTCATTAGTCTAACTTCGCCGCCAACATAAAGGCGTTTCCACTGGCGGTTTGGCTTTTCTTTTAAAAAGTCAGCCTTGTCAATATAAAGATGGCGAGAAAAATAAAGGTCTCTTTCTGCTTTTCCTTCAAGTAATGGTACTTTGATAGTCTCAACTTTGCCTTCAGGAAAGTTAGTAATTTCAACTTCAAGCGGGTCAATTGTGGCATTTAGGCGCACACTTGTCTCCATTAAATCACTGCGCACGAAACTATCCAGCATTTCGCGAGAGCAATCTGCGTTGGTTTTAGAAAGTCCGGCACCCAATATAAAAGCACGAATGGCGGCAGGTGAGTATCCTTTTTTCTTTAAGCCTTTGATGGTTGGCATTCTTGGATCGTCCCAACCCGCTACTAACTGATTTTCAACCAAAGCCTTTAAATATCTTTTGGAAAGCACAGTATTTTCAATGTTTAGTCGGCCAAACTCAATTTGTCTGGGGTGGTTTTCGCATTCCGTATTTTCAACCACCCAGTTGTAAAGTGGTCGGTGGTCTTCAAACTCAAGAGAACACAGAGAATGTGTGATTCCTTCTTTGGCGTCTTCAAGAGGGTGCGCAAAGTCGTAAAGTGGATAAATACACCAGACTTTGCCTTTTCTAAAGTGCTCTTGGTTAGTAATTCGGTAAATCGCTGGATCTCGCATATTCAAGTTAGGCGAAGACATGTCAATTTTGGCGCGCAGCACCATTTCACCAGGCGCGAACTTACCTGCTTTCATTTCTAAAAATAAACGCAAGTTTTCCTCAACTGAAGTGTCTCTGTATGGCGAGTTAGTACCAGGTTTTTGGATGTTTCCGCGTTGCAGAGAAATCTCTTCGGCTGTTTGGCGGTCAACATAAGCAAGTCCTTTTTTAATTAACAGAACGGCTTTTTCAAACATAAAGTCAAAGTAATCTGAAGCAAAAAAGACAGCAGCTGGCTGATAGCCCAGCCACTTAATGTCTTCAATTGCGCTGTTTACATACTCCATATTTTCATTACTTGGATTGGTGTCGTCAAAACGCAGGTAAGTTTTCCCACCAAAGGCTTTCGCTAGTTCAAAGTTAATAATGATGGCTCTAGCGTGTCCGATATGCAAGAAACCATTTGGCTCTGGCGGAAAACGAGTAATAATTTCTGTGTGTTTGCCTGATTTTATGTCGTTTTCAATAATAGTTTTAATAAAATTTGATTCCATTTTTAAGTCCTCACTAGATAAATTATAGGTTATTAACTGAGTAACCTTTTAAACGCAGGTCTTTGTTCGCCCCAAACTTTGTGACTTGAAAGTAAGCAGCTGCGCCAATCATTGCGGCGTTGTCGGTGCAGTATTTAAACTCAGGAATTAAAACTTCAATTCCTTTGATTTCCTTGGCAAGCGCTGATCTTAGGCCTTTGTTTGCCGAAACCCCGCCACCAACAATTAGTTGTTTTAAATCTGGGTATTTCTTCAAGGCTTTTTTAGTTTTATAAATAATGGTGTCCAGCACTGCTTTTTGAAAAGATGCAGCAAAATCTGCTTTGTTTAAATTAGCTTTGTCTTCAATTTTAGCGTAAGCGTTAATAACTGCACTTTTTAGTCCTGAAAACGAGAAGTTAAAACCTTGTTTTAAAATTGGTCTTGGAAAAGAAAAAGCCTCAGGGTTGCCGGTTTGCGCAAGGTCATCAATAGTTTTGCCACCAGGATAAGGAAATCCTAGTACTCGGGCTACCTTGTCATAGCACTCTCCAACTGCGTCGTCCAAAGTTTGACCAATATGTTCAAACTCAAGGTGAGAACGCAAAATTAACAGTTCTGTGTGTCCGCCACTAACTAGTAGCACTAAACACGGAAACTTAAGTTCTTTGCCAATAGCCGCAGCGTAAGCATGTCCAACTAGGTGATTAACTCCGATTAGCGGTTTGTCTAAAGCCAGGGCAAGGCTTTGTGCGGCGTTAATTCCGACAAACAAAGCACCAATTAGTCCAGGTCCTTGAGTGACTGCGATTTTATCAATTTCGCTTAGTTTTATGCTGGCATCTTTAAGGGCTTGGTCAACAACAAAGTTAATCGCCAAAACGTGGTCGCGAGCCGCGATTTCTGGCACCACTCCGCCGAACTTAGCGTGGGTCTTGATTTGACTGCGAACAGCGCATGAAAGCACCTTGGTGCCGTTTTCTACAACCGCAGCACTAGTTTCGTCGCAGCTTGATTCAATTGCTAAAATTTTCATATCATCTCTCCGTACATATAAGCAAGCCCATCTTCGTTTTCATAGTAGTTCTTAATTTCTCTAACTACCTTAAAGCCAACTTTTTCGTAAACAGAAATTGCTTGCTTATTTGATTTTTTAACTTCTAGATAAAAAGTTTTAATGCCGGCTTGTTTAAGTGTGTCAATTGTGGCAAGAAGTAGAGCAGTGGCTTTGCCAGATTTGCGGTACTCGGGAAATACGAACAAGTTTAAAATATCGGCAACATCTACTACTTTTAGCCAAACAATATAACCTAGTAATGTATCTTCGCTAAAAAAACCATAAACCTCTCGGTTTGAAAGCGACTTTATGTCTTCAGTTTGTCTAAAGTCTTCTTTTAAAGAAGTTAAAACTAAACCTAAAGTGAGCTCATCTGTTATTTTTCTGATCATAGTTAATCTCGGCTTCAGTTTTTCTTAAGTAATTTGGCTCTAAAGCAAATGCGTCTACAGAAACTAAACTATTTTCAATTAGTTTTAAGTTAAACTCAACATTAAACTCAGTAATTCTACTTAGTTCAATTGCTTTAAAGTCAGGTTTATTAGAAATTAGTTCGTTTAGTTCATTTTCTTTAAGTAAGGCATCACTTTGCAGGGCTTTGTTTTCTTGAAACACCCCAACATAGTAGTTTTGGTTGCGAGCAGATTTATAAATAATTGTTTTTTCTTCCTTTAAAGCAGAGGCAAACAAAGCAAGCGAAGAAATAGAGTACGCCGGAATATTTAAGGCGTATGCCAAAGTTTTTACAATAGTAACCGCAACGCGGGTCCCGGTGTAAGAACCTGGTCCAACTCCAGCAATCACAGCTGTTAAATCGCTTGGCTTTACTGAGTTGCTTTTTAAAAAAGTGTTAACCTGCTCTGCGGTGTTGGCAGAAAAGTCGCGAGTATTTAGGTCATAAAAACATTTAGTTTTGCCGTTTGGCCAAATTAACAACAAAATCAGAGCGTGGTTAGATGTATCTACAATTAGTTTCATTTATTTTCACCTTTAGTTAGTTTAGCAAAATCAAGCATCATGCCTTCGCCAACTTCCCTAATTTGAAAAACTCGCGAGTTTTCGCCGTCTTTTTCAATACTAATTTCAATTCGGTTTTTTGGAAGCAAATCAGTTGCCTGACCTGGCCACTCAATTACACAAATTCCTTGGTCTATGTAGTCTTGCAAGTCAAAGTCAGCACCAACTCCGTTTAACCTATACAAATCAAGATGGTTAAAAGGCATGCCAGACTTTGTTTCGTATGAACGCATAATCGTAAAGGAAGGGGAATTGACAACCGCGTCAATTCCAAGACCTTTGGCTAGACCTTGTGTAAAAGTAGTTTTGCCAGCCGCTAAATCACCATACAACAAAACAACCGCAGGTGCTTTTAGACACTTTGCGATTTTTTTACCTAAGTTTTGGGTTTCTTTAAAGTTATTGGTAGTAAACTCTGTGTTTTTTTGCATTATTTAAACCTCTACGACCGAAATTACACCCTCTACGTTGTCTTTAAGCAGAGCTAGTAGACCATCAAATAAGGTTAAATCAATTAAATTACAACCAACGCAAGCGCCGTGCATTTTAACGTAGACTATTCCTTCCTCAACGGCCACTAGTTCAATATCGCCACCATCTGCTTGAATGTAGGGTTTTACTCGACCAATTAACGCTTTTACTTCTTCGTACATTTGTCTGGTAGACTATTTAAAAGGTCTGCGTATTTTTGGGTTAAACTCGCTAAAAACTCAGATTTTTTAGTTTTGATGTATTCAGAAAGTTCAGGGGTGTCTAGGCGTTTTAAGATAAAGTAGCCAGTGTTAAAGTTGCAAGTTGAGTTTAAGTAGTCTGGAATATAGGCAAAATTGGCCTTGCCTTCTTTTTTAGTAAAACCTTTTAGTCTCAGCATGTTTGCAGTTACGTCGCCTACAATAAAGTCAAATTTATCATAAATTTCTGGAAAATAACGGTTTTGAAATTCTTCTTGTGAAAAAACTGACCTGTAGTCTTTAAGCAGGGTGAAGTTGCCGTAAATTGTTTCAATTAACATAGTTTTTCCTCCAAAAGTACTGTGGCCAAGCAACCAATTGCCTGGTTTTGGCCAATTAACCCATTTTTTTCAAAAGTAGTGGCTTTAACTGAAACCAAAGGGCAGTCAAGTGCTTGCATTAAGTTTTTTGAAATTAAAGTTTTTTTAAAGCCTAGTTTAGGTTGTTCAAGCATCACGGTAATATCTGCGTTTTTCACGCGGTAATTTAAGTCGTTTGCTTTCTTTAAAGCAAACGCTAAAAATTCAAAAGAAGACCTGTTTTGATTGATTTTATCAGTTTCTTTGAAGTTATCGCCCAAATCACCTGAATTTAAAGCGCCTAGTATTGCTTCGGTTACAGAGTGTATAACCACATCTCCGTCTGAAACTGCTAAAAAGTGTTTATCTTTTTCAATCAAAACTCCGGCAAGAGTGAGTTCTCCACCTTTTTCAAAAGGGTGAATGTCAAAAGAACTGCCAACTAAACTAGGTTTTAAAAAGAATGATTTAGTTAGTGAAAAATCAGCAGGTGTTGTGATTTTAGGTAATCTGTTTTCAGAAAGCAACAAGGTAAAAGGTTCGCTTTGTTCTGAAAACAATTCAAACTCGTCTTGATAGTCGGTTTTTTTAGCAACGGATACACATTCTTTTAACTTTGTTTTTAAAAAAGCCTGTGGCGTAATTGTGGTGAAATAGTTGGTTCTGTCAAGGGTTTCTCCGTTGTAGTTTTTTAAAGACGAATAAATTTGGTTTGCTAAAACAGCGCCTTGTTTAGTTTCTAAAACCGTTTTTATGTTTTCAAGGTCTTCACCCAAAATTACTGGTCTGGCAGCATCATGAACATAAACATAAGTTCCAGTTGCTTGGTTAAGTCCGACTTTCATTGACAAAAATCTAGTTTCTTTGCCGGTTAGCGTAAATACTGCTGGATTTTTAAACTCGGAGTTTGCAAAAGTATCAAATACTTCGTTTTGCGCAACCAAAATACACTCAAAACCATTTTTTAAAAAAGTGTTAACAGAATGTATAAAAACTGGTAAGTTAACAAGTTTTTTTAAGGCTTTATTTTCACCAAAACGAGAAGAGTTACCCGCTGCTAAAATTAGTGCTGTGTTTTTAAAAGGAGTGACGATATCTTTAGCCTTTACGTCGTGCGCTTCGGCTTCAAATGAAATCAAGCGGTCGGCTACATGAATTAAGGCAGCCGAGTATTTAAGAGCAGCAAAATACCTGTCAATGTTGCCTTTGCCATAGCCTAATCTTTGGCTGTGTTCGTTAACTGCTAAGCATGGCACTAAAAACAAGTCAATTTTTTCTGAGTATACAGTAAAGTCAGCAGGTTCAAAAAAGTTGTAGCGTTTAATAAACTGAGTTTTGGGTTTTGGCAAAACATATCTCAGTTCATTTTCCACAAACGCCGGAAACAAAAAAACTTTGTTGTTTTCTTTAGTTAAAGCAGTGATGTCTAGTTCTCCTTGAATTGGAAAGTAAAGCGCCACAGTTTTACTGTTTTGATATAGAGAATGTGCTTTGATTTTACTTAGCACAATATCGTTTCTTTGTTGTTTTTCGGTAGTAGTGTAGGTTTTGCGTTCAGCCAAAATATAGGATCTGGCCTCTGAC
Organism: uncultured Acholeplasmataceae bacterium; assembly: GCA_963543155.1. Classification (GTDB taxonomy): domain Bacteria; phylum Bacillota_I; class Bacilli_A; order Acholeplasmatales; family Acholeplasmataceae; genus CALISC01. Next base: position 18,859 of record CAUTZH010000003.1, read on the forward strand.
TTACTAAACACGGTATTCATCTCCTACATACAAAAAATTACTTACATAGTTTTCAGAAAAAGTAGTTTCAAGTGCAGTTCTGGTGGCTTTTAAAATAGTTTGCGCTGAGTTTAAGTTGTTTTCAACTAAAAACGCACCAGCTTTCGCGTTTAGCGTAAAACTTGAGCCACCAAACTCCATTTTTAAGTTAAGATATCCACTTTGTCTGCTAGCGCCACTTTTCAAGGCACCAAAACGAACTAAGTCAGTCACTGTGTAGGCAAAAGTAGCCCCACCAATTCGGTAAATTGCACCTGTTTCTGTCACAAACGCTTTTTTTAAGTTATAGACATAGTGAGCCAGAGCCATGTTGCCAATTTCCCTGCCATATTTTTTGTTAATATTATCAATATTGGCAACTTTGATAAAAACCAGTTCAAACTTGGTTTTGTATTTAATTAACTGCTCTAAGTCAAGCTCTAAGTCTGAGTAGTTTTTAAGTTCATCAAGTAGTTGGATGTTTGACTTACTGAAGTCAGCGGTTTCAATTAAATTAAAACAAGAAATCACGCAGTTTTCATTTTCTTTAGTTGCACCTGCGTTTTCTTTAAACCAGATGTATTTGTTTCCACTTTTTAGACGGTAGCGCTGAGTTTGATTGGAGTTTGGCTTAATTTCTGTGTATTTTTTAAGTACTTTAATGTAGTCATCTGGATGAATTAGTTTTTCGTATTCTGTAAACTTTAAGTTAGCGTAGTTTTTAGGGAGTTTAAGTAGTTCAAGCATTGAGGGTGAAAGCCAAATTTTGCCAAGTTGCTTATCATACATTGTGTAGCCAGACTCAGAGATTTCAAAAAAGCCCATTAGTTTTCCAGACATATCTTTTAAGTCTTCTTTTAGTTTAAACACGGCGTCTTCGTGTTCTATTGCAGACATACCTTTTAAAAGTTTGCCGGTAAAAATTAACTCAGAGCCATGGTGAAAAACACTTGCGTGCAGATAAACTCGCTCACCTGAATGGTTTTTAAACTCTAAATTAAAACTCTTTGTTTCTTCGTTGATAAAAAGTGGTTGAAAAAAGGCAGAAAAAGCGTGGTTAGTGCAGTCTTTGGTGTTAAGTTTAGCCACGCGCGAGGTTTTTAGAAATAAATCCAAAAATCGGTATCTTTTGGCTTTTAAAACCGAGCGGTTCAGTTCTAAGGCAAGATTTTTAGAAATTGACTTAATGTAGCCGTTTGGAGCCAAATATAGGTAAAAGTTGTTATCGGTGTTTTCATATCCTGCAAGCACAGTATGCTCACTGAAAATCAAAATCAAGTTAGTTAAAACAAGGCAAAATAAAACTGCTTGCGCGGTAACTTGCGGATAAATTAGAAAGTTAAGCGAAATTGCTGAAATTAAAAAAACCAAAAGTGGAGCAGTTGCGAAAATTAAAATTTCGGCAAACAAAAATAACACAGCAGTAGTGTGTCGTTTTTTTCTAGTTACTGCAAGTAGTGCTAAAACCAAAGAAACTACTAACAGAACTGCAAATAAAGAAAGTAGTACGATGTGTAGTTTAGACATTTAAAAAGTTTATCTGGCTAAAAAGAACAGCAAAAGAAAACAAGTAGTGGCGGCCAGGAAAGCCAAGCCGAACGCAAATGTTTTGGATTTAAATAGCGTATATACCTTGGTTTGAGAAAGCAAGAAAGCCAAAGAAGAAATGGGCGAAAATAAGTAGACTGAGATTTTTTTAAATATTTTAATGATTTTTTTCATGTTTTTGCCCTTTTTTTAAACGTATAAGTTTAAGTAACTTCTCAGTTGCTCAACATCTTTCATTTTAATCAAAACCCCGTTGTAGGCAATCGAAATATTGCCAGTTTCTTCAGAGACAACTAAGGTCAAAGCATCGGTTTCTTCAGAAATACCAAGAGCCGCACGGTGTCGAGAACCAGTGGTTTTATCTGCTAGTTCTGTTTTTGAAATTGTAAAATAAGCACCGGCACAAATCAATGTGTCGTTTTTAATAATGACCGCTCCGTCGTGAAGAGGAGTGTTAGGTGTAAAAATATTTAAAAGCAGTTCCTTGTTGACAGTTGAGTTTAAAGGAATGGCTTTCTCGGCGTAATGGCTAAGTGAATTGTATTTTTCAAAGCAAATAATTGCTCCAATTTTACGGTAAGAAAGCACGACAGCTGCTGATATTACTTCTTCTTTAGTTTCAATTGAACCGTGTGTAGTTGCACGCTCTTCTTTTGCTTTAAAGACTTTAGTGATTGCTTTTTGAACATCGGCAAGTGAATAAATTAGATAGCCTATAAAAAAAGTAAAACTGAAAGACAAGGTCAAAGGCAGGGCTTTTTTTGAAAACACAGCACTACGGCTAAACCAAAAAAAGTAAAGTGGGACTAAAAAAAGCAGAGCCACTAAAAAATAAACGAAGCCAAAAAAGTTGCGTTTTGAAACAGACGCAATTCTGATTGTAAAGTAAACCAGTAAGAAAAATAGAATTGAAATAAAGACTGTATCTGTGGTACTAAATTTTAAAAGTGTATTCATATTTTTTGACCTCTTTATATAATATTATATAAAAAAACGGGTATTTTCGCAAAGGAAATACCCGTTTTAAGGCTGATTTTCTTTAGTTTTAGTTAGTCTAAAATTGCCGAAATTAGTATCTGAAGACCGTTGTACTCAGAGTTTAAAACTGAGTTAAAATCAACTTCAGGTTGATTTAAAAGTTGGAGTTCTAAAACATTTCTAGATTTCTTGTTTAAATTAGAGTTTTGTTTATCACCTTGAAAAAAACAGTTTGCACGGCTATCTAAAACGAAGTCTGGCTTCAGACCGTGTAATTTAAGTTGCATCGCCATTTGACTAACCCCGACTATACCAAAGTTCAAAAACTCGCCTTGTCCAAGTTCATCAATATCAGTCATTCTAAGCAAAGCAATGTGTTTTATAAAAATCTTAAAATTACCAATTGCCCCTAAATTATTTAAATAAAAGTAAACTGGGTCAAAGTAAAGTTTGAATTTAAGTTTTTTGTCAATCAAGGTTTTTAAAGCGAGGTGGTCTTGGCTTTCTTTTAACTGAAAAATAATTTTAAAACCACGAAGTAGCCATTTTAGTTTAAGTAGTTCTTTTTTTAATTCTAGTTTAGTGTTTTTTAAAAAAATTGGGCGAATTAAAATGGTTTTGACATTTAACTCTTTTAGTCTTTTTAAAAAAAGTAGACAAGACCGCTCTGTAAGTTCTGAGTAAGTGTCGTAAACTGCTAAATACACAGAATTGATTTTAAGTTTAAGTTCTTTTAGTTTACTGAACTTTTCTTCATTTAAGTTAGTCAACAAATCAAAAAAAGAAAGCAGACCTACTTGATTTAAAGTAATTTCTTGCTCTGACTTAAACTGACTTAGTCTAGAGACTACTGTGGTAAGTGTATCTGTTTCAAAATAAGACAAATTTACAATTGTTTTCATTTGATAATCTCGTGCATCGCAATAGACCCTGCAACTGCGACATTTAAACTCTCAACGCTTTGAGTGTTAATTTTAAAGTTAGTGTCTAAAAGTGGTTTTAAATCAACCGGTATCCCTGCGCCTTCGTTTCCTAAAACTAAAACTAGTTTGGAGTTAGTTTTTTTAAAGTTATGCGGTTCTGTGTGTTCAGTTCCAATAATTTCGTATTCTTGTTTTTTAAGTTCGGTGAGTTCTTTTACAAGGTCTGTGCGAATTGTTGAACATCTAAAAATACTGCCTTTGGAAACTCTGACCGCAGTTTCGTTAAAAGCATCTGCTGTTTTTTCTGAAAGCAAAACAGTGTTAAATCCAAAAGCCACCGCTGAGCGAATTAAGGCTCCGACATTTCTAGGGTCTTGAATGTCGGCTAGACAAAGAATTTTATCTGAGTAAATCTTAGTTTCTGGAATCTCGCAAACCACAACAGGACTTAGTTCAGTTTTGGTTTCTTTAAATAAAGCAAACACAGGTTTACTGACCAAAATTGTTGGAGAATCTGCAAGTTCACAAGATATCACTTCTTTGACTAAATTAGCCTCATAAGCCTCTTTTACAAAGTCAGGCCCGTAGGCTAAAAACAGTTTGTTTTCATCTCTGACTTTCTTTTTTAAAAGCGATAAATATAGTTTTATTTCTTTATTTTCTTTAGAAGTAATTTCACGCATTTACTTGATTTCCTTTAAAATTTCTGGATACACTGAACTAAAGTCAAGACCAAACTCAGATGGCAAATAAGTGTCTTCTGCTTTTATGGTCAGCGATAAAACAGATGAGTTTAAACAGTTTTCAATTAACATAGGTTTGTTAATTTTATCTTCATATTCTTTAGTTAAACTTAGTTTTGGCGAAGTTGTTGGGTTTTTAGGAAGATAAACAGTGCAGCAATCTTCAAATGGTTTAATTGAAATTAAAAAAGTGTTAATTTGCTTAGAAATAGCAATTATTTCGTTTTTATCCATTCCAGCAAGTGGCCTAAAAACTGGCAGAGACACACCTTCGTTAATTGTGTAGATTGACTGCAAGGTTTGCGAGGCAACTTGGCCCACCGATTCTCCAGTAAACACCCCAAGTGCGCCGACATTTTGAGCAACGGCTTCTGTAATTTTATACATAAATCTACGCATCAGAGTAATAATGTATGCGTCTGGTACTTTTTTTAAAATTTCTTCGTGAATTTCTTTAAAAGCCACGACATGGATTTTAATTGAGTTTCCAGGCATGTATTTAGCCAAAACACGGGCTAATTGAAAGACTTTATCTAAAGACTCAACTGGAGTTAGCGGAGTCGACTCAAAGTGAATTAGTTCAACCAAACAACCCTTTTTAATTGCTGAAAACGCAGCAACTGGCGAATCTATTCCACCACTTAAAAGGGTTAAAACTTTGCCAGAAATTCCGGCAGGTAGTCCACCAATTAGCGGAAATTTTTTAAAGTAAATGTAAGTTTTATTTGGCTTAATTACGGCGTGCAAGGTGTTTAAAGGAGTGTGTACATCTACTTTTAAGTGTTTGGTTTGATGCTTTAAAATATAGCCAGCAAGTTCTTTACAAAAAGTTTGTGAATCAGGTGAAAATTGCTTATCTACGCGCTTTACTACTACTTTAAATGTTGAATTTTGAATAGTTTCTTGTTCAACTACAGCCAAAGCTTTTCTTTTAATTTCGCTTGATTCGCTGTCTGCAAGGTGAATAAAACTAAAGGAAGAAAAACCAGTAAGTAGGTAAAGCGAGTCTACTACTTTTTGTCTATTTTCATCAAAAAACTCAAGTAAAACATGGTCATATAAAAACTCAACTTTAACACAGTGTAAAGCCGTTTTTTCTTTAACCAAAAGGTTGGCTGCTTTTTTAAATGCTTTGATGTTTTTGCCTTTCAACATCAAGTCGCCATATCTAAGTAATATATATTGATTTTCCATAAATAATACACCTTTTTTGCAGTATTTTAATATAAAATTGTCTCTTTTTGTCTATACTATTATATAATATAAGCGACGCAATTTAATGTTGTGGAGGAAATATGCCAAAAAAAATTATATATATTTTTACCCTAATTTTAACTGCTTTGGCGCTAGCATCATGTTCAACTTCAGACAAAGCAGCACTATTTGAATATAGGCTAAAATTAGCAAAAGGCGAAACTCAAAAAACCTTGAAATCTTCTTTTAACCTAGATTCACTTATCAATGGCAAAACTGTTAAATGGGAACTAGATACACCAAATAAAAATGTAATTAGACTAGAGAAAACTACAGTGGTGGTTGAACCTGGTGACAGAGAAGTTGCTGCTATTTTAAAAGCAACTTACGAAGATTTTTATCGTGAGTTTGAGTTAGTTGTACCAAAAAGTTCAACACCCAATCCACAACCTGGTCCACAACCTAAACCAGATCCGGATCCAGATCCACAACCAAATCCACCAACTCCAAAACCAGAACCAGATCCAGATCCTACTGTAGAAGTTGAAGGCGATCCTGAACCAGAAGCACCACTAACTCCGCTAGTTGATTTAAAAGACAAATTAAGTCTACCTGCAAATGACCCTAAGTTTAAACCACACAGCACTAAATCTGATTTAAGGGGACACAAAACCAGAATTAAAGGTAAATACATCACAAGTTCAAACGCACCTTTGATGGCCATTACTATGCTTGAAGAAGAGGTGCCTTATATTTCTGTTAAAAACTTCTTTAAAGGTCTTGACGGTATTGTTGACTTTAACCAACACAAATATGAATACGTCTACCAAGGACACAAATATGAATTGGTTAAAAAAATGGAAGTTGAAGAAACTAAGACTAAAACTATTGTTAAACTAGTTATTGAAACTAACAAAATCAAACCAGAGTCTCCAGATTTAGCAAAAGAAGAATACACCTTTATCTACGAACACACAGCACAACGTTTCGTAATTGGTGATGCTAAATTTTTGGAAGAAGTGTTCGCCTACAACGAAGCGTGGAATGAACCTGAACCTGCTTACGCAAACTATAGGCGAACTAAACTAAGTTTAACTAATGCAAGACCTTTAACTTACGAACTTAACCGCTATAAACTGGGTTCTTATCAAACTAAAGACGACGAAGTTTTACTGCCACTGGCTATTCTTTCTTTAGTTTTAAACTCAGAGACAAATGAACGCGCAACCTACTACACAGGTTCACTAATTTATACCAATAATCTAGTAGGTAAAGGCAACGGTGCAATTGCACAGGCTGAGAAAGACGAAAACGTCTACGTGAACTCATTTAAAACCCAAATGCCAAAATCAGTTTCTGGCTTTACATGGAAAACCATGGCTTTCTTTTTTAACACAATTTACGGAAACATTCCTTTACGTAAAGCAGCAAACGATGCGCTTGAAAAGTTTGCCGATAAAATTTTGAGTACCGAATCAGACGATGTCTATTTCGGGATGAGAGAAGTGATTAAAGCCTTGGATGACTTGCACACCGATGAAGATAAAAGCGTTTCTCTTTACGCAGATAACGAAGAACCTGAAAAAAGTAAATTTTTTATCGGTTTTTGGAATTTGTTAGAGGCAAAACAAAACCTTTCCGACAGAAAACTATACTCAGTTTCTCAAGACGGAAAAACTGCCATTATTAACTTAAAAGGTTTTGAAATTGATGGTGAAGATGAAAACGGAGACCTAATTTTAGGCACAGTTAAACAGTATATTAAGGCAGTTAAAGAAATTAAAAGCAAACACCCAGGTGTTGAAAATATCGTTATCAACATGGCTGCCAACGGTGGCGGTGTGGTAGCGGCTGCTGTAGACCTGGCTGCGTTAATTGCGGGACCTGGCAAATCTATTACCTACTCTGAATACCACCCAATTACTGGTCAACGCAGAACTACTACCGTTCAAACTAAATACACAAATGCCGAAGTTCCTCGCTTTAAAAACTATTTCGTGCAAACTTCTGGCTCTACTTTCTCATCAGGTTCAATGTTTACAGGTATGTTTAGAGACAATAACTTAGGTAAAGTAATTGGCTTTAAGACTCAAGGCGGGGCGTCGGCTACTACTCCTGTACACTTCCCACTTGGTATGATTGCCTACTACTCTTCAAACAATGTCTATGTAACTGAAAAGAAAGACATAAGAGCTGCACACAGCGAGGCGGAACTTGGAATTGAACCAGACTATAAATATACAACCAAGGACAACAAATCAGGTGCAAAAAAACTATTTGACGCAACTTGGGTGGCTAGTCAGCTTAAATCAGCAGGCTATATTTCTTAAAAAGTGAACACACCTTTTATTGATTACCACGCACATCTTGCTTCTATTGAGAAAGACCAAGATAAGGTGTGTGAAGAAAACGAAAAAAAATGCAAAGAAAATAACACTAAATACATAATTTGTGGAACCGGTGCAGACGACAATATGCGTACTGTTGAACTAGCTCGCAAATACAAAACTTATGCAACTATCGGAATTGATCCACAAAACTGCCAAGACAGTTTTGAGGAGTTAATTGAACTTTGGCAAAAAAGTAAAGATATAGTTGTAGGTCTTGGAGAAATTGGAATTGACCTTTATTGGCGTCAAGATAATTTTGATTTACAAAAAGAGATTTTTTTAAAACAAATTGAGTTTGCTTCTAAAAACAAAATACCAGTAGTTATTCACGGAAGAAGTGCTTACAGGGAAGTTTTTGACTTAATTTATCCGTATCGCGGTAGATTAAAAGGCTCTATTCATTGTTTTGATGGTGATTTAGATATTGCTTTGAAATTTGTTGATGAAATGCAGTTTATGATAGGAATTACTGGGATAGTTACTTTTAAAAATGCAGATGTTTTGAGAAAAGTAGTTAAAGGAATTCCACTTGAAAACTTATTGATAGAAACAGATAGTCCTTATTTAGCACCTGGTAAATATAGAGGAAAAAAATGTTTACCATATATGGTTGAAGAGACTTACAGGGCTATTGCTGAAATTAAAGAAGTTAGTATGAGTAAATTAAAAGAAAATGTTAAAAATAACTTAGTGAAAATGTTGGGTGTGGAGTTATTGTGAATTTTGATATTTTATTTTCAAGATACTGTTCTTTACTTGAAAACAAAAAACAAAAGATGCCACTTAAAACTAAATTTGCCTTGGTCTTATTTGTTTTGTTTATGTTAGTAATCGCTACTCTATTTTTGTTTTACATCTTTAAAACTGAATTAGTTTATTTGGCGAGCTTTTTGATTTTATTAACTATATTTTTATTTTTTTTGCTTTTTTTGGCATTTAAAAATAAGGAAAATAATATTGATGCTGAAAATGAATGCGAAAACTCAGAGAAATACATTAAAGAAGTGACTGAAGTTCTTGAAGGCTGCGGTGTTGATATTCAAAAAACCGATGTTCTTAATTTATTGATAGAAGAGGCCAAAGAAAAACAAAAGAGCAATTTTTCAGTTAGTTTAAACAAGGCAATAACGATACTTAGCTCTCTTTATTATTTGATTGTTACACTTGTCTGTAAAGCACTATACGATAAATATGGTTTTTGGAAACTGATTATCTTTTTAGTTTTTGCTGTGTTCTTCTTTTTTGTTATAAGTTTGTTTTTTCAATTTATAAAGTCTTTTACTAAACAACATTTTGAGTTTAAGTATATGAAACATAACAAGTTCATATATGATTTAAAGCAAATTAAAATTTTTTACAATACAAAATAATATCTATTCTTACAAAGTAAATGAAAAAAATTTTCTGTGTATTGTATTACTTTATAAGATTTAAATAATTTAACTAAAACAAAAAAATATAGTAAACTTTCAGTTAAAAATAGATTTGACTACAATTGAATATACTGATATTTTAAAAAACGCCTAGTTAGGCGTTTTTTAATGTTTATTTGTTCCTTTGTTGCGGGGGTTATATATTTTTATCAACTTTTAGATTTAAAAATGGCTTTTAGAACCTTAAAATAAAGAATTCCCAATTTCTACCACTATATGATAAATAATTGCTGACTACTACTATTGTAATAATGAGCAAAACACGCAATTTTTAACCAAAAAGTAGAGTTTAAGGATTGTTACAACAATTATTTCTTTTCCCATCTGCATATTTTCCCATATTTTACAATGTGGATTACTCTATAACTAATTAGGATTAAATACCTAAAAATTTATTCATTAGAAATATAAAATCGCAGTTTTAAGCTTAAATTTTACTAAACTCGTGGTATTTGTTGCATTTTTACAATTTTGTAAATTTTTATATAGTGGATGTGGCTGGGAATTCTTTATTAAAATGATGCGTTAATGTGCTGTAAATATCAAAATTAGCAAAATTATGTGGTTTATAACTTCGCTATCAATAAGTTAGTGCTATTTTAAAACTACCCAAATGCCTTTTTTGTCTGTACCTTCTCTTTTAATATAACCTTTTTCCTTTAGTCCTTTTAAATATCGTTCAGCAGTTCTCTTTGTTTTATGCAGTAATGTTGCGATTTTATCAGTTGTTAGCGTTGGTTCCTTTAAAAGCAGTAAAGTAATTTTTTGCTCAATCTTATTTAATTTTAAATCTGTTTCTAGAGAAACGTTAATACCTGTTTTAATTTCTTTAACAACTTTTTCGTTGAATGGTATAGATACAATAATGTAATTATCGCTAATTTCAAAAACACCTTTGCCATAGTTTTCAATAATAATCGGAATGCCGTGTCCTGTGTGGTCTACTATATCTAGATCTGAAAATATCTTCATTAGTTTAGCATTTCTAGGTTTACTAATACCTAGAAAAAAATCTTTTAATTTTAAGTTATAAGGAAGACCTCCATGCGATAAAATTTCAATTCTATCGCTAAAAAATGAAACTTGCGGCTCTGTAATAGACCAATCATTGTGGACTATTGCGTTAACAATAGCTTCATTTACACTGTCGTAATGAAATAAAAATGTGTCTTTTCTTGGTCTAACTGAAGTATCAGAAAGACAAATATTTTCCGCAGCAATTCTGTTCATAAGTTGGCGATATCCAAAAATTATTGATTTGTTTCCATAATTACTTCTTTGTGATAACGCGGCTTTAGTTTTCCCACTAAATTTTACAAATATTAAAGAAAATCGGTTATTATCAGAAAGCAGTTCAGCCATTTTGTTGTATTTACCGCTACTGTTTATTAACGTTAGATTAGTTTCAAAAGTTTCTTCATTTAATTTATAGCCAAATTCTAAATAGGAGTTTTTTAAAGTTTGAAATGATAAAATTGGTAAATTAGTAGTAGAAGAGGCCAAAACATCGTCGTCAAAAAAATTTTGTTTATATCTTACTCTAATTTGTTCTGCATCCATTTCTCTTGAAGAAGAACCTACCCTAATTGCACATCCGCTTGTTGAAAAACCATACTTTTTTATACAATACAAAGGAGATATACCTTTTTTTACAATTACCACTACAACAAGAATGCCGTTTATGCTTTCTAGTTCTGTTTTTACCATGTCTTGTGCGCTTGGTTCTATTTGTGTAGTGATAATGTCACAAATTGATCTTAAAATTTGGTCAATATTAGAAACACCGACAACTTTTCCATCATTATCGACACCTATGTATATTTTTCCGCCCTCTGCATTCAAAAATGCTACAATTTCTTTTACAATTTGGTTAGTGTATTTCACCTTTAATTCAACTTTATTTGACTCAACCAGCATAACTACCTCCATAAATTTAAAATATCACATCTAGCGACAAATTTCAATTAAAATGCGACATTTACACCGACATTTACACCGACATTTACACCGACATTTACACCGACATTTACACCGACATATACACCGACATTTACACAAAAAATACCTGAACTTTTTACAAAAATATAACTAATGCTGAGTTAAGAAATTTTTTTAAATTATTGTGTTAAATATGGGTTTATAGCCAAAAAATTTGTGCAATCTGCGAATCTGAATAAACAGAAATTTAAGACAGGTTTAATATAGTAGATGTAGTTAAGAATTCTTTAATTTATCAAAAATAGTAAAAAACGCCTAATCAGGCGTTTTTTTTGAAAAAAAATACTTATTTATTTTTGGCAGGCTAGCAACTTTTCAATTTTATCAGGGTCTTTTTCGATTCCTGAAGACAAGCAAACATGTCCGTCTTTAGTAATTAAAATATCGTCTTCTATTCTAACTCCGATTTTCTCATCTGCTATATAGAGACCAGGTTCACAAGTTAAATACATTCCTGCTTCCATGGGTTTAGTGTAGTCGCCGGTGTCGTGAACGTCTAGACCTAAAAAATGTCCGACTGAGTGGTAGTAATATTTGCCAATTTCTTCAGGCTTCTTAATTAAGCCAATTTTAAGGCTTTCTTCAATTAAGACGTCACGTGCAATTTTGTTATACTCAGGCCAAGTCAAGCCCGGTTTAAGTGCTGCCATTGCTTTAGTTTGGGCTTTTAGCACAATATTGTAAATTTGCTTTTGTCTTGCGGTAAACTTACCATCAACTGGATAAGTTCTGGTGATATCTGAAGCATAATTTTGAAAGTTCACACCCACATCGCAAACACATAAAGTATTTGGCTCAACTTTGTCTGAGTTGACCACGTAGTGCAGGGTAGTTGAGTTTTTACCGCTTCCAATAATTGAAGCAAATGAAGTTCTAGTGTTATTTTTCTTAAGTACGTAGTTGTATTCTGCTTCAATGTCGTATTCATAAATTCCTGATTTAATGTTTTTGCGAATTGCAGCAAGCGCGTCTGCTGTGACTTCAACTGCTTTTTGCAAGCACTTAATTTCTGCGTTGTCTTTAATCATTCTGAGACTCGCGATTTTTTGGTGTACGTTTTGAATTGTTAGTTGTGGCAGAGTTTGTTTAACAAAGTCTGCAAACTTATAACTATCTGAATACAAAAAGTCAGTTTCTAAGTTTAAGTAAAGAGTACTGATTTCGCCAAATACAGCAGAGCGAGTAGCCTCGGTTAAGCCTTGAATGTATCCTTTTAATTTAGAGATATTTAAAACTGCGTCAATTTTCGCGATTTCTCCGGCGGCTTTTAAAGTCAAGCGTTCGCCTACCCATAGGGCAATTGTCGGATCAGTTTCTTCTTTAAATAAAATAGTTTGTGTTCTGTCTTGGCCTTTGACTAAACAAAGCACGCAGTTGTCTTCGTTAACTCCGGTTAAATAGTAAAAATCACGGTTTACTTCAAACGGAAAAGTTTGGTCAGCTGAGTACTTTAACTCAAAGCCAGAAAACACCAAAGTAATAGAACCCGCTGGCAGCAAGTTAAATAAATTAGTTCGTCTTTTTTGAAAATCCACAAAATAACCTTTCTTATTTAATTTTCTTAATTTTTTTCAGAACTTGGCTCTTAATTGACTCAAGTTCTTCAACTGATTTGGCTTTTGAAGAAGTATGCACTGAAAAGTAGATTTTAATTTTTGGCTCAGTACCAGATGGGCGCACTGTTACCCAAGAGCCGTCTTCAAGATAGTATTTTAAGAAGTTTTGTTTAGGTAGAGTAATTTTTTCAACTTTGCCTTCTTGATAAGTTCTGGTTTGTGCTTTGTAGTCTTCTACTTTAACAATAGTGTGTCCTTTTAACTCAAGTCCAGTTTCGCGGAAGTTTTGAACAATTCTTTGGATTCTTTCGGCACCTTCAAAACCTTTTAAGACGATATTTTCAGTGTACTCAAGATAATATCCGTATTTTTCGTAAATTTCATCCAAATAATCTACGATTGTTTGGTTGCGACCTTTTAGCCAAGATGCTAGTTCTGAAAACATGTAAGCAGCCTGAAGTGCGTCTTTGTCTCTAGTGTGTTCACCTAAAATAAAGCCGATTGACTCTTCGCAGCCAAATACGTATTGTCCTTCTTTTAGTTTATTCATTTCACCTGCAATAAACTTAAAGCCGGTTAAAGTGTAGACAAACTTAAGTCCAAAGTCTTCAGTCATCACGCGAAGTAAGTCAGTAGTAACTACAGTTGAAATTACAACTCCGTCTTTAGGCAAAGTTCCTTTTTCTTTGCGTTGAGAAAGTGTGTAGTAAAGCAGAGCATGCGCCATTTGGTTTCCGTTTAAAAACACAAAGTCTTTGTTGTGTTTAACAGCAACACCTATGCGGTCTGCATCTGGGTCTGACATTAAAATCAGTTCGCAGTTTTCTTTTTGGGCGTAAGGATAAAGCCCATCCCAGGCTTTGATAAACTCAGGGTTGACAACTTTAACATTCGGAAAATCTGGGTCAATTGTCATGTGAGGCAGGTATTTAATTACGTTGAAACCTTTTTGTTCCAAATAACGCGGAATTATAGTTGCGCCTGTTCCGTGAACTGGTGAAAACAAGACAGAAACTGGTTCTTTTGGTTTGTTTAACTGAATTTTGTCGCAAGCCTTAAAGAATGCTTTTTCAACGTCTTCAAGGACATATTCAATTAGTTTAGAGTCGTGTTCAGTTTCAATTGAAAACAAGTCTTTAATTGCATTAATTTTCTCAACTACGGCATTAGCCTCGTCAACTTCCAATTGTGCACCTGTGTGATTGTAAACTTTATATCCATTGTATTCTTTTGGGTTGTGAGAAGCAGTGACCATTACACCAAATCCAGCGTTTAGGTAGCGAACTGCAAACGAAACCATAGGGGTAGGGCGAAGTTCTTTAAATAAGTAAACCTTGATGCCAGCGTGTGCAAGTACACTAGCGGCCTCTTCTGCAAAGTCTTTAGAGTGGTGGCGGTTATCATAACAAATCACCACGCCTTGGTCTTTGTAAGTTTTGGTTTCTAAAATATAGTCAGCCAGACCTTTTGAGCAACGTCTAACTGTAAAGATGTTCATACGGTTAGTACCAGGTCCAATTAGCCCGCGCAGACCACCTGTTCCAAATTCCAAGTCTTTGTAAAAAGACTCTTTGATTTCTTTTTTGCCAAATTTCTTTAATTCGTCTTGTAGGTATTGAGGAAGTTTTTCTTGGTTTAACCACTGTGTATAGACTTCCATTTCTAAACTTAATTTTTTATCAGCCATTTTTTCCTCCTAAAATTAAATTAGCCAGTTTAATCATGCCCTTAAAAACTAAAGTATCGTCGTATTTTAAAGGCAGATTTCCTTTTAGTTTTTTTAAAAAAAACTGAGCAGAACCACCAGTTAAATAAACTGATTTTATGGTTGGATTATCTTTATATATTATACGCAAAAATTCAGAAATTTCAAAACACGACGAGAAGTAAATCCCGCTATCTAGGCAATCTTTGGTGGTATTGCCAAGCAAACTTTCCGGAATTTTTGGAGTATGTTGAGAAAGCAAAGCACCTTTGGAAATCAGGCTGTATTTTAAATTGTAGCCAGGCGAAATTGCAGCACCTTCTATTTGATTTTTATATATCAGTAGATATTTATTAAAAGTACCAATATCGGCAATCAAAGTGCGTTCATTTTCTGATACCGAAAAAACTAAAGTCAAGAGGTCAGCACCAATATCGCTTGGGAAATTTTCTTTAATCTCTACTGGTAATTTCAAATAAGTTAGTTCTGTAAACTCGCATTCTTGTTCTTTTAAAACTGAGGTTAAAATTTCTGTTGCTTTTGGTACAACTGAAATAAAGTAAATTTGCGTTTTTTTAATTACGCGGTCTTTAATTAAAGTATCAGCAAGTTTTTTATCAAAATCTTTAGTTAAAACTGAGGTTATCGCTTTTATTTTATTTTCAGAAAAAACTGCAGTTTTTACTCTGGTGTTGCCAATGTCTATTAAAAAAATTTCACTCGCCATCAGTAATTGCTTCATCTAGATTTTCAGCCTTATTTAAAAAGTGTTCTTTGTAAGTAAATTGAACTACGGTGTAAATTGGCACACAAATTAACAGCGAAAGCAGGGTTTCCAAAACTGTGTTAAAAGAAATTATTGATAAAAATAACTTACCAGCATTTGGCGGATAGAGTTTTTTGATATACAAATATAAAAATAGAGCTCCTAACACCATTGTTGAATAAATTATTTGACTTAAAATTACGGTATTGGTAATAACTAAAGTTTGTTTTTTAAAAGTCAAGACAAACAAAATAAGCGAACCTATAAATAAAAAAGAAGTTAACGTAAATACAAATATTTTCATGCCAAGACTGTAGGTTTTAGTAAGTTGGACTAACGCAAAATAAACAACTCCAAAGAAAATAAGATAAAGCGCAAACAAAACTGCTTTTTTCCAAATTCTATCTTCACCGATTTTTCTAAATATAGCGTAGATAAAAACAGCAGTAAAACCGAAGAAAACTCGGGCAGGAACTGCGACTAAAAAGTTTTGAAACGCCAGGTCTATTGGAGAAGTTGCAAAAGCTAGGGCGTAAAGCCAGGAGTTTAGTCCAAAAATACTTGCAAGTAAAACTGTGTAGTACCACGGCAAAACACCTAAAGAAAGCAGCACAAACACCGGAATTATAGTTAGCGAAACCGGAGGGATTTGAATAAAACCGATTTGCGGAACCCAAGAAAACAAGACAATAAGTGCTGCAAATACTGCAAAAATAGTGGCATTTATCAATCTTTTTTTATTTTTTAAATTCATTTAACAAGTTCTTTCTTTTTAGTAGATAAACATCGCATCGCCAAATGAAAAAAACATATAGTCGTTTTCAATTGCGTGCGTGTATGCGCGAAGAGTATCGACTTTAGTCCAAAAAGCAGATACAAGCATAATTAGCGTTGATTTCGGCAAATGAAAATTAGTAATTAAACCAGATACCACTCTAAAGTGGTAGCCTGGATAGATAAAAATGTCGGTCTCGGCGCTAGTTTCCGCGAAACCTACATTTTCTTGGTAAGCCGACTCAAGAACCCGAACAGAAGTAGTGCCACAAGCCACAATTCTTCTTTTTTCTAAAAGTGCTTTGTTTAAGACACTAGCAGTTTCTTTAGTGATAAAGTAAGTTTCCTTATGCATTTTATGATCAAGCACATTTTCAACAGTAGGCGGGCGAAAAGTGCCAAGGCCAACGTGCAAAGTAACTTCAGCAATCTCAACACCTTTATTTTTAAGTGCAGCAAGTAACTCTGGTGTAAAGTGAAAGCCAGCGGTAGGAGCTGCGGCAGACCCGTCAATTTTTGCGTATACCGTTTGGTAGTCTGCTTTGTTTTCGCATTTAGTTTTAATGTATGGAGGCAGCGGCATTTCACCGATTTCATCTAAAATTTCATATAAATTGCCAGTGTAGTTTAATTTAAGCGAAGTTATGCCTTCTTCTTTTAACTCAACAACTTCTGCAGTTAATTTCGCAGAAAAAGTAATAATTGTCCCAATTTTTAATTTCTTTTGTGGTTTTGCAAGTGCTTCAAATACGCTTTTTTCAGTGGGTTTGAGTAAAAGCACTTCTACCGCGCCACCAGTTTCTTTTTGGCCGTGTAGGCGAAAAGGCACAACTTTGGAGTTGTTTAAAACTAGAACATCACCTGGTTGAAAATAATTAAGAATGTCCGAAAAATTAAGATCAGTTAAACTGCCGGTTTCTCTGTTACAGACCAAAAGTTTAGCATCGTCTCTTTTTTGATAAGGAGTTTGTGCTATTCTTTTGGGGTCTAAAATAAAATTAAATTCGTCAACTTTCATAGTAAAAATTATAGCAACTAATTAGTGCTTTAAAGCAAATTGATTTGACTAACTTTTTCAAAAATAGTTAGTGTTGAGTTTTTCGCGATTTTGTTGATTTCTGCTTTTAATTCTGGGTGTTTTTTAAGTTTTCTCTGAATTAGTCTGCTCAGAACACTTTCTTTAATTTCAGCAGTTGGTTCAAACTCATCAACTCGCCAATCTGGAAACTCAAAATCAAAATCAGGAAAACCTAAAAAGTAATAAATTTGCTCAATTATTTGGCCTGCTTTATTTAGTATGTTTACCTTAACAAAATAGCCTTTTTTGTCAAAGCCGATAACTTCGCCTTTGCCAAAAAAACTTTCTTTAGTTTTTTTAAAAAACCTACTTTGCTCATCTTGAGGAAGGTCGCTAAACTGCTCGGCGTGAATGTGGTCTACGTGGTCAATTATATAGTTTTTGCCGTCAAAATAAGTAATTTCTTTTGCATCAAAAATTTCTGGATACTTGCTTAAAAAAGGAGTGTTGTTTAAAGTAAACGAAAGCACTCTGTTTAAGTAAGTGAATTCACTTAAACTATCGAACTTAGTGTTATTTAAATTAAGTTTTTTAATTGTGGTTTTACTTAAATTACTTTGAAAATCAAAAGTAGTAAAGTTTGTTGAATTACTTAAATTTAATTCAGAAAGGTGGGTTAGTTTATCTAAAAAAGAAAGATTAAATAACTTATCTGAGTAAGTAATTTCTAGATATTTAAGTTTACTTAAATTGCCCAGTAAAGCGAAATTATCGTTATTTAGTCCTTTAATTTTGCTTAGCATTAAGCCAGATAAACTTGTTAGTTTAGAGATATTGTCAAGAGAGTTTAGAGTAACTTTGTTTAGTTCTAACTTAGTGAGTTTGTTTCCAAAATCTACATTAGATAAATCAAAATTACCTTCAATTTTAAGCGATTTTAGGTTACTGTTTTTTAAAACATTAAAGTCAAAAACTACTGGCTTAATGTCGGAGTAATTCAACTCAAGTTCATCTAAACTTACTGTATTTAGTAAATTAAGATTTGTGATTATTGTGTTATTTTTTAGTACCAGTCCAGTAATGTTTTGGTGTTTTTTAAGTAGTTTTATAAGTTCTGTGTTGTCTAAATTTTTTGGGGAAACTAATGTTTTTAAATTAGTAAATTGTGAAATAAATAGATAGTCTTTCGCGGTATTTTTTTTATCAAAATAACTGGCGCTTAAGTTTACATAAGTTATCTTAGTTAAAAATTCAGATATCCCAAATTTATCTGTTTTAGGAGTTTCCGAAAAATAAATTAAATCGGTATTTTTAGCAAGTAAACTTACAGGTATATTTTTTTGAGTAAAGCCGGTTTTTAAATAATTGTATTGCGCAGCGTTTAAGTCTCTAACCGAAAAGTTGTTATCTTTTTCTTTACTAAAAGTAATAATTTCTGGGTAAGTTTGGAAAAATAAAGTCTTTCCGTCTTGAGAATATACTTCAGCAATCACCAAAGCGTGGTCATACTCATCAGTTAAAACTATATTGCTCTTTGGAGTTTTTAAAGTGCCTGAATACACTAATCTATAGTTTTCATCTGCTGTTTTTTTAACTAAATACTTAAAAACGAAATCTCCTGGATACGAAAAATTAGTGATATTTAGTTCAAGTGTCGAGTCTTTTTGATAAGTCTTAAAATAATCAAAGTTAACTTTTTCTTTATCTAACTTCTCATACTTTAAAACAAAGCCATTTCGTTTTACTGAAAACCTACCGTTTTTTGTTTTAATTTCTTCGCCATATTTATCGTAAACTGCTTTAACTAACTTACCTGGTTTGTTAAAGTTATTTAAACTATATTCTTGTAGTGCGACGCAACTAAATAGTGTAAAAATCAAAAAAAGTGTAATTGTAAAAGAAAAGATTTTTTTCATTTCAAGTTCCTTTCTTTGTTAATTATATACCCTTGTAAAATAATTTGCGAATGATTTGCAAATTAAACTAAAAAGCCTAGATAAAGCCAAAAATTGTGCTATTTGCTGTGGTATAATTTTTAAGGAATATGTTAAACAAAGAAGATCTGATAAAAACATTTCAAAATATTTTTAAGTCAACCCTTGACTTTAAAAAGTACGAAAGTGTTTTTGACAAAATTATTAAAGAACTTGCAATTTCAACCAAAGAAATTCACAGTCTTGAAGAGAAAATCAATAGCCAAATTCAGGCTAATTTTTTGTTTATAGACAAAAAAATTCATGAATATAAACTAAAGACTAAAGATATTTTTAAAGAAGTTTCAGAAAAACAAGCAGAGTTTAGTCAAAAACTTTTAGAAAAAGAAACTGAAATAGAAAAGTTTGTAGACAGCGCTAACTTTAGATTGGTAAGCAAGAAAAATATTTTAAGAGAAGAAAATAAAAAAACTAATTTAGAGTTTGACGAACAAATCATTTCTTTTACCGACAAAAAACTAAAAGATGAAAATATTATTTTAAAGTCTGTAAAAGACCAGACAAAACTGGCTGACCAAAATTTAAAATTGCGTCTAAACTTTATCAACACTAACTTTGAAACAAAGTCTAAAAACCTACAAGCCACATATCCAGAAACTAGTGAAAAAACTAATTTTGAACCAATTAGCGAGCAACCAGATGACACAATTTGGTTTAAAACCTTAGTTAATTTTTATAACGCCAAGGTTAAAAAAATTAACCAAGAAAAAGAGCTAGGCATTAAAACTATTGACACTTTTTTTAACGAAAAAATCGTCAGACAACAAAAAATAATTGAAACCATTGAAAACAATTATGCAAATATTTTAAAAGAGACTGAACTTGAGTATCAGGGTAAACTTACAAAACCTGCGGCTGAGTTAGATAATTTAGCCGAACTTAAAAGAACAGAATTAAAAAGTTTTGAAAAAGTTTACTTTGAAGACCTTAACTCAGTATATATTAATGAGTATCCAGAAAGTATACAAAATCAGAAAGTCGCTAAAATAAAGGACAACTACAACAAACAAATTGCACAATACTTAAAAAACTTTAGTCAAAAAGTGGCGGTAGTTAACGAAAAAATTACTAAAATTAAAGAACAAGCTGTAGAAAATAAAATAAAAATTGAACAAAAACGCGGCGCTAGTGTTTCAAAAAATAAAATTGCCATTCAAAAACTAGTTGAAACTAAGCGCAAATATCTTGACGAAATTAAGTCTTACTTTCAAAAAACTCTAGATACCTTTGACAAGTATTTATTTATTTCTCGTGAGTTTTTTAACTTAAATGTTTTGATAAACAAGAACAAGATGGCAGAGTCTAACTTCATTCAAAACTTAATTCAACGAAACCAAGAAACTAATTTTAACCACTTAAAAGAAATTTTAAATATTAAACAAGAAAACTTAAATCAAGAAAAAGAAAACTTAATTTTCTCTGCTTTTTCTGATACCAACTTAATTAAACAAGAAATAAATGTAGCAAAAGAACTTAAACAAACTCACTTAAACTACTACCACTCTTCACTGCTGAATAACTTAATTTTAAAGAAAAGTGAAAACGAAAAAGCACACTTGCAAAAACTAAACGCAATTGACCTTTCTTTTAACCTGTACTTTTTAAACTCTTTTTTAAAAAAGGAAACTGAGAACGCTAAGTTGTTTTTTTCAACTAACGAAAATAGCTTTGTTAAACTAATTCAAATTATTGAAGATTTTTTTACAATTTTTAATAAAAACGACATGTCTAAAATTCTGAATTTTGACTTTGTTTTAAATTACGCAAACTCTTTAAACAAACACAACTATAATATCGCTGTGTTGCTTAAATCAGTAATAACCGAAATTGAACAGGACTTTTTTATAAAAGAACAAATCTCTGACTTTGAGTTATTTGAGTTCAATGCCTATATTGCCGAAACTATAGCGCTTGTTTTGTCTTTTCAGTTTAAAAGAACCCTTGACATTGTCAACCTGCAGGCTGAAAAAATCTTAAATAAAGTAATTCAGGAAACTGAAAATTGGTTGCTTGAAATTAAACAAAACCAACTTAAAGTCGTGGCAATGCTAAAAACTAACCAAAAAGAATACGAAGCAACTTTAAAGCAAATCGTGGCTACCGCTAATGTTGACGAAATTAGTTTTCAGTCAACTAAAGAGTTTTTCGAGGCCATTAAAAAAGTTCAGGCGAACGCTGAACTAAAAATTAAGACAAACACCGCTTACTTTACTGAAAACATAGTTAGCAGACTTTCTGAACTTAAAAAAATGAAAAGCAGTGATTTTTTTGATGCTTTTTATTTCTCTGACCACTTTAAAAACTTAAGTGACCAGTATTTTAGAAAAACCATGCACACAACCGCGGTGCAGGCCAAAGCAGTTCGCGGTTTTCAGGCTAAGTTTACAGATGAGTTTAAGAATTTAAAAAAATGGTTCCAAGAACATCGCGATAAAATTGTAAAAAAACAACACGACTACCTTGATTTAATTGCTAATTTAAAAACCGAAGTTACCTTAGCGCTAAGTGCTGCACAAGATGAGTTTCTTGAAGAAATTAAAGCAGAGAAGCGAGATTTGACTTACTTTAAAAAACAAAAGGCTAAAAGGCTGCGCAACAAAATTACTCGTGATTTTTTACGGAAGCAAAAGGCTTTAAATCAAAAAATTAAGGTTAGTATCGCAACTCTAAAACAAGAACCTTGCGAAAAGAAACGCCTTGAGCAACTGGTTTTTTTAAACAAAGTCCAGACACGCATGAAAATCAGTGCACAAAAAGAGGCAATTAAAGTAAATTATTTAAAAAAATTAAAACAAAAAAATAACGCATTTAAAGCTAAATTAACAGAACTTGAGCAGCAAAAACGCGCTTATTTAAACGAAGTAAACTCAGATAACGAAACTGCATTACTTAAATATTTAAAAAAATTCAAAGAAACTAAAAAATACATAATTAAAATGAAGGGTACCCTTTCCTAGCGCCTAGGATTTTGGGTACCCTTAAACATTTTTAGTATTTGTATTAAATTACTTTTAACAAAAAGTGTTTTATATGAATTATTTAAATTCATTCTTCACTAAAAATCTATAAATATTTCGTTGCACAATGATTACTTTATAAATCTGTCCTTAACTTTTTTTCTATCCGTAATTTTATGTAATTTTACATATTTTTACGGATAGAAAATTAAAATATATATTTTATGCTTAATTTTAAGCGAAATACTACTGTTTTTTGAAGCGAAACGACGTTTATTTTCTATCCGCAATTTTCAGCATTTTTACACAAAAATACGGATACATCTATGCTAACACAATTAATGAAAGTTGACAGTCTAAAAAAATTTGAGGCAAACCCACGGGCTATTTAAAAGTTGAACACTAAATCATTTTTTGCAGTAGGACAGCATTAAAAAGTTTATAGAACTAGAAAAAACAATATGATGTTACCTTATGCAAACTACAACGCCATATACAAAATACATAGAAGCATAATTCGAATAGCCGTCAATAATTGCCCTTGCTGTACCATAAGGATATTCTTTGTTTTCTGAAGCAACCCACCAATTTTTTTCAAATACTGTTCTAACCATGGATAATCAGTTATATTATCTCCAAATTTAGACAAATCGACTCCTCTATACTTACTAACCTCTTCTGAGTATTGCCTATTAACTGCTCTGGCATAATCAGTTGCTTCTCTTTTAAGTTTTTTGTATAAACTAGAATCATATGTAGGTTTGACACTAAATTCACCTTCGTCATATGTAGGCATAAAAGTGTCAACATTTAAAATTTTGCCAATTTCTTTAACCATTGACTTAAAGATAGAATTTTTAACATGATTGTTGCCAGGTAAACGGGAATTGATATTAAACGGAGTAAAATCAATGATATGTCTAGTAATCCAAGTGTCTCTCTTTGGAATTTTTACAAACACAACATCTTCAAATTTATAGTATTTGCCGTTGAATTTTTCATACATATTGTTTTCAGTATCTTTAAAGTAATAGCGTTTGAATTTAATTGTTTCTTCTTTGTTTTTTGGTGTAAATTTAAGTTCGCGCTCATCTTCTTTAACAGGTTGAATACCGTTTGGGCTAATAATTTGAGTTTGCGGGTATTTACCTACAGTTCTAGTAAGTTCGTCTATGTAGAGTTTTATTCGGTGGTTTTTTATGACTTTTAGATACTTAATTTCATCTTTGGTTTTTAAAACATCATCTAGTTCGATTTTGACAATCAACAGTTCTTCTGCTTTGTATTTACTATCGTCAATTTCACCGTGTTCAGCACCATGTAAAAACGTTTTATCAGCAATATGACTTGAATGACCAATAGCTCTGTATTCAACAGTATGAGTTATACGGTTAAAATGAACAACTACTTTGTTTTGCTCTTCATCCACACTAACAACTAAACGTCTTCTGCTAAATATAGGTGATTTATATGTCGTCTCATCTGGGTTTTTGTATGTGGCATAGTGAGTTTGACCAATTTTTCCATATATAATTTCTGTTTTTTCATCATACTCACCGTCTACTTTTTGAGTTCTGATGGTGTATGTAATTTTTCTGTCTTGCACATCAGTCTGCGCGAATATTTGCAGATTACTATCACCTGCGATAAACTCACTTTGAGTAGTTCCAGTTTCAGATAAACTCCAACCAACAAATTTATATAGGTCTTTTAATTCATACTCTGGTAATACGATTCTTCTAGTTTTTTTAACTTTAATAGTTTCTGCTGTTTTAAAGTTTTTAATACCTTCAGTTTTCTTAAATTCAACGCTAATTTCTCTTAACTTATAGTATTGGCGAACTTCAGTTGTGTTGTCACCTGCTGAAAGTTGTGCATACAGCACATTATCAGGACGTGTTGTGTCTTTTTCATATAAGTTAGAGTCAAGAGCATAGTAATCACGGTAAGTTGCGCCGTCTTCTACTTTTTGATTTGAAACAATTTCTGGAACTTCATCATATTTACCATCTAAAGAGCTGTATTTTCCTTGTTTTTCTAGTTTATGGACAATTTTATAGCGAACTGTTTCAATTGTTTCTTTAAAGTATGCAACTAAAGTGAGATTATTAGTTACCTTGCTTAAAAAGTCGTAAGCGTTTTGTTCTGAGTAGGTTCCATTCATTGAAACTTCGGTTTGCCAGTGAATAAACTGATAAGTTCTGCCGTGTCTTGAAATAGTTGGGACTTGAGGTTGCTCAACCTTTCCTTCATACCTAACTTTTTGGGTTTGTGGAACTGGTGAAACAGTACCATCAAATTGGTTTTTGTAGTTAACTACAAAGTTAACATCAAACTCTCGGCGCTGATAAATTATTTCAAAAACAGTAGTTCCGTCTGCTTTTATAATTTCGCTTTGAGGCGGGATTTGTGCAATAAACCCGTTTTTGTTGTAACTACTGTATTCATGAGAGTTGTTTAGTTGGACTACTGAATTAGTTTTAGCGGTCTCAACAGTTGTCTTTATATCATCTGGAATGTTGTCTTTTTCAATTCCTTTAAAGACGTGTCGAATTGTATAAGTAGTTTCAGCTGGCTCAAATACAGCCCAAACTTCTTTAGTGCCACGCTCAAAGTAAATGGTTTCAGCAGGGTTGCCTTCTGCTTTTGCCCAACCTACAAACTTCCAACCTTTTTTTACACTTTGTTGTGGATTAAAGTCAAACTTTGTTCCAACTTTACCATTTTGTGGTCTCCATGCACTTGCGTCTGCCTTATCTGTATCGCCAGCAGATAATTTAGGAATTATTGTAGCTTGTGCGTCTTTTTCTGTGAACACTGGTTTGATTTTAATGTTTTGATTGTAAGCTAAGTTTTCATTAAAGTCTTGACCAGTTGTAGTTTCAACTAGTCTATCAAAAACATAATCGCTTGTAGCAGTTTGTTGCTTTTGGACTAACTTCATTTTGGCAATCAAATCACTTGGCACAGTTTGCGAATATTTTAAGGTAAGTATTTGTTTAAGTTCTGGCGAAACAGACGCTGGAACTAAATCAGTTCTGTCAAACTCAACTGTGTAAGTTTTTGCTTTAAAGTAAACTGTTATATAGTGTTTTTCTAAAGAAGTAGTTATTCTGACTTCTGTTGTAGAATTTGCTATGTCAAAGTTAGTTTCATGATAAGGACGAGGGTTATTAGCAAGATATTGATTCAAGATATCTTTGACATCTTGATCTGAAAACTTCGCAGTATCACCAATTTCTCTTTGTTTTGCAAGCTGTCTTTCAACAACTGTGTCTGTTTGCTCATTTATCTTTTCCCAAATCATTTTAAGATAAACTGGACGGGTAGCAGTTGCTTCGGTCCAAGTTGCTTTAAGGTTTAGGTTTTTAGTAACTTTTAAGTTTTTAGAAAAATCTACAATTTCTCCAGTTTCTATATTTTGCCAGCCTGCAAAAGTGTAAGTTTTAATTTGAGTTGGATCTGTTTTTTTAGGATGTTCAATATCTCTTAAATTTTCTTCAAATTTATAAGATTCAGCGCTTTTGCTTTCTCCGTTTAAAGTACCACCGTTGTAGTCATACTCAACCGAGTAAACTTTTCTTTCATATGTTAAAGTAAAAATAGTCTGGCCATTTGCGTTAATTGTTTTAGTTTCGTTTACTGGCTGAACTTCAAAACCTTCTCTTGTGCGGGCATCTGCTTCAGTTACTGTAACTTGTGAGCCAACTTGTGCTTGTTTAACTTCGGTTTCAACGATATCTTGAATTGAACCAAAACCCTTGTAGACATGTTTGATAGTGTAGTTTACCCTGTCAACTTTTTCTTCAAAATAAGCAACTAAAGTTGTGTTTTTAGTAATTTTGGTGTTAGCAAAATCAAACTCATTAACCTCTTTATAAACATTGCCCATCTCGTCTTTAAGTTGCCAATGTTTAAAGGTATAGGTATATCCTGGTTTAGTAATAGTAGGGTTTGTTGGTCTAGTTAATTTACCTTCATACACAACAGTTTGGCTAGGTTCACTAGAAGTAGAGACTCCTTTAAAATGATTCCCGCTATAGTTAACTTCAAAGTCAACTTTGTAGCGGTTTCTTTTGTATTTAAGTTCAAATACCGTAGTTCCATCTTTTTTAATTTTCTTTTTTAGCACACTAGAATTGTCTAAAGCAAAGCCGTAAGGTGCATTGGTTTGAGTTGGCGACAACTCAACTTCTTGCCCTGGAGTTTGACCTTCAACAATCTCTTCATTTGTTTTGTCTTCAACAAAGTTACCAGCTTGGTCTACAGATTCAAAATATTTTTTAATTATGTATTTAGTTGTTGGTAAAACTCTTTTTCGCATAACAGCTTCAAGAGTAATGTCTTCGGTAATTGGAGTATTGAAGTCATATCTAGTGCGAACACCAGTTACTGGATCTACTAAATTCCAGTAATCCAGTTCAAGTAAATCACCATTGGCATCAAGCGCTGTCACAATTGATGGAGTTAAGTAATTAGTTTCTAATTTTTGGCCGTGTGCTCGCTTTGTCGGAAGCAACTGATTGGCGTCATGCGGAGTAATAAAGTTTACTGTGTGATATTTAATTGGTTTTTCTGGTTTAGGTTGATTTTGCTTAATTGATTTTAAGTAAAGTATGGTGTGAGTGTTTGCAAGTTCCTTAGTAAAGTCTACTTTTTCAGTTAACGCGCTGTCCTTATACCAACCAGCGTAGGCATACCCTTCTTTTTGATAAACGTGTTCCTTTAGCGGACTTCCTTTTTTAACAATATCAAAAAATACTCTTTCAACTCCATCAAAGTAAGAAACCGCAACTAGACCTTGTTTGTCTAGCTCTGGTCCTATCTTGTTGGTGACTGTAGTGATGTCATATCTAGCAATTAGTATAAGTTCATATTTTACCCATTTTGGAATTTCAAACTCTTGGCCTGGATTTAAATCTACACGGTTACCAGCTGGGTCAATGTAGTACCAACCAAGGAACTTAGAAATATAGAAAGGAGGAGTATTAAACTGAATTTCGTGTCCTTGTTTTTCAGGGTCTAGAGTTTTTGCTTTACCAACAGTTTTGTCAACAAGGTCATATACTTGAGTTTTTTGTGTTTGGTTTTTAAAAATACCTGGTAAAACAAAATCGTAAACTAAAGAAATATGTGTATTGTTGTTAACGATAAATGCTCGACCTTTTGCGTTTTCTTTGGTGAAAACCTCTTCTTTACTTACAGATTGTCCGCTAGCGATACCATCTTTACCAAACGCCACAAAACCTTTCATTTTATAGAGTTCTTCATATATATGTTTGTATTCAGTTTGTAATTTAGAGTAAGGAAGAATTATCGGTTTGCGTGGAACTGTGCCGTCTTGTGATTCTGGGAATAATACACGAAGAAAGTTAGAGTAATCTACGATAACATCGTGTTCTCTTTTAATTCCAAACCAGTTTTTAGTGTAAATTGTAAAAACTTCAGAATCGTATTCGCGGTCTGTAAAATCTAGGGCTAAGTATTTTTTGGGTTTGGCTTTGATATCGGTAATTTTGCCCATTCTGCTAGTTGTAAACCAGTCTTGCTTAACAGAAATAAAAGTGGATTTAGTTACATCAACAGTTTCAGGCACCACAAAACGCAGTTTATTTTTACCTGCTTTAACGCCATCGTGTTGAGAAAAACCACTGGCTTTAGAAAAATAAACGTCAGGATGAATAAATAAAAAAATCAAAAATAGTGTTGTTAAAGTTAAAATTAGGATAAGTAAACCAGATATTAAATACCCATTTTTTTTGTTAATCTTCATGTATATCCTCCATAAATATAGGAAAATAGAAATAAATTTCAATTTTCTAATAATATTATATTAAAATACAAGTGTGCAATAGATATACAGGTTTGATTGGTTTTAAATATTTCAATTTAAAAGCCTTATAAGCGCGTTTTAACAGTTTTTTTACTTTTTAATTCAAATAAGTCTTTTTGTTTACTTTATCAAACTAAGTATTAAGAAGTATTTTTGAACCAAAAAAAAAAAAAAAACGATTTTAAACAAGTTAAATCGCTTAATAAGACTATTTAGTTTATTTATCATAAACAACTTATTTTAATTTTTAAGTGTTCAGATTGTTTGAGACCTTAAATGATTTAAAAAAATTATCTGTGGTGTGTTTATTTTTGCATTTTTTGTCTCTCTTGAGTTTGCTATGAAATAAATTAACCCACAGTATTGCTGTGGGTTAATTTTTAGATTATAAAGTCAAAGTAAAAATCTTTTATGCGAACAACATCGCCATTTTTAGCGCCGTGTTCAAGCAGGGCTTCGTCAACTCCAAGTGACCTTAGTTGATAGGCAAAGCGTTTAACTGAAGAGTCGTTGTTAAAATCAACCTTGTAAAAAAGGTCAAAAATCATTTTACCTTCAATAACAAAACAATTTTCTTCTCTCTTAACTGCAAATAAATTGTTTTGGGTTTTTTCGGCTTTTGGTTTTAACTCAGTTTGAGTTTGCGTGTATACAGGTTCTGTAAGTGGTTTTACTCTAGATAAAACCAAGTCCATTTTAGCAATAACTTTGCTTGAGTCTAAGTAGTTTTTTGTAGAAATCACGACTTTTGGTTTGTTTTTAAAACATTTAAGTGCTTCGTCTATTGTTGCCTGAACCACTAAGTCTGCTTTGTTTAAAATAATTAACTCTTTTTTCTTAACTAATTGTTTTGAGTATTTTTTGAGTTCTGCCTTGATTTGCAAGTAAGCGGTTTTCGGGTCCTTAGTTAAATCCAAAACATGGGCAAGTACTTTGCAGCGCTCAATGTGGCGAAGAAAAGTAAAACCTAGACCTTCGCCAAGATGCGCATTTTCAATAATTCCCGGGATATCGCAAACTACAAAGTCTTTTTCTTTAGTTGAAACTACCCCTAGGTTTGGAATAAGCGTGGTAAACTCGTAATCCGCAATTTTGGGGTTAGCCCTGGAAATTAAGGCTAGGGTTGAAGATTTTCCAACATTTGGAAAACCAACCAAGCCAATGTCTGCGATGTACTTTAAAATTAGTTTTGCTTGAACCTCTTCGCCAGGAAGGCCGTTTTCAGCGTAATCTGGGGCTTGATTTCGGTTAGACTTAAAGGATTTGTTGCCCCGACCTCCGCGGCCGCCATGTGCCACAATAAACTCATCTTTATCGGTCAAAACTTCAAAAATTAACTGACTGTCTACCCAAACTTGTGTGCCAAGTGGTACTCTGACCACGGTGTTTTCGCCGTTTTTACCATTGCAAGACTTCTCAGCTCCGTTTTGGCCGCCTTGCGCCTTAATTAAATTATTGTTTTTAAACCAAAGTAGGTTATTCAGTGCACTGTCACCAATGATTACAACTGATCCTCCGTTTCCACCGTTTCCACCAGCAGGTCCACCAAACTCCACATACTTTTCTCGCCTAAAGGCAACTTTTCCGTTTCCGCCTTGGCCAGCTTTAAAAACCACTTTCACTTCATCTACTAACATACTTTTTTTCCTTTAATATTAAAAAAGGTAACTAAGTTAGTTACCTTGGTTATTTAGCGTAGACAGAAACTTGTTTTTTAGTTCTGCTGATGCGTTCAAATTTCACAATTCCAGAAATTAAGGCAAACAATGTATCGTCGCCACCTTTTCCGACATTGTTACCAGGATGCACCTTGGTACCGCGTTGACGGTAGATTATTGAGCCTGCTTGGCAATATTGACCATCTGATAACTTAGCACCTAAGCGTTTAGAAATGGAATCGCGTCCGTTTTTAGTAGAACCCACCCCTTTTTTAGATGCGAATAACTGTAAATTTATGAGTAATAGCATTTTTATTCCTCCTTGATGTTTAAAGGATATTGTCTAGACATATCCTTAAGAGTATAAACTAAGTTTTTAAAAACAGCCTCAGTTGCTTTGCTAGACTTCGTGATTTTAAAACTAAATTCGGCTTCAGTTAATTTATACTCAATGTTTTTGGTTTCTTTTAGAAACTCAAGTAAATTGATGTGAGATTGAAACAAAACAGAAACTCCGGCGCAAACTATATCTTGGCCAAAAGGTCCTGCCTCTGCGTGGCCTTTTGCGCTTATGCTCTGCTTTAATTCATCTACATTGAACTTAATCAAGTAATTAGTTGCGTTTAGGCAACAACGATGTCTTCAACCAAAACTTCTGTGTATGGTTGTCTGTGACCTTTTTTAACTTTATCATTGTTTTTATCTTTGTATTTAAAAACGATGACTTTCTTTTGTTTACCGTGGCGAAGCACTTTAGCGACAACTTTAGCGCCCTTAACATAAGGTGCACCAACTTTAACTTTATCGCCAGAAACAAGTAGCACTTCCTTAAACTCAACAGTTTCGTCAACTGCGTTTTCAAGTTTTTCTAAAAACAATTTTTGTCCTTTTTCGGCTTTAAATTGTTTGCCACCTTTAGCAAATATAGCGTACATATTTTCCTCCTTAAAAGACTCACTATGAAAGTAATGCAAATAAGCATATTTAAAAACTTTTTCTATGTGGTAATAACAATTAATGTTAACACATTTGTGCGTTTTTTACCATTAAAACGCTAGTTAGCGAATTACTGAAATTATCGCGTTAACTATTGGGTTTTTGCGTTTTTTGGTGTAAATAAAGTTAGCAATGTGTTGGCGAAGTTGTTTCTTTAAGTCGTTTAGTTGCAGACCACGTTCGCCTACTTTTGCATGGAAATTTACTAAAAAGGTCTTAGCGCTTTCAGTAATTTCTGAAATAAAGTCTGCATCCCGAGAAAAGCCTTTTGAAAATATATTAAAGTCACCGTGAACTCTTCGGTCTTGAAACGAATATCTAAAGGCCAAGATAAAAATCCCGTCTTCAGCCAAATAAGCGCGTTCTTTGACGATAATATCGTTATTTTCGTCAATTGGCACCTCATCGATTAGTTTATCTGCAGCCGGCAACTCTTTTTTAGAGACAAAACCAGTTTTTTTGTTAAAGTGTGCGATGTCTCCGTTTTCCATTATCAAAATGTTTTTTTCCTTAAACCCAAAAGTTATTAAGGTCTCTTTTAGTTTAACTTGTTGGCTATACTCACCACGCAAAGGAATAATATAACGGGGATTTAAAAGCGAAAGCATAAAAGAAATGTCGGTGCTTGAAGCCAGGTCGTGGACAATTAAATTAGGCTTGTAGTAAGTTTTGCACTCTGTTTTAAAAAGTTCATCCAAAGTTGCTGCAAACATTGTCTCAACCCCTGGAATTGGTTTCATTAAAATACAAACTGCATCTTCCTTTGAAAGCGTTTGGCGGGGATTTTTAGACTTCGCGATGCTTTGTAGTTTAATAAGCGGTGTATTTAAGTTACCAGGGATAATCATGACGACATTCTGTATCCCGTTTTCATATACGTGTTTTTGTGAAACTAAAGATTTTAAATCAAGCGACAGGTAGCCTTTTTTAATTAAAGGAAGCAGTTTCATAAAAGATTTGCGGCTAGAGAAGCAAATTTTTCTATCTAAGCGCTCAGCCCAAGTAATAATTTCTTGAATTCGCTTAATGTCGGTGTCTGCGACTGCAAAAAACAATCTGCCTTCAGTGTTTTTAAAAACAGTGGTTAAAAACGCTTGGTATTTGTCTTGAGTGTATGAAGTGGTAAACTGAGAAACACCTGAACAGTCTGGAAGTAAGGCCAAAGTGTCTTTTGCCAAAGCGGCTTCCATTAGTGCGGAGAACTCAGTTTGGTAAAGTGGATGTGGGGTTTTGTTTAAAGAAAAAGAACCTGTGTAAATGATTTTGCCAAGTTCAGTCTGAGCAATGATACCCACGCTTTCAGGAAGCGCTGAACTTGTGAAATAAAAAGAAAAAGAACAGTCTTTAAAATTGGCTTTAGTTCCTTTTTTAATTTCTCTAAACTCAATTTCGGAAGCATCTATATCAGGAGTATCTTCTAAAGTTTGTTTAATTTGGTGAATAGTTAGCTCAGTTGCGTAAACTGGTACCTTGATTTGTTTTAGTAAAAAAGGCAAGGCTCCAATGTTTTCGTCTTTAAAAGACGACAAAAATATACCCTCAATTTGGTCTTTGTGTGGCAGCAGAGTTGAATAGTCTGCGATAATTGAGTCAATTCCAAACTGTTGTTGAGTTGGGTATTTTAGCCCTGCGTCTAAAATAAAGATAGAACGATTGACTTGTAGGCAGAAGAAGTTTTTGCCAATTTCTCCAAATCCACCAAGCCCAAAAATTTTAATATTAGTAATAATACACCTCGTTTAAATAATTTTTTTAAATTTAATTTATTTATCTTTGTATTTTCCTTAAAAATAAAGATAAATGATTTTTGCTGTTAATGTATTTTACCATAGTATAGCGTGAGTTTTTTTAGATAAGTAAGCCGTAAAAATCTCAAGACTAATGCTTTTTAACCTAATTTAAGTGATTTTATCCCTTTTCCCATAATAAGCAAAAATCCAGTAGAGTCACTCTACTGGATTTTAAGATTAATTCAACAAAAAAACTTAGTTAAGACTTGGGTTTTCTGTGCTTTCTTCTGCGCTTTGCTCAGCCTCAGGAGTTTCTGCAATTGTTTTAATTAGTGGTTCTTTTTGAAACTCTTTGACAAAAGAAAGTTCTTTGTGTTTAACGACTGTCAGCGAAGTTGTAACGTATTGAATGATGTTAGCCACACGTTGTGGAGGAACGGCGATAAACAACTGAATAGCTAGTGAGTTATAGAAAGTCATCATCGCGCTGATTCTAGATTCATCCATATTGTTAAAAGCCTCGTCAAAAAGAACTAGACAGCCAGATCCTGCACCGCGGTTTCTTGAAAGCAATTGTTGGAAGGAAGCCGCAATTACGATATAGAAAGGAACTTGGGTCTCTCCACCTGATTTTTCGCGAGAAACTTTTGAAAAAAGCGAAACTACGTTGTCCTCAGAAGTAATTTCAATGTCGTATTTCATGTAGTTGCGGTAGTCAAGTAATCTTGCCGCAGTTTTTTCCATCGCAGGGTCAGTTGACGAAATTTGTCTAAATAAGTCATCTAAAATTGTAGTTTGAGTTTTGTTTAAGTTGTCTTGAAAAAGCGTGTTGTTTAACTCGTGGTTGCGAGTAAGTAGATTGTAGTATCGCTCAAAGTCTGGGTCTTCAGCGGCCTTGTAAATTAGTTTATAGGTATCTTTACCAAAGCGTTTGCCTTGAAGTGCAACATTCAGGTCATCAATTTGCTGTTTAGCCTGCTCAATTGAAGAGGCAAGTTTATTTACAAACTCTTCTTTAAAAGTAGTTTCCGCTGAGTCTCTCAGTTCTTTGGCTTTTTGCTCGTAGACTATTAAGTTATGGTTCTTAATTTCGTTTTGTTCAGCCTCAAAAGCAGTTAAGTTCTCAATTAGCGGTTCTTTTGAAAAACTGTATCTTAAGCAGTAGTCAGACATTAGTTTTAAAACCATGACGCTTTGTCTTGAAACTGAGTTTGCGAGTTTAGTTTGACTGGTTTCAAGAACTTCAATTATCTTAGTCGGATCTTCGTGTCGTTTAAGCAGTGCACTGTATTTAGTGTTGGCAGCACTAAGCAGTTCTGGGTTGTTAATCTGAAGTTCTTCCAGTTCTTGTTTATAAACCGCTTGAGTTTCTTCAGTTTGGTTGCGGCGAACTTCAACGTCTTGCAGAACTTGCTCAATTCTACCACGGCGAGTAATTAACTCCTCGTGCTGAGTAAGAATTTGGCTGCGTTCGCTTTCTGCTTTGTCAATTTGGGCCTCAATTTCTTTAATGTCGGTGCCTTTTGCTAGATTTTCTTTTTGAGCCTGTAATTCTTGGATTTTACCTGTAAAAATCTTGATATTGTCGTTTGCAGAAAAACGGTTTTCTTGAATAATTCGGGCAGCCGCTAGGCGTTCAGCAAGTTGGCGAGTATAAGTTGTTTCACCAATTTCTTTAGAAATTGTGGCAAGATTTTGAGTTTTTTGCTCAATTTCTCTTAAAATAATTTCTTTTTGTTTAGTGTTACCGGTGATACCGATCTGTTTTCTTGCCCAAGATTGTGGGTTTAGTTGAGAGGCGGTGTAGTTTGAGTAAGTCATTCCAAGTGGCTCAACAGAGCGGCTGAAGTTCTTAAGTTCTTTTGGTGTAGCCACGCAAATTACATTGTTGTAAAGCATGTTAATGTAAGCGCGAGCATAGGTGTGGCTGGTATCAATCTTGCCAGCAAGTGAGTCGTCAGCAGTTTGGGTTTGTGGGATTTTGCCGGTGTTGACCAAACCTACTCCAAAAATATTTAAAGTAGTTCTAACTTCGTTGTAGACCTCTAGTGCGTCGTCAAAATACTCAGGGTCAACAATTATGTTGAACTTGTTTCTGCCGATATAACCTTCGGCTACATTTCGCCAAGTTTCATCGTTGACTTCAATTAAGTCACAAAGTGGACGGAAATTAAACTCACGACGGTATTTTTGGCTGAGTTTTTCATTAATTTTTTCAACTAAAGCCGTAGTTTGTGGTGGATACATCTTGATGTTTCGCTCAAGATTGTAGTGCTCTTCTTTAAGTTGAGCAATTTCTTTGCGAATTGCTTCAGACTGCTCATTTAGTTTGTAAATACGAGCATTTGCGCCTTCTATCAGCAGTTCTTTAAACTCAGCGATAGCCTCTAGGTTTTCTTTGACTTTAGCAATGTCTTTAAAGGCAGTTTGGCTGTGCATTTTGGCGAAATTCTTTAAAATTTCGTTAGTTTTGATGCGTTTTGCCAGTTCTTGAGTGGTACCAAGTTCTTGAATTAATGAGTTTTCAAGGTCTTTAGCCTTGATTTTCTCAGCCTCAATTTGTGTATTGGTACGCTGAATTTCGCGAGAAATTCCGTCTAGAGTTTGAGCAAGTGAGTTAGATCCACGAGCGCGATCTAAGTTCTTAATTGTCTCTTCTTTGGCCAAAATTTGGGTCTTTAGTTCAGTGATTTGGTCCAAAATTTCTGAAAGCAGAGCAGTATTTTGTTGTTTTTCTAAACTGCATTGCTTAATAATTGCTTCTTTTGAATTAAGTTCAGTGATTTTTTTCGTAATGTCGTTGGCAGCGATTTCGTCTTTTTCTGCCTTAATTTCGGCAGAAGAGACACGGATTTTTTCAAGAGCCTCGATTTTTTCGCGGTCTTTTTTAATTTCTGCCTCTATTTTTTTAAGCTCAGCAACATTGTTTTTAAGCGAAGAAATGTTAACTTGTGTGTTGTCAAGCAGGAACTCAAAAATGAAACTTTGCAGGTCAATCGGCTTGAAAGCAAGGGCTTTGGGAAGCAGTTTACTGTATTTTAAGCCATCAATTCCAAGAAATACAGAAAGTGCTTCTTTGTATTGTTTGTTAGTGTCAAATGCTTCAAACTTAATTTGTGCGCTGTCCAGGTAGTCGCGCATTGACTTAAAGTTACGTGGACGCTTATCTTCAATGTACATCGCATCGTCAATTCGTGTGTTTTTAATACGGTAAAAACGCTCTTTTAGCGAAGAGCTTTGTGGTAGGTCTATGACTACCCCAATAATTGAGTATTTTTCGTCTCTAGTGTCAAAAAACTCAAGAGCAATATGAGTAATTACGTCGCCTGGTCTGATAAACTGCTTGTTTTCACCACCTAATTTACCGCGAATATAGCCCTCAAGTGTACGTTTAGCCTCAGGGGTTGCCGCGATATTAAAGTGCGCGTTTTGACGGCCTCCAACCAAAACATACTGCATGGCGTCTAGTAGTGTTGACTTACCAGAGCCATTTTCTCCACTTAAAAGGATGTTGTCTTTAATGTCTAGAGTGACGTTTTGAAAGGTGTGCCAGTTAATAATTTTAATTTTAGTTAACTTCTTCATTTACATTACCTGTGTGTTCATCTAAAGCCATCGTTAAGTTCTTTAACTCTTGGATGTTAATTACATATAAAATGCTTTTATAGATACGAATTGTTGAACTGTCTGGCAAATCAGGGTCTTTAAAGTCAATTAAGTTATACGATTTAAAGGTCTGTAGTACTGGTCTTAGTTCTTTTTTTGAAATTCTTTTATCTAAAAACCCAATTCTGGCAAGTTCATCGTGCACTTGCTTTAACTCAATTTCAATATCTTGAGAAATTGTGGCAGTTTCCAGCGCTCTTTGGAACAAAATTCGCAAAATTAAAAGAACTACAGTGTCGTTTTTCTTAAGTCTTAAGCGGTTGTAGCCAGAGGTGTTTACAATAAAAAGCGTTTCGGCTTCTCTTTTGATTTCCAAAGAAAAGTCAAGCAGCGCAAGTAGAGCACTGATTACTTCTTTGTTTTCCAAAATAAATAGATAGTCGTTTTTGTCTGATGCTTTTTGACAAGTTATGAAGTTAACTTGCAGAAGTTTATTGACAACTCTGGTAATTTCATGGCGTTCGCCTTCTTTGAGTTTTTCATATTCTTGCATAAATTCTTTTGCTTTAGTTAGTTTTTCTGCCATTTTTTACCTCTTTTTGTAGATTTTAAAGTCTTTGAAACGAATTCCGTTGATATCTACTTTTTCATCACCTAGTTCCACTCGGAAGTGAACTTGACTGGAGTTAGAATACAGAAAAATTAAAATTAACTTAACGTATTCAACTTCGGTTGAAAGCGGCAAGGTTTTAGCCTGCATTTCAGGGCGTCCCGCTAAGTGAAATTGCACGTATTTATCGATTTCTGTCATTCCAAAATCAGTTTGTTTCAGCATTGATGCTTGAACAAGCTCGTATTTTTCAAACGGAAACTCAGCGTCTAGTTCCATCTCGGCGGCTTTGGCCTCAGTTCTCAAAACTCGTTCTTTGTAAAGAGACTCGTGGTCTAGGTTGCGCGCCTGAATTAAGTTAAAGATTTTAGTGGTGTCAATTTCTCGGTTAGGTTCGTTTAAAATTAAGTCAAATGCACGGTTAAAGATACCTTCAATGTCGTCAGAACGGTTAGTTAAATACAAGAACTTAGCGGTAGTTGCGCCAATATAGCGTTCGTTTCTAATGTCAATTTCCGAAATTAAGTTTTCAAGTGATGTGAAGTAGTCGCGAATTGCCTGGATTCTGTGCTCTAAGACTTGAAAAGCAAACTCTTTGGTAAACTCAGGTCTTTTTTTAAGTTCAACTAGTTGGTCTGCCAACTTTTCCATAATTGGGTCTGAGGTTAAAATATCTCTTAAGTATTTAAGAATATAGACCTTATATTTAGGAATAGACTCAGTGGTTTTAAGTAAGTAGTAGGACTTGTCAAAGAAGTTATTTTTATAGTCATGTAGTAATTGATCTAGCACTTCATCAACCGAAATTTCTTCTTTGGCGTTAACTAACTTGTAGTAGTAGTTATAAATGTTGGCACCTAGAGTTTTTAGTTTATCAACTAAACGAGTTGTTCTTTCGTAACACTCGTTTATAGTTGGCAAACCTTGCTCAACTTCAAAGTTTTTAAGCAAAGTATAAATAGTGTAGATGTCGCTTGTGTATTCGGTTTCGGCAAAAATATCTTCGTCAAACACAAAGTCTTCAACATCTTTTTCAGTTTCATCTTCTTCTTGGTTAATTTGAAATTTAAAGGAAGCAATGGCTTCTAAAATTGAAATTGAGTAAGGAAAAAAAGAAATCGCGCGTTTGTAGTCGCCAATGTCTTCTTCGCCAATCCAACCGCACTTAACTAAGTAATTTAAAGTGATGTTGGCTTTTTTTCTAGGGGTTAAATTTTCGCCTTCTTCTGTGTATTCACTTGGCAGTTCATCAACTGCAAACACAGCACTCGCTTCGTCTTCAAAATACTGAATTAGTCTGTGGACAATGTCGCTGCGCTCAAGTTGAAATGTTCCTTCAAGGTGTTTAAATTCATCGTAAATTATGAAAAGTGAGTCTAAATAAATTTGTTTATTTTTACAAGACAGGACATTAAAAAAGGCTGGATTTAAGTAATCAAAAATTTTTTTCATTTAGTTCCTTTTTTTTCGTGTTTGAGTAACTAACACAAACACGCATAGGTATTTTAGCATATAACTTTTAGATATACAAAAGTAAAAAAGACATAACCAAAATATAGACAAATGGCTTAGTAAGGCTGTTTGTGTATTTTTCTAAAAATTGCTGACTTTAAGCAACTGATACACCAAAGTTTTGATTTTTTTATACAAGTGTACTGTGTTTTTTAAAGAAATTTTGCTGAGCAAAACGCCGCCAAAATAAAAAAACAGGTACTTAAAAAAATTTAAAATTATTTTTAAGTGAGTGCCTGTTTGGTTTTTATAAATTTAGGTAATTTAGTTTAGAGTTTAAATGGCGGTAGCGAAAGGAATTGAACCTTCGACACCAAGTTTAGGAAACTTGTGCTCTATCCGCTGAGCTACGCTACCGGCTATTTTTTCCCTAAAACTCAGATGCTAAGTTTTGCTCAACTATTTTGATGTTTGCAGCTAAATATCCTTTTTTAATTAAAGTGAGAGCTGTTTGTTTTTGCAGATTTTTTCTGTCTGAACAAAGCAGTGCGAACTTAGTAAAAACTTTGCGGTAGTCTTGCTCAAGTGACTTTTTTTCGTCGTACTTAAGTAAGCGAGCTTTTGTTAAAACCAGGCGTTCTACAAGTTCCGCTGAAAACCCTTTTCTAATAAAATAAGCAATAGTTTTAGATTTATAAGTTAAAAAGGGTCCGGTGATTTGCGTAAGTTTTTTGTCAATCTGCTTGCTTAAAGTTTTCTCTTCGTCGTACTGAATTTTTAAAAAAGCATCTTGGATAATTTTTCTGGCCACTCCTTTTTCAAGAAGCCTGGCCTCGATTATGCGGTTTGAATATTTACTGGATTTTAACTTAATAAAAAGTTCGGTGTATCTTTCGTTAGAAACATAGTTTTTGCTTTTCAGTTCTGCAAGCACAGCCTGGGCGCAGTTTTTTGAAAAACCTTTTTTGCCCAAAAAAGCAATAACTTCACCTTCAGTTAAATCTGAGCGGTCTAATCTGTGCATGACTTTTTCAAAGGCTAAGTGGAAGTTATTTGCCTCAAGTACTTCTTTAAGTTGCTCTTGATTTGTAGACAGGTCCGCAAAAAAATCTGGAAAGGCTGTCCAAGTTTTTATGTGAATTTCTTGCTTTGCCTTTGGTGTGATTAAATAAATTTTGGATTTAGTTTTTTGTAGTTTTAATTCCATAATTAAAATAATTTAAAAACCTATCTTTATTATACAAATTTTAATTTTAAAAACTACTGCTTTTTCAGAAAAAAGTTTGTTTTATTAAAAGTCATGGTTTTTAAAACCAGCACCGATTATATCGCAGTTTTCTTGAATATAACTAAAAGCGTGTGGGTCAAATACAGAAAGCAGTTCACGAAGAGCGTGAATTTGGGTTTTGTCAATTGTGAAAACTACCATGTTTTTAGCCTTGCCGGAATATCCACCTTTGACTGGAATTAAAGTGTAGGTGCGAGAGAAACGTTTAAAGATAGCTGCTTCCAGGGCTTTTGAGTTTTCTGAAATAATGTAGGCAGTAAATGCTTTTTTGGCTCTAAAGGAAAAAAAGTCTATCAGGTAGCCAATTAAAAATATTGTAAAGAAACCAAAGAAACCAATGTATAGTCTAGTTACTCCGGTCAATATAGAAGAAAGCGCGATTATTCCGTCGGTTGCGTAAATTGCCACAGAATATGGAACTTTAGCGTATTTGTGTGCAACTTTTTGAATAACATCAAAACCTCCGGTTGACCCGTTGTTTCTAAAGACAATGTAGAGACCAAAGGCAGTTAAAAAAGCACCTAGTGCTACGCAAATTAAAATGATAGAAGTTGGTAGTTGCGAAACATTAATTTGGTTGTTTACGATTGCCAGTGTTTTTTTATCAATTGAATAAAATAGTTTTTCAACAAAGTAAGTCGGTGAGACGGTCAACTCAAAAATTAAAATAAATAAAGGAAGAGTTAGGGAACCTACAATTGTTTTAAAGAAGTAGAACTTACCAAAAACTACTAACGCCAAAATTAGGGCAAAAATATTGCCAATCCAAAAAGTGTAAGAAGTTTTAAAAACTCCTTTAGTTAAAGATTCAATTACAATACCAACACCGCCAACTCCACCTGAGACTAACTTTATAGGATTGTAAATAAAGTAAATTGGTAAAGCCGTGATAAAAGTACCCAACACTACAAAGAAAATTTCTTTTAAGTTTTGGCGTGTAAAAAGTCTTTGCGTTAAAATTCTAAATTGTGAAGTAGTTTGATAGAATTTCATCTTTTTCTATATTTTAA
This sequence comes from uncultured Acholeplasmataceae bacterium, assembly GCA_963543155.1. Lineage (GTDB taxonomy): Bacteria > Bacillota_I > Bacilli_A > Acholeplasmatales > Acholeplasmataceae > CALISC01. The sequence goes on from CAUTZH010000003.1 coordinate 59,037, forward strand.
ATACTCCTTTAAAAATGCAGAAATCTCGCCGTTTAAAACTTCATCAGCTTTTGCGGTTTCAAAATTAGTGCGCAAGTCTTTGACTAGTTTGTATGGATAGAGCACATAACTTCTGATTTGACTACCCCAGGTAGCCTGTAGTTTTTCACCTTGCAGTTTTTGTATATTTTCGGCTTGTTGGGCGATTTTAGCGGCAATTAGTTTGCCTTTTAAAATGCTTAAAGCGGTTTCTCGGTTTTGAATTTGTGAGCGCTCATTCTGACAAGTTACAACTAAGTTTAAAGGCAGATAAGTAACTCTGACTGCCGAGTCTGTAGTGTTTACAGACTGACCACCTGCACCAGATGAGCGAAAAACATCGATTTTTAGATCGTTTTTCGCGATTTCTAGGTCATAATTTTGTTCAATTTCAGGAGTTACTAAAACCGAAGCAAAGGTAGTATGCCTACGTTTGTTTGCATCAAACGGAGAGATTCTAACTAAGCGATGAACTCCACTTTCTCCTTTTAAAATGCCGTAAGAATTAGTGCCAGAAATTTTTACAGAAATCGCCTTAAATCCTGTTGTATCGCCCTTTTGTAGGTCTAAGATAGTTGTTTTAAAGCCGGCTATTTTGGCGTATTTTAGATACATATTAAAAAGCATTTCAACCCAGTCATTAGACTCAGTTCCACCGCTTCCTTGGTGAATTTCTAAAATACAGTTTGAGTCGTCGTACTCTTCATTTAAAAAAGTTAAGACTTCAAAGTCAGCGAACTCTTTTTCTAAGATACTAAGTTCTTTTTCTATTTCATCGCCTGTCTCTGAATCTGCCAGTTCTATAAATTCAACTAAGTCATTTAACTTAGAGTTAAGTGAGTTAAAAGTCTTTAACTTACTTTCTAGTTCTGTCAGTTGTTTTAAAACAACTTTGGCGTTGTTTTGGTTTTGCCAAAAATTTGTGGCTTCAGTTACTGATTTAAGTTCCTGAATTTGCTTTTCAAGTTCTGTGGGTTGTACAGTTTTACAAAGTTCTTTTAACTTACTTTCAAGATCAGCAAGTCTGCTTTTAAGTTCTCGATTTTCTATTGCCACGGTTTCTTTTTCTTAGAGGCTTTAGGTTGTTTTTGAGGACCTTTGTAGTCAGTTGCCTGATTAGTTTGTGCGTTTTTTACAACCTCTTCGCGTTCTGTATTTCTTTCAACAACAGCTCTTAAAATATATCTAGAAATCATTTCGTTGATTTGGTCAAGCATCTCTAGAAACATGCGTTTACCTTCGTTTTGGTATACAATAACCGGGTTTTGCTGAGCATAGCCTTGCAGTGAAACCGCCTGTCTAAGCCCTTGCATACGGTCAATGTGCTCCATCCAATAAGTGTCAATAGTTCTTAAAATTATTACTTTTAAAAACTCATTGTACTCTTCAACTGAAGACTTTTCAATTTTGTCTTGAATTTCTTTGTCTGCCAGTTCTTGTAAATATTTTTCAATTTCGGTTAGCGATTGTTTTTGTTTTAAAGTATCAAAATTGATAGCATTTAATTTAAAGATGTTGCCATCTAAATATTTAAACAGCGGAGTGGTGTTTAGTTGACCTTTCTTTTGACCGTATAGTCGATCAAAAGTAATGTCTTTTAAATATTGAATTAAAATCTTGTAAGCCAGTTCTTGTACATCTTGGTTTTTAATCACGGCCTCGCGCTCAGCGTAAATAGTCTCTCTTTGAATACGCATCACGTCGTCGTATTTCAAGACGTTTTTGCGAGAGTCGCAGTTCATACCTTCTACTTTTTTCTGGGCATTGGTTACCATGTATGAAAACATCTTTGACTCAATTGGCGGCATGTATTCAGACTCTGAGTTTTTATCTTGTTGTAGGCCTTGCATGTAGGCAACTCGGTTTTTAAAAGTTTCAGATGAAAATCTTTGCAGAAGTTCGTCGTCTGCAGAAATGTAGAAACGAGAGTAGCCAGGGTCACCTTGTCGACCAGATCTACCACGAAGCTGGTTGTCGATACGACGAGACTCATGTCTTTCACTGCCAATTACCGCAAGTCCACCCAGTTCTTTAACACCAGGTCCTAACTTAATGTCGGTACCACGACCGGCCATATTGGTAGCGATAGTTACAGCACCTACTAGTCCTGCGCTTTTAATAATTTCGGCTTCTCGTTCGTGTTGTTTGGCGTTTAAGACTTCGTGTTTAATTCCACGTCTAGTTAAAAGTTGAGATAAGTACTCAGAGGTTTCAACCGCGATAGTTCCGATCAAAATAGGTTGACCTTTTTCGTGTCGCTCTTGAACTTCGTCAAGTAAGGCTTTGAATTTATCTGAAGCAGATGCAAACAACAGGTCAGTTGCGTCAATTCGTTCAACCTTTACGTTAGTTGGAACTTCTACAACTAACATGTTGTAAATTTCTTTAAACTCTTCTTCTTCGGTTTTAGCGGTACCAGTCATTCCGGCTAGTTTTTTATACATTCTAAAGAAGTTTTGATAAGTTATTGTTGCAACAGTTACGGTTTCTTGTTTGATTTTAACGTTTTCTTTAGCCTCAAGTGCTTGGTGTAGACCTTCTGAAAACTGACGACCATCTAAAATACGACCAGTAAACTGATCAACTATCAGCACTTTGTTGTCAGCAACCACGTAATCTTTGTCTCTCGCCATGATGTAGTTTGCGCGCATTGCGTTGTTGATGCGGTGAAGTAGCGAAACTTGAGAAATATCGTATAAGTTTTGCACGCCAAAATAGCGCTCAGCCTTAGACATTCCGCTTTCAGAAAGTTCAACGGCTTTGTCTTCAATGTCAATAATATAGTCTTCGTCGTTTAAAGATTTTGCAAATGCGTCGGCTCTACGGTAAAGCGCAGTGTCGTCTTTTGCACCACCAGAAATAATTAAAGGGGTTCTTGCTTCGTCTATTAAAATTGAGTCAACCTCGTCAATAATCGCGAAGTTCAGACCTCTTTTTCCAACTAAGTCTTCCTTATATAAAGAGATGTTGTCACGCAAATAGTCAAAACCAAGTTCTGAGTTTGTTGAATACAAAATATCGCAGTCATAAGCCGCTTGTTTTTCTGCTGATTCCATTTGCGATAAATTAAGTCCAACTGAAAGTCCCAAAAACTCAAATAATTTACCGATTTCACCTTTTGCTTCACGGGTCGCTAAGTATTCGTTGACCGTAACTATATGCACACCTTGTTCAGTTAAAGCATTTAGGTATGCCGGCATCACAGCTGTCAAAGTCTTTCCTTCCCCAGTTTTCATCTCAGCGATATTACCACCGTGAATAATATAAGCACCAGCGATTTGCACAAAGAAAGGAGTAAGGCCAGTAACTCTTGTAGAGGCTTCTCTAACTAAAGCAAAAGCAGGAACAACTAGTTCCTCAAGTGTAGTTTTGCCTGATTTTAAAGCAGCCTTGTATTCGTTTGTAATTCGCGGAAAATCTTCGTCTTTTAAGGCTTTATATTCATTTTCCAGGGCTAAAACTTTGTTTGCTATTTTTTTGGCTTTCTTTAAAAGTTTACGAGAAGGGTCAAATAATTTTTTTAAAAACATAAATTAGGTACCTCAGTTTCTTTAAAATTTAGTCAAGATAAGTTAATTTTTAGGGTAGTAGTTGAAATACTCACCTTTTTTTAAAAGTAACTCACTGTGAGTTCCACTTTCTATAATTTTACCATCTTTAAGGACAAATATGCAGTGGCTGTTTTGAATTGTAGAAAGCCTGTGAGCAACCACGATTAGCGTGTATTTACCCTTGATTTTGTCAAGCGACGCCTGGATAATACTTTCGGTTTTAGTGTCAATGTTAGCAGTTGCTTCATCTAGTAAAATAAGCAGAGGGTCTTTACAAATTGTGCGGGCAAAAGAAATTAGTTGGCGTTCACCTGCCGATAAGTTCTTACCATTTTCTTCCAAAACATGGTCAAGCCCCTTTTCGTATTTCAAGACTAGGTCTGCGCAGCCTAGAAACTCTAAAGTTTCTATGACTTTTTCTTTGGTTATTTTTGGGTTATTTAGAGTAATGTTTGCAAAAATTGTGTCGTTAAACAGGTAAACGTCTTGTTGCATCACGCCAATTTTTTCACGAAGTGCGGAAAGCGAATACTTAGAAATATCGGCGTGATCAATTAAAATTTGGCCTTTTTGAATGTCAAATTGACGGGTAAGTAAGTTTAAAATCGTGGTTTTGCCAGAGCCGGTTTTACCAACAAACGAATAAGTTTTGCCACTTTCTAACTTAAAGTTAACACCTTTAAGCACAGATTCATTTAAAGCATACTCAAAATAAACGTCTTTAAACTCAATGTCAAATTTCTTCACTTCTTGAATTAGTTTGCCCGTGCTTTCTTTAATTTCAGGTTCAGTCGCAAGAATTTTGTTAATTTTGCTTGATGCAACCATGGTGGACTGAACTTCTACAAACTGTTCTGAAAACCACAAAATAGGGTGAAAGAAAGTTTCAATTAAAATAAAGAAAGGTGGAACTATGTAAATGTCTTGAATTGTTCCTTTTAAAATTAAGTTAAAAGCTACGTAAAACAGATAAACTCTAGCAACTGTAGAAACTCCAAAAATTATTGGTCTTAAAAAATTATGCATCAGCATAATTTTTAAGTTAGCCTTCAGTAGTTTCCTTTCTTGCACGCAATACTCAGCGTTCTTTTTGGCTTGTTTGCCAAAAACTTGAGTAATTTTCATTCCACGGAAGTTTTCGGCCAAATAACCGTTGATTTTAGCCTTTTGGTTGTCTGAAAAATCAAAAGATTTTTTGGTAAAAAAAGTAGTTAAAATTACTAAAATAATTAAAACTGGGATATTTATCAACATGTAGAGCGTTAAAATTGGCGAAATTATTAACATGTAGATAAAAATAGAAACAAATAAAAAGATATTTTCAAGAATTCCTGGCAGCAGGGCTGAAAGAAAATAGTAAAGTTCTTCAGCAGACGAGCAAACTCGAGAGGTTAAAGACCCGGTTTGGTTTTTCTGCATATTGCCTGTGGAAAACGAAAGTATTTTTTTAAAAGTTTCTAGTCTAATTTGATAAACGTAGTCTTGCCCGATTTTATCCAGTTGCACAGAGTTAAATAATTTAGCCAGGGCTGTGAAAACCGAAAAGAAGGTCAAAACAATTAAAGCAATTAAAATAGCCCAAATACCAGCGGCCCCAAGAAAAGTGCCTTTGCCGTCAACTACTTTCATGATTTTGCCAAAAATAGACTGAGGAAGTGCTGCAGAAAGCGAGAACAAAATAGACAAAAGAAAACTAGTAAGCAGAGTTTTTCTATGCTTACGAATTAGTTTTATGTTGTTTTTAGTAAAAGCATCTTTAAGTCTCGGCATTATTCAAGACCTTTCATGCTCTGGGTTTGCATTAGTTTGCTGTATTCTTGGTTTTTTAAAATAAGTTCTTGGTGTGTGCCAGCATCTGCAACTGTACCGTTTTTTAAAATAAAAATGTTGTCGGCAGCCATGATTGAAGAAATGCGGTGTGAAATTAGTATTACTACCATTTCAGGTGTTTTTAGTTTATTGATAGAATCAAGGATTTTTTGCTCGGTTTTCATGTCAAGCGCAGAAAGCGCGTCGTCTAAAATTAAGATTTTAGGGTTATTTAGAAACGCGCGAGCCAGTGATATTCTTTGTTTCTCGCCACCCGATAAGTTTTTACCGTTTTCCAAAATCTTGGTGTTTTGTCCATGTTCTAAGTTAGCAAGGGTGTTTTTTAAATCAAAATTAGTGTATAGTTTATCAAGCACTACTTGGTCTGTAAATTTGTTTTTAAAGTTAATGTTGGCAGCAATTGTATCTGAAAACAAGAAACCGTTTTGAGAAACATAGCCAATTTGCTCAGCCAAAGTAATTTGAGATAGATTGTTAATGTCTACGCCTCCAATTAAACATTTGCCGTTTTCAGAGCTATAGACTTTAAGCAATATTTCTCCAATTGTGGTTTTACCAGAGCCGGTGCGGCCAAGTATCCCAATAGTTTGGCCAGGTTTAATTTTTAAGTTTAAGTTTTTAAGCACAAGATTTTTAGGGTCATCTGGATAGGCAAAGTTAAAGTTTTTAAACTCAATTTCTGAAGTTAAATCGGCAGCCAGAATGTTATTGTTTGTTTTTAAGTATCTGGCAAACACAACTTCATTTGTTGGTTTAACTTCGGTTTCGCTTTCCTTGTTGAGAGCACTTAAAAACACACGGCGCGAAACCATAGTCTTGGAAAGCATTGTGACAAAATGACCGATGGCAATCAAAGGCCAAGACAGGGTAAAAACATAGGTAAAAAACAAAATCATGTCTTCAGATTGCAATTTGCCAAAAACTTTGCTTGGATAAATTATGATTAAAGAAAGTGTAAAAATTAAAACAGTTAAGTTAAGCCCAGTAATCAGTTGGTTAAAAAATTGGTTTTTAAAACCAGCCTTTGCGCTTTTGGAGTAAGCCGTGCTGTAGTTTTTAGCAAGTACACCAAAGTGTGCATACGCCCAAGTTTCTCTTAAAAAAGCCTTAATTACTGCGTGTCCTTGAAAAGTCTCTTGCACAAAATCCTGCATTATCGTGTAGTTAGCACGAGAAGTCTTGAAGTGCATCCTTATTTGACGGCCAAAGTAAAGCGATACTAAAAATACAAAAATAAGTGGCACCAAAAAGGCAGTAGACGCAGTCCAAGACAGCGTAAACATTTTATAAAGCGTAAAGCCACCTAAAAAAATAATATCGGAAAGCATTAAGAAACTCAAAGCCACGGTCATTCTAATTTGGTTGATGTCTTGAGTAAAGTATGCCATTAAGGCACCGGTTTTCGTGGTTTTAAAGTGAGTTTGGCTTTGTTTGGTTTGCTTTTCAAACAGGTCTACGCGCATTTTGCTTTCAACTAATCTAGATGTACCAAATAGTGCAAAACGCCAAATAAAACGACCTAAAATCAGAAGTCCAAGCAACATTAAAATAGAGGTGATATGGCTATACACCTCTATTTTTCTGCTGGTCAGTTCTGCTTTATTTGTTTTAAAAATCGCCAGAATTTCTCTAAAAAGTTCAGGGATTCTCAATTGATACCAGTTAATTACAACCAATACCGCTGCTCCAAAAAACAAATAAGGACTAAAACGAACAATTAGTTTTAAAAAATAAAATTTATTGTTTTGGTTTTTTTTCATCTAAAATTTTAAATAAATTATTTTTCTTTAATTTCAACTCCGTAGTTTTGACGAAGAGATTGCTCTAAACCGAAAGCAAAGTCCTCGAATCTAGCGATTTCTGCAAACATCAAAGCCTGTGCTTTCATAATATCTTCAATGATTTTCTTAAAATCAGGTGTGTCACCTTTATTAAAGACTAAAAAGTAAAGTACTGCTTCTAAATAAGCCTCAAATTTCGCAGATTCGTCGTCTTCTAAAAGACTTGATAAAAAAACGCATTCTACCAAGGAACCTAAAATATAGACTTCTTTTTCTTTTTCAGAAAGATAAGAATCAGGGTGTTTAACTAAAATTTCTTTAAAAGCCTCAACTTGACGCTCTAAATAATTCATTAAACCGAAAGCATCTTCAATTTCTTTTTTTGTAAAGTCAACAGGAGCTAAATACAATTTTAAGCAAGAAACTACATTTTCAAAAAGTCCCGCGACTAAGTAATTTTTTTCAATGAAACGATTTAAAACAACAAAGTCATCTGACTGCGTAAACTCTCTGATTTGAGTAAGTTTAGAATCTTCTTTTAGCATTTGCCAACTGAACCAAAAAACTGCATTTTTTGGCGAACTATTTCTTTGGCGCGTTCAACTCCTGGTTTTAGAATTTTACGAGGGTCGTAGCCTTTGCCAACTTGATCAAGTCCTGCTTGAAAGTATTCATGAAGCCCATCTCTAAATGCTTGCTGTAGTTCAGTGTTCACGTTGATTTTAGCAATTCCAAGTTTAATGGCTTTTTTAACTTGGTCTTCCGGAATTCCGGTTCCACCATGTAGAACTAAAGGAAAGTTTTTAGTTTCCTTAGAAAGCAGTTCAATTTGCGCAAAAGATAGCCCTTTCCAGTTAAGGGGATATGGCCCATGGATGTTGCCGACACCTGCGGCTAGAAAGTCAATACCAAGTTCTTGCATTAATTTGGCTTCTTTAGGATCGGCTAGTTCTCCGTTTCCGACAACTCCGTCTTCTTCGCCACCAATAGTTCCAACTTCTGCTTCAAAAGAAATGTTTTTGGCTTTAGCGAGTTGTATCAGTTCTTTAGTTTTTGCGTAGTTTTCCGCAAAGGTAAAGTGAGAACCGTCAAACATTACAGAAGTAAAGCCAGCGGCAATTGCTTTTTTGGTGCCTTCGTAAGTTCCGTGGTCAAGATGCAAAGCAACAGGTACGGTAATTTGAAGGTCATCGTGCAAAGCATATACCATTTGCGCAACTGTTTTAAAGCCACCCATGTAGCGAATGGCGCCTTCTGAAACTCCGATAATTACTGGACTTCTTAGTTCTTCTGCAACTTCTAAAACTAAACGAGTCCATTCTAAATTATTAATATTGATATGAGCAATAGCGTAGCCGCCTTGACGTGCTTTGTGTACCATATCATGTGCATTTACTAACATAGCTAAATTAAATACTCCTTAAATCAAGATTTATTTTAAGTTAAAAAGATTTATTTTTTATTAACTTGGCGATCAATGATGTCTTTAAGTACTTTGTGTGATTTTTGAATTGCCTTAGTTTCGCGTTCATCTAGTTCAAGTTGTAGAACTTCGCGAATTCCGGAAGCATTTATCACACAAGGAGTTCCAAGATATACGTCTTTTAGACCGTATTCACCTTCAAGGTAGGCAGAAACTGAAAGAATAGCGTTTTCGTTTGAAAGAATGGCTTTACAAATTCTGGTCATTGCAGTGCCGATTCCGTAGTAAGTTGCTCCTTTGCGGTTAATAATTTCATATGCCTTGTGTCGCACACAGTCTTCAATTTCCATTAGTTTATCGCATTTAACTCCGCATCTTTTTTCAAGGAATTTACCAAGTTTAAGGCCAGCAACAGAAGCAGCGGAAAATGCTGCGAACTCAGAGTCGCCGTGTTCGCCCATCACGTATGCGTGTACGTTTCTAGGGTCAACTTCAAGGTATTCAGATAAAGCGTAGCGTAGACGTGCTGAGTCTAGAACTGTACCTGAACCAATTACTCTTTCTTTTGGAAAACCTGAGAATTTCTTAACAGCGTAAGTCATGATATCTACTGGGTTTGAAACTACTAAAAAAATTCCGTTGAAACCACTTTTCATGATTTCCTTAACGATACCTTCCATAATTTTTAGGTTGATGTCAATTAACTCAAGACGAGTTTGACCTGGTTTTTGAGCAGCGCCTGCGGTAATTACCACAATTTCTGCGTCATGGCAATCTTTGTATTCTGCTGCATAAACTTTTACATGAGGTCCGTGTACCAACACGTCTTGCAAGTCTAGAGCGTCTCCTTCAGTTCTGGCTTTGTTGATATCAACAATCCCGATTTCTGTGCCTACTCCTAAAATTGTTGAGGCAAATGCGAAAGACGAACCTACTTGACCGTCTCCAACTAAGATAATTTTATTTTTTTTAATCATTTCTTGCTCCTTAATTATCTTTTTAATTATAATATAAATAAAGAGTTTTTTCTATCGTTTTCTTTAGATTTTAGGCAGATAACTGACTGCTTTAAGGGTGGTTTCTTGCAAATTTAAAACTCTTTGAATAATTTTTAAATAACTTAAATATCGGCTTAAAAACGCGTAGCCGTGTTATAATTTAATAGTTAAATGAGGTACACAAATGCTTTGGAGTGATTGGCTAGTTTTTATATTATCTATCTTAATGGTTGCAAATGTATTGCTGCAACAATCTAAAGATGATTTGCAAGATGCTTTTTCTGGTGATAAATCAGAATTATTTAAAAATAAAAAAGCACGAGGACTTGAGGCTGTTTTAAATATTACAATGGCTGTGTTTTCGGTTTTATTTGTAATATTCATCATCGTTAGTCGTGTACTAATTACAAAAGGTTTCTAAGTAAACCTTTTTTTATTTTTCAAAATGCACCGTTTTTTTACCAAAAACTGGGAGTTTGGGCCAGAAATTAAACACCAAATTAAAAATGTGTTAAGACTACGCGAAGGAACGCAAATTGAGGTTTGTGCAAACCAAGAGTGTTTTTTAGGGGTAGTTTCTTATCGTGAAAAAGAACCTATTTTTATCAAACAAACTAAGTTAACTCAAAGCAAGGTTTTTAAAGTTGATATAGTTCAAGGTTTAACTGTTCCAAAAAAATGTGAGTTTGCTGTTAAACACCTAACTTTATATGGTGCAAGAAAAATTATGTTTGCACCCTTTCACAGAAGTGAAAGAAAACTTAAACCTCTTAACTTAAACAGAGCAGAAACTATTGCCAAAGAAGCCGCTGAAATCGCTAAACGTTTTGAAGTTCCAGAAATTGAAGTATTTAGTGCTTTATTTGAAATTGATTTTACTAAGTATGACTTGGTGTTGCTAGCCGACGAAGAGGCTGAGTTTGAAAAGAAGTTTAAGTTTACTGACTTTAAAGAGAAAAATATTTTACTCGTAATTGGACCAGAAGGTGGTATTGATATAAGTGAGCGCCAGTTTTTTGAAAAACTTTCAAACTGTAAAATAGTTTCACTTGGCGAAAATATTTTAACCACAGAAAGTGCAGCTATTGGTATCCTTTGGGCTTTAAATAATTTATAGTTTTTAAGTATTTTAAGCACTTCATGTTAACTATATTGACGTTAATATGAAGTGCTTTTTATGTTTAGAAGAAATTGAAAACGAAATAAACTTTTTTACCTTTTTTAAGTTAAATAGAAATATTTTTTGCAAAACTTGTATACAGTCAAACGACTTTTCTTTAGTGCATGAAACTTTTCCAACAGCACAAAACTCTGTGTGTAATTTATATTATTTTGAGTACTACAGCCCAGAAATACCTGAAGACATCTACCTGCAATTTTTTGCGCCAATTTTTACACAAAAAATCAAGACAGGCATTCCTATTTTCTTCTTGTTAGAGTATAATATACATGTAGATAAGGTTTTGAAAAAAGTTTTTAAAACCGATGTCATTATTCTCAGTTTAAGAAAGGTAGGAACAAATAATGAACATTAAAGTACAAGGCAAAAACGGATTTATTCCAAGTGAAAGTATTGAAAAATACTCTGAGAAAAAACTTGAAAAGGTTTTAAAACTAATTCCAGAAGACGATGTAAAAGTCAGAGTTGTCTGTAAAGTTTACAACGATGTGCAAAAAGTAGAAATTACTTTAACTCTACCAAAAATTACTATGCGTGCAGAAGTTGAACAAAAAGATATTTATGCTGCAATTGATTTAGCAGTTGATAAACTACTTCGTCAATTAACTAAACAAAAAGATAAGTTTGCTCTGCGTTTTTCTAAAAACAAAAACCGTGGTATCAAAGAAGAAAATGCCAAATTAGCGGATGCTATGGCAAAAACCAGTATTTACGGTGAAGACATTGTCAGAGTTAAATCTATTGCACTTGAGCCAATTACTGTAGATGAAGCAATTTTTAAAATGGAAACTCTAGATCACTCTTTCTATATCTTTAAAAATGTAGAAAACGACAAAGTTTGCGTAATTTACCGTCGTAATGAAGGCAATTTAGCAGTTATTGAAACTGAATAGTTAAAACTTTATCATTTTAATAAATAGCTTAAATATAAGGCTAGCGTATGTTTGCGTTGGCTTTTTATTTTATTATTGATTTAAATTAAGGAGATCACATGACTGATTTAACTAACTCAAACAAAGAAAACGAACAAAGAACGGAACTACATCGTAAAATTTGGGCTATCGCTGACAAAGTTCGTGGTGCTGTAGATGGTTGGGATTTTAAGCAATACATTTTAGGGATTTTATTTTACCGTTTTATTTCAGAAAACCTGACAGAATATTTCAATAGCGCAGAAAGTAAAGATTTTGATTATACAAAAATTACAGACGATTTGGCCTTAGAAAATTTCAAACCAGGTACAGTTGAAGAAAAAGGTTTTTTTATCTTACCAAGCCAATTGTTTCAGAATGTCGTTAAAACTGTTCGCAGCAACGAAAACCTAAACATAGATTTGGCAAACACATTTAAAGCAATTGAAAATAGCGCAATTGGCCATGAGTCTGAAAATGACATTAGAGGTTTATTTGAAGACATAGACACCACAAGCAACAGATTGGGCGCTACTGTTGCCGAAAGAAACAAAAGGCTTACAGACATTTTAGAAGGGATTGCTGAAATTAACTTCAAAAGCTTCCAAGATAACGAAATTGATGCTTTTGGCGATGCTTACGAATACTTGATTTCAAACTACGCGAGCAACGCTGGTAAATCTGGTGGCGAGTTTTTCACTCCGCAAACTGTTTCTAAACTTTTGGCTAAAATAGTGATGTTGGGGAAAACTAAGATAAACAAAGTATACGACCCGACTTGCGGAAGTGGTAGTTTACTCTTGCAAATGAAAAAACAGTTTAAAGAACATATTATTGAGGATGGCTTTTTTGGCCAGGAAATTAATATCACTAACTTTAATCTAGCCAGAATGAATATGTTTTTGCACGACATAAACTACAGTAAATTCTCAATTAAAAGAGGGGATACTCTTTTAAACCCACTTCACAAAGAAGAAAAGCCTTTTGACGCAATTGTTTCAAATCCACCTTACTCAATTAAATGGATAGGAGATAATGACCCTACTTTGATAAATGACGAAAGATTCGCACCAGCAGGGCGTCTTGCTCCCAAATCAAAAGCGGACTTTGCGTTTATTATGCACTCGCTGGCTTATCTTTCTAGTAAAGGAAGGGCTGCCATTGTGTGTTTTCCAGGTATTTTTTACCGTAAAGGAGCGGAGCAAACAATTCGCAAATACCTAGTTGACAACAACTATATAGACTGTATTATTCAACTTCCTGATAACTTATTTTTTGGAACAGGTATACCGACCTGTATTTTAGTAATGGCTAAAAATAAAACTGAAAGTAAAATACTTTTTATAGACGCTAGCGCTGAGTTTAAAAAAGAGCCTAATAACAATATTTTAGATGACAAAAACATAGAAGTAATTTTAAAAGAATTTAAAGAAAGAAAAGAAATTAAGTATTTCTCTAGATATGTTGACATAAAAGAAATTCAAGAAAACCAATATAATTTATCGGTTTCTTCATATGTTTCTAAAAAAGACACAAGAGAAAAAGTTGACATCGCTGTTTTAAATAAAGAAATTAAAGAAACTGTCACAAAAATAGATGCACTTAGAAAATCCATAGATGAAATTGTTAAGGAGTTTGAAGATGAATAAGATTGAAGAACTGCTTAAAAATGAAAAAGTTGAATGGAAGAAATTAATTGAAGTAGCAACTATAGTCAAAGGTGTTCAATTTAATAAAAGTAATATGCAAAATGTAGGAAAATATCCAGTTATAAACGGCGGTATTTTGCCATCTGGTTATATTGATATATTTAACTGCAACGAAAACACTATTACTGTTGCACAAGGTGGTTCTGCTGGTTTCGTTAGTTTTTTAGAAAGTAAGTTTTGGTTAGGAGCACACGCCTATTCTGTTATTCCAACTCAAGATACTTTAAAAAAATACGGGTATCAGTATAACACATTTAACAGACTAATATTTCACGTCTTAAAAAATAAACAATATGACTTGCAACAATCTAAAGTCGGCGTTTCAATACCTAGTATATCCAAAGATTTTCTTGGTAATATTAAAGTGCCTTTAATCGCAAAAAATATTCAAGAAAAAATTGTGAAAATACTCGACAATTTTACAAATTATGTTGCTGAATTGCAGGCTGAATTGCAGGCTAGAGTCAAACAATACGAGTATTATAGAGAATTACTATTAAGCGAAGAATACCTAAACAAATTGGCCGCCGTGCGAGAGAGAGAGAGAGAGTAAGATTGAGTTTAAGAGTCTTGGCAGTCTTCTTGAATATATTCAACCGTCTAAATATATTGTTAATTCCACTGAATACAACACAAGTTTTAAAATTCCTGTTTTAACAGCGGGGAAATGCTTCATTTTAGGCTACACAAATGAAAGCAATAATATCTATCTTGCAAATTCCGACAATCCAGTTATCATCTTTGACGATTTTACTGCTGCAAACCATTTAGTTGATTTCGACTTTAAAGTAAAGTCTTCTGCTTTAAAGATATTAAAACCTAAACAAGGTGTTAATTTAAGGTATTGCTATTACTTTATTAACACACTTAATTTAGATACAACAGAACACAAACGCATGTGGATTTCAAACTTATCAAAAGTAAAAATGCCTGTTCCTTCTATTGAAATACAAACTAAAATCGTAAAGATTCTAGATAAACTAAACTCTATGCAAGCAGAAACTAAAGGGCTACTCCCACAAGAAATCGCTCAACGCCAAAAGCAATATGAATACTACCGTGAAAAGCTGCTGGCTTTTGACACAATGGGGTAAACTCTAGCCAGTATCTGCTATTTTTAAAAACTGCGGCGAAAGTCGCTGGTTTAAACCTATTTAGCGTTGAATACAAAACTATTGGCGAAATTGGTGAACTATACGGCGGAATAACTGGTAAATCTAGAAATGATTTTGTAAACGGCAACGCAAAATTCATCACTTACAACAATATACACGCAAACCCGGCGACTGACTTAAATACAACAGAAAAAGTCAAAATACAGCCAGGTGAAAAGCATATGAAGCTAAAATTAGGAGACATTTTGTTTACAGGTTCATCTGGGACACTAGATGAGTGTGGACTGTCCTCAGTTATCACCACAACCTCTAGTGAAGATATCTATTTAAACAGTTTTTGTTTTTTTCTTAGATTACATGACCCAAGCATGCTACTACCAGATTTTTCTAAACATTTATTTAGATCAGCAACGATGCGCCAAAAAATTATTAAAACAGCAGCTGGTGTTACTAGAAACAATGTTTCTAGAGAATTGGTCAAAAAAATTCAAATTCCGCTGCCAAGCATCGAAACACAAGAAAAAATTGTAAAAACTCTAGATAAATTTGAAAATTTAATATCTGAAGCAAAAGGTTTACTGCCAAAAGAAATCACTCAACGTCAAAAACAATTTGAATACTACCGTGAAAAACTTCTATCTTTCAATTAGTTTAATTTAAAGTTATACGGTCATCATTATAAAAAGGAGAGAATTTATATGCCAGCAGAAAAAGAAGAATTTAAAACTTCAGTAATCGCCGAAATGACCAATGGTATTATTTTAGCTGAATATAAAAAAGCCGAAAAACTAGATCCCGCTTATCAAACAGAGGCTGAATTAGAAAAACAATTGCTTAAAAATCTTTCTGAACAAGGATATGAAATTCTTGACATAAATACACCAGATAAACTAAAGCAAAACTTAAAAAAACAAATTGAAACTCTAAACAATGTAGAGTTCAGTGAAGCAGAATGGCAAAGATTTTTACAAGAATACATAGACTCTCCAAACGACGGAATACTTGAAAAAACTAAAAAAATTCAAGAAGACCATATTTATTCTTTTAAGTTTGACGACGGAAACTTAAAAAACATTAAGATAATTGACAAAACTAACATTCACAATAATCGCCTGCAAGTTGTCAGCCAGGTTGAAGTTCAAGGGGAATACAAAAACCGCTATGATGTTACAATTTTAGTAAACGGTTTGCCGCTTGTTCACATAGAACTAAAAAAGAGGGGTGTTAATCTACACGAGGCTTTTAACCAAATTCACAGATACTCAAGAGAAAGTTTTAACTTAAAAGATTCACTTTACAAATATGTCCAAATTTTTGTAATTTCAAACGGCACTTACACTAAATACTTTGCAAATACCACAGCTACTGATAAAAAAGCCTATGAGTTTGTCTGCGACTGGTCGGACGCAAAAAATAATAAAATATCTGATTTAGTTGATTTTACTAAAACTTTTTTTGAAAAAAGAGTAATTTTAGAAATTTTGACCAAATATTGCGTGTTTGATGCAAACAATACTTTACTTGTGATGAGACCTTATCAAATTGCTGCAACTGAACGCATATTGTGGAAAATAAATTCAAGCCACGAAAATAAAAAAGCAGGAAAACCAGACGCTGGCGGATATATCTGGCATACTACTGGTTCTGGCAAAACTCTAACTTCTTTTAAAACCGCCAGACTTGCAACTGAACTTCCTTATATTGACAAAGTTTTTTTTATAGTAGATAGAAAAGACTTAGACTACCAAACAATGAAGGAATATCAAAAATTTAAACAAGACAGTGTAAATGGTAGTAAAGACACTAAAGAACTTAAAAAAAATATTGAAAAAAATGATGACAAAATTATCGTTACCACAATTCAAAAACTAAATGAGTTTATTAAAAAGAACCCAAAACACGAAATTTACACAAAAGAATGCGTACTAATTTTTGATGAGTGTCACCGCTCACAATTCGGCGAGGCTCAAAAAAATATACAAAAATCCTTTAAGAAACATTATCAGTTTGGTTTCACCGGCACACCTATTTTTGCAGAAAACTCTCTGTATGGCAACACTACTCAAGATGTTTTTGGAACACAACTTCACAGCTATGTAATAACTGATGCGATACGCGACCAAAAAGTTTTGAAATTCAAAGTTGATTACAACAATATTGTTCCTAAATTTAAGTCAGCAGAAACAGAAAAAGATGATATTAAGCTAAAAGAGTTGGAAAACAAAATGTTTTTACATCCTGAGCGCATTCACGAAATTTCTAAACACATTTTTAAGGTATTTAACACAAAAACTAAGCGTAATGAATATCTTAGTTTAGCAGAAAAAAGAAAAAACGGATTTAACGCAATGTTTGCGGTTCAAAGTATTGAAGCTGCTAAATTATACTACCAAGAACTAAAAAAACTACAAGACCAATCTCCCGACGAAAAAAGACTAAAAATAGCTACAATTTTTAGTTTCAATCCTAATGAAGAATCTAAAATAATTGGCGAAATTCCTGAGGAAAGTGCAACAATTTCTGCTTTGAACTCTACAAGCAAAGAATTTTTAAGTGAAATAATTTCTGAATATAACCGCGACTTTAAGGTGAATTTTTCATTAAATGACAACGATTTTCAAAATTATTACAAAGACCTTTCAAAAAAAGTTAAAGAAAGCGAAGTAGACTTACTAATAGTGGTTGGAATGTTTTTAACTGGTTTTGATGCACCAAGATTAAATACGCTTTTTGTTGACAAAAATCTAAGATATCACGGTCTTATTCAGGCGTTTTCTAGAACAAACCGAATTTTAAATGAACTAAAAACTTTCGGTAATATTGTGTGTTTTAGAGACCTTGAAAACGCGACTAAAGACGCAATCAAGGTTTTTGGTGATGAAAACAGCACAAAAATTATTTTAGAAAAAAGTTTTAACGACTATATAGATGGTTTTAAAGACAGTGAAAGCGGAAAGATAAAAAAAGGATATAGAGATACTTGCGAGGAAATTTTAACTAAATTTCCCGAACCAACTGAAATCGCTTTAGAAGTTGACAAAAAAGAATTCGTTCGTCTTTTTACTGAACTAATTAAATTAGAAAACATCCTTAAAAATTTTGATGAGTTTGGTAATTTTGAAAAAATTATTACAGATAGGCAGATGCAAAATATGAAAAGTGTCTATGTTGAGATTAGAGAAGAATATTTAAAAGCTCAAAAAAATGAAATTAACCAGACTAATCAAATTGATTACTCTGATATTGAGTTTCAAATTGCTTTACTTAAGTCAGAAGAAATTAACCTGGATTATATATTAAATTTAATATTTGAAAAAACAAAAGAAAGTAAAAATTTAGTCGACATTAAAGCAGAAGTTATCAGACTAATTAAATCTACAATAAGCTACAGAGCAAAAGAAATTCTAATCTTAAATTTTATAGATACTGCTAACTTCTTAGATTTTAAAGACAAAGACGACATCATAAAGTCTTTTTACAATTTCGCAAGAAATGAAAAAGAAATGGAAATAAATACATTGATAAGCGAAGAAAATCTAAAAGAAGGCGCAAAATACGCTATCGAAAAGGCTATTCAAGATGGTTGTTTTGAACGTGCTGGTGATACACTTGACCGAATAATTCCAAATGTTTCTCGCTTAGATGGCCAAAGAGAAAAATTCAAAAATAAAATACTACATGAAATTAACAGAATTGCAGAAATTTACAACGGAATTTAATTTTATTTTTAAATTCAGCACAATTTAAAAAAAGTAGGTGAACATATGATAGATCTTGAAATTAAAAAAATTATTGAAAAAGAAATGTTGCGTCAAAAAGACGGACTTGAACTAATTGCTTCAGAAAACTACGTTTCTAAAGATGTACTTAGTGCAGTTGGTTCTATTTTGACTAATAAATACGCAGAAGGATATCCTTCTGCTCGCTACTATGGTGGTTGTGAGTTTGTTGACGAAATTGAGGCACAAGCGATTGAACGCGCAAAAAAACTGTTTAATTGTAAGTTTGCCAATGTTCAACCACACTCTGGTAGCCAAGCAAACGCAGGTGTATATCTTGCTCTTTTAAAACCAGGAGACACTATTCTTGGCATGGGTTTAAATGCAGGTGGACATCTTACCCACGGCTACTCACTTTCTTTTTCTGGTCAGTTTTACAAATGTTTTTCTTATGACTTAGACAAAAACACAGAACAGTTAAATTACCAAGAAATTGAAAAACAGGCACGTGAAGTTAAACCTAAACTAATTGTATGCGGAGCATCTGCCTACAGTCGTGAAATTAACTTTAAACGTTTTCGTGAAATTGCCGATAAAGTTGGCGCTTACTTAATGGCAGATATCGCCCATATTTCTGCACAAGTTGCAGTTGGTCTGCACTCTGATGCTCTAAAGTATGCCGATGTTGTAACTACAACAACCCACAAAACTCTTAGAGGTCCACGCGGTGGTTTGATTTTAACTAACGACGAAAGTATTGCAATAAAAGTTAACAAGGCTGTTTTCCCAGGTGTACAAGGAGGTCCTTTAATGCACGTAATTGCAGGTAAAGCAGTATGCTTCAAAGAAGCACTGGAACCAACTTTTAAGCAATATGTTGAACAGTATATTAAAAACGCACACACAATGGCTAATGAATTTGCTCGCCTCGGCTACAGAGTAATTTCTGGTGGCACTGATAACCATATAGTGTTAATTGATGTTAAACAAAAAACAGGTTTAACTGGACTGGCTGCTCAAGAAATTTTAGAAAAAGGACATATTACTGTTAATAAAAACTCAATTCCTTTTGACACAGAATCCCCTAAGTATACATCTGGAATCAGACTAGGTTCAGCGGCTTTAACTACCCGTGGTTTTAAAGAAAATGATTTTAAGGAAATCGTTCAATTGATTGACAAAATTTTAACCAATTTCACTAATCCAAAAGTTGTTAAGGAAGTTCAAAACAAAGTTCTTGCACTTTGCCAAAAGCATCAGCTTGACTACTAAAGTAAAACCCCTCTTTATTCAAGAGGGGTTTTAAATATTTACTCAACTATTTCAACAAGACCTACTTCAGGTTTTGCTGATTTGTCTATAGCAACTGTTGCTGCTTTCAAGATTTTTACGCTAACTTCAGGGTGTTTTTCTTTAGTAATTCGCGCGCACTCAGATACGCAGTAGTCAAAACAAAGCCCGACTACATCTACACTTGTGTTTGCATTGATTTCTTTAAAATTTAAAAGCAGGTCAACGCCATACTCTTCTTGGTTTATGTCTTGACCTTTTGAAATAATTAAACTGTTTGGAATTGTTGATATCAGTTTAAGCAGTTCGTGGTCTATTTCGGCACCTTTTGACTTTTGTACGCAATGCGCAGGCCAAGGTCCGCCTTGTTCTTTAAATGAGCAATGATTTAAAGGATGCCAATCGCGGGTAAAAATGACCCAGTCGTAATTGTTTGCGTGAACAAGTTTAAGAATTTCTGCCTTGGCTTTTTGCCATGATTCAAGGCCAACTGCGAGCGTGCCGTTAATAAAGTCAGTTTGTGCGTCTATGATTGCAAGAATTTTCATAAAATAAATTCCTTTCTTTATAAAAAAAGCACCTACTTTTTTAAGCAGATGCAAACTCAGTTTTAAAGTGGCGCCCACTCCAGGTCTCGAACCTGGGACCTTCTGATTAACAGTCAGACGCTCTAACCAACTGAGCTAAGTAGGCGTGGGTGATAATTTAAAATAAAGAAAGAAACTGGCAGCTCCCTATTTTCACACGCTTGTGTTATCGTCGGCGTAAAAGTGCTTAACTGCTGTGTTCGGGATGTAAACAGGTGTTTCCACTTTGCCATCACCACCAGATTTCTT
>CAUTZH010000004.1:0-79079 GCA_963543155.1 uncultured Acholeplasmataceae bacterium
CTAAGAAAATCAACGCAGACGGTACAACTGTATTTACACTTCAATATAAACGCAAAGAGTTTACAGTTAACTTTGAAGCAAACTTCAACGGAAACCATTTTGAAATGGTTAGCGTTGAAAAAGAACCTATAGCAATTCGCGCCAAATACGGCTCTAGAATCCAAACTCCAGAAACTCCTGTTTTAACTAGACATGGCCGTACTTATAACTTTGTTCAATGGCAAGATAAAGCCAAGATGAACGGTAATTACGCAAAAATATCTGAGTTTAACTTTAACACTCGAAGAATTCAAAAAGACACCACATTAGTTGCTTACTTTGAGGAAGTTATTGAAAGAGTTAATTACGAAGTGTACCACTTTTTAGAAAAACGAGGTGAAGATAATTCCCTAAACGGCGAATATGATACAGTAGTTGAAACTAAGTACAACCAAAAAGTAGAAGATGGAGCGACTTACACTCCACTTGCTAATCTTGACACTAACTTATATGAAATTGACCCTAGTTGGGAACCAAAATTAAGAGCAGACTTGAAAACAGGTGACAACTCAACTGTGGTGTATCAGCATTACCGCTTAAAAACCATTAAGGTTAATTTCATTAAAGCAGAGGGTGTAAAAACCTTGGAATATGAACAAAAATTAGTTAAGAAAACCAGGGAAATTGAAACACCAGGATATAGCATGGAAGACACGCATCATTTCATAGGTTGGGCTTTAGCTCCAAACGGACCTGTTCAAAACAAGTTTATTGCAGAGGCAAATTTAGATAGTTTAAATATTTACGCAAAAACTGATTATAGAGAAGCAAAAATTAGATACAACATCTTAATGGAAGACGCAAATGGTAGCTTTATACAAGGTGTAGAAATAGACTATGCGCGAGTTGGTTCTGTCCACACAGTTGCCTACACAATTCCTGATACAAATGTTTATGAAAAATGGGAAGCTGACAAAATGAGTTTAGTTGTTTCTATACACGAACATTTAAACATAGTTAGAATTACTGTTTTTAGAAAAAAATTCAAAGTAGTTTTTAATGTTATAAACTCAACTGCTCAAATCACTGAAAGAACTCGCAGATACGGCGAGCGAATTGGCGAAATAAATCCGAATTATTTTAATCAAAACGACTTTTTAAAATTCAAGCTAGATGGCGTTGAAAAGACAAAACAAGAAGTTGAAACACACGAGGTTAAAAGTAATTTAACAGTTGAAATCAAGGTTTTCAACGACCGTAAAGCCAATTATTATCCACAAACCGAAGTTGTGCTTTCTCAGTCTAGTATTTGGCAGCAAGCCGATTATCCTTCGTTAGAGCTAAAAGTTGAATTTAACGGAGAAGTACTCAGAACTTCTTACACTCGTAAAGTTGTTTTTGACAAAAACGAAGAACAATACGAAGTTATTGCCGGTAAATACTATAAATACGAACCAATTGAGTTTGTTCAAATTCCTGGAAACACTGGATTCTTTACTAAAAAAATTATTGACGCTATGCCTTTTTCGCTTTATGAGAAAGATAAAGATGCTCAATTTTCGGCCTCAATATATACAGGACAACTTAAAAATATTGAATATATTTCTAAGATAGAAGATTTAAGTACACCTACTATATCTTTTTCCGACAATCCGCTATGTTTAGACAATGCTCTGCGCGATCCTAATCTAAAGCCACTACTTAAAAAAGAACCTACAGATTACGCTAAGGCAATTTTTCAACAATATACAGGAATTTCTAAGTTTTGGCGTGGCATTGATTTCACTGCTCTGCCACACGGATATGCTCAAAATGACTTAAGTTATCTACCAGTTTACGTGCAAAGTGAGATGCAAAGTTATTGGTCTTCTGTAATTGGCAAAAAAAACCAAAACGTTAGTTTTTATAAACCATTGTATATAACTCCAGAACTTACGGTTGAATATTCAAATTCAAATATAGTTCGTGGAGTAGTACTGGCTAAAAAAAATATGTAGCAGATATATTTCAACATAACAACTTTCTAAAAATCACTTACGTTAAAGCGCAAGAAAAGGTGTACAGAAATGTACACCTTTTTTAAAAGATATGAATTTTAAAAAACATCTTTTTAAAACTGATAGACACCCATTTTCTAGACAAAGCAAAAGGGATATCTATCAAAACTAGGTAAAGGATACTTTTTGTTTAATTGCCTATTAACTTTTCCTTAAATAAAAAGTAAAGTAAATCGCTATCTACAGACTGAGCAATTAAATCAGCAATCTCTTTTAACTTAACGCAATCTGAGTTTTCCATGCATACTGCCACGTCTGCATGCTTTAACATCTCAAAATCATTTTCGCCATCTCCGACTGCTATTACTTTGCAATCTTTTTCAACTAACTGATTTTTGGCTAAATAAGTTTTTAAAATTTCAATTCCTTTTTGTTTAGAAAAACCTTTTAAAGTGCAGTCTAGTCCTTTTTGTTTATTCCAAAAATAAAAGTCCAATCCATCAAAATTATTTTTTATTGTACTTAAGTCTTCAGGATAGTTTGACGACAACCAAAGTGAATAAATTTCTTTACTTAAAATACTTTTATTATTGGCTAGTTTAAATTCTTTTTCGCGTATTTTTTCTGCGCTGTCGTGCATATTTGCGTAATATGCAAACTTACTTGTTGTAAATCCTAGGTTAACTCGTTTACTTGCACAAAATTTGTTTAATTTAATGACATCGTTGTTAGAAAAACAATGTTTTGAAATTAACTTTTTTTGAAACTCAATATATTGTCCGTTTGAAAGTACTAAAAAATCAAGATACTTTAAAACTGGTCTTAAAACTTTGATTTTAGGTTTACCACGCCCTGTTGCAACTCCGCAGAGAGTTTCTTTGTTTTCACTCAACTCTTTAAGTAATTTTCTTGTATTTGGCAAAATTTTTCCATGTTTTTTTGAGTATAAAGTACCATCAATGTCAAAAACAAAAATTTTTTTAATCATTTACAAAAACTCTCCCTGTGCAGTTAATTAAGGCCAAGACCCTTAAAGGCACTTGCTCTGCTTTGTATATATATTATATTATGGTAAAATATTTAGGTATGCACGGAGGAATTATACACATATGAAAATAGAAAAATTAGAAAAAAATCAGATAAAAGTGACAGCAAAAGTCTCGCTTTCTGACTTTGAAAGCGGACTTGACTACGCATATCAATTAGTAAAAGAAAAAGTAGAAATCAAAGGTTTTAGAAAAGGACAAGCACCGCGCTCAATTTATGAAAACAGATACGGCAAGGCTTCTCTTTTCAACGACGCTCTAAACTTTGTTATCAACGCTAAGTTTGAAGATGTACTTTTTGCCAAAGAATACGAAGTGGTCGCTGAACCTACTAACGTTGAACTAAATCCAAAAGAACCAAAACTAGCCGAAGAAGAGTTTGAAGTTATTTTAACAATTCCGGTAAAACCGGAAGTTAAACTAGGGCTGTATAAAGGCATTGAAATTAAAAAACCAAACACTAAAGTAACTGCTAAAGAAGTTGACGAAAAAATCACTGAAGAACTTAACCGCTCTGCTAAATTAGTTGCTAAAGACAAACTAGTTGAAAAAGGAGACACTGCCAACATTAACTTTGAAGGTTTTGTTGACAACGTGGCTTTCCCTGGTGGAAAGGGCACTGATTTTGATTTAAAAATTGGCTCAGGTCAATTCATCCCTGGTTTTGAAGAACAACTAATTGGCCTAAAAGCAGGTGAAGAAAAAGAGGTAAACGTAACTTTTCCAGAAGACTACCAGGCTGCTGACTTAAAAGGCAAAGCCGCTGTTTTTAAATGCAGAGTTAACTCAGTTAAAGTATCTGAACTTCCTGCTTTAACCGACGAGTGGGTAAAAGAACTCAAAAAAGACAAAATTGAGACAGTTGAGCAATACAAGGCTCACATGAAATCAGTTATCACTCTGCTGAAAGAAAAACAAGAAAACGAACGCATCAAAAAGGAAGCTCTTGAAGAGGCTTCTAATAACGCAGTTATTGAAATTCCGGATGCCATGATTGAAGCACAAGCCAACCGCAATCGTCGCCGTATTGAAGAAAGTCTGAAAGCCTATGGTTTAAACTACACACAATACTTAGAGATGACTGGCAAAAAAGCAGAAGACGCACTTGCTGAAGAGAAAAAAGCAGCATACGAACAAATTCACGAGGCCTTGACACTAGACGCAATCGCGATTGCCGAAAAACTAGAGGCAACTGATGCAGAAATTGAGGCTCATTTTGCCGCAATCGCAAAACAGTACAACACTTCAGTTGAAGAAGTTAAAAAACAATTAACCAAAGAAAACGTAGCAAAAGACTTAAAAGTTGGAAAGGCACACGACTTTATCGTCAAGAATGCTAAACTAGTATAAAAATGGACTTAAATCAAGAAAACTTACTGCCTGTTGTTCCACTTAGAAACTCAGTACCACTACCTGCCACTTCACTTCGTCTAGACATCGGCAGACCAAGTTCTGTCAAAGCCCTTGATGCCGCAGAACGTGGAACTGGTAAACAAATTATTTTGTTAATTCAAAAAAACCCAGACATTGAAAACCCAGAGCAAAAAGACTTAGAGCAGTTTGGGGTAATTGCCAAAGTTGGATTTAAAATAAAAAATGACCTGCCAGGCACAGAAAGTTCATATAAAGTTAAATTCCATGTCTCTAGACGAATTAAACTAATAAATTACTTTCCTGCATCTAGCCAATCTCCATTTGCTTCATGTTCCTTTGAATTTGCAGATGTAGAAAGCCAAAACTTATCTGAAAAAGCCTTGGTTACTCAAAAACTGTTAGTTGAAAAAAACCGTGAGTTTTTAAAATCAGCAGCAGGTGACACCAAAGAACTTTACAACGCCGAGTTTAATTCAGCCGAAGAGGTTTATCTGCTTGGCAATAGTTTAACACGCGAGTTTGCACGCAGATTAAACTATCTAAACGCAAACACCATGGAAGACTTGCTTAAAACTGCGTTAATTGACTTTGAGTATTTGTCGATGACGAATTCTTTGGAGAAAAAAATTCAAGAAGAAGTACAAAGATCAATAGACGAAGCACAACGCGAGTATTTTTTGCGCGAAAAAATGAAAGCGATTCAAAATGAACTTGGAGATCGCGCCCGCAAGATTGACGAAATTGAGCAAATCAGAGCAGCAATTTTGGCTGCTAAAATGCCTGCGCAAACTGAGGCTAACTTGCTTAATGAATTAAAGAAATACCAAACTGCTTCTTCTTATTCTCCTGAAGCCGGTTCTATTAAAACTTATCTAGATTTCGCGGTTTCTCTACCTTGGAACAAATTTTCAAAAGACTACACTGACATTAAAAAAGTCAAAACAGCACTTGACAAAAAACACTACGGCCTAAAACAAGTTAAAGACAAAATTCTTGAATACTTGTCTGTTCAAATTAAAACTAAAAAAGTCCCACAAGCAATTCTTTGTTTAGTTGGACCTCCTGGAACCGGAAAAACCTCTTTAGCAATTTCTATCGCCGAGGCTTTAAATAAACACTTTACCAAAATCTCTTTAGGAGGTGCTGATGACGAGTCGGATATCCTTGGTTTTCGCCGCACTTACGTTGGGGCTCTGCCTGGCCGTATTTTAAAAGGTATGGTTAAAGCCGGCACTAAAAACCCGCTTTTCTTACTGGACGAAATTGACAAAATCGGCAAATCTCACCGTGGAGACCCGGCGGCTGCCTTATTGGAAGTTTTAGATCCTTCGCAAAACTTTCGTTTTGAAGACCACTTTTTAGAAGAACCGTTTGATCTATCTAAAGTGATGTTTATCACAACTGCCAATTACTTGGAAAATATTCCAGAGCCTTTAATGGACAGAATGGAAATTATTCAGTTAAGCAGTTACACAGAAGTTGAAAAATACCATATTGCCACTGAATACTTAATTCCAGATAACTTAAAACTAGCCGGAATTAAACCAGGTCAATTAACGTTTACAGACGCAGGTATTTATAAACTAATTCAGCACTATACACGTGAAGCCGGAATTCGTGAACTTAACCGACTAATTGGCACGATTTCCCGTAAGTTTGTCAAAAAACTCCTAGCCAAAGAACTGACCACTTTAGAAATAAATGAAAACAACTTAGAAGAATACCTTGGTAAGTTTAGATTTTTCCACAATATCGCAGACCAAAAAGACCAAGTCGGAGTTGTAACTGGCCTTGCTTATACTGCGTATGGTGGTGATACTTTGAAAATTGAGGCAAATACTTATGCTGGTAAAGGCGATGTTGTTTTAACTGGAAAACTTGGCGACGTCATGAAAGAATCTGCGATAACCGCGCTTTCTTTTGTGAAATCCAAAGCCGAAGAGTTTGGAATCGATCCTGAAATTTTTTCTAAAAACACCATCCACATCCACGTGCCAGAAGGCGCGGTTCCAAAAGACGGACCAAGTGCAGGAATTACAATGTGCACGGCAATTGTTTCGCTTTTGACCAAAAAACCAGTTAAACACATAGTCGGAATGACTGGAGAAATTACTTTAACCGGTCAAATTCTGCCAATTGGAGGCCTAAAAGAAAAAGCAATTTCCGCACACCGCTCAGGCTTAAAACAAATCTTGATTCCAAAAGATAATGTCCGTGATATTCAAGACATCCCTGAAGAAGTCCTTAAAGACCTTGAAATCACACCAGTTTCAGAAATTAAAGAAGTCTTAAAAGCAGCACTAGTTGCTTAAATTAAGTAAATTTAACTAAATGTTTGTCAAATCAGTATTTGATTTAAAAACTAAACCTACAGATTTACCCGAAGTTTTGCTGCTTGGCCGCAGTAACGTGGGTAAATCTAGTTTTATTAACAACTTTTTTCAAAGCAAAATCGCAAAAGTTTCTCAAAAACCCGGCAAAACTATTGCGCTTAACTACTTTAAATACAAAGACTTGTTTTATTTAGTTGACACACCTGGCTATGGCTTTGCTAAAGTTGACTTTAAAACTCAAGAAAACTTCACTCGTCTACTTGGAACTTATATTGGCGCAAAAAACTACGTTTTAGTTTTGATGCTGATGGACTTTAATGTTGGCCCTACTCAAAAAGACTTAGAGATGCACGAATACTTACTTAACCAAGGTATTTGTCCGTTAATTTGCTTCACTAAAGTAGACAAAGAAAAAAAATCCAAAGTATTTAGTAAAAAAAATCAATTTCAAAAGCAGTTTCCAGGTTCTAAATTGTTTTTCGTAAATAACGAAGTTGCTTTTTCTAGTCAAGTACTAATTGAACACTTAACTAATTATTTTAAGGAGAAAACAGCATGAAAAAAATTATTATCATGACCGATTCATCCCCAGATATTTCGCCTGAATTTAAAAAGAGCGCAGAAATTTTTCAATTTCCTTTTCAAATTACTTTCAACGAAGAAACTTTTCCTGATAACGGTGAAAACGACGCACTTGAGTTTTTTGCCAAAATTAACCAAGTCAAAACTAGCGATGTTCCAAAAACCGCAGCCCCTAGTCCAGAGGTTTTTCTGAGTCTAATTGAAAGTCAACTTAAAGGAAATGACTACTATTTAGTTTATTTTGCAATAGGTTCAAGATACTCAGCCTCTTTAAACTACTTTCAAGTTGCTCTAAAGAACCTAGAGCCTGAATATAAAAACCGCACTTTTTTTATAGACACCTGGCAAATTGCTTCAGGTGTGACTATGCTAATTAAAAAAGCAGTTGAAATTAAAGACCAAGTTCAGTCAATTGATGAGTTTTTAAATTTTTTAAATGAATATAAAAAAGGTATGATTATTGAGTTTATCGCAAAAGACCTTAGTTACCTAAAAAGAAGTGGCCGAGTTTCTGGCGTGCAGTCGTTAATTGGCTCTATTTTGCAAATCAAGCCAATTTTTCACTCAGAACAAAACGATATCTTGCCAAGAAAATCCATAGGCACACACATCAAAGCCTTGGAAAATGTGTTTAATGTTTTTTTTGAACACTATAAAAAAGGCGAAATTGACGAAAAAACTGTAGCTATTGCAACAATTGAAGATGAGCGTTTTGTTAAATATTTAGAAGACAAGATAAGTGAAAATTGTCCAGATATCAAGACAGTTCATTCATTTTTAACTAAAACAATTTGTGTGCATTCAGGTGCTAACATCACAGGGCTTTGCTATCACGTCAAAAAAGCAAGTTAATTAAAACAACATAAAAATGGATAAAAAATATAGTTTTGCAAACGATAATTTAATTTATGAGCGTTGGCTTAAAGCCAATGCTTTTTTACCTTCCGAAAAAGGCAAAGGTTTTACTGTTGTTATTCCGCCGCCAAACATCACCGGAATTTTGCACATTGGCCACGCTTACGACAATACCCTACAAGACGCCGTAATTCGTTTTCAGAGAATGCAAGGCAAAGCTGCGCTTTACTTTCCTGGAACTGACCACGCCGGAGTTGCAACTCAAGCAAAAGTTGACGCTAAGTTAAAAGAACAAGGCACTAACCGTTTTGAAATTGGCAGGACTGAGTTTTTAAAAGCAGCTTGGGACTGGAAAACAGAGCACGAAGACACAATTCGCCGACAATGGCAAAAAATGGGGTTGTCTTTAGACTATTCTCGTGAACTATTCACCCTTGACAAAGGACATTCTGAAATCGTTGCAAAACGTTTTATTGAACTTTTTGAACGCGGTCTAATTTATAGAGACTACAAAATCATTAACTGGGACATTCAGGCAAAAACCGCACTTTCAAATATAGAAGTTGTACATAAAGAAAGTAAGTCTAAACTTTACTTTATTAAATATTTATTTAAAGGAAGTGAAACTGACGGAGTAGTGGTTGCTACTACTCGCCCAGAGACTTGCTTTGCCGACCAAGCACTAATGGTTAATCCCAAAGACGAAAGATACCGCACGCTAATTGGCAAAATTGTTTTAATTCCAACTACTAACACAGAAATTCCGATAATCGCTGATGAGTACGTGGAAAAAGACTTTGGAACAGGTGTTGTAAAAGTAACTCCTGCTCATGACCCAAATGATTTTGAAGTTGCTAAAAGACACGATCTAGCTAAACCACTTTGTATGCATGAAGACGGAACATTAAACAAAATGGCTGGTAAATATGAAGGCCAAGACCGTTTTGTTTGCCGCGAAAATTTACTTTTAGATTTAAGCAAAATAGGTCAGTTTATTAAAGCCGAAGAACATCTTAACTCAGTTGGCTACTCTGAACGCACAGACACTGTTGTTGAACCTAGACTTTCACTACAGTGGTTTTTAAAGATGGATTATTTTTCCAAACTGGCACGTAGTTCTAAAACTAAGTTTTATCCTACTAGATTTAAAAAAATCTTTATCAACTGGATGACAGATACTTTAGACTGGTGCATTTCACGACAAGTTTGGTGGGGACACCGTATACCAGTTTGGTATAAAGACACAGAAATTAAAGCACAAATTGAGTCACCTGGTGAAGGATGGCGACAAGACGAAGATGTCCTTGACACCTGGTTTTCGTCATCTCTTTGGCCGCTTTCTTGTCTTTCACAAAAACCAGGTGACTTTGAGCGTTTCTTTCCGACTCAATTACTTGTAACCGGATACGACATTATATTTTTCTGGGTTTCTAGAATGATTTTTCAAAGTCTAGATATTGCCAAAACTGATCCTTTTAAAGAAGTTTTAATTCACGGACTTGTCAGAGCAGCCGACGGACAAAAGATGTCAAAATCGCTTAATAATGGGATTAACCCATTTGATGTAATTAAAGAGTTTGGGGCAGACAGTTTAAGATATTTCTTAGTAACATCATCTTCTCCTGGAACTGACATCAGATATGACCGCGTCAAAATTGAGTCTGCTTGGAATAATTTAAATAAACTTTGGAATATCTCAAGATTTATTTTAAATGACTATGCAAAACCTGTAAAAACAGTTTTAGCCAAAACTCTGACAGATAAGTATATCTTGGCAAGTTTAAACGAAACTATTTTAAAATACACCCGTTTATTTAAAAAATATGAGTTTCAAGAAGCCGCTAAAGTTTTGCAAAACTTTATCTGGCAAGATTTTTCATCTGAATACTTAGAAATTGCAAAAGTTCAAAAAAGAACTGAAGAACTAAAAGATAACACTAACAATATTTTAGTCTATGTACTTAGCCAAATTCTAAAACTAATGCATCCTATAGTTCCGTTTGTTACTGAAAACATTTTTTCAATGTACAACTCAGAACTAATAATTACTGCTCGTTGGCCAAAGGCTAAAAAAGAGGACAACAAGGCAGTTTTTGCGGATTTTGAAATATTTAAAAAAGTGCTTTTAATGATGCGCACTTATATCGCTGAAAACAAAATTACTAAAGCCTTATCTGTTACTTTGGTTGCTAAAAACGCAAAAACTAAAGCAATACTTTTTGAAAACCTGGAAAACATTCGTTCAATTTTAAAACTAGCGGAACTTAACTTAACAGACGCATGCCAAGTTGAGTCTGCTGAGTTAATTGATGCTAATTTCTCGGTATTTGTGCACGCAGAAAAACAAAATCCAGAACAATTAAAAGAACAGCTTAAACATCTTGAGGCTGAAATTAAAAGATCTGAGTCAATTTTAAATAATTCTGGGTTCTTAGCTAAGGCTCCTGCTGCTAAAATTGACTTAGAAAAAGAAAAGTACGAAAAGTACTTAAAAGAGTTTGAAAAAGTTAAAAATGCGCTTGAAAGATAAATTAAAACTTTTACTTGAACACCTTTATATTAGAACTGGCTATCCAAAAGACGAAAATATTTTAAGGATAAAGAAAGCCTTAAAATATTTAAATCTAGACTTTCAAAACACTTTTAAAGTTCACGTAGTTGGCACTAACGGCAAAGGTAGTACTGCAATTTTTTTAGCCAAACTTTTTGAGCGTAAATACAAAAAAGTTGGTCTTTTTACTTCTCCTCACTACATTGACTTTAGTGAACGTATTCAAGTTAACTCTAAACAAATTAGCGCAAAAAAACTATACCCTATTCTAACTACACTACTTTACGATGGCTTTTTTCAGGCCTATTCTTTTTTTGAACTAACTTTTTTAACTGCCCTAATTTACTTTAAAGCCAAAAATTGTGATTGCCTTGTAATTGAGGCCGGAATTGGTGCAAAAAATGATGTCACAAACTGTTTTAGATACAAAGCATCTTTTTTGACCAACATTGGGCTTGACCACACTGAAACGCTGGGTAGCAGTCTTGAAGATATTTTTAAGGATAAAATAGCAACCCTTAAAGACCATCAGTTGTTTTTTACAAACGACTCAACTTTTTTTCAAGAAATTAAACAAATTGGTGAAACCAACCGCTCTCCGGTTTTTTTAACTGATTTTAATAAGTTTGATATCAGTAAAGAAAATCAAGTCATATATGACAAAACACATATTTTTAAAACTAATTTTAATGAAGGCTTTTTAAAACAAAATTTGTCTTTAGTTTTAACTTATTTTTTAAACTTTACCGATATTTCTGTCAAAAAAATTCAAAAAACCTTGAAAAAAACGAAAATTCCTTTTAGATTTGCTAAATTAAAGTCAAATATTGTAGTAGACGGTGCCCACAATCCAGCGGCAATTTCTAAAATAATTCCTGAAATTAAAAAACTAAAAAACCCGTGTGTTGTGCTTTCTGTTTTAAAACCTAAAGACTACGCAGGTATTTTTGAACTTTTTTTAAAAGAAAAAATAGAAGTTAAGTATTTAGATTTTCCAGATATACGAAGTTATTCATTTAATGAAATTAAAACTCCTCGCATTGAATATTTAAATTCACTTACTAAACTTAACTTTAAGACAAACAAAACCTATGTTTTCACAGGTTCTATCCACTTTGTTGGCTATATAGTTTCTGAACTTAAAAAAAATAGAGTGCTTAAATAAGCACTCTATTTTTTTGAAAAACAACTTTTTAAAGAATGATAGTTTCTTTATTTTCTATTTCATTTGTTTGATATTTTATTTTTGCAATTTCGTCTCTTAGGAAATTGGCTTTTAAATATAGTCCAACGATTCCCACAATTGTAACAAAGAAACCAACAATCAACAGAATATCGTGAACTTTTTCAATATCAAACTCGTTAACTAGTGAAATTATGTAAAAAACTAAATAGGTAATGCCAATAGCAGTTATTCCTGAGAAAAAAACAACCATTGTAAACGCGTATAGTCCGATTAAACTTGTAAGTAAAAAAGGTAATACTAATAAAACAAAAATTGGTATAAAAAATAATGAACATAACAACACAATAGATAAAATAAATGCTGTTTTTGTTTGTTTTAAACTTCGTTCAAGTTTTTGTAGTTTAATTTCTTGCATTAAGCACCTCTCAATACATAAAAATTATATCTCAAAAACAAGATAAATGAAAATTGTTGGCGAATACTTGCAAAACCCAATATTGTTTGTCAAAAGAAAATGTAAAAAATACACACGAACTTACAACAAAACACAGCCTTAAGCGAGTTTTTACGTTGTTAAAATAGTTGAAATATTTAGAAAAATTTTATACAATTAAAAGGTATGTGGTCCGCTGCAACTCAAATAATTTATTAAAAATTAGCATGAACACATTCTTTTAAAAAATCTTACAAGGAGGACCCGATATGAGTTTAAAAGGTCAACAATTACTTGCTGAGTTAACAAAATCTTACTTAAAGCAAGATGTTCCTAGTTTCGGACCTGGTGATAATGTTAAAGTACACGTTACCATTAAGGAAGAAAAACGTACCAGAACCCAGTTGTTTGAAGGTTTGGTAATTAAGAGACAAGGTAGAGGAGTTTCAGAAACCTTTACTGTAAGAAAAATTTCTTACGGTGTTGCAGTTGAAAGAACTTTCCCGATCCACTCGCCACTAATTGCCAAAATTGAAGTAACTAGACACGGAAAAGTGCGCCGTGCTAAACTTAACTACATCCGTAATCTTTCAACTAAGGCTGCACGTATTAAAGAAGTTAGAAAATAGTTTTTTTATTAACTTAAAAAATATTTTAAAAGCCCCACATCGTGGGGCTTTTAATTTGCTTATTTCTTTAGTTTAATTCAAAGTATTGTTTTAAGATTGGTTTCTTTAAAAGTGCTTGTCTTTCTTCGTCGGTTAAGTATTTTTTGTCAATAATAACTTCACCAACATATTTTTTAAACCAACTTACAGACATTGGATAAATTCCGGAAAACCCAGGTTCAGTTCCCCATGAGTTTTCTACTTTAAACTTAGTAACTTGCTTTTTAACTTCAGAAAAACCAGTGAAAACCATGGCGTGAGTGAGTCTTAGTTCCTGCATTTCAATTCTGTCTTTTTCTGAGTACTCTAAATCAAGGCCAAAAATTTCTTTCCAAGCAACCATTTCATTGGCGAAATGTTTAGAGTCGCTTTCTTTTCCAACATCGCAGGCAAACCAAACAGGTAAGTTGTCTCTAAGTTGGGCAACCGTAAGTTCAATTAGTCTTTGTTTTGGTAAGTTAAATTCAACTTGACAAGGCGCACCTTCCATATTTGTGCAGTACTCAAGCTCATAGGGTTGCATAAACTCAAAGTTACGTGAGCAGTCTGAAGAGACAGTCACGTAGTCATCTAAGTTAATGTCTACGTATTTTTCAAAAAAAGTTTGCGGAGTTAAGTTGCGTTCAATGTGGTATTTTTTGTCTTTATCGGTGTATTCAAAGTCAAATTTTTCAATTGGCGCTGGCATTGAACTAGAAATAACTTTAAAAGCATCTAAAAATGCTTTTTCTCTAAGTTCACGATTTAATTCAACTTTACCTGCCTTGAAATTACTTTGAGCGTCGGCTGCGTATTTTTTGGCAATTAAAGTAATCAAGCTTTGCATGTGGTGAGTATTTGAAGTTTGTGCGTTTTCAGGTTGCACTGATTTTGGCACAATTCCGTATTTTTTAACTAAGTTAACAAAGTATTGCCAGTAGCCACCGTCTCCGGTTAGCGGTTCGTTAATGAACATAAAACGACGGTCTTCTGGTTCTAGACTTAAGTTTTTGTCAATTACTGAAAAAAAGTAATTTATTTTTTCTAGTAAATCGTAGTATTGCAAATAAGAGTGAGAAAGTTCAAAACTCTCTAGTTTTAATTTTTTCGCTATCTGATATCTTAAAAAAGTTAAACCTGAAAACATCCAACAACGACCAGATTGTTTTTGGTTTGAGATGTTTAAAGCAGGGATGGTGTGCGAAAAATGAGTGCTAACTAGTTGTTCACTTTCTTGAACATAGACAACATCTGCTAATTTAGAACGCACAAGCGCTCTTTTAATTGCACTAAGTTGTTTGTTCTTTGTGAAACTTTTGTTGTATTTTTTAAGCAGGTCTTTTGAAATTTCCATAATTATTTTCCAACTGGAGTTAAAATGCCTTGGTCAATTGCCTCTGGGTAAGGGTATTTTTCTTCACGCATTCTTGCAAATATCACGTAAATTAAACCGTGTTCATAGTCTATTCTGGTAACTACTCCATAACTTCTTTCTTTTTCTACTTTGACTTTTTGGCCAATTAGTTTTTTGTCTTCTATTCTGTCCATAAATTAGTACCTCTTTGGTTTTAATTTTACCACGAAATGGCTACTAAACATAAAAAAAGACGGGTTTTTTGCGATTTTAAAATAAAAAAAACGAGATTTTTTAAATCTAGTTTTCACTTTCTAACTCACGTTTTGACTCTGTACTTTCTTGCATTTTACTAAATATTTCGCTAACTGAAATTGGTGCGAATAACTTACCTTGAAAACAAAGGTCTTTGATTTTTTTCAAAGAGTTAAAATCTTCTTTTTTAGTTAAGTCTTTGACAATTAAACAAGAGTTAGTTTTTTTAGTTTCAAGGGCAAACATCTTGATGAACTCAGTAAAACGAATACCGTCTGTGTATCTTTGAACAACTCCTTGAAAACCGTATCTTAAGTAAGCCAAGATATTTTTAGTAAATACTTTGTGTTTGTTTTGCTCAAGACTTTGTTTAAAGTTTTCAACTATGCCAGGCAGCTCTTCTTCGTTTGGAAATAAGAAGCAAATGTGCGGTGCTAAATATTTGTATTTCAGTTTATCGACTTGTTTTTTAAAGTCTATAGACATTAAAGACTCCGCGGAAAGTGGCAGCAGAACATCAAATATTTGGCCAAATCTTTCAGTGGCTATGTTTAGTGCGTCTACAACTTCTTTAAATAAAATCGTATCTATTTCTATGGCTTTTCTGTGTTTTTTTGCAATCTCTTTGATTTCTTTAAAATCAAGGTCATAGCCGTCTAGGCTAAAGCCAGCTTGGTAAAGCACAACATTTTTATTTTCATCAACAATCGGCAAAAGCGTTAACTTCAACTTATCTGGATAGTTTAAAATTAGTTTAATAACGTCGTCTTCAAAAATATCTTGGTGCAGGTCTTCTTTTTCAAAAATATGGAAAACTTTGCCGTTGGTTTTTGCAAGGTTTAATGCCAGGTCTGCAAACCTATAGATTTTTTTAAAAGTTTTGTTGTAAGTAGCAGTTGGATATCTAAGCGCAGAGGCAGTAAATAAGAAGGTCAACTCAAGACAGTTTTGTTTGCCAATATTTTGTGTTTTTTTACTTAGTTCACTAAGCACATTGTTCAAGGCTCTGATGTCGTTAAAATCTACAAACAAAGCAAACTTGTTGTCTTGAATGAAGTAAATCGACTCAGTGTTGAAAAAATCTTTTAAGACATCTAGAAACTCAGCGATATATTTTTCTTGAAGTTCTAGTGAGTAAAGATGGCGGTTGTCAAAGTTGAGTTCTATTAAAATTAAGGAAAACTTATCAATTAACTTACTTTGAAAAGCACGCTCAAGTTCGGTGTGCGAATACAGTCCGTATATATTGTTGACCTTTGCGGTTTCGGCAAGAGTGTTAATCGTGCTTTGTTCTTCGTCGATGTCTAAAACTAGTGAAAATACCACAACTTTGCCAAGCACATCAACAGAACTTGCAAGTTCCATGACTTGTTTTTTTCTCAGTTTATATTTTTGCTTTAGTGAGTTTCCAGGTTTTAAACTACAAGTTAAAAACTCTTTTTTATAACTAATTTTGTCGTTACCTGAAATTTGTGTGCAATATTGGTCTAGCGTAGTTATTTCAACTCCGTCTAAAAGCGTGCGCATTCCTGTGCTTAGATGAACTTGTTCGTCAACGTAGTATTTAAACGCTAGCGTTGAATTTTCTTTTAGTGTTGTAAATAAGTTAGTGATTTGTTTTAGTTTAAGTAAGTTTTTGTCTTTTTCAAAAACATCTAAAATAAGCGCAGATAGCAACTTAAAGTAAGAGTATTCACTTTCTTGAAAGTTATGACTTTGCACGACAAACTTTAAGTTTTTACTTAAAGAAAAACAGTAAAGTGTTTGGTATTCGGGTAGGTAAGGACTGCCTGTAAGCGGGTTTTTAAACTCAGTTAAATCGCCTTGTTGGTATATTTTATCAAAGTTAACTTGCACTAGTTTACTAAAAACAGTATCGGTTAACTGAATATCTTCAATATCTTTGTTATAAAGTCGCTCTTTTTTGTAGTTATATAAAGTTTGGTTTTTTAAAATCACCAAATCGGCCGCTGGCATCAAAGCCTCGCTTTTAATTAAAAGACTTCTAAGTGTTTCTCTTAGACTCAGGTCTTGCGGAATTTTGGTATAAAAAGTCATAACATCAAAGAAGTTTTGATAAACTTTTGTTTCAACTTTTATGGCTTTTTCTTTTATTTCTAAATTAGGTTTAGAAACATCTTCTAGTGAAACAGCAGGCTCTTCGTCTAAATTTAACTTTGTTGTTTTGTCTTTCTTTTGCTGAAATTTAGCGATGCGCTTTGCTGTTTTTTCTTCATTGTTGCGTTGCGAGTTTGCTTTAAAAAACTTAAGTTGAGCCTCTAAAAACATTAAAATTAAGTCATTGTCTGTTAACTTTAAAATATCTTTTTCGTATTCTGACTGAATAATATCTGCGCGGTGGTTGTTTTGTTCACTAACTGCGATGCAGTAGTGGTAAACTTGTGAAATTACTTTGTATTGGCTCATGCCATTGCAATCTTTTAAAACTTGTTTAAGTTCATCTGTCCAACCAAGGGCAAATAACAATTTAAGTTCTTGCTCAAAGTCACGTTCATCAAATCTAGCATTCGCTTGATTTAAATAGTCATATGCTAAGTCTAATTTGTTTTGGCCGACAAAAAAAGAAACCAGTTCTTTTAAATAGTATCTAGCGTAGGCTTCGGGTAAATCTGGTTTTTTAAGTTCAGAAATAACTTTCTCTGAGTCAAATTTTTGTTCTAATTTAAGTAAGTTTGTCTCTAAGTAAACTAAATCAAAGTCAACTTTGTATCCATATTTTTCTTTGATTTTAGAAAAAATCTCGCGAGCGTTTATTGCACTGCTACTTCTTAAATACGCCCAAAACCAATTAGTTAAAAAAAGTAGATAATCTTTTTCTTCGGCTTCTTTGAACTTTGGCCAAACAGAGTTAGAAACTTCAATTGCTTCTTTGTGTTTGTGGTTTTCCAAAAGTATCTCTTGCATGAAAAAAACCGCACGTCGGTAGTCTTGCAAAGAAATTGTGTTTTTATCTAAAAAAGACTTAATGATATAAACTGTGTCTATTGTGCGCTCAAGTAGCAATAATTTCTCTATATTCATTTCAAGTCCTCAATTGCTTTAATTGCATTTTTAACTTCATTATTTAAATAAATCTCAATTTCCTGCCAGTTTAAATTAAATAAACTTGCATTTTTGCTGCCCTTTTTAAAATTAGCAACCGCATTCCAAAAAAGCATTTGAAAAAGGCGTGCAAAAAGCGCAGCTTTAATTTCTGTTTTACTTGGTTCTTTTTCAAAATAAAGTGTAAAAAATTCTTTAATTTTAATTAAATTAAGTCCAGTGAAACTAGCGATATCTTCAATTGGGTACCCAGTTCTAGTAAACTCAAAATCAGAAATTAAAGGTTTTGCTAAATATTTGTCTATCAAAATATTGTCAGTCTGAAAATCACCGTGAATTTGACAAGGCGAAAAACCACTAAACAGTTCTTTGTGTTCCGCTTTAAATAAAGTATAACCTTTTTGGAAAACCGAATTATCGGCAATAGAATTAGATATTTTAATTGCCTCTTCAATACGGCCGATGTAATCAAAAGGCTCTGTTTTTTTGATTTGATGAAGTGATTTTAGTCTGAAAACCACTTCTTTTAAGTCAGGTTTAGCATCTAAGGAAGTCTCCACATATCTAGAAATTTTAATTCCGGTATCTGGGTTGTGATAAATAGTTTTTGGGCAAATTGAGTTTTTTTCGGCAATCTCTAGTATTTTTTCTTCATCAATATATGAAATAAACGGATAAACAGGAAAGCCAGGGATTCGAATAGTGTAGAGTTTACCAAATACTTGAAACTTAAAAACAAAGTTTTGGCGACCTTTTTCTAGTCTTTCTATAAACTCAGGTTCAAGCCCAAAAGTGTCTTTAATAAATGCGCAGGCAGCTTTTTTAGGATCAAATAAAAAAGTCTTATTTTTGAGTGATTTTATTAACTTAGAAATCGCTTGCCCGCGGTGGGAAATTTTATTTTTTTCGCTTAAAGAAAACTCACAAAAAGCACGCTTATAACCGCGTGGCCAAAAAATGTTGTCATATAAAAAAGTATTTTTTACAAACTCAGCGCGTGGTTTGACCTCGCCTTTAATTTCACCATCAAAATACTTAGCCTCACCGTTAAAATAAAGACAAAGCACTACTTTAAACAAGGCTTTTTTACTCAAACCCGCAAGTTTTTCAAATATATTTTTTCCTTGGTCTTGAAAAATTTCTAATTCTTTTCTTTTAGTTTCAATACCAGGGTATCCTTTTAAGGCTTCTATTTCTAGTCCTGAGTCATCGGCGATAGTTGGTAAATGATACTTATTGAAAAAATAACGCGCTTTGATTAACGCGTTTTCCTGAAAAGTTTTCCCGTATTCTTCAATTTTAGTTTGCTCATTTAAATCAGTTAAAGAAATTATTTCAAAACTAGTATCTGAAAAATACGCCTTAATTTCTTTAACTTTATTTAAATTATGACTTGCAAAAAGCAGTTTAGTCATTTAAGATTTCTTGGAACTTACTAATTTTGTTTTGCTCGCAAAGCACTATTACTACGTCGTTTTTCTCTAAAACTTCGTTTTTAGAAGGCATTTTAGTCACACCTGCTCGGCGGATTAGGACTATGTTTACAGAGTAAGTTTCGGGAAACCGCAATTCTCTTAAAGTTTTCCCGTCAAAACGGTTGGTATTGACACTTACTTCGTAAACTCCGTAGTTTTGGTCAAGTGCGTAGTGTTCTAGCACATTTTGCCAAATAATTTTGCGAACAGTTTGTTTACTTGCGATGTTATCTGGATAAATAGTCACAGAGGCTCCAAGCATTTTGGCAATTCGCTCTTGATATTCGTTGGTAACCTGACAAATAATATTTGTCATTCCTAAATCTTTTAAGATAGTTACAATAATCATTGCAGTGTCAAAGTGAGTAGGAAATGAAACCACAGCCCAGTCTGCGTGGCCAAGTCCAAGGTCTTTGTAGATATCAGCAGTTGTTAAAACACCAGTTGCCGCGTGTTCAACAAAAGGCTCAACCCTTAAAGTTTTTTCGCTAGTTTGGTCAAGCGCAATAACGATATGTCCGTTTTCAGACAAGTCCTTGCAAATTGTTTGCCCGAAATTATCAAGGCCTACTACTAAGATAGTTTTTTTCACGATAAATACCTCAATTTGTTTCTTTCAAAATAAATTAAAAAGACGGCTATATTATAACAAAGCCTAAGTTTATTTAGTATAATTAGTTGATATGTTTAAAGAAAAAAGAAGTTATTATATTTTAATTACATCATTAATTTTGGCAATTACAATCGGCTTTAGTTTTATTAAAAGTCCAACTAATTATAACCTTTTAATTTGCTATATAGTCGCCAAGTCTATATTTGGAGTTAACTTAATTGCCACAACTGTTGGTCTTTATTTTTATAAGTTTGAAAAAAATATGGACGATATTTTGTATTCAGTGGCGGGATTTTTGATGTTAATTCCTTTTTACATCAATTTATTTGACCCAACTAAGACTTTTTCTTTAATTTTGGCAATCGCCTTTATTGTAGTTGGTGTTTCTTCAATTGCTATCGCTGTTCCTTTTTGTTTAACTACAACCTGGAAAGTTCGCGATAAACAACTAATGAACACTTATAAACAAACAAAACCAAAAGAGACTGAAAATGATACAGTTAAACCTGAGGTTATTGAAACTACAAGCACAGTTTCTGATACTGTTGAAAATAATTCAAACGAAAACGAAATTGTAGAAACAGAAACCAAAGAACTAGAAACTGAACTAACTGATTCTGAAAACTCAGAAATCAAGGAGCGCCAATAATGGAAATCATTGAAAAAAAACCAGATGAATTAAAAGAAACTAAACCAAACACAGAAACCACTAATCAATTTGGACCAGACTACGAAAAACAGTTTGAACCAGTTAAAAAAACTAAAGCACCACAACGCTATGAAGTTACTAAAAAAACTGTGCTTTGGGCAGTTTTAACTTTTTTACTTTACTTCTTTATGTTTGTTTTAGTTAGTGGAATTATGGCTATATTTCAAAAAGCCAATAAGGGTAAAAGAAATATCCTTTCTAAGGTAACCACTAAAGAAGAGAGTTTTTTTAAACAAATTAAACACTCCAAAACTAACATCGGGATTTATAAAATTAGCGATGTTAATAAAATTAAAGAATTTGAAAAGAAACACAACTTAGTTTCTAAAACTTTTAGCGAATACACAACTTTTCAAAGCAAAGAAAGTAGTGTAGTTTACGCAAACCTAGTTGAACTTCAAAACTTGTATATCCAAACTCTTGCTGAAAAAGCAAAAATTAGTGAAATTCTTAAAATTAAATCAGACAATACTAAAACACTTACTCCTGAGCAACAAACCGCTTTAAATAATTTTGAACAAGCCAAAAAAGAAAACAAAATCTTGAATCGTTTAGTTTTCTTTGATTTCGCAGAAACCGCTGGCTTTGGTATAACCTTGCCACAACTAATTTACGCAGATTCTCAAGACCGTAAAATTATTAACACTTTTACTGACATCAAAGACATTAAACTAGATAAATACACAGTAGTTGTGCGCAAGCATCAAAAAAACAGTCAAATTGAAGGATATAAAAAAGTAGAAGCACCAAGTGCTGAGTTTCCAGATATTTACATTAGTAAAACCAGTATACTAATTGGTTTGGCTTCCAAAATTCAAAAAGATCTGTATCCTGTACTTTACTCAAGGCTGCTTGCCAATGTTCCACTTGCGGGTGCAGATAGACGCGATGTTTACGAACGCGTGTATATTGATCAAAACATTCAAAAACTACCCTTTTTTGTCAAAAACACAAACTATGAACTAGAAACCGCTGCTCTGCTTAAACACGATGTATTTTTTGCCGAAAAAATAACCTCGCAAGTCAATGCTTTTGCTTTATTTAACTTCATCGGCATGGCAGTCGGATTTGCCGCTATTTTTGGGCTAAACTTTGTATTTATTAAAAAAGACGCCCTTTCTTTAAATAAAAACTGGTTAGTTTTACTATTTGGCGTCGGTATCTCATTTGGTGTTTCAATAGTTGGTGGATTTGTTGTGCAATCTATGCGCGCAGGCATTGACGGGTTCTATGGGTACGCGCTTTCTCGTGAATCTTTAAACCAACAAACCATAGAAACTGCGATGCGAGGTGAGTTTAAATGGTTCTTGATATTCACAGTCTGCATTTTTGGGCCAATTATTGAAGAACTAGTTTTCAGAAAAGCGATATTTTCGCTGTTTAAAACCAACTGGCTAGGGGTTTTAGTTTCAACCTTGGTGTTTGGCGCAATTCACGTAGTCAACGAGTCTTCCTTTACTTTATTTGCTTACAACATTTTTGCGTATTTAGTAGGTGGCTTGGCCTTTTCTTTAGTCTACATTTACTCAAAGCGAAATGTAGTAGTAACTTCTGTTCTTCATATTTTGCACAACACTATTGCGGTGCTCACACTGTTCCTTGCTTAAGATAATGCAGACAAAAAGAATTGTTAATTTTGTTTTAACTATTGTTGCCTTTATTTTATTTTTAGTTGGTTTTTTCTTTTT
This sequence comes from uncultured Acholeplasmataceae bacterium, assembly GCA_963543155.1. Classification (GTDB taxonomy): domain Bacteria; phylum Bacillota_I; class Bacilli_A; order Acholeplasmatales; family Acholeplasmataceae; genus CALISC01. The sequence continues at coordinate 22,141 of CAUTZH010000004.1, forward strand.
AATTGCTGACTTTCGCATTAAGTTAGCCTATATTATTTTAATTTCGCTTTCAGGTGCTTTCTTTGGTATTACTATTATTTCTACTTTAGTTTTTAACACAATTGAGCAAAAAAACAGCGATAAAGCCCAAATTTATCTAGAACACGAACGCGAAATTTTTGACGCAAAAATTCAGAGACATTTGGTTTTAAAAAACTTAACTGTTGCATCAGGTACCTACATTTTTGCAGTCACTAAAGACCTTAAGTTTAAGTTAGTAAACTCCACTGACTTTAGCATTGTTTATTTAATTTCACCTAGCCATTTTAGCGAAATTTCTTTTGCAGGAAATACCTTAACTTTAAAAACTCAAAATAGTGTCAATACACTTAAACTAAACAAAAACATTGAAGAGATTAGAAACACAAAAAGTTTTAACGACTTTTTATATGTTTTGAGTCACTATAACTTAATTTAATTAGGAGATATATGGAAATTAAAAAGAAACACATTTTAATTGTTCTATTGATACTTTTACTTGTCTTTATCGTTTCACTTTCTGTTGCTTTACCACTGCATTTTAAAAGCAAAGCAAATAATAATCCGAATCTAAAAACTCAAACTCAGAGTCCGGTTTACCTAAAAGCAGTTTATGAAACTTTATATAGCTCTACTGACTTTGAAAAAGAAATTAAACTTGGCGATTTTAAAGTAGGTACTGAACTGAAAATTACCCACCCAGAAATTGAGATTAAATTAAAGAGTTTAGTTTCTGAAAACCACGAAACTAAACCAGATTTAACAAAGTCAACGCAAAGTTTAAAGGTACAGTCTGGCTCAGAAAAGCAATATTTTTTACTTTACTTTAAAGCCAAAACTTATCGCATTACTTTCGATTTTACAGAAAGTGGAATTGACCAATCTACTGTTTCAGATATTTTAAAACAACCGATTTACTTAAAGTACACAAACAAAATACCCGCTGAAATTAAAACAGCATTGTTTGCAGTTAAAATGCATGACAGTAAAACTCATAGCTTCACGCTTTCTCATTTTGTACTTGAAAACGGTGAGATCTTAGACTTTGAAAAAGCATATAACACAGACTTAAAAATCAAACCAGCATTTAATAAAACAGCCTTAGAAGTGGAATATACAGTAATGCACTTACTTGAAAAGCAAGGTGAAAGCAGTGCTCTTGACAACACTTTTGAAGAAATTAAAGAAGTAAAGAAAGACAAAGTTTTTAAAACAGTGCAATATACAGAATATAGTGCTTTGGATAAAAATAAATACGAAAAAGACACCGCACACAGTGATAACTTATTGTCAGCACAATTAAATAAAAGTGGAACGCGAGTTGTTTTAAAACAATACTATAGATTAAAAACTACTAAAGTAAATTTTATTGGAAATGATAGTATTGATATTGCCGGTCCTAAAACCAAGTTAGTTAAGCAGACTAGAGCAGTTGAATATCCTTCAGTTAAGCCAAAAACTGGCTATACTTTGCTTGGCTGGGCAGATTCTGTTTCAGGACCAATTAAAACAAAGCATATAGTTGGAGTAAACGAACTTAACTTGTATGCGCAAGTTGAGATTCAATCTCGTAAAATCACCTACATTATTAAAAGTCAAAATGAGTATGGTTATTACAATGTCTCTTATCAAACACAAGATCAAAAAATAGGTGAAACTCACACTGTTTCTTTTACTTACAACAAAATAATTTATTTTGACCCTGAGTTTACAAGAACTACCTTTAAAGTATCTGTTGACAACACTGAAAACACAGTAACCATTACTTTAAAACGCCGCTACTTTACAGTTTCTTTTACTGTTATAAACTCTACTGTTGTGCCACCTGCCAGAGGCGTGTATTATGGTGCAAAAGTCGGTGCAATAGACACAGATAGTTTATACAAAGACAGAATCCTTAATTTTTATATTGGCAATGTCGAAAAAACCAAAGCAGAAGTTGAAAACTATATAGTATACGGCCCAGTTAGAATTGAAATCGTTGTTTCTGTTCCTAAATATTTATATCCACAAACTAAAGTAGATTTAACGCAATCAGATATTTTGAGAGAGGAAACCAAACCACAAAGTTTTGAGTTTAAATCAGACGGTAAAACTCATAAATTTAATTTTACTCGCACATATGTCTTTAGAAAAAATAGTGCAGACAAATACGAAAAATTCAACGGCAAATATTTTAAGTTAGAAGAAGTTGAGTTTGTCCAAATTCCGAGTGCCACTGGTTTTTATTCTAAAAAAATCATTGACTACACACCTTTTAATATTTACAAAAAAGATGTAAAGGAAAATTCTAAATACTAAAACTCAATCTTTAAAGGACTTTTGGAAAATATTTCTAAAACTTTTGGAACTACAAACTTGCACCCTTTGACTTTTGATAAAACCGACAAAGTGTTTGGAGTAAATGATGTTGCAAGAAAAGAACCTGAGAAACTTAGAAAAGAATCAACTGACTATGCAACCGAAATTTTAATGTCCGAACTTAAACAACCTAAAGTCTTTAGATACATGTCTTTGCGTGCTCAAGATATTAGTGCCTTTAAACCCGAAGACTACGACAGCGAAAGATGGATGCCGTATTATGCACCTGGCCATCTTGGCTCTTGGTGGCTTGCTACTCAACAAAGTGACACTGATCCTAAGTCGTATTTCGTTTACAGAAAAGATATTAACAATAAAATGGATTGGTCTTATTTCCGAGTTTATAATGTTTTTGGTGTTGTTGTCGGTAAGAAATAATACCTACACCCCTTCTAAATTAGAAGGGGTTTTAAATTAGTTAAAATAAAGACTTTATAGTAAAATATTTGTGCACTTTGCAATAAAACACCTTAAAATAAGGAGAAATATGTCAAAAAAGAAAAAAATCACGATTTATTCAATAACTGCGGCAACTGTATTTCTGTTAATTTTCACAATTACTTTAACAGCAGTGTTAGCAACTCGCAAATCTAATAAACAAATTAACAACGATAAAAATAAAACCGTTGTTGGTGTTAAATTAGTTTTTGAAAAATTAAACAATCAAAATGCAGATAGAAGTGTATACCGTACAGTTGGCGAATTTGAACATGGGAAAACTGTAAGTTTAATGTCAGATGAAGTTAAAAAAGTCTGGACTGCGCTAAAATCTGAACAAGATTTTTCAAATCACAACATATACTTTAACGCTACACTTTCTAAAGCAGATTTGACAGTAGATACAAACAAACCAAGCCAAGAATTAGTATTTTATTTTGAGTTAAAAAAATATACAGTTACTTTTGATTTTACAGACCCTGAAATCAAACAAGGCACAATTCACGCTGACCTTAATAAAATACATGAACTTAAGTATTCACATGCTTTAAGCCAAACTATTAAAGAACATCTTTTTAATGTTAAAAAAGTTGTATCGGGTATGGAACATGTGGTTTCTCACTATGTAGGTGAAGAGGGAAATAAAATAGATTTTAACACGGCATTCAATAAAAATATTAAAATCAAGCCTGTTTTTGTTTCTTCTACTGCTAAGGTTAAATATATTGTCAATACAGAAGATGAAAACGGCCAAATAATTACTAACGTATGTGAAGTAAATGCAAAAATTGGCTCAACTCACCAAGTTAACTTTAAAAATCCAGACGAAAACGTCTATCAAACACCAAAAGTTAGTAGACAAAGTTTAGTTGTATCTGCAGACTCTGCTCAAAACAGCGTAACAATTGACGTTAAAAGAAAAGTTTATAATTTAGAATTTGAAGCAAAAGGTGCAACTAAAAAAATAGATGCGCAAACTCGCAGACACAGTGAAGAAATTAAAAACATAGACTTTCCAGAAGATAAACACTTCCAAGTTACTAAAATTGAGTTAAACGGCATGCCTATTACTAAAGCAGATTTTTTTAAAACAAAGGTTGTAAAAAACTTAAAAATCACAGTTTACTACAAACATACAATAGTAGATGGCGTAAACTTATATCCACAAACTAAAGTTCAACTTAATCAAAGTGACATTCAAAAAGAAATTGTTTTTCAAACTCCTGCAACTTTCAATTCAGTTGGTAGAGTGTTAACTGCTCAGTTTACAAGAACTGTGGTTTACACAAATTCTGGCGATGCATATGAGAAATTAAACGGAGAATACTTTAAATTTGAAGAAGTTGAGTTTGACCCAATTCCAGACAAAAGGGCATATTTTACTAAAAAGATCTTAGACTTTGTTCCGTTTAATATTCATCAAGACAACAAACCCGAAGTCGCTGAATTTGCCAATTCTATTTTTAGAAGTTTACTTCAAGAAATTTCTGAAATCATGAAAACTGAACTGTTTGCAGTCACAGCAGATGATGGTGAGTTTGGTGTTGAAAAAACTGCAGATAGTCCTGCAAACCGTTTCAAACTAATCAAAAACCCAACTGATTTTGCGCTTGCTGTACTTGGAAAAGTAAACGGGCCAAATGTAGTTTATCGTGGCTTTAACTTCTCTCAATTTAGACCGCTAAACTACAACCACGAAAACTGGATGCCACAGTTTTTTGTAGACTCAAATCAATATTGGTGGACTGCAACCCAAGAAAGCACTAATCTTAATTTAGTTAGATACATTGAAGAAACTGGCGACTATGGCTTTACAGATGTTGCTAAAGTCTACGGTTTAGTTGCTGCAAAAAGATAAAAAAAGTTTATTTAACAAGACGCTTAGACTTGTTTAAAAAAATGACCATCATAACTGATGGTCATTTTTTTCGTTTATTTAATTTTGTTTTGCCAACTTTTATATTTTTTAATTAGTTTATTGGTCAGTCTTTTAATTGAAAATAGTCCACAATTTTTTAAACTTAAATTTACCTGATTTAAAAACAACTTATTGAAAATCAAGTCATCGCTTTGAATACGGCTTTGGATAGACTTGTTGTCATCTCCTCTTTTTTTCATTCTGCGCTTGCGCACAAACTTGGGAGTTTCAACAAAGCAAACAAACGCATTGAAATCCAGAAAATCAAGCAAGGCATTGACACCAGATGGGTCCAAAATAACGACACCATCTGAAATTATTGCGTCTTTTGTAATTCCGTAGTAGTTGTTTACATATTTTGAACATTCTATAAATTGATTTGACTGAATTTTTGCTTTAAACTCATTTTCTGAGATAAAATAGTAGTCAATTTTGTCTTGTTCGCCAATTCTTTGCTTACGAGTTGTAGTTGTAATAACTTTTTTGAAACCGTGTTCTTTAATTAGTTCTTTGGCAATTTCAGTTTTTCCAGATGCACTTTTTCCGATTAAAATTATCATGACAACCCCTTTTTGTAAGCAAAATAATTATAACAAACCCAGACTAAAATTGCCTAGTTTGCCAATATTAAGAAGTGAGTTTCATTTAGAAAGTTTTATGGCTATTTTGTAAAATAAAACTGGTATTTTTCGTAGACTGTATCTTTTAAATTATCAAACTCAATAAACTCAAGCGCAAAGCCGTTAATGCAATATCTAAGCCCAGTTTCTGTTTTTACAGCAAGCGCAGGAAACACGTGTCCAAGGTGTGAGTCTTGGATTTTTGAAGTCACTTCAATTCTCTCTTCTGCAAGTGTATTGTCTTTAAAATAGTTTAGAGCAGTTTGGAAAATTGGTCTGGTAAAACTAGGCCAACCACAACCCGCGTCGTATTTATCTTCACTTAAGAAAAGTGGTTCTTTTGAAATTTTGTCAATGTAGATACCTTTTTTGTCGTTTAAATTAAACTCACTTGAATGCGGGTGTTCAGTTTCTTTGTTTAACATAATACCTAAACTTTGTTTATCTAAGTTTAGTTTCTGAATTTCTTTTGTATCTAACTTTTTAAAAGTGCTAAGCGAATTAAAAACAGTGTTTGGGTTGATATGACAATAGCCAGTTGGATTTTTCTTTAAGTAGTCTTGGTGATATTCTTCAGCTTTGACATAATTTTTAATTTCTTCGATGATAACATGTGATTTCTTTCCGTTAATCTTTTCAACATATGCTTTAAAAAGTTCAGCGATTTTTTTAGTAAATAAATCACCTTTTTCAAAGAAAATTCCAGTTCTATACTGAGTTCCAACATCATTGGCTTGACGATTTAAAGAAAAAGGGTCAATGATTTGCATAAATCTATCAATAATTTCTGCAGTTCTAATTGAAAGGTCATCGTAAATTATTTTAATAACTTCAGCGTGATTAGTATTTGAAACTATTTTGTAATTCGTTCCTTTAGTATTGCCATTTGCATAACCAACTTCAGAAATTAGTCCTTTTAGTTTAGAAAAATATGCTTGCATTCCCCAAAAGCAACCACCTGCTAGATAAATTTTTCTTTGCATTTTCACTCCTTTTTTCAGTCTTAAAAACTTAAATTTCGCACATAAAAATTATACAAAACAGGTGATTATTTTAATTATTTTTTGCATTCAAAGTCATCTTTTTTAAATTTAGTAATTTGAATAATTTATTTAAACACTCAAAAGCGTTGCAAGTATTTTTATTTTGGTCAAATGCTATAATCTAGGTATGGATTTAAAGGCAAAAAAAGACAGAATTGACAATTTAATTAAGCAGATTAACGAGGCTGCAAAACAGTACTACACCTTAGATAAACCTTTGATTTCTGACTTTGAATATGACATGTTAGTCAAGGAACTTGAACAACTTGAACATGAGTTTCCTGAACTTAAAAGACCAGATTCTCCAACTCTAAAAGTGGGCGGAGAAATTCTTTTAGGTTTTGAAAAAGTTGTGCATCCTGTGCCAATGAAGTCATTAAATAACGTATACTCGCAAGACGAACTTTTTGCGTTTTTTGCTAAAGTTAACGAAAAATATCCCAACACTAAATTTGTCTCTGAACTAAAAATTGATGGTCTGGCAATTAACTTAGATTACGAAAAAGGATACTTCAAAAAAGCCTCTACCCGCGGTGATGGGCAAGTTGGCGAAGACGTAACTAAAACTGTAATTAAAACAAATTCTTTGCCACTTAAGTTAACTGAGCCAATCACCTTAACTGTGCGTGGTGAGATTTTCATGCCAAACTCTCAATTTAAAAAAATCAATGAAGAACGTTTAAAAACTGGTGAGAACTTATTTGCAAATCCCCGAAACGCCACAGCTGGAACTATTCGTCAACTTAACACAGAAATTGTAAGAAAACGTGGACTAGACGTTTTTATCTATACTTTAGTGGACGCCGAAAAGTACAATGTTAGTAGCCAAATTGATGCTCTTATATACCTTGAAAAACTAGGGTTTAAAGTTAATCCTAACTACAAAACTTTAACACTAAACGAACTTACAGATAGTGTAGTTTATTACGATAACTTAAGAAAAAATCTAGACTACGCAACTGACGGAATTGTTTTTAAAGTCAACGACTTTAAAGTGCAGGCAAGTTTAGGGTTTACTGTAAAATCGCCTAGGTGGGCTATTGCCTACAAATTTGAACCTGAAAAAGTAGAAACTAAAATTAACAAAATTGTCTACCAAGTCGGCAGAACTGGGGCAGTTACGCCAGTCGCTGAGTTTGACCGTGTGTTTGTTTCAGGAACTTACGTACAAAGAGCAACACTACACAACGAAGCATTTGTTAAAGAAAAAGACATTAGAGTTGGAGACTATGTTTTAGTCTACAAAGCCGCTGAAATCATTCCAGAAATTACCGAAGTAATTAAAGAAAAAAGACAAGCAGCCGCTAAGCCTTTTGAAATGATTAAAACTTGTCCTGCATGCAACAGTAAATTAATAAAAAAACAGGCATTTTGGGTATGTGAGAACTTAGAATGCGGATCCAGAGTTATTAACAGTTTAATTCATTTTTGTGCAAGGACTTGCATGAATATCCAAGACCTGGGTGAAAAAACTATTGAGACTTTATTTAACCAAGGTTTCATTAAAAACATCCAAGATATTTATACCCTTCATAACTTTAGAAGCCAGTTAATCGCCTTAGAAGGCTTTAAAGACCGTTCAGTTGACAAAATTTTAACAGAAATTGAAGCATCTAAAAAAGCGCCTTTTAGAACTCTGCTTTTCGCCCTTGGTATTTCAAATATTGGAAAAAAAGTAGCAGGTTTGATTACAAAACACTTTAAAAATATAGATGCTTTGCTTTTGGCAACTGAAGAAGAAATCGCCGAAATTAATGAAATCGGCCCTAGTATTGCAGGTTCTTTAGTAAGTTATTTTAACAGCCCAAAAGGTAAAGCATTAGTTGAGTTTTTAAAAACCAACGGTTTTGTTTTAACAGAAGAAGATTTTGCAGTTCAAGACAGTTATTTTAGTGGTAAAAAAGTGTTAATTACCGGTACTCTTCAAAACTACAAAAGAGCAGAATTGCAGGACATTTTGGCCAAACTAGGCGCTAATATAGTATCTTCAATTAGTAAAGAAACAGATGTGTTAATAGTTGGCGAAAACGCAGGTTCTAAGTTAAGCAAAGCCAAACAATTTAACACAACCTTGGTTTACGAAAAAGACCTTGAGGAATTGTTGAAATGAAAAGCGATATCACTAAATACATAAACGTTTATGGCGCTAAAGAAAACAACTTGAAAAACATCAATGTATCTATTCCTAAAAACAAGTTAGTGATAGTAACAGGGGTTTCTGGTTCTGGTAAGTCTACACTGGCTTTTGACACGCTTTATCAAGAAGGACAGCGCAGATATATTGAATCGCTTTCTTCATATGCTCGCCAGTTTCTTGGCAACTTTGAAAAACCAAATGTTGACAAGATAGAAGGACTTTCGCCAAGTATCGCAATTGACCAAAAAAGCTCAGTTTTCAACCCTCGCTCAACGGTAGGTACACAAACTGAGATTTACGACTACATCAGACTACTGTTTGCGTCAATCGGTAAACCTTTTACTTTAGACAACAAACCTTTAGCAAGAGAAACAATTCAAGAAATTACAGCTTACGCAATGAAGTTACTTGATACTAAAATCCAAATTTTAATCAAAGAAACTAAACTGCCAAATGAAGATAATCTAGATTTTCTCAATCGTATTCAAAAGAAAGGCTATAACCGTGTTTTACTAGATGGTCAGGTCATTAGAATTGACGAAGAAAAAGTAGAAACTAACCAAGATTTTCTCTATGTCATAATTTCAACAATCACGGTTTCAGATGACAAAGTTTCAAGAATTTTTGAAACTATAGAAACTGCATTTAAAGAAAACGCCAAAGTTATCTACATTAGAAACACCGAGACAAACGAACTTACTCCTTTTTCTGAACACTATCACTATCAAGACGAAATTTTTGAAATTCCAAAAATAGAACCGCGTTTATTTTCGTTTAATGTACCAATTGGTGCTTGTCCAAACTGCAAAGGCTTAGGCAGTATTATGACAATTGAACCTGAACTAGTTTTTGACCCAGAACTCTCAATTAAGGAAGGCGCAATAATTCCTGCTCAAAATAATAACGAAGATAATCTGCAGTCGCAAGTTTTTGAAATTGCTGCTAACTTTTTTCAAATTGACACAAACACCCCACTGAAACTACTGGATAAAGAAAAACTCCAAAAACTGTATTTTGGTAGTCCTGAGTTAATTGAGTTTAATTTAATTTCAAAAAGCGGACGTATTACTAAAAAAATAGAGTCATTTGAAGGAGTTGTCAATCACTATCAAAGACGTTTTGACACTACAACCGCTGAGTGGTTCCGCGAGTGGCTTGGTAAGTTTGCAAAAGAATCAGTATGCAAACAATGCGAAGGCAAACGCTTAAATCAATCTGCGCTTTCGGTTAAAATAAACGATTTAAATATTTTTGAACTTTCTGATCTGTCGGTTAAAAAACTACTTGAGTTTTTAAATAATTTAACTTTAACTGAAGAAGAAAACGCGATTTCTTTAAGCATTTTAAAAGAAATTAAAGACCGCCTAAACTTCCTTAACGACGTTGGGCTTTCTTACCTTAATTTAAATCGTTCGGCCGCGACCTTGTCTGGTGGCGAACTGCAGCGAATAAGACTAGCCACACAAATTGGCGCAAAACTTTCGGGAGTACTTTATGTGCTTGACGAGCCTTCAATTGGTCTCCATCAGGCTGACAACGCTAAGTTAATCAACACTCTTTGTAAAATGCGCGACCTTGGAAATACCTTGGTGGTGGTAGAACATGACACTGAGACCATGGAAGCCGCTGACTGGATTATTGACATTGGTCCGAAAGCCGGAGATTTTGGTGGTGAGTTGGTGGCGGAAGGCACACCGAAAGACTTTATTGAAAAACCAAAATCACTAACTGGCTATTATTTGTCTGGACAAACCGAAGTGCCAATTCCAGCAAAACGCAGAGCAATCAGTGATTTTGACTATATAGAAATTAGTAAAGCACACGAAAACAACTTAAAAAACATTGACACTAGATTTTACTTAAATGTTTTGACTGTAGTTACAGGAGTTTCTGGCTCTGGTAAATCTAGTTTAGTGCAAGATGTCTTATTAAAATCTCTGCAAATTAAATTAGGTGACACTAAACAAACTAAACCTAAAGTTGAGTGGGTACAAGATTTTTCAAAGATAAAGAAAATCATTGAAATCTCGCAAGCCCCAATTGGTAGAACCCCGCGTTCTAATCCAGCAACTTACATCGGTGTGTTTGACTATATTCGTGGACTTTTTGCAGAACTTCCTTTAGCAAAACAAAGAGGTTATCAAAAAGGTAGGTTTTCTTTCAACGTCAAAGGTGGGCGTTGTGAGGAGTGCAAAGGTGACGGACTTAAAAAAATCTCAATGCACTTCTTGCCAGATGTTTATGTTAAGTGTAGTTTATGTAACGGAACTAGATTCAACTCAGAAACCCTGCAAGTTAAATACAAAGACTTTAATATCGCAGATGTTCTTGAGATGCGAGTGGAAGAAGCGGTTTCTGTTTTTAAAAACTTCCCGCAAATCCACAAACGCTTAAGCGTGATGCAGGAAGTTGGACTTGGCTACATTAAATTAGGTCAAGCCTCAGATACCTTGTCTGGTGGCGAGGCTCAACGCGTTAAGTTAGCCTCTGAACTGCACAAAGAAATTAGACCTGGAACTATCTTTATCTTGGACGAGCCAACCACTGGACTTCACCAAGAAGACGTTAAAAATCTTTGTCAGGTTCTACATAAACTAGTAGACAAAGGCACCACTATGGTGGTAATTGAACATAACTTAGATGTCATTAAGCAGGCAGACTGGATAATTGACTTAGGGCCACATGGCGGTGATGAAGGCGGTGAAATTGTTGCGAAAGGTACAGTCCAAGATATTTGTGAAAATCCACGTTCCTTGACTGGAAAATATTTAAGAAAGGTGTTAAAAATATGATTAGAAAAATACAAAAACTCACAGCTAGATACCGCGAAACTAAGTTTTTTAAGTTTACAAATAAATACTGGGAAACTTTAACATTTCCGCTGCTAACCTTGATTTTTATTGCACTTCTTGCACTTGCTACCAATGCTTTTCGCACCCCTGACCGCACAATTGGTTTTAGTAAAACGGCTTTTTCTATTTTTGGCCAAGACGTTAGATGGTATGCTGTTTTTATTTCTTTTGGAATATTTGCAGCAGTCTATACTTCGCTAAAAGAAGTTAAGAAATCAAATATCTCGGTATCACACGCCACAGACGGGGTTTTAATAATTATTCCGCTTTCAATTCTGGGCTCTAGACTTTACTACCTGTTGTTTGACCCAAACGCTTCACTTTCTTCGTTTTTTGATTTTAGAAGTGGTGGACTTGCAATTCACGGTGCAATAATTGTCGCGATGATCTCTGCTGCCATTTACTGCTGGGTCAGAAAAATCAATATGCTCTTGATTCTAGACATTGTGGCAATTGGTTTCTTAATCGGCCAAATTGCTGGCCGTTGGGGCAATTTTATCAACCGTGAGGCTCACGGCACAATGGCTGGAAATCTGAATTTCTTGCCAGGTTTTATACGCGAGCAAATGCACTTTAGCGGAAACAACTCAACTCAACTTGGTTACTGGCATCCGACTTTCTTATATGAGTCTTTGGCTAATTTATTTATCTTAATTTTACTGCTGGTAGTTCGTCGTTTTAAACTACTTAAAGTTGGTGATATGTTTGGAATATACACCGTAGCCTATGGCTTAATTCGTGGCTTTTTAATTGAACCTTTTCGCCAAGACCCACTTTGGATTGGCAAGATTAAACAAAATGTGTTAATTTCTGTACTCTTTGTAATAGGTGGTTTGATTTACTTTGGTGTTAAGTATCTTTACTTTACACACATTCCCTACTACACAGAGGCTACACCTTATCACTACGAAACTTACCTAGACCCTGGTAAAAAAGGACGCTATATAGTTAACGAAAAAGGTGAGAAAGTTGGGTCAGTTGCCTACTTTTTACTAGATGCAGATCTTGCTTTAAAACTGGGTTATAAGGCTATTTTGAAGTTTAAACTATATAACTCTATATTTGGAATCAAAACAGTTGTTTTCTCTAAACTTAACTTAAAACAAACTTTGGCTGAAAGCGCTTTATATTGTTCATTTAGAAATTCGTATCTGCAAGACGAAGTCAATCCGTTTTTAGCAAACGAATTGATGAGAAAAGAGCGAGCATGCGTGATTTCAGAAAACGAAGAGATGCTAAAACTAGCGGATGCTCTTGAAATAAAAACAGTTTTCTATAGTACGGAAACTGCCGAAAACGGCTCTACAACCGCACTTTACAAGATTAACGATTTAAAGGATTTAAAGGATTTATTTAACTAATTATGAAAGATTTAATTATTATTGGTGCAGGCCCTGCTGGCCTGAACGCAGCAATTTATGCAGCAAGACAAAACTTAGATGCTTTGGTATTTGAAAGAAAAGTACCAGGTGGTGCAATTATTAACACCAAAGAAATTGAAAACTATCTAGGTTTTAGTAAAATCGAGGGTAGTGCATTGGCGAAGTCTATGCACGAACACGCCAAGTCTTTGGGCGCAAAAATAATTGCTGAAAACGTTTTAAAAATTGAAAAAATTGAAAATGGTTTCAAAGTTTCTACAAATCAAAATACCTATGAAACCAAAACTGTGCTTTTAGCAACTGGCCAAAAGCCAAGAACACTAAACGTAGAAAACGAAGCCAAATACCTTGGCAATGGTATTTCTTTTTGTGCAACTTGCGATGGATTTTTCTACAAAGACTTAGAAGTTGCAGTTGTAGGTGGTGGCAACGCTGCTGTTGACGAGGCTGCTTTTTTGGCAGATATTTGTAAAAAAGTCACTGTAATCACTCAAGACCCACATTTAACTGCTGACAAAAAAGGGCAAGCAGAACTATTTAAAAAATCCAACATTGAAGTTATTTATAACGCAAAAATTAAGAAAATTTTAGATGAAAACAACACATTGAAAGGAATTAATTTTGACGTGTTTGGCCAAAATCACTCAGTTTTTGTAGATGGAATTTTTATTTTTATCGGCCAAGTTCCTGAGTCTTCACTACTTGACACAGAACTGCAAAAAGAATGGGGATACTATTTAGTAAATGAAGACTTGTCTACTTCTATTCCTGGTATTTTTGTAGCAGGCGACGTTAGAAAAAAAGCAGTTAGACAAGTAATTACAGCCGCAGCCGACGGTGGTGTTGCAGTTTCTGCGATTGCTAGATACTTAAAAAACCATGGCTAATTCTAGCCAACTGTTGGCAGATGAATTAAAAAAACTTGGGATATCTTTTTCTAAGTACTGCAAGCAGGCTGTTTTTGCCTGCATTTTAAAACTGCCGTTTTTAGAGTTGAAGCAGTTTTTAATGTTGGCACTTTACTTAAAAAAACCAGCAAATCTAGATAGCGAGTTTTATGAGTTTAAAGTGCCGTACGAACTACTTGAACTCTATGACGCTGCTTTTAAAAAACTAAAAGTTAAAGCAGTTATCAACTATGGCTCTAAAAAGGTAGTTTTTACGCACCCTGATTTTTTGGCAATTGAACCAGAAATTAACACAGTAATTGCAGAAATTTCAAAACCTTTGTTTTTCAAAACCCTATTTTTAATACTAGGCTCAATTAACTCACCAAGTTCTGCAAACTACCACCTAGAGTTTAAGTTCAAAAACACAGACTCTTGTTTTTTTGTCCAAAAAACCTTACTTAAGTACAATTTAGACGCCAGAATTTCAAAACGTTTAGACCACTTTTTGCTATATATTAAGTCTTTTGACCAAATAGTTGATTTTTTAAATCACTCAGAACTAAACAAAATCGCAGAGCGCTACACTAACTGCAAAATTGACAGAGAAGTGGCGACCACTTTGCAACGTCGAGTGAATTGTGAAACTGCTAACATTAAAAAAACTTCTGAGGTTGCTGCTAAACAAATTAAGCAAATTAACTTTATTTTTACAAACCTAGAAACTGAACTTGACCCAGAACTAGAGCGAGTTATGAAATTAAGATTAAAACATCCTTATAGTTCGCTTTCAGAACTTCAGTCAATCTACATTTCTACCTTTAAAAAACAAATCAACCGAGCGCATTTGAGCAACAAGTTTATCAAGGTAAAAAACCTTTACGATAGGCTAAAAAGGCACTAAATTATGCTAAAATGTCATTGGAGAATAAAATGAAAAAAGAACTACAAACTAGGCTAAATTTAATTAAATCTATCTATATTTATAACTTAGGAATTGAAAATAATTTAGTGTTAACAGACGAAGAAAAAGAGATTTTTTCACTATTTTTATCCAAGGTAAACGAAATTGACGAAACAATTTCTAAGGCCTTGATCGGCTACAGTTTAGATAGACTTTCTAAATTAGACAAAGCAATTGTTGAGTACTCGGTTTTTGAAATGCAAGAACTCAAAACCCCTGTGCCGGTTGCGATCAATGAAGCGGTTGAAATCACAAAGTTGTTTTCGGATTTAGATGACGAAAAGCAACACAAGTTTACCAACAAGTTACTGCAAAACATTGTTGCTAATTTAAAATGAGCGGAGCAGAGATTCAAAATAATAATACAGATAAAAACGTTATTGAAGTAGACTTTTTTAGCCAAAATATTGCTGATTTAGTTAAACATAATTTTGGCTATAGTCATTTTTTTGTGTTGGGCGAAGTTAAAGCAACTTACTCAGAATACGAGGCTAAAAACCCAAAAAGTCATCTTTACTTTAACTTAGTAGGCAAAGAAAGTGCACTAAGATGTGCAATTTGGCAAAGCACTGCAAGTAAACTAGACTTCATTCCTTACACTGGTATGCAGGTGATAGTTGATATCACTATTTCTTATTACCAAAAAGGTGGTTCAATTACCGCGACAGTTTGGCAAGTTTATGACTACGGTGAGGGTAAAAAGAAGCGCGAAAAAGAAAAACTAATTAAAGAACTAAATTCCCTTGGGTACTTTGAAAAAGAAAGAAAAAGAAAGATTCCCCAAAACCCAGCGGTAGTCGGAATAGTAACTTCGGCTACAGGCGCTGCCCTTAGAGACATTAAAGAAAACGCATATAAACGTTTTCCTTTAATTGACTTTATTGTTTACAACACTTTAGTGCAAGGTGAAAACGCCGCTCGTGAAATTAAAAAAGCCATAGAACTCGCAAACTCGGAAAACAAAGCAGAAGTTTTAATTGTTGGACGCGGCGGTGGTGCTAAAGAAGACCTTGAGGCTTTTGACACAAAAGAAGTTGCAGATGCTATCTATTTTTCTAAAATCCCTGTGATTTCAGCAGTTGGACATGAAAGAGATGTCTCAATTTCAGACTACGTTGCCGACCTTTCTGCATCTACCCCAACAGATGCCGCTGCTCTAATTACTCAAATTACAACTGTTGATTTTCAAAATAAGTTAGCCGAATTTAACCACACAATTTTGACTAATTTAAAAAACAAAATACACCAAGAAAGCGCAGAACTGAGAACCTACGAAGCTGCACTAGAGCGAGTGTCTCCGCTGAGTAAGTTGACCAAACTTCAACAAGAACTAATGTTGCTTAAAAACCAAGCGAAGTTAATGCTTGCTGCTCTTTACTCAAAAAAACAAGCAACGCTAGCGGTTGCTCTGCAAAGATGTCAAAACTCAGTTATCAACACTTACAATAAAAACGCAGAGTATTTAGACGAACTCACAACTAAACTTCCAAACTTACACAAGACTTTAAATGTTGCTCAAAGTCAAATTACTGACTTTAAACTAAAACTGCCAAATATTCCTGAAATTATTAAAAACAAAGAGTTTGAGTTAAAACTTTTTAAAGAGCAACTTAACAACTTTGATTTAAATAAGAAACTTGAACAAGGTTATGCTCTGGTATTTAAAGACCAACAAATGGTTAGAAGCGTAAAAGATGTTAACGGCAATGACAGCCTTGAAATTAAAATAAAAGATGGTACTTTAAAAGTAGTAGTCACTAGCATAAAAGGAGAGTAAAAGTATGAACAATTCAGAAAAAAACTTAGAGTTAAAGACACTGTTTGCAAAAATAAAGGTAAACATTGATAAATTAAATCATGAAAACGACATCATGGTTTCAATTGAACTTTACAAGCAAACCAAAGACCTAATTCAAAAAGCCGACTCTATTTTAGAGGTTGCTAAAAAAGCAATCGAAAATGAGCAGTAATTTTAATTTACTAAACTTTTTACCTGCAGACTTAAAAAAACTCAAAGTCCAAGACCTGCCCAAACTTTGTGCAGAAATTAGGGAGTTCATTAAAGAAAATATCTTAAAGTCTGGTGGACACCTTAGTTCTAATTTAGCAACAATTGAGCTAACTGTGGCTTTGGTTTATTTACTTGACTTAGACAAAGACAGACTGCTTTTTGACATTGGCCACCAGGCATACACCTACAAAATTTTAACTGGTCGTGGCAGTGGTTTTCTTAATTTCAGTGAAAGAAAAATCTCTGGTTTTACCGCATACAGCGAATCTAAATACGATTTTTTTGAAGCAGGACACGCATCTCAGTCTCTGTCTGCTTTAGCGGGATTTGTCTTAACAAACCCATTAAACAAAAATGTAGCGGTGATTGGAGACGGTGCGCTAAATGCAGGAATTGCCTTTGAAGGTCTAAATACTTTAACTGGATACAGCCTACCTGGCACAGTTATTATTAACAACAACAAATGCTCAATTGTTGAAAACGTTGGCGCTTTTAGACACACTTTAAATGACCCAAGCAAAGCACGCGCATACTTTGCAGCACTTGGTTATCAGTTTTTTTACCTTAAAGAAGGCAATGATGTTATTGCTTTAATACACACTTTAAAAACTGTTTTAAAGGTACAAAAAGCGGTCGTTTTTTTAATTGAAACAATTAAGGGAAAAGGGCTTGTTGAAGCGGTTTCAGATGTAAGCGGTAAGTACCATTCATACAGTGCTTCTACTCAAACTCAAACACCTTTCATCATGGGAAAAGTAATTTCTGAGTTTGCTAAACTACGCGATTTTTATTTAATTGAAAGTGGTATGGAACTTGGCAACTTCACCAAAGACTTTAAAGAAAAATACCCAGGTAGATTTATAGACTCAGGTATAGCCGAGGGCAACTCAGCAATGCTGGCCGCTAGTTTAGCCTTAAATAAAAAGAAAGTAATATTACCGTATTACACCACTTTTATTCAGCGCTCGCTCGACTACTTGCTTTCGGATATTGCACGAGTTAACTTAGATGTAACTTTACTTTTAAACTCAGCGTTTTTAACAAACCGTGACTCTTCTACTCACCAAGGTACTTACTTTACTAAATTACTTAGTTGCTTTCCAAACACCAAAGTTTTTGCCTGTGGGCTGGACACCGACTACGCAACACTGCTTTCTTCAACTTTTGATTTACCTGGACTAAAGGCGATTGCTTATCCAAAACTACCGCTTAGCGAAAATTTTAATCCCGAAACTTTTTCTATTAAGTTTAAAAAAGAGCCTTTTTGGCAAACTCTTAAAACTGGTAAAGACACTTTGGTTTTAAGTTATGGACCGATTTTAAAAGAAATTTATCAAAACTTAAATAAAGACTTTACACTAGTTAACGCAAGACTGATTTCTCAGATAGAAGACGAGGTTAGTTTTTTAAAACAAGTTGAAAAACACACAAAAATAGTAGTAGTTGAAGAAGCAAGTTCCCTGCTTTACGATTTAGTTCTAGATTTTTTAAATCGTCGTAATTTAAACAAAAAAGTTATTCCTTTGAACTTAGACAATTGTTTAGTTTCAGAAAAAACCAGAGCAGAACTACTTAAAGACTTTAAATTAACTTTGGCTGATATCGAAGCAGCGATTGAAAATTAAAAAAGGTTGAATAAATCAACCTTTTTTAAAAAATATTTAATTTGACTAAATAACTCCGTTTGCTTTTAAGATAATTGAAATAAAAGCAGCCACGAATGAAAGCGCCATTGCACCTAGAATTACCCAAATTACTATTTTACCCTTTAGTGTTTTACTTGGGTTTTTTAAAATAATTACACCAGGTTCTTGGTTTTTTTCTTTTTTGTCTTTAAGAGCCTTGCTGGCTTTATCGGTTTTCTTTTCTTTCTTTCTTTCTTCTTTTAGTTCTTTTTTGTAAGAACCAGTTAGTTCGGTTTCAAGATTTTCAACTTTTTTATCTTCAGCCACAGCATTCACCTCGCAATTACTTTTCTATTTTACCATATTTAAAGGAGCAGAATGAAAAAAACTTATATTTTTCATTTAGATTTAGACCAGTTTTTCGCAGCGTGTCACATGATAAAAGAACCTTATCTTAGACACACTGTTTTTGTCGTGGGTTCAGATCAGTCTCACTTAAACAAAGGAGTTGTTTCAACTTCATCTTATTCTGCTCGCCGCTTTGAAATAAAGTCTGGAATGACGATTGTTGAGGCTAAACGAAAATATCCAAAAATTGTAATAGTTCCGACTGACTTTAAACTATACAAGTATTTTTCTAATCTATTTTTTGACTATTTGTTTACTTTTACCAACAAAATACAAATTGCTTCAATTGACGAGGCTTATGTTGACTTTACAGATTACTTAGAAACTCACGATATAGAACCACTTGAACTTGCTAAACAAATTCAAAAACATTTAATAGACATGTATAAACTACCTGTGTCAATTGGGATTTCAGAGACTTTGTATTTAGCAAAAATCGCTTCTGACTTAGATAAACCTTTAGGTATTTCTACGCTTTATCGCACTGAAATTGAAAACAAGATCTACGAGATGCCACTTGGCAAACTATATGGTTTTGGCAAATCTACAACTGCTGCTTTGGAAGAACTTGGAATTTATACTCTTTCTGACTTTGTTAAAAAAGACAATCAAAGAAAGTTAGCTGAACTTTACCGCCCGCAGCATCTTTTAGAAATTATGACAGAGGTCTCTGGTCACTCTAAAGACTTTATTGAACCGTATCAAACAAGTGTTCCCAAAAGCATGTCAAGAGAAGTTACTTTAAACTACGCCGTAGATTCGCTTGAAGCAATCGTTGCTAAAATCAAACCAATTTACCAAGATTTAGCCGCCCAACTAAATAACTTTGGACTTGAGGCAAAAACTGTTAACTTTAAGTTTAAAACTGCTAACTTTAAAACTTATACTCGTGCAAAAACTTTAACATATTTTATTTCTAGTGCTTTTGACATCCAAAATGCTCTTGAAGACTTCATTAAAGAAAAACTTGAAATTGACGTGCCAATTCGCCTTTTTGGCGTTGGTCTTTCTAACTTTAGAGAAATTAAACCTAAAAGCGACTTAAATAGTGGTTTTTTTAAAGCAGAGTAATTTTAAAATCAGTTTCAAATGCTTTTAAAATAAGTTAAAATTAAAGAGATGAAAGAGTTTACAGAAATTTTACAAAAATTAAATATATCTGAGTTCACCACTTTTCAAAAAAGAGCAATAGACACAATTTTAAAACAAAACGCTAATGTTGTAATTTCGGCTAAAACCGGAGTTGGCAAGACTTTTGCTTATTTAGTTCCGCTCTACCTTAGTTTAAAACCAAAAGACAAAGCCTTGATTTTGTGTCCAACTACCGAACTTTGTTTGCAAACTGCTTTGGTTTTTGAACGCTTATTTGCCAAAAAAGTTTATTTAGACGCCAAAAAACCTAGTTTAAGTGGTAAACAAATCTTTATATTAACTCCAAATAAAGCTACTGAGTTAATCAAATCTGGTGCTTTTAATCAGGCTGAGTTTAAGTTTTTAGTCGCAGACGAGGCTGACTTCATGTTTGAAGTTGAGTTTATGGATGAACTTAACCAAGTTTTTTCTTACTTTAAAAAAACCCGTTTTATCTTGGTTTCAGCCACTGTTAAAAAGTCTATGAAACCTTTTATCAAGGCTTTTTTTGGTTCTTTTTTAATGCTAGAAGAAACAAGCACTCAGCTAAACTTAAAACACTATATCGCCAGAGCAGAAAATGGCGAAGAAATCAAAACTTTAGTTGCTTTGTTGAAAGCAAAAAATCCATATACAGCACTGGTCTTTGTTTCAAAAAAGGCAGAACTTGAAAAAGTTTACAGAGAAATTGTAAAAGAAATTCCAAACACTGTTTTAATTTCTAGCAACCTAGATTTAAAAGACCGCCAAAGAATTTATAAAGACTTAACTCAAGAAAAATACTCAGTTGTGGTTGCTACTGACTTGTTTTCAAGAGGAATTGACCTAAACTTCAGTCATGTTTTTAACTTAGATGTACCTAAAACCAAAGCAATTTTTGAACACCGACAAGGTAGAACTGCGAGATTCAACAGCTTTGGAGAGGTCTACACAATTTATACTGACTTAGATAAGCGCAGACTTTACAACTACCAGACACAAAGTTCACCATTCATTGAACTTAAAGTTAAAAACAATGAAGTTTTGGAGTTAAAAAAACCTAAATCAAAACAAAGTAAGTTAATAATTGCTGCCGTTAAGACTGTTAAAAAACCAACTAAAGTTAAGCCCAACTATAAAAAACAAAACAAAAAAGCCATTGAAAAAGCCGTCAAAGCCGCTAAAGTCAAGCACTTTCGTGCTCAGTTTAAAAAAGGAAAAAGGTAAAAAATATGAAAAACTTTAACCTAGGTTCGCACAATTCATTTAAAAAACCAGACTATCTAAAAGGCGCTGTTGCTGAAGTTAAACACAATCAAGCAACCGCACTAATGATTTTCACAGGCCCACCACAAAGCACTTTTCGCACAAACACCGAACTTTGCTTTGCCAAAGAAGGAATAGCAGAACTCAAGGCTTTGTCAATCCCTAAGCAAAACTTTGTAGTCCACGCTCCGTATATCGCAAATCTAGCTTCTCTGGACTTAGCAAAATGGCAAAGGTCTGTTGACTTTTTTTCAAGCGAACTAAAGCGTTCTCATGAACTTGGTGCTGGCATGTTTGTACTCCATCCAGGATCTGCTTTAACTCAAGACCGCTCGCTTTCTTTAAAACAAGTTGCAAAAGCCGTAAATCTGTTAATTAAATATGTACACGACAATAATCTAGATATCAAAATTGCCGTGGAAACCATGGCTGGCAAAGGCAGCGAAGTTGGTATCACTTTTGCAGAAATCGCCGAAATTATACACACTTATCCAGACCCAGATTTAGGTGTGTGCATCGACACTTGCCATATTTTTGACGCAGGCTATGACATTAAAGGCCATCAAGCCGAAGTTTTTGCTGAGTTTAAAAATGTAGTTGGCATAGATAAATTATTTTTATTCCACATCAACGATTCACTACATGGCCTGTCTTCGCACAAAGATCGCCATGCTAACATTGGTAAAGGTAAAATTGGCCTTGCACCCCTTAAAGCAATCGTGCAAAACCCAGAATTTTTAGACATTCCAAAAATTTTGGAAACCCCTGTAGGTACTGACCCAGACATTTATCTTAAAGAGATTCAAATGTTGTCTGAATAACGACTTTAAAAACAACCTAATTTAACCCTAAATTATGGCCTTGGTTTTTCAAAACCAGGCCATTTTTTTCACCAAAAAACAAAATCAACCAGTAGTTTTTATTTGGCAAAAAATTCAATTTGTGGTATGATTTCTTCGTATATGCGCTAATCAAAAAAACGAGTTATATATTATATATAATATACTCACAGAAACTGGAGTAAAAATGACATTTAAAAACATAAAATATGGCAAAAAAACTGAACGTCGTAATTACTCAAAAATGATGTACGATGTTGATTTGCCAGACTTGATTGAAATTCAAACACAGTCTTTTGAAAAATTTATCAAATCAGACTTACTTGAATTGCTAAAGGAACTTTCGCCAATTGAAGGAAACAACGGGGACATTAAACTGTACTTTGAAAGCGTTGAAGTTCAAGAACCTAATTTTACAATCGCTGAATCTAAAACTAGAGACATCACCTACTCAGCACAAGTGATGGCTGATGTGAAGTTAGAAAACTGCATCACCGGTGAACTTAGAGAAGCAAAAGTCTTGTTGACAGAAATGCCTTCAATGACTCCAACTGCTACTTTTATCATCAACGGTGCTGAACGTGTGGTGGTTTCACAAATCGTGCGTTCAAGTGGAGTTTATTACACTAAAGACATCAACAAAAAAATCAACAAAGTTATCTACTCTGGTCAAATGATTCCAACTCGTGGTGCTTGGGTTGAGTTTGAAGAGGGCAACAAAGAACTGCTTTGGGCAAAATTAGACCGCTCTAAAAAAATCTCGCTAACTACTTTTATTAAAGCCTTAGGTGTTTCTTCAAACAAAGAAATTGACAAACTATTTAAGTCAGAACAACTAAAAGAAACTCTTGAGAAAGACGTAACCAAAACTTCAGATGATGCAGTTGTTGAAATCGTTTCTAGACTAAGACAAGGCGAAATTATTCCAGTTTCAGGCGCACGCGAGTTAATTCGCCAACGTCTATTTGACATTCGTCGCTACAACTTACTTGGAGTTGGTCGCTATAAATTTAACCAAAAACTAGACGTGCTTAGCCGTGTTAAAAACACATATCTTGCTGCTGACTTAAAAGATGCAAAAGGAAAAGTTGTGCTTCCGGCCAACACTTTACTTGACGAAGAGGCTTTAAAAGTACTTGACGCCAACCGTCATTTATTTAGAAAAGAAGTTATTTCTGCCGACAACTCTCTGCAAAACATCGACAAAACGGCTGTCTTAACTGAGTATGTTGGAGAAGGCGACCACGTGCAGTTGGTTACCACAGAACCAATTTATAATATCAAGACTGGTGAAGTCGTTTTTGACGCCGGCACTCAAATTGACGAGCAAGTTCTAAGAACTCTTCGTGAGCTTAGAAATGGACTTGACGAAAAAGTCTTAAACTACTTTTTAACTGGAAACGTTTTTGAAAAGCCAGCACAAAGACAACCAGTGTACGCCGAAATCCTAGACGTTGTTAAGAGAACTGATTTAGGTGAATCTCAAGCAATTCGTGTAATTGGTAACGACAGCCGTGAGGCTAAAACCTATATTACGGTTTCAGACATCGTTGCTGGTATTTCTTACTTTTTGAACTTATATGAATACATCGGGCAAACTGACGACATTGACCACCTTGGCAACCGTCGTGTTCGTTTAATTGGGGAACTGCTTGCTAACCAATTTAGAATTGGTATGGCTAGAGCCGAGAAAAACATTAAAGACAAAATGTCGGTTAAGTCTTTTGCAGACATCACTATTCCGGCAATTATGAACACTAAACCACTTACAACTGTACTAAATGCGTTTTTTGGTTCATCTCAATTGTCTCAGTTCATGGACCAGACCAACCCTTTGGCCGAACTTACTCAAAAACGTCGTGTCTCTGCACTTGGTAGCGGTGGAATTTCTCGCGACCGCGCGGGTATTGAAGTCCGTGACGTTCACGCTTCTCACTACGGCCGAATTTGTCCAATTGAAACTCCAGAAGGACAATCAATTGGGTTGATTTCTTCACTTTCTTCATATGCCAAAATTGATAAATATGGCTTCATTCAAACTCCTTACTTTAAACTTGACCGCACAAATAAGGTTAACGGAGTTTGCGTGCCAAAAGTAGTAGACCACCATCTTTACTTAACTGCAGACGAGGAATACAACGCAGTAATTGCCTCTGCCGCGACTGAGTTAAATCCAGACGGAACTATTAAAGAGCCGACAGTTACTGGTAGACTGCGCGGTGAAACCGGAATTTTTGCTCGCGAAGACGTTGAATACATGGACGTCTCTTCTAAACAAATCGTGTCTGTTGCAACCGCAACCATTCCTTTCCTTGAACACGACGAGGCGTCTCGTTGCTTAATGGGTGCCAACATGCAACGTCAAGCCGTGCCAGTTATCAAACCAGAGGCACCACTAGTTGGAACCGGAATTGAGTATCGCGCTGCTAAAAACTCAGGTACTTCAGTGGTTGCTAAAAACTCAGGATACGCGGTATACGTGGACGCCAAACGCATTGACGTTTTGCCAATTCCTGAGAAAACCATTAAATACGACGGTAAAATCTTGTTTGCCCCAAACTCAGACTGGTCAGCAGAGCAAGCGCTTAAAATCTATAAATACGGACTTGCTGACACCGATGTCTACACGTTAATTAACTACGAACGCTCAAACCAAAATACTTCAATCGTGCAAAAACCGATTGTCAATGTTGGTGACTGGGTTGACCTAAACGAAACTATCGCCGACGGTCCTTCTACCGACAACGCAGAGCTTGCGCTTGGCCGCAACGTTACAGTTGCTTTCATGACTTGGGAAGGCTATAACTTTGAAGACGCCGTTATCGTTTCTGAAGACTTAGTTAAAAACGACGTCTATACGTCTGTTCATATTGATGAATACCAAATTCAAACTAGAGACCTTCGCAACAACATCGGAAAAGAAGAGTTTACCAACGAAGTTCCAAATGCGAACCGCCAGGCTGTGGCTAAACTTGACCAAAACGGTGTGATCTTACTTGGTTCAGAAGTTAAAGAAGGCGACATTTTAGTTGGTAAAATCACCCCTAAAGGTGGAGCAGAACCTTCACCTGCTGAAAAACTAATTCAAGAAATTATTGGCGAAAAATCCAAAGAATACAGAGACACTTCTCTTCGCGTTCCACACGGTGGTGGCGGTATTGTTCAAAAAATCCAATACTTTTCTAAGAAAAACAAAGACCAACTTCCACCTTCTGTAAACGAACAAATTAAAGTTTTTATTGCTAAAAAAAGAAAAATCAGAGAAGGCGATAAAATGGCAGGACGACACGGAAACAAAGGTGTTATCTCTATAGTCGTGCCACGCGAAGACATGCCATACATGGCAGACGGAACACCTGTTGACATTATGCTTAACCCACTTGGTGTGCCTTCTCGTATGAACATTGGCCAAATCTTAGAGTTGCATCTAGGGTATGCTGCTAAAAAACTTGGAATTAAAATCGCAACTCCGGTTTTTGACGGGGTTGAAAACGCCGATCTAGTCGATATCTTAAAAGAAGCAAACTTACCACTAAACGGTAAAATGACACTTTTTGACGGCAGAACTGGTGAGCCTTTTAGAAATCCAGTTTCAGTTGGTGTGATGTACATGATTAAGTTGTCACACATGGTAGACGACAAACTACACGCGAGAAACGTTGGACCTTATACTTTAGTAACTCAACAACCTATGGGTGGAAAAGCCCAAAATGGTGGCCAAAAACTAGGAGAAATGGAAGTTTGGGCGCTGTATGGTTATGGTGCCGCGCACGTTCTGCAAGAAATGCTTACCATCAAGTCAGACGACAAGGTTGGCAGAAACAAAGCCTACTCTGCAATTACTCAAGGCAACTTAATTCCGCGTCCATCTCTGCCTGAATCTTTCCACGTGTTAACCCGAGAACTGCAAGCCCTTGGTATTTACGTTGAGTTAATTAACTCAGAAACTGGCGAAAATGACGCCGTTAAATCACTGCTTGACTTAAAACCTGCCCGCAGTAATGGAGGTATTTAAAAATGCTAAAAGCCTACGAAAAACAAAGCATTAAAGACATTAAAATCATTTCTGAAGAAACCAAAGAGTTCTTAAAAAATATCGCCGTTCACACTTTGGGTGATTTAAACTTATTTTCAGTTTCTCAATACCAAAGTATCTTTTCTGAGTGCACTGAAGATGTTCTGAAAGACATTAAAACTCTTTTGACTAAAAACTACCTACCTGAAAAAATTCAACAACTATTTACCGAAAGTGAAGTCATTAAGTTTTTCAAAGAAAGCGGATTTACTGACCTTAAGTCAATCTTAACCGCACCACGTTCTAACTTATTTCAAATTTTAAAAGACGACGACTTTCTTTTAGCTGAAACCAATCAACTTTTTGCCTTCTTTGGTCAAACTCCGTTAACTGAGGCTGATTTTGACGAAAAACTAGACTTAGTTTCATCTCAAACTAAGGTTGCCGAAATTAACGTCGCTGAGCGTTTAAAATCAGTTGACGACACGCACATCACTGGCTCTAAACTATATCGACACATGCGAATTCGCTTAGCCTCACCAGATGAAATCAGAACTTGGTCTTACGGGGAAGTTAAGTCTCATGAAACCATTAACTACCGAACCGCTAAACCTGAAGTTGGTGGGTTGTTCTGCGAAAAAATATTCGGGCCAACTAAAGACTTTCAATGTGCATGTGGTAAGAAACAAAGTGGTAATAAAGGCCAAATTTGTCAAAAATGTGGAATTGAGATTACCGAGTCTCTAGTTCGCCGCGAAAGAATGGGCCACATTGAACTAAAAAGTCCAGTTGTCCACACTTGGTTTTTCAAAAACTCACCATCACGACTTGCGATTTTACTTGGAATTAAAGCCAAATCCTTAGAAGAGGTTGTCAACTACGCAGCCTACATCGTGACAGACCCGGGCAACACTCCACTTAAACGCAAACAAATCTTGTCAGAACAAGACTACGCCGCGATTAACGAAGAGTACTATGGTCGTTTTCAGGCGCAAACCGGTGCTGAGGCCATTCAAACCCTTTTAAAAGCACTTGACTTAAACCACGAAATCCGCGTACTTCGCAAGAAATTCCGCACTTCTACTAAACAAAAACGTCAAAACATCATCAAACGTCTGGAAATTGTGGAAGCCTTCTACTCATCTGACAACCGCCCTGAGTGGATTGTTATGCCGGTAATTCCGGTAATTCCGCCAGACCTTCGCCCGATGGTCCAACTAGACGGAGGCCGTTTTGCAACAACTGACCTTAACGACCTTTACTGCAAAATAATTAATCGTAACAACAGGTTAAAAAAAGAACTTGACCAGTTTACAACTTCGCTTATCCTTAAAAACGAAAAACGTTTAATTCAAGAAGCAGTTGACTCACTATTTGACAACTCAAAACGTGGAAACAAAAAAGCGCTGGCTTCAAACGCACGCCCACTTAAATCACTTTCTGATTTGCTTCGCGGTAAACAAGGTCGATTCCGTCAAAACCTACTTGGAAAACGCGTTGACTACTCAGGACGTTCAGTAATCATCGTGGGTCCGAACCTAAAGATGTATCAGGCCGGAATTCCGCGCGAAATGGCGATTACTTTATTTAAGCCGTTTGTAATTAACCGACTTCAGGAAAACTTAGAAGTAACTCGCCAAAAAGCGGTTGAAATGTATGACAACCGCACTAAAGAAGTTTGGCAAGTTCTGGAAGAAGTAGTTCGTGAACACCCAGTACTACTAAACCGTGCACCTACTTTGCACCGCTTGTCAATCCAAGCGTTTGAGCCAAAACTAATTGACGGTAAAGCCATTCGTCTGCATCCTTTGGCAACAACTGCATTTAACGCCGACTTTGACGGTGACCAAATGGCCGTGCACTTGCCGCTTTCACCAGAAGCGCAGGCTGAGGCTAGACTACTTATGCTGGCTTCTAACAACATCTTAAACCCGAAAGACGGAAAACCAGTTGTAACTCCATCTCAAGACATGGTGCTTGGAAACTACTTCTTGACCACCGAAGAGCGCTATATTGAGGCTGACCCTAAAACTCATCAACACAAAAATGAAGGTATGCTGATTTCTTCAATTGATGAGGCAAAAAACGCACAAAGCGCAGGTATCATTGACTACCACACCAGAATTTTAGTGCGTCCACAAATCCTTAACCGTCGTTTTACTGCAGACATTCAAGGCAAACTACTAATTACTACTTTAGGTAAGTTAATTTTTAACGAAATTATGCCAGATGGTTTCTTTTATTTAAACGAACCAACTGAGTATAACTTAACCCAAGGGGTTCCTCAATCTTACTTACTTGACTGCAACAAAGACCCAAAAGTTTATTTTGCTCAAACTAAAGACCAACCACTACCCGAACCTTTTAAAAAATCGTTTTTAGGAAAAATTATTGACACTGTCTTTAAACACTACGATGTGACTAGAACTTCTGTGATGCTAGATGACTTAAAAGACTTGGGCTTTAAGTATTCAACTGTCTCTGCTGTTACAATTTCTTACGACGACATCAAGGTTTACTCAAATAAAGCTGCGATTTTAAAAGAGTCTCAGGCTAAAATTGAGCAAATTACTAACTACTTTAACATGGGTATGTTGACCGACAAAGGTCGTTCTCGCGAAATTATCAACGTTTGGGAAAACACTAAAACCGAGATTTCTCATGGACTTGAGCGCGAACTTAACCGCGAAAACCCGATTTACGTAATGTCTGATTCTGGAGCCCGCGGTAACATTCAAAACTTCGTGCAGTTAGCCGGAATGAGGGGTATTTTAAATAACCCTAAGGGTGAACAAATTGAAGTTCCAGTTAAATCATCATTTAAAGAAGGTCTAACCGTTTCTGAGTTCTTTATCTCAACCCACGGTGCCCGCAAAGGTTCAACCGACACGGCTTTAAAAACTGCACAGTCTGGTTACTTAACTCGCCGTCTTGTAGACGTTGCGCAAGGCGTAATTATTACTCTTGATGACTGTGGTACTGAAAACGGTGTGTTTGTAAAAGATATACTTGACAAAGACCAAAAAGTAGTCTGCAGTTTGGAAGAACGACTACACGGCCGTTTTGCTGCCCAAAAGGCGTATGACAAAAACAATCTGCTAATCGTTGACAGAAACGAACTGATTACTCAAGAGGCCGCGGCTAAGATTGCCGAAAACTACTCTGAGTTTAAAATTAGAACTAATTTAACTTGTTCTGCAATTGACGGACTTTGTGTGAAGTGCTATGGTCTAAACTTAGCAACTAACTCAATTGTAGAAGTCGGTGAAGCCGTTGGTGTAGTTGCTGCACAATCTATCGGTGAACCTGGTACTCAGTTAACGATGCGTACTTTCCACACCGGTGGTGTGGCATCGGCATCCGACATTACTCAAGGTCTTCCACGTATTCAGGAACTTTTTGAGGCTAGAACTCCAAAAGGAAAATCTGTGATTTCTGAATATTTTGGTAAAGTTAGCCAAATTAGTCGTCCACAATATGGTCAACCTAGCGTGGTTATTGAAGACCGTCAAGGCAAAACTCACACTTACTCAATTGAGTCAAACGCAGATATTTTGGTGAAAGTTGGGGATTCTGTACAACCCGGAACTTCGCTAACTCCGGGTTCAATTCACCCGAAAGAACTGCTTAGAGTAACCGACACTTTAACCGTTTCTAACTACATCTTGGCAGAAGTCCGCAAAGTTTATCAATCACAAGGCGTGGACATTCAAGATAAACACATTGAAATCATCATTAGACAAATGCTGAAACGCATTATGATTATCCATGAAGGCGACACTAACTTACTTCCGGGTATCGTGGTTTCAAACTCAGACTTCTTGAAAGCCAACCGCGTGGCTTTTGAACAAGGCACACGTCCGGCAATTGGCAAAAGAATTCTACTTGGAATTACCAGAGCCTCACTTTCAAACGACTCGTTCTTGTCAGCCGCTTCCTTCCAAGAAACCACCAGAATTCTGACAGACGCAGCAATTTCTTCTAGACCCGACCAACTAAAAGGTCTAAAAGAAAACGTGATTATCGGTGGACTAATCCCAGCAGGAACCGGAATTTTAAAAGAAACTGAGTTTAACTATACCAAAGTTTCTGACGATAAAAACGCTTAAGTTATTAACCAAACAAAATAGCATAAATACACATCCGGCTTACTTTAAAGTAAGACGGATGTGTTAAAATAATGGTAGACTACTACCAAAAAAGGAGTTTATACACATGAAAAAAGCAATTCATCCTGAATTTAATGAAGTTGAAGTTATTTGTTCAACTTGTGGTTCTAAGTTCAAAACTCAATCTACTGCCAAAGAAATTAAGGTAGATACATGTTCACAATGCCACGCTTTCTACACAGGTACGCAACAATTTGTCCAAGCTCAAGGTCGTGTAGATAAGTTCAACAAACGCTACAATATTGAACAAAAACCAGGAAAATAGAAATAAACATTTTGCACATGCCCTGAGGCTTGCCAAAAAAGCCTTGGCTCGTGCAGAAGTGCCAGTTGGCGCGCTAATTTTGAAAGATGGCGAAATCGTTGCAACTGGCTATAACACTAAAGAACACAAACACGATATTTTTGGACACGCAGAAATCACTGCTTTAAAAAAAGCCACCAAGCGACTTAAAACTTGGAAACTGGAAGACTGCGTGCTGATATCGACACTTGAGCCTTGTGTGCTTTGTGCAGCAGCGATTGCTGTTGCTAGATTAAAAGAATGTATTTTTTTGGCCAAAGACCCGACAGTTTTTAGTCAAAAAATCAGAAAAGAGATTTTTCTGCAACCCACCGCTCACACTAAATTAACTTTTGTTAAGGTAGATGAAGCCAGCGAGTTGTTAAAAAAATTCTTTAAACGCCTGTAAAGGCAAAGATTTTAGATGTTTCCTTTTAAAAGCCATTGGCCGATTGACTTATCTGAACGGGTCAGGTCTTGATTGAAGCAGCCATCAGGGTATAGCCATTGTGGCCAATGGTCTTTAAAAGGAAACATTTTTTAAACCCTAGTAAGGAGGATTTATGAAATTCAATTTAACTGACAGAGTGCCTGCCTACACTCAACAAATTGACAAAAGAACTCTAGAAATTTACTTTATGACAGATGCAGAAAAAGCCATTTGGCACAAAAAAGGCCTACTTAAAGTTTGGGACATTACTCCACAAACTGCAAGACTTTTAATAGACCAGACTTACTTTGAAACAGGCTCAATTAAAAGACTTTACGAACAAGACGTGAACGCTGAATACTTGGCGTACGCAGACGGGATTAACTCAATTAAAAACCGCATATTTATTCCGGTATTTTTAGGAATTTTAATTGGATTTATTGCAGCCGCCACCACTATCGCCGTGCTTTCTTCTAAGTTCCCACAAGTTAAATCTTGGTCATTTTGGGTGCTAATCGGACTTTTAATTGTTGTTTTTGGTCTAGTTTTTGGAATTTCTCGCCAAATTACTAAAAAAATGGCAGCACTTCACAATAAGTTTTTTACAAATATCTTAGCCTTAGTTGGAGAAGATAACTTCAAAGCCTTAGAGGCAGAAACTGAGGAATACAAAAAAACCGTGTTAAATCAAGAAGTTGCTGCAAACTCAGCAGACAAAACAGTAGAACCTGTTGAAGTTGAAGAATCAATAGCCAAAAAATCTAAAGAAAAATAATGAAAACCGAAAAAGATTTAGATAAACTTTGCATAGATACCCTTAAGATGCTTGGGGTTGACACCATTAACAACGTCAACTCAGGACATCCAGGGATAGTTTTAGGAGCCGCTGCTCCGCTTTACTATCTTTACAACTACGCAATCAATCAAAACCCAAAAGACCCACTTTGGCCAAACCGCGACCGTTTTTATTTATCTGCAGGCCATGGTTCTGCTTTACTTTACTCACTTTTGCATCTTGCAGGATTTGATTTAACAATTGATAACTTAAAGAACTTTCGCAGGCCTGGAAACACACCTGGCCATCCTGAGTTTAGAGAAACTCCAGGAGTTGAAGCAACAACTGGTCCACTTGGACAAGGCGTTGCAATGGCGGTAGGTTCAGCAATTGCAGAGGCTCATTTAAACAAAGTAAATGGACCCGCATACACAGACTACTATACATACTGCTTATGTGGAGACGGAGATCTGCAAGAAGGTGTGGCTATGGAAGCGATTTCTTTAGCCGGCCGACTTAAACTAAATAAGTTAATTATGTTGTTTGACTCAAACGACATTCAACTAGATGGGCCTACTTCTTTAACTTGTGAAACTAATTTTAAATTAAAGTTTTTGGCCGACGGTTGGAACTATATTTTGGTAACCAACCCTTGCGACAAGGCCGAGTTTTTAGAAGCAATCCGCTTGGCTAAAGAATCAGAACTTCCTACTGTTATTGAAATGAAAACCACAATTGGTCAAGGTGCAACAAAAGAGGCTACAAACAAAGTTCACGGCTCTCCACTTGGCGCACTTGAACGCGGCTTACTTGCTGAAAAACTTAGATACCAATTAAAACCATTTGAAGTAGATCCACTGGTTTACAAACATTTTCAAGATAATTTCTTAAAAAGAGGTCTGGAAAAATACATAGCCTACTCTAAATTAAAACCACTTAAAAAGCAAAGTCTTGAGTTTGACTTAAGTAAGTTGCTCGCAAAAATCCCTGAGAAACAAGCAACTCGCAAGTCTTCTGGCGACATCTTGACCCATATTTCTGGTCAGGTTAAGGCACTAATTGGTGGGTCTGCAGACCTTTCTTCATCAACTTGCGTAAAAGGAGTAGACGGCGATTTTGATCACACCAACAGACTTGGCCGCAACTTAAACTTCGGAGTTCGCGAACACTCAATGGCTGCAATTGCTAATGGGATTGCACAAACCGGTGTACTTAGACCTTTTGTCTCTGGTTTTTTTGTTTTCTCTAACTATATGTTTCCAGCAATTCGTTTGTCAGCTCTACAAAAACTACCAGTGATGTATATTTTTACCCATGACTCTGTATTTTTAGGCGAAGACGGACCAACCCATCAACCAATTGAACATCTTGCGCAACTTAGATGTATGCCAAATGTAAACGTGATTAGACCGTGCGACTTTAAAGAAACTTTAGCGGCTTATAAGTTAATGCTTTCTGAAAACAACTTTCCTTCAGTTTTGGTTTTAACTCGCCAAAACGTATTAGAAAACCCAAACTCTCAACTAGACATTCAAAAAGGCGCCTACATTATTAAGCTTGAGCAAAACAAACACTCACTTACTTTAATTGCAACTGGTTCAGAAGTTTCTTTAGCAATTGAAGCGGCAAAAGTACTTGAAACTAAAGGTCAAGGTGTACGCGTAGTTTCCATGCCTTCTTGCTTCTTGTTTGACAGACTTACTAATTCTGAGCAAGCAGAGATTTTAGGCAACGCTAAAATTGTAGCAGTAGAAGCAGGCTCTGCTTATTCTTGGTATAAATACACACCTCACGTTTTTGGAATAAATAATTTTGGACTAAGTTCATCTGAAGCCGAAATTCGCGAAAAATTAAAATTCACCAAAGCTAATTTAGTGGATTTTATTGAAAATGAAGTTAAATAATCGTATATTTGACTCAATCGTAATTGGGGCAGGGCATGCCGGTATTGAGGCCGCCGCTGCCCTTTCTCGTTTAGACAAGTCAGTTTTATTTATCACAGGTGATAAATCTCAAATTGCCACCCTTCCCTGCAATCCGTCAATTGGTGGACCTGCGAAGGGTGTTTTGGTGCGCGAAATTGACGCACTGGGTGGTTTGATGGCCAAAGTTGCAGATAGTGCTACCATTCAAATGCGTAGGCTAAACTCATCTAAAGGCCCTGGTGTTTGGGCACTTCGTGCACAAATTGACAAAGAAATTTATCCGAAAAACATGTTAAAAGAATTAAAGAAACTAAAAAACATAGTTTTCTTGCATGAATATGCAACTGGGTTGTTAGTTGAAAACCAAACAGTAGTTGGGGCGATTACTGAAAGTAATACAAAGTATTTTGCCAAAACTGTAGTATTAACAACTGGCACTTATTTAGCATCACGAATTTTGATAGGTAGTGAAACTTATCAAACTGGACCTGACGGCAAACGCACAACTTCAGGTATTTCTGAGTCTTTGAGAAAAGCAGGTTTTGAAATCGTGAGACTAAAAACTGGAACTCCGCCGCGAATTGACTCAAACTCAATTGACTTTGCTGAACTTGCAAATCAAGATGAGAACAACCCAGAACTTAGATTTTCATATTACACAAAGGCCAAGCACAAAGCAAATTTAAATCTGCATACCCTCCATACTACCATGAATACTAAAGAGACAATTTTGGAAAATCTAAAATATTCACCACTGTATTCAGGAGTAATAGAAGGTAGAGGTCCTAGATATTGTCCTTCAATTGAAGACAAAATTGTTAGATTCAAAGAAAAAGATATTCACCAAATTTTTGTAGAACCAGAAAGTATCAAAAACAACTTAACTTACTTACAAGGCCTTTCTACATCACTTCCGCGTTTTGTTCAAAGAAAGTTAGTTGCAAGTTTACCTGGGTTTGAGGAAGGTAAAATAATTAGATACGGCTACGCAATTGAGTACGACGCTATCAATCCTTTTCAACTATACTTGTCTTTAGAAACCAAAATACTTAAAAACTTGTTTACTGCAGGTCAAATTAACGGAACTTCTGGATACGAAGAGGCGGCTTGTCAGGGTTTAATTGCAGGCACAAATGCTGCTGCTAAAATTGACAACATTGAACCGCTTATTTTAAAAAGAAATGAGGCCTACACTGGTGTTTTGATTGACGATATAGTTACCAAGGGAGCAGACGAACCTTATAGAATGCTGACATCTCGTGCAGAGTATAGACTACTTTTAAGAGATGACAACGCCGACTTTAGACTGTCTGAAATTGCCTATAACCGAGGGCTTATAGACGGCGATACTTATCAAAAATATTTACTTAAAAAAGGGCTAGTTAAGCGATTAACCGAGATTTTAGTAAACACAAAAATCACTCCTACCAAAGCAGTTTTATGCCATCTTTCCAAACACAACATTTCACTTTATGAGTCAATTTCTTTAGCAAATTTACTTAAAAGACCAGAGGTTAATTTAAATATTTTAAGTCCTTTTATTAAAGAAAAATTTCCAGAAGAAGTGAGACTTGCCGCGGAGATACAAATTAAATACGAAGGCTACATCTTAAAGGAAATCAAGACTGCTGAGAAGTTTAAGTTCCTTGAAAACTTTAAAATTCCTACAGACATTGACTACAGCCAAGTTGCTAACTTGGCCTTTGAATGTAGAGAAAAATTAGAGAAAGTCAGACCAAAAACTTTAGGGCAAGCCTCAAGAATACTTGGAGTTAATCCAAGCGATATTCAAATTCTTTCTATCTATATTCAAAAAAGTAAAGAGAAAAGATTACCATGAAAGACATTTTTAGTAAATTTAACATTGAATTAACAGATGAACTAGTTTTAAAAATTAACAAGTATTACTCACTTTTAATTGAAGAAAATAAAAAAGTTAATTTAACTAGAATCATTGATAAAACTGAGTTTTTAGTTAAACATATTCTAGATTCCGTTTTACCTTTTTTCAAAAACCCTGATTTAATTCAATCTAAGTCTATCTTAGATATTGGCTCAGGTGCGGGATTTCCAGGTATTGTCATTGCTTTATTTTTTCCAAGCGTTGAAGTTATTTTAACAGAGTCTATTGGCAAAAAAGCAAGGTTTTTAACATTAGTTAAAGATGAACTAAACTTGACTAACTTAAAAGTTATTAACGATAGAGTTGAAAACATTAATGGAGTTTTAGTTGATTTAGTTACAGCCCGTGCAGTTACCGGCCTTACTTCGCTAGTTAAATACGCTTTGCCTAAATTAACGAAAGGTGGCAAAATGTGTTTCTATAAAGCGACTAAAGCCACTGAGGAAATTGATGAGTTTGGGAAAACTAAATTAGTTAATTTAGTTAAAAATATTTCCCTAACCAAGTTTGTCTTGCCTTTTGAAATGGGTGAAAGAGTTTGCGTATGGATAGAAAAGAAATAGTAAAATTAAATATTTTAAAAACTGGCAATGATGGAGAAGGTATCGCTTACTTAAACAACCAACCAGTCTACATATATGGGGCTGTAGAAGGTGAAGAAGTAGAAGCAGAAATTGAGAAAAACAACCGTGGTGCACTTATTGGCAAAACTCTTAAAATTATTCAAAGGTCGCCAAAAAGAGCCGAGGTTTCGGCAAGTTTTTCAGAAACTATAGGGCTTCCTCTTATCCACCTAACTTATCCAGCAACACTTGAATATAAATACAAAAAAATAGTTTTCCATGTTAAAGGAAAACTAAGAAAACACATCAACCCCAAAACTTTCAAACACTTTGAAGGTGCTTTAAATCCTTTAAATTATCGCAACGAAACCACAGTTTTGTTTAAACTAATCAATAAAGCAATTGAATGGGGTCTATACAGACCGAACACTAATTTAGTTGAACCGACTAATAACTTAATTTCACAAGACGAGTTAATCACTAGTTTTTTAAATTATTTTAAAAAAGCACTTAGCGAAGTTAACTTTCCAGTAGTAGATAAAAAACCGCTTGGTCTGTTTGCAGTCTCTGTACGTAAAGCAGCTAACTTAGATTTAGCAGTTAACTTACATGTTTATGGTGAACATAATTTCAAGGCACTTACTAACTTAATTTATAGTTCTGAGTTTTCACTTAAACAATTTGGTGTTTTTGTCTATAAAGACAAAACCACAAAACAGCATGAGGCCGACTATAGACTGCTTAAGGGCCAATACTTTTTTAACACTAACTTTTTAAATAAAAATTACTATATTACTGCAAACTCTTTCTTTCAGTTAAACTATCATACATTTCAAAACATACTTACCTACATTAATGACTTTAAAATATTTAGACCAACTGACATCCTTTTAGATGCTTTTTCAGGAGTTGGTGTTTTTGGACTAGAACTCGCCAGCAAAGTTAAAGAAGTGTATTGCGTTGAGCTTGTTAAAGACCAAGTGTTGGCTTTAAAGAAGAATATATACGAAAACAAAATACCCAACGCCAAGGCTGTGGTTTCAAATGTTTTGACCTGGGTAGACTATAAAAAACACGATTTTGATGTGATGCTATTTGACCCGCCAAGAACCGGACTGGGCGAAACGGTGTGTAAGTTTATTTGCGCAAAAAAACCAAGAAATGTGGTTTACGTTTCTTGTAATGTTGAAACTTTAGTTAAAGACTTAAAAATGCTTACAGAAGAATATGAAATTACTTCAATTAAAGGTTTTGACATGTTTCCATATACTGCTCACGTTGAAACTGTGGCACTTTTGACTAAAAAAACACAGCAAAACAGTTAATTGAATAAAAAAACACATGCTTTTTGTATATTTAGTTTAAACTATTACATTTAGCATAATTAACTATTTCATTAAACACATTTTTATAAAATCAAATCAAAATAAGTTTAGCTTTTAATTTTTTTAACGACATTCCACTTTAAACATTATTAAGCCTTATAATGTGTTTAGAGTGACAAATGTTTTAAAATTTTTAACGTTAACAATACTAAATTAGGGAGGTAACAATGAACACAGTTTTATTAAATGATTTAAATTACTACTGTAAAGAAAAAGAAAACCAGTTTTTCGACAGAAAAAGTGCCAGAACTAGACCTCTTGATATTCTTAAGCATTTGGTGGCTTTTGCAAATGCAGAAGGTGGCCAATTGGTCATTGGTATTGAAGACAATGGAGTAATTTCAGGCTTTACTTGCGAAGGCGTTCATTCTATCGATGAGTACCGAAATATTTCTATGACTGAATTAAAAGAAACACCTCTTAACCCGAAATTTGATGTTTTAGATGTTAAAAATGATAAAAACAAGGATGATAAAATTCTAATAATTTCGGTTGATGTGTGTCTTGATAGAGTTGTTAAATCATACGATGGCAAGGTTTTTCTAAGACAAAACGACAAGTCTGTACTACTAAACTTTGAACAAATTCTTCAACTGCAATATGACCGCGGTCAAAGACATTTTGAAGACGAAATTGCTGACCACTCCTCAATTAACGATGTAGATGAAAGTTTGATTGAGGATTATAGAAAAATTATGAATATTTCTGGACTTTCAACAGAAGAAATCTTGAAAGCTAGAAACTTAATGATTGCAGGCAAACTAACAAATGCCGGTGTTTTGCTGTTTGCAAAAAACCCAACAAAGTTTTTACCATAAGCTAGGCTAAGAGGTATTAAATACAGTGGTATAAATCTAAAAGTCGGTAAGGGAATCAACATTATTAAAGAAAGAACATTTGATAAGGCGATTCCGCACATTATCAAAGAAGCGAGAGAATTTGTAAACACTCAATTGCGTGATTTTCAATATTTAGACCAAGATGGCAAGTTCAAAATTATGCCAGAGTATCCAGAGTTTGCTTGGTTTGAAGGGATTGTCAATGCGTTAACACACAGAAACTACGCAATACGCGGTGATCACATCAAAGTTTTAATATTTGACGATAGACTAGAAATACTTAGTCCAGGTGTTTTGCCGAATATTGTAACAATTCATAACATTTTTAGTCAGAGATATTCAAGAAATCTAAGAATAGCCAGAACACTTTGTGAGTTTGGTTGGGTAAAAGAAATGAATGAAGGTGTAAAAAGAATTTATTCAGAAATGCAAAGTTTATTTCTAAAGAAACCAGAGTACTCAGAACCAAATGGTTCGGTGTTGTTAGTTTTGGAAAACAATATTTTAAATAGAAGTATCAGAACATTTGATAAAATCAAAAATAAAATTTCTGCTGCTAAGTTTGATAAACTTAATAAACACGAAATATTTTTGTTGCATTATATGTTCAATACTGGCGAAAATATGAAGATGGATAAAATTGCTAACCTTATCAAAAAATCACCTACGCATTGCCGTAAATTACTTAAAAACCTAGTTGAAAATGGATTGGTGCAATGGCACGGCACTTCAATTAAGGACCCAACACAATACTACACCATCAAGTTTTAAATTCCCTGTTAATTTGTTTATTTTCGTAATTAAAACTGCGTAAAAAGCACAATTGAACACCAAATGTTTTAAGTATTTACTTAAAAAAGTGTGGAGTAAAATACAGTAAGTGTTGAGTAAATCACTAAAAGTGTTGAGTAAAACGCAGTAAAACTGCGTAAAAAGCACAATTGAACACCAAATGTTTTAAGTATTTACTTAAAAAAGTGTGGAGTAAAATACAGTAAGTGTTGAGTAAATCACTAAAAGTGTTGAGTAAAACGCAGTAAAACTACAACAGTTTCAGTTTTTTATTTAGAAATAGCAGATACGCTATCTCTTTTTTAGTTGAAACTAACCAAAGTTCATTTTTCTAATATCTTAATATATCAAAATAATTAACACAAGAGAATAAAACATAAAAAATACAGACATTTTATAAATTTCTATTTTTAAGTAAATAAAGTTTTTTCATTTAAATATATTAACGAGGTGACATTTATGAAAAAACTTTATTTACTTGTTTCTTTTATTTTAGTTAGTACGCTGTTTTTAAGTGTTTTATATCCAAGTAAAGCAAATGCAAAAACAAATCTATATCCATATGTTCGTTTTTACATGCTAGACAAAACAACAAAATTGATTAACTTTTATACAGAAGAACCCAAAAAGAAGTTGTCAGATGAAGATAAAAAAGAAAGAGATAGACTGGAAATTGCAAAACAAAAAACTTCATATAGACATTTCAAAAAAACATATGTTGAATATCTTAATTATGCCAAAAAGGTTTCGTTTGTTTTACAAGTTGTATCTGAGTTTTCTAATCAAGGTTCAACTAGCACAATACAAGAAATTACAATAGAGAAAATTGTAGAAGAAAGTGAAAAGTATACACAAAGTGGTTCTTTTAAAATGAGTATGAGCGGTACCATTAGCACTCCAACAAAATCACCGCTTAACGCAAAAGGTGAAGCAGGTGTTGAAAGTAAACTTGAAAATAAACTAGAAAAAAGTAAATCCGAGAAAAATAAAGAGATTAAAACTATTAAAATTGAACCGGGCTGTAAACTAGTGGTCAGAAAAATGGGATACGGTTATCTTTTTAATGGATACGCAACACGTAGTGTTTTTTGGATATACAAAGACTGGGGTGAGTTTCAATTTGTTGAACACACTGGTATCTACATTTCATATAGAATAGAAAGAGACTACTAGATGACAAAGAAAACAAAATTAAAGCGTTTAGTTTTTCTAACACCGATTTTTGCGATTTTAATAGTTTGTTCAGTGTTAATTACGGTGTATTTAGTTCCAAAAAACTTTAAAGTCAAAGCAATTAAACAAACTAGTGTGTTTACTGAGTATAAAAACAGACAAAACTTTTATCTTTATACTAACCGAAAAAGTCCTTGGTTTTTAAGTCCAGACAAAATTAAATCTATTTATTTAAAAAACAAAAACACAAGTGAATCAATTCAAGCCAAACATCTTGAGACAAGATACAGAGGCCCTGAAGAGATTCAAGAAAACAGCAAGAACACTAAATATTTTCAAAATATTTTAACAGTTTCAATAGTTGATGAGTTTAAAAAGAATATTACTTTTGACTCAAGTCTTTTGGTACTTAATTTTAAAAATAGCAAAACTTTATCTTTAGAAATTGGGTTAGTTCAAATAATTCAGTCTAGTTTAATTGCAAAACCTTTTGCTTTAGAATACTCAGTTAACGTAACTTATGACAGTAGAAATTATCAAGACCGCGTAGATTATCAATTAAAAGTTTATGAATTTTCTTTTTCAATTTTAAAAGAATACGCCGATAAAGTTAAAGACATTAAAATGCTTTTGAGTAATTCAGATTACAGTTACGAAAAAATAAAACAAAATAAAAGAGTGAACTTCGTTGTCAAAAGAAAAGAAAGTGCGTTTAATTTATGGCAAACTTATAGTCCATTTATTCTGATATTTGTAGACACTGAAGATGGTGTTAAAATCGCCAGGCAAAGCGATTTACTGGTAAGTACCTTTGCCCAAATTCACAATCTTTTAAAGGTATCAGAAACAACAAAAATAGTTTACACTACGAGTGCAAAACTATGAAAAAAGCAGTACTTGTACTGCTTTTTGGCGTAGTAATCATTGTCTATTTATTTGGTGTTTATTCATTTACTAGTCTACTTTTGAAGAAGACAGAACGTCTTTATTTAATTAAAGAACAAAGAAGTGTGATATATCGTGCTAACGGAAAGTTTAAAATTTATCTTTATACTGACTCTAAAACAACTAAAATCTCAATAAAGAATATCAAATATTTTAGCCTAACTAGGCTAAATAGTAAGAATGAACTAACTCTTGAATTAAAAGAAATTAAGATGAGTAAAAGTTTCTTAAACCAGAAAAGAAACTTATTTAAAATTACTTTAGAGTTTTTGACACCAAAACTGTTTACTGATAGTGAAGAGTTTACAACACTTCAAATCACTTTTATTACTAATCAAGTTTTAAATCTAGAACTTGGCAAATTTAAAATTGTACAAGCCAATAAGTTTGACTCGCAGGATGTACTTTTTAGTTTTAAAAAAATCCAAATTGAAAAGGATTTTTTTAAAACTGGCACTAGTTTTGAAGTTAAATTTTTGGCAGACTTTGTATCTGATACTGCTGAGTTTTATTTTAGTCTATTTAAAGATGATAAATACTCAGTTAGTAAAAACGATAAACAGGAAACTACTTTCTTTTTTACAAACTCAAAGTTAGCGATTCCTGTTTTAGAGCCAGTTATTATTGCAATGGTTAAACTAGATAATGGCAAAAAAACTATATACCAAAACTGTTTAAAAAGAGATATCAGATGCGACCTTGAAGGTTTTTTAGACTTTGAAAACATTAAAGAAAAAGGTTGGGTAAATACTTATGAACTCTAATTTAAAAGAAGTATTTATGCTTAAAGATGTAGTGGTTCCTTATATTAAAAAACCTTATAATTTGGAAATTAAAGCAGGCGAAAAGGTCTTAATAATAGGTGAAAACGGTAGCGGAAAAACAACTTTAATTTATCTTTTAATAGGCTTTATTAAACCAAAATCTGGTATTTTAAAAAAGACAGATAAACCGATTTCTTATCTTGCCGAAAAAGCAGACCTGCCAAGAAATTTAAAGGCAGGTGAGTATCTTGAAATTATTGCAAAGACTAAAAAAGGCTATGTTAATAAAAAACACATAGACTTTTTAGAACTGCCTTTAGATATAGAAATTAAAAACTTATCAAAAGGAAATAAACAAAAACTAGCCTTTTTAGTGACTCTTATCGGAGACTCAGAAGTTTTGATTTTAGACGAACCTCTTTCTGGATTTGATCCTGAGAAAAAGCAGAAAATTGCTGAAATTTTAAAACAAGAAACTAAAGACAAAACTGTGTTAATAATTTCACATAACCCAGAAGTTTTTAGTAGTTTTGTAACAAGAAAGATAACACTATGCTGAACTATATTTTTAAAACTTATTTTGACAAAAAAGCAAAGGTGTTAATATTTGCTTCTATGATAATATTTTTGCCACTTTTCTTTTTGGTTTATTCACCTAACTTCGCAGACAAAGATGTATTTTTAAAACAAAGCGAAAAAACCACACAAATTTTTAACGTTTACATTCAAATTCTAAAAATATTTCTAATTATCACAACAGGTCTCTTGACTATCAATCACGATGAGCAACACATTAAGCAACTAATACCTTTTGTAAAAAGAAAAGTAGTCTACACCGCAAAGTTAGTATTTTATTTTACACTTATTTTTTTATACTCACTCTTTTTTATTTCGCTTTCCTTTATTTTCTTTCAATTGTCTAAATATCCAGTTTTGACATACAGTCAGTTTAAAACTTTGTTGGTAACACCGCTAGATAGTTTGTATCTTCTGCTTTTCATCCTGATATTTGTCAAAAATAAAAAAAGGCAAGTGATTTTTATCATCCAAGCCTTTTTTATTATTTTTACAATTATTTCTAGTTTTTTAAAAGGTAATTTTACTTATTTTCTACTAATTCTTCCGCTTTCTGGAAACTGTTTTGACATGGAAACTATGTATTTCTTTTACAAAATATTTTATTTATTTCTCTTAATACTGTTGTATATTTTTAAACAAAGTAGTGAAAAAATCTCGTTTCACTAATAGGCCTTAGCAAATAGTACTCTGTAGTTTACTTTTTTGCCAGTTACTGGGCAAATTGTTAGTTCTGGTTTTTCTTTACTAATAACTCTCGCGGTTGCTGTTGTGTCTGTTTTAATGATTTCTTCAGCAGATTTATTAATGTCAATAGAAACATAGCCACCTTGCTCAATTAAAGTTTTAAACTCAGAGTAATTTTTAGCGTGGCGAATATTTGAGTTCAAGTGTCTAAGCGCGCGTTCATACATTTCTTTGTGCATAACTTTAATTTCTGATTTTAAAAAACTACTTAGCTCTGAAATTAAAACTTTAGTTTTAGTGCGAGTATTTCTTTTAAAAACAATTACTGAGTTTTCTTTTAAGTCATTTGGGCCAAACTCAACTCTAAAAGGAATACCCTTCATTTCGCTTTCCGCAAACTTAAAGCCGTGAGATTTATCGCTTTCGTCAACTTCGTAACTTAATTTAGATTTTTTAATTTCCTTAATTACTAAATTAACTTGTGTTTTATCTAGTTTATCTGGAAGAACAGGGACCGCGACTACTTGTGTTGGTGCAAGATATGGCGGTAAAACTAGCCCATCGTTGTCGCCGTGCACCATAATAACTGCACCAATTAATCTGGTTGTTACTCCCCAAGAAGTTTGAAAAGGTGCACAAAGTTTATTGTTTTTATCTTGGAAGTTCACGCCAAATGCTTTAGTAAAACCATCTCCAAAATAATGCGAAGTTCCAGACTGCAAGGCTTTACCATCGTGCATTAGAGCCTCAATTGTGTAGGTAGCCTCTGCTCCTGCAAACTTTTCTTTTTCGGTTTTTTTACCAGAAACAAAAGGAATAGCCAGTAAGTCTTTGCCAAGTTTTTCATAAACTTTTAGCATTTTTTGAGTTTCCTGTTTAGCCTCTTTTGCGGTTTCATGAACAGTGTGCCCTTCTTGCCATAAAAACTCACGACCACGCAGAAAAGGTTTAGTGGTTTTTTCCCAACGTACAACTGAGCACCACTGGTTGTATTTTAGTGGCAAGTCTTTGTAGCTTTCAACAACACTTGCAAAGTGTGAAGTAAACAGAACTTCTGAAGTTGGACGAACGATTAGATTTTCTTCTAAGGTTTTGCTGCCAGCAGTTGTAACGGTCGCAGTTTCTGGTGCAAATCCCACAATGTGGTCTTTTTCTTTTTGAAATAAACTTTCTGGAATTAACATCGGCATGTAGACATTGCTGTGTCCAGTTGCTTTGAAGTTTGTGTTTAAAAAATCTTTAATTTTTTCCCAAATTGCGTAGCCGTATGGACGGTAGATTATGAAGCCTTGTGTATCTGAGTAAGACATTAATTTAGCCTCAACACAAAGGTCTTGGTACCATTTACCAAAATCTACATCCATATCAGTAATTTTTGAAACAAACTTTTTAGTCATGATGTTCACCTGTTAATTTAACAATTCCTTTTTCTATTTTAATTAGGTTTTTTTCAAGCATATAGTGCAAAATTTCTTTGAATCTACGGTTAGAAAGTTTAAACTCATTTTCAACCAGTTCTGCCGTAAGTTTATTTTTAATAGTTTGAGTCGGTTGTTTTTGTATATAGGCAAGAATTTCTTTTGCTTTCAGATTAAAAATATCAATCTTATTTAGTTCCTTTAGTGTGCAGTTGTAGCCATCAAAGTTTCGCCTACGGATGACGACTGTCATTTCTTGACCTAATCTGACTTTTTCAATGATACATGACTTGTGTACAAACAACTTAACTAAGTTGG
This sequence comes from uncultured Acholeplasmataceae bacterium, assembly GCA_963543155.1. GTDB lineage: Bacteria > Bacillota_I > Bacilli_A > Acholeplasmatales > Acholeplasmataceae > CALISC01. Next base: position 66,980 of record CAUTZH010000004.1, read on the forward strand.
GAGTAAGTAGGTTAATCCCGTCTTTTCCGATGTTAATAACATGAGCGTTTACTATTTCCATTTCACTGAATTTATCTTCAGAAATCTTGATTGGGAAAACTATTTTGGCAACCAATCTTTTTTCAAAAAACTGCTTTACATGTACATAGTCGCCAACTTGTGGCCAGATCTCTCGGTCTTCACCTAAAGTATCCTTAGAAAGTAGTAAGTGCTTAGCAACCCCATTATCCAAAAACACTCCAAGGTCATCAACTCCGCCAACCACTTTTAAGAAACCCATTTCTCCATTTTGAATGATTGGTTTTTTGACAGTCAAAGCAGGTCTTTTTTTACTATCTATAAAAAGATAGAGCTCAGCCTCATCACCTGGTTTAAAATCAGTGTGCTCGCTTTCATTGAAATGTAGGAAATAAATTTCTTCATCAAAAAAATTTTTCGCCATATAAGCGATGTCAGTTTTTTTAATTATTTCAAACTTATATACTTGACCAGGTGTTAACATTGATATCAAAATATTCCTTTTCAATCTTTTTCATTATATCATGCGCGTAGATTAAAAAAGCTACCCCGCACAGCGCAATACAGATTAAAAAGAAGTAAAAATAGTCGTGATTTTTAGTCAATTTTCCGGCAAAAATATTTAAAATAATAAACAAAACATTGACCAGTGAGTTAATAATTATGACCGAGAAATTAAAGTTATTTGGGGCAACAAGGCTAAATAGTAGTTTAAAGTAAACAAAGATAAATATCGCCATAGATACACTTCTAAGCAAAGTTACTGCAATTATTGCGTAGATGTTGTCAGTAGAAATATAGACAAAAAACCTAAACAAGGTAAGCGCAACTGCAACTCCAAAAAGTAGGTAAGAGTCCACTTCTTTAAAGTATCTAGCAAGTAGAAAAATAAAGATAGTTTCCACCACCACAAAACCAGTTAAAATAGCGCCATACCAAGACTTATTGATTGAACCTACTACCAAAAAGTAGTCTGGTTGAAATTGGTCAAAAACCTTAAAAGTGCTCATAAATAAGACAAAAATAGTGGTAAATACCCAAAACTTTTTGTTTTTAAAAAGTAGTTTTAACTGAGTTTTTTCAGCAAATTTCGTGCTTTTGGTAAACTTAATTGGCTTAATTAAAAAGATTAAAACTCCTGCTAAAACAAACAAAGTAACTGCCGACAAAAAAGAAACTTTGAAACCAAAGTAATCTGCAACTAAACCACCAACTACACAAAGTAAGGCGTAGCCAATTGCACCAAATATTCGGATATTTGCAAACTCATAGTCATTGTTTTCACAGAAACCACCTGCAAAAGAATCTAAAAGCAAATAAATTGGTTGACTAAAAATAGCAATAGCTAAAGAAATCAAGGCCACAATGTAAATGTTTTTTGTAAAGAAAATAAAGGCTAAAATTGCTCCAGTTTCAAGCGCTGTTAACAGCACAATTAAAAAGATATTTCTATTGATGTTTTTTGCAAAATATGTCCAAAACGGGTTAATAAATATAGAAACCAGTGGAAAAATAATTAAAATATAGCTAATTTGGTCGTTTTTGTAGCCCAGACTTTGGAAATACAAAAACATAAATGGGTAAAGCAAAGCGTCTCCCATATAACGAATTAAAAATGCTAAATCCAGTTTAATTATTTCTTTTTTTCTGTTCATTTACTTTCTTTAAAATGTCTTAAAAAGACGCCTTAATATTATATAATATAAAATATGCAGGCAACAATTTATTTTACTTTAGGCAAAGCGTTTGCCCCTGAAAATTTAATTTCATCTATCTTAATGATGTTATCCGGTGTGGCGCTGGGTTTCTTTTTGATGTTGCTTTTCTACATTTACGCATGTTTAATTGCGATAAACAAAAAAACTCGCGTCAAAAAAGCCAAAAAAGATATGCAAACTGATGTGCAAAGAGCAATTGTTGCGACTTTGCAACTCTATAAAACCGATAAAGTTGCTAAAAAAGAACAAGGTCAAATCGGGTTTGCCTACACCCTTTCTAAACAACTGGCCTATGACATTACTTCGCTTTACTTTCCAAAATCAAAAAAACCATATCTTGAGCTGACAATTGATGAAACTATTTTGTTTGCAAGTTATGTGGCTGCTAGAATTGATGAAATGATGTCTGCCAAAATCTTTAGCTTATTTAGAGGTTTGACTTTGAAGCGAATTGATCAGTTCAGGTCAGTAAAAAGTGAAATTGACGATTCCAAACTCGCTGGTGCAGCGCCTCTCAAGGCTTACTCTAAAACCAGACTTTTTAATCCGCTTTATTGGATAAAAACTTTGACTTTTGATAAGTTGATTGACAAGATTTTTGATAAAATCGGCTACGAAATTATTAAAATTACCGGCGAAGAGACTTACAAAATTTACTCTAAAAAAATGTTTAACAATGATATGTTTTTTGAAACTGATAAAGAGTTTTTTGAAGAACTTTACAAACAAGTTAATCAAAACAATGAAAAAGGAGCAAAATAATTATGTGTTTCTGGCGAAAAAAAGTTAAAAAACTAACTAAAAACCAACAATTTAAAAAATTTAAAATTCACCAATTTGCCCCGCTAAATGGACTTAGAGAAGCCGAGGAGTTTACGCCTTCTATAGTGGCGTCTCCTGGAACTGGTAGAAACGTTAAAAACATTTCAAATCCAAAAGCAATAGTTGGCGAAGGTTTTGATGCCTTGGAAAAATACGAAGCTTTCCGTAGCGTGGCTGACAAAAAAATGACACAAAACGAAATTATCGATAAATACGGAAACGCGTATTATGAGTTTAACAACATCTTAAGTATTCCCACAGACGGTCAAGAGCAAATTTATCAGGCTAGTCAAAGAAAACCAGAGAAAACCAACACAGGCACCACAATTTCGCCAATTTTCCGCAAGCAAAAACCTAGAACTAGTTTTGTAGAAGTGGTTGTAGAAGACCCCTCTAAACAACTTGATGAAGTCCACAGCGTAACATTTGAGCCAGAAACTTTCAAAAGTAGTGCTGAGTTTCAAGCAGCCGGAGTTGCCGACAGCCAAGTTAAAATCACTAAGGCTAAAACTCAGGAACCCGCTTACTTTCAAGAGCAAAGCGCAGTTCAAACTAATTTTCGTGAGTTTCAAAAACCAGGCGTTAGCGTTAATTCTGCAAACTCTGATGCCGATATTTTAAACTCAGTGCGTGGTTTTACTCAAACTACAACTAAAAGTCCATCAATTGAACCTACTATCTCTAAAGAAGTTTCACCAATGCCAAGCGAAACTATAGTTCAAGCAGAGACTTACTCGCATAGCCAATCAGCAAAACCAAAGGAAGGCGAATACTTTGTTCCGCTTAACTTATTTCACAAGTCTAATTTAAGTCTAAACGATAAACCAGACTGGTTGCTTGAACAAATTAAAATTATTGACAACACTATCGTTGAACTCGGATTTGCAGGTAAAGTTGTAAACTCAATTAAAGGACCAACTGTAACTAGATACGAAATTGAGCCAGACAGCAAAACTAATGTTAGCCGCTATAATTCACTAATTCATAACCTGCAAATGAATTTGTCTGTGACTTCTATTCGTATGCAAACTCCAATTCCAGGTAAACCTTACATTGGTGTTGAGGTGCCAAATATCAACCCAGAAATCGTAAATTACTCAAATGTAATTCGCGAAAACGAATTCAGAGCACCTGAAAACAAGTTAGTGGTCCCACTTGGTATCGACATTGACGGCAAAATCGTAAACCTAGACATTACTAAAATGCCGCATGGATTGATAGCCGGCGCTACTAACTCAGGTAAGTCAGTCTGCGTAAACACCATTATTACTTCCTTAATTTTAAAAAACTCACCAGACGAGTTAAAACTAATTTTAATAGACCCTAAAGTTGTTGAACTAAAACCTTACGAGGGTCTGCCACACTTACTTACCAAAGTAATTACCGACCCTAAGAAAGCAACAGCTGTTTTGAGTTGGGCAATTAGTGAAATGGATCGTCGTTTTAAAGTATTTTGGGACGAGGCTAAATGCAAAAACATTGAAAACTACAACGCGCGCGTGGAAAACAAGACAGTTTTTGGCGACAAAATGCCCTATATTGTCATAGTTATTGAAGAGTTGGCAGAGCTAATTGTACAATACGGCCAAGAAGTTGAGGCAAAAATCCAAAGACTGACCCAAAAAGCTAGAGCCGCCGGAATTCACTTAATTGTGGCCACTCAGCGTCCAACTACAGATGTTGTAAAAGGCACAATTAAGGCAAATATTCCAACCAGAATTGGCTTTAAAGTCGCAACCCACACAGACTCATCTACCATAATTGACGAAACAGGATGTGAGCGTTTGCTTGGCCGCGGTGATATGCTTTTCAAAGAACTAGACACAGTTGTTCGTCTGCAAGGCGCATATATTTCAGATGAAGAGTTGTTTTCAGCAATTGACTACATTAAATCTAACTACGCCAGACAAGAGCCAGAAATTAGTTCAGATAAACTAGCAAGTAACTTTGGCGCAAAACAAACTACCGAAATCGGTCCACTTTTCAAAGAAATTGCAAGGTTTGTAGTCAAAGAACAGAGTGCGTCGATTAACGCCATTCAAAGAAATTTCGCAGTAGGTTTTAACGCTGCTCAAAAATACGTCGCTGATTTTGTGCGTTTTGGAATTTGTGCACCAGCAGAAGGTCCAAATAAACCATCTAAAGTCCAAGTTAACTCAGTTAGACTTGAAGAAATTTTGAAAAACTTTTAATTTAACTTATGGAAATCAAACATACCCTACCTAGCCCAATTCAAGCAACACGTGCACATAAACTATTTGCTTATACTAATTTAGTTTCTCTTTTTGTGCTACCGCTTACCTTACTAACTTTATTTTTAATTAAACAAAATTACACCAATTCGCAATTTATAGTTGGTTTAATTTTTTTAATTTTTTACTTGCCGTATTGTGCAAAAAATATTTACTTTCAAATTAAAGAAATTAAAAACAAAACTTACTTTAATACTTTAAACTTATCTAAGTATCAAAGGATAAGAAAAGCGCTTGAACCTGTTTCTGTGGCGATTGCTTTTCTAATTATCCTGTTATCTATCATTTTATTTTCTTTAGTCAGAGTAGCAGGCACGTCAATGCAACCGACTTATGAAGACGGTCAGATAGTCGCTATTAAAACTTTTCGCATTCAGCCAGTTCGTGGCAGAGTTTACGTACTTTCGGTCAAAACAAACAGCGGCAAAACTTTTAACGTAATTAAAAGAATCTACGCTTTGCCTGGAGACACTGTAGAAATCTCTTATTTGAGCCTAACAGTGGAGAATAAAGAAGTCAGACCACTTGGCTTTACCTGGTTTAAAGACAACGAAATTAGCAATATTAAAAAATATACTTTAAATAAAACAAATGAGCCAGGTAAATACCGAGTAAAGCCAAACACTTACTTGTTTTTTGGTGATAACTTTAGAAATTCTCAAGACTCAAGATCAGGCACTTTATTTGTGCAAAAAATCATTGGTGAGGTGATTTAGTGGAAATCAACTGGTATCCTGGCCACATGGCAGTGGCTTTTCGTGAAATTGAAAAAATTCAGAAAAACATCGATATCTTAATTCACGTTCTGGATGCCAGAATGCCTTTTTCGTCAATTAATCCGAAACTTATTCAAGTTTTTGAAAACAAACCAGTGGTTTTTTTGTTAAACAAAACAGATTTAGTGGAAAGTAAACATTTAGAAAAAACAACATCTACTTTAAAAGAAAAAGGCTACTTTTCTTTTAAAGTAAACGGACTAACTGGTTCTGGAATTAGCGGTCTTCATAACTTTATTAAAAAAACCGTAGCTCCGTCTATTTTTGAAAAACGCGCAAAAAAAGGAATTCAGAATAACAAAATCACTGCGTTAATTGCTGGTACTCCAAATGTTGGCAAGTCTAGTTTAGTCAATCGTTTTTCTTTAAAAAAAGTTGCAAATGTAGAAAACAAAGCAGGTGTCACTAGACTAATTACGCTTTACCGGCTAAACCCCGAGTTTGATTTATTTGACACACCAGGCCTACTTTGGCCAAAACTTGAGCAAAACTCTGCTTTAAACTTAGCATTACTTGGTTCTATTCCTAAAGAAATTTTGCCACTGGACGAGGTCTGCATCTACGCACTTAAATATATAACTAAATATTTCCCAGGTCAGATTAAAAACAAATATGGAGTTGATGAAACTAAAAGCGTAATTGAACTACTTGACTCACTTTGTCAAAAAACTGGGGCTGTCCTTAAAGGAAAAGAACCGGATTACGAGCGTGTATATGTTTTTTTAATTAAAGACATCCAAAACGGTAAAATTGGTAAACTTTATTTTGATTTGCCAAGCATTGAAGACTGATTGTGTTATTATTTGTTTTAGAGGTTTTTAAATGAAAGACTTAATTATTGTTGAATCTCCAACTAAAGCAAAAACAATTTCTGGCTATTTAGCCGATAATTTTAATGTTCTTTCTTCAAAAGGACACATCCGCGACTTAAAAATTGCGGGACCTGGTGGACTTGGCATTGACATTGAAAATAATTTTGAGCCACTCTACACCTTAATTACTAAGTCTAGAAAAATTGTAGCTGACTTAAAAAAAGCAGCCAAAGGCGCCAAAGTTTATTTAGCATCTGACCCCGATAGAGAAGGTGAAAGTATTGCTTGGCATTTAGCGGAAGTCCTAGGTCTAGATAAACGAGAGCCAATTCGTATAGTTTTTAACGAAATCACAAAACAAGCGGTTAAAAAGGCTTTAGATGAACCTAGACAAATTGACATGAAACTAGTAGACTCACAAGAGTCTAGACGCATGGTTGACCGTATTATTGGCTTTAAACTATCTAAACTTGCCAGACAAAAGATTGGCGGCAAGTCAGCCGGCCGTGTGCAGACTGTGGTTTTAAAACTAATTGTACTTCGCGAAAAAGAAATTAAGGCTTTTGTGCCGGAGACTTACTTTGACTTAAAATTAGTAGGAAACGGTTTCGAGGCTCCCTATATTTCTGTTAAAAAACACGAAGTTACTAGAGAAATTAAAGAAAAAGTAGAACGAGAAGCAACTCCACTTTATTTAGTTAAAGACATTCAAGAAAGCGAGACTAAAACTTATCCAAAACCAGCACACACCACTTCTTCTTTTCAACAAGAAGTTGCAAATAAACTAGGTTGGTCTGCCAAAAAAGCCATGCAAGTTGCACAAAGCCTATACGAAGGTGTGGAAACAACTAATGGGCTGACTGGTTTAATTACCTACATGCGAACAGACTCAACCAGGGTGTCTGGGGCTTTCATTCAAGAGGCTAAAGACTACATTGAAAAAACTTACGGCACTGAGTATTTAGGCGTGTATCCAGTTAAGAAAAACCAAGCCGCTGCGCAAGACGCACACGAAGCGATTCGTCCGGTTTCGGTTTACAACACCCCTCAAGCTATGGCTAGTTTTTTAACGCCTGATCAACTTAAAATCTATACACTAATTTACAACCGAGCACTGGCTGCTAATTTAGCCGCAGCTGTTTTTAAAAATAAAACTGTGACTTTAGCTAAAAACGGTCATTTATTTCAGGCACACGAAAGTGTGTGTCAGTTTAAAGGACACCGCGTGCTTGACGAAAAAATTGAAGACAAAGTCTTGCCAATTTTTGAGTTAGGTCAAGAAATTGATGCAAAACTAGCAATTGAAGAAAAGCAAACCCAGCCACCAGCTAGATACAACGAAGGTTCTTTGATTAAAAAAATGGAAGAACTGGGAATTGGCCGCCCTTCTACCTACGCCCAAATTATTGAAACTCTAAAAAGCCGAGTTTACATTAACGTAGAAAAACGTCAATTTATTCCAACCGACCTAGCCTTTGACTTAGTCTCTTCGTTTGACGAGTACTTTGTTAAACTAATGGATCCTGCCTACACTTCTAAAATGGAGACAGAGCTGGATGAAATCGCACACGCAGACATCAATAAGGTTGAGTTTTTGGCAAAATTCTACAGTGAGTTTATGGAAACATTAGCAGTTGCTGAGACTAAAATGCCGTCTAAAAAGTTCGCCCAAATTTTAGACGAACCTTGTCCAAAATGCGAAAAACCACTGATTTTAAGAAAATCTGTATATGGGTTTTTCAAAGGTTGTACAGGTTTTCCAAAATGCCGCTATATTGAAAAAGCGGAACATGACCAAAATCCAGCTGATGTATAATATTGGTGTACACAAATTCACAAATTAACCTACTTTAAAATAATAAAGGAGAGCAAAATTATGAAAAAAATATTATTTTTAATTACCTTAGTTTTATCTGCTTTTTTGGTGGCGTCTTGTAAAAAAGAACCCCAAAAACCAGCAGATACGCTAGATTTAAGCAAACTTGCCGTGCCAAGTGGTCGAGTTGATAAAAACTTCGCGCTACCTGCTAAGTTAGGTGATACCGAAATTAGTTATGAAATTACTAAAGGCAAAGAAGCTGCTAAATTATCAGGCCTTGAAGTTCAAGTTTACCGTCAAACTAAAGACGTTGACGTTGAGTTAACCGCTACTGCTGGTGAACTTACACACACTTTTTTATTTACTGTTGCTAAACTAGATACCGCTAAACTTGCTCAATATCAACAACTTGAAGAAACTCTTAAAAAAGCAGAGTTTACCGCTAAAGCCAAAGAGATTTATGAAAAAAACCCAGTCCTTAGCACGATTATTAAGCTAATTGAAAGCCAAATGTCTAAACTTGGCCTTGATAAAATCAAAGATGGCGAACTTCCAAGTGATGGTATATTTGGCAAACTTATTTCTCAATTTAAAAACGAAAAAGGTGAGTTAGTTTTCCCTGAAAAATTAACTTTAGAAAACCCAAGTATTCTTAAAAACTACATTGACCTTTACAACACAATTCAAAAAGCCTTAAAACAATCTGTACCTAAATTGCAAAGTTTTGATTTTTCAAAACTACTTAGTCTGCTTACAGCTGACGGCATTGCTAAATTAATTGATGATAATTTTGTTTTCAAAAAAGACGGTAAAGAAGACCAAGCATATAAAAAACAAGTAATTGACTTTATTAAAAGCGAACTTAACCAAAAATCAATTGACTTGCTTTTAAAACAAGTGCAAGCCTTATTTCCAAAACTGCCAAACCTTGGTGCTTGGCAAGAAGTTGCTACGCTTTTTCCTAGTTTTGTGGGACTTGGCAAAAACATCTACGCTTTGAAGTTAAGCCAAAGCAAACTAAGCAACTTAAAAGACCAAATTAGCGCAGGCAAAGTAGTTGAACAAAGTAAAATTGATGCAGAAATTGCTAATTTCAAAGCAGCGCAAAACGCTTTAAATAAGGCAGTTTTAGCAGTTCAAGAACTACTTAAGCAAGAAAAAATCCAAGACGCACTTAAAGCAGCGTTTGACTCAATTGGCAAGTTTTTTCATAACTTTCCCCAAAAAGATTTAGATAAAATCGTGGATAGAACAGAAAAAGCCAAAGCCTTTCAACAATATCAAGACAATGTTAAAGCATTTCAAAATATTCATGAGTTTATTTTGGGCTTAGTTTTAAAAGTTGGAAATAAATCTTACACTACTGAGTTAAAACTAGGTGGTGATAAAAACTTATACGAAGCGGTCTCTAAATGGTCTAGATACTTATCTGGCTTTATTTCAAAAGATGGTCAAAACATCCATCCAGCAATTAGTAGCATTTTTTCATTAGTTTATGGCCAAGTTTTTGGTGCCAAAACGGGAACTATTGAAAACTACCGTCAACTTTATCAAATTGGCAAGTACTTCAAAGACCCACAAGACGGACAAGACGCCAAAATTTACACAGACTTAGTTAAACTACTTACAGAACTAAAAGTTATGTCTCAAAGATAATTTAAAAAAACTTGTATAAAGGACATAGTTTTACTAATTTAAAATAAATTTAAAAACTACCAAAAATCTATGAAGTGTCAACTTCAGTTTGGTAGTTTTTTTTATTAAAATGAGCGATTAAACTTTTTATAAAGGACTTGATATAATTATTTTGAAAAGGTTATCCATTTAAACAAAAAAGGAGATTGAATAATGAATTTTAATATTGAGTCTGGAATAGAATTGATTGTCAGAAAAAAATTAACTCAATTTGTTGAAAAGCATTTTCATTATCTAGGCTATGATTTTAGACATACTTTATTTAAACAAATCGTTTATATGGAGACACCTATTCAAACTAAACTAGAAGAGAAGATGAAAAGCGCTTATGATGCTTATTTTTATTTACTTAGCAATAATCAAAATATTTTTTCCTCTGGTTTAATAAAGAAATTTTTCTATATCTTGAAAGAAGAAGAATTGCCCGCTGATCTAATTACAAGATTAACCGATTTATTTTTCAACACCTGTGTAGAAAATCAACTAGAAAATTCAATTATTTTTTCATACAAAGCCTTTCAAACAATGGTGGAATTAGATAACGAATATAGATTTTTGATTAGTTTGATGTTTTTGAATTTTTCATTAGTAAAGGTTGGTATTCCTGCATTAGTTTTTAATGAAACTGTATTAAAAGAACTTAGTGAATTATATACTTTAAATAGTTCAAATAATTTAGTTTGCTATATTACTAAATTTATTCAAGAAAGTAAAAAACAAGACAAATCTTATTATCAAAATTTAAAAAAACTAACTTTTAAAGAAATCTTTCAAACCTTGTTGAATGATAAACTTTTGCTTATTCAATTTGGAGTTAAGCATTTGTATATTTTTGGTTCTTTTGCACAAGGCACCGAAAGACTAGACTCAGATATTGATTTGCTTGCTGAGTTTTCTTTAGATATTACTAAAGAAAGTAAGCAGAAATTTAAAGAGACCATAAGGCAAATTTATTTTGATAAATTCAAAAGATTTATTGATTTGATAGAAGTTGGACCGTATTTAAGCGAAAACTTACTAAAAGAAATAAATAACTGTACAAAGGTATTTTAAAAAGGAGTAAAAATGGCAAACAAAGGACTTAAAAGTTATTGTAAATTTTTAACTCATTCCCTTGGTAGTTTAGTAAAAACTAATGTCAACATCAACAAGAACGACGCAAACTTTCACTTCATCATTCCTTTAATTGAAAACGTTGGCATCGGCCCAATTAAAACCAGTTTAATCTACAATCACCAAAACAATGTTGAAAAAGAGTTTTTCGGAAAAGGCTTTAAACTAAATTATTTTACTAAAATTCAAAGTACGGAAGGCAAAATTTCTGTATTTAACGCAGATGGTTCTGTAGATGATTACTTGAAACCTGATTTTAAAAATCCAGAGACTCAAACAGAAGTACATAACTTTTCCGATGAATATCTTTTAAAGTCAGGTTTTGAAATTAAAGATAAATACGGAAACAAAACAATTTTTGAAAAACCAATTAGTGTTAACTATCCTAGTGAAATGGTAGGAATAAATGGTGAGAGGCTTCTTTTTGATTTTGTAGATGTTGAAAAAAGAATTGTAAATCCACATGGCAGCAAAATAGTTTTTAAAAAAACTAGCGAGTTTATTTCTGAAGTCGCTTACTTTCAAGATGATGAGAAAATTTATTTTGCAACTCTAGAGTACGAAAACAGCAAGTTAACAAAAGTTACGCACAATCAAAACAACACAATAATTTCTGAGTTAAAAATTATTTATCTAGACAATCAAATCACGCTTTTTAACACTATTTCAAAACGAGGTCTTGTTTACAGATTTGCAGACGACAGAGTAGTTGAATTTGCTGAAGTTTTTGGAGATTCCTTAACTGAAAGAAACAAAAACACAATAACGTACGAAGACAGAAAAACCACTATAACTAATTTAGCAAACCCCGCAAAACCAGAGCAAAGTTATGTGTTTTTTGACGATAAAGACTTTCCGCTTTTTGAATTTGACAGTCAAATGAACGCAGTTGAAACCGAATACCACCCTGAAACTAAACAACTGCTTTCCAAAAGTACGCCTGTTTCTGTTTTAGACCAAAAAAATAACTTATTTAAGTCTACTGTTGCCGATTTTGCCAAAAACGGAGTTGAAGTTCAGAAAGTAGATTTAAAACCTGGTTTTTTTAAAAACTTTTTAAAAGAAAGTGTTTATC
>CAUTZH010000005.1:0-51580 GCA_963543155.1 uncultured Acholeplasmataceae bacterium
TGAAATTTTCAACAGGAGTGCCTTTTTTGATAATTGCAAAGTAAATTCTTTCAGGACCGTCAAAATAAGAAATTGCCGCGTATCCCATTTTATTGATATCATCGCCTGCTTGGTTTGAAATTTCGTATTTATATCTAGCGGTTAACTTAAACTCACCTTTAACCCCACTAGGAATTGTAATTTCTTCGCCAATTCCGACGTTGACACGGTTGCCAATTTCGTCGTAGTAAAACCAACCTAAAAACTCAGTAACATAGAAAGGTGCTTGATTGAACTTAAGTTTCAAGCCTTTGTCTTTTGGATTTAGAGTTTTAAGAGTTTTTTGAGAGCGTGCAATTCGCTCTAAAATAAAAGTTTTTTGGATATTGTTTTCAAAAATACCAGGTAGCACAAAGTCGTAGTTAACAATAATTTCGTTAGTTTTGTTAACTAAGAAAGCATGACTTTTTGCCTCGTTTTTAGAAAATACTAAACTTTTTGAAACTGTGTCTTTTTCTGTTTTGCCGTCTTTGTCAAAACGATAAAAACTCTCTAGTTTATAAAGTTCTTCTTTGATATGTCTAAACTCATGGTCTAGTTTATAGTAAGGCAGAACTATTGGTTTTCTGGTTTGGCCTAAATGGTTCTCTTCAAAAAAGATGCGCAGGTAATTTGAGTAGTCAATAATAACGTCGTATTTGGTTTTAATTCCAAATAAGTTTTTTACAGTTATTTCAAAAATAATTTCATCGTGCTTAAGATTAGTGAAATCTAGAGTCAGTGCTTTTCCTTTTTTTGGTTGAACTGAGACAACGGAACCTAGGCGGTTGGTTGTAAACCAATTCATCTTGATAGGGATTTGTGTGTGGTTGATGATGTCTGCGCTTTCTGGCACTATAAATCTGATCTTACCATTCTCGTAAGTCACAGCTTCGTTTTTTGCAAAGCCACTTTGTTTTGAAAGATAAACAGTCGGGCGGATAAAAAGCAAAATTAAAAATACGGCAATTACTGCAGTGATAAGCAAGCTGATTGCTGTTTTTAAATATATTGATTTTTTTCGGTTGGGCGTGTTGTTCATAAATGTCCTTTCGTATGTAAGCCAAGGGGCTTTTTTATACTTGCGAAAAATCACTTGTAAAAATTATATATAAAAGAAAATAATTAAAGTTGCTAATTAAAACCAAAAAAAAAAAAAACGGCTTAACAAGTGCATTTAGTCGTATACGATTGTTAGTTTAAGTGATATATTTTTATAGTTTATTCAATATAAATAATAATAAATGATGTACAATATTCGCCATTTTTTTAACAAAAATTAAAAAGGAGAAAATTTTGATTTTTTTATTTTAATGCTCTTGTTAAGCCAATAAATTAGATTTTATGTTTTTTAAAGCAATTCTATTATTGCTTACTTAGGACAAAATAAAAATGGCTAAACGCGATATGTTTTAGCCTTTTTTGAACAAATTATTTTAAAACTTTGAAATTGCAAAACTGAATTGATTAGTTATTTTGAACTAAAATAAGAAGTTTTTTTATTCAATGAGTATAACTATTTTTCCAAAATATAGTCCAAAGCATCAAAGTAAGATTGCTGTTTTTTGCCTTGAAATTGCGCAATTACAAGGTCTTTAAATAAATCAGTTTTGCGAAAATCTTCCCGGCAATTGATGTCAGATAAATGGACTGTAACAAGTTTTGCTTTAATAATTTCAGCAGCGTCTCTGATAGCAATTGAGTAGTGAGTAAACGCTGCTGGATTGAAAACTACATAGTTAAAACGAGCAACAGCACGGTGTAGCATATCTATAATTTTGCTCTCTGAGTTAGATTGAAAGAAATATAATTTTAAATGTTTTTTATATTTGGTTTTAATTTCTTTAATCAATTCACTTAAAGTAAAGCCACCATAATTTTTTGTGTCTCTTTGACCTAGCATATCAATGTTTGGTCCGTTTAGTACTAATACTTTTTTCATGTTTAAACTCCTTTAGCGTGCGTTATATTATGTTTAAAATTTTTGTCAAAACTTCTTCATGTGATAAATTTTTGGTGTCAATAGTTTTGCATTTTATTTTCTTTCCAACTAGGGTTCTTTTTAGAAAAAATGATTTATCGGAGTCAAGTAAAGGGCGTGTGCTTTGGTTTGCTTTTATTTTTTGTCGAGCTAAAAACTCACTATAACTTAGTTTCAGGTAAAAAAGTAAAAAATCACCATCAGTCAGTTTTAAAAGAAAGTTTCGGTTTACTTTATTTGAAATAAAGCCACCACCTAAAAAAATAAAGTCTGGTTTCCGTTTAAGTAACTCACTTAAAACTTTTAATTCAAGTGCTCTAAAATTAACCTCGCCTTTGTCTAATATATATTTACGACAAGTCATATTTAATTGCTTTTCAATTTCTAAATCAAGGTCAAAAACTTTAAATTGATTTAAATTAGTAAGTAGGTTATAGAGTGTAGTTTTACCGACTAAAGTGGGTCCGAATATGATTTTTGTCATTTTGCTAAAAACTCACTAACTACCTTTTCGGCTTTAGTTGATTTATGCTCATCAAAACAATCTAAAACCAAATCAGGTTGTGTCTGGTTTTTAAACCAGGTTTTTTGTTTTTTAGCAAGGTCTAAAGTGTGTTTTAAAATGTTTTGTTTGGTTTCACTAAGCGTTGCCAGACCATCTAAATACATTAAAACTTCGCGGTATCCAAGAATATCACATTCCATTAAACCATTTAACTTCAGCTTCCTAACTTCATCTAAAAAACCACTTTGAAACTGTGTTTCTATTCGAGCCTTGAAAACTTCGGCTTGTTTTTCTCTAGGAAGTTCAGTTTCAATAACTAGCATATCGTAAATTGGTGTGCTTTGTTTGAAATTAGCAAAGTCTAGCGAATTTGTCTGAAAGTAGTTTTCTACTTTGCGTAAATTTTTAAAATCAATTAAAATTCCTTTTGCTTTAAGATAAGCAATTTTTTCTGATATTGGAATGTCCTTGTTTTTTGAGTCTTTTGAACTAAGGAAGTTAAGTGAGTACAAGGCCGACTTTAGATAGTAGCCAGAGCCACCAACCACAATTAAAGGTTTTGTTGATTTTCCAATTAACGCCCTAACTGCTTGCTGGAACTCAAATGCTGAGTATTTAGAGTTAGGTTGGTAGTCTTTAAAAGAAAGCAAAAAATGCTCAACTCCTTGCATTTCGGCATCAGTTATTTTGGCAGTGCCAATATCTAGTCCTTTGTATACTTGAGTTGAGTCGGCGTTGATGACTTTTAAATTAAATTTTTTTGCCAAAGCAACCGCAAGGTCAGTTTTACCGCTTGCAGTAATTCCTTGAATAACTATAACTTTTTTCAAAAATGCAGACCTTTCTTTTATTTTTTTAAAAAAAGAACTGCTTTTTTTAAAAAAAGCAGTTCTTAAAAACTTTTAAATTAGTGTACGACTAACTACAGTTTTAAAACATCAAAGTAAAGTAAGATAAACGAAACTGTGGCAATTAACAGACCAAGGAACACAAGGAAGGCAAGTAGTCGGTTAAACCAGCCTCTATCTTCAACTTGTTGTGGCTGTACATAGTAGCCAACTGGAAGTACAGCCTGGTTTTCAATAGCGCGTGGTTTTTTGGCTTCTTTTTCAGCAAGTGAAAACACTTTGTAGGCTTCTTTTTCATCGGCTTCAAGGGCTTTTTGATTTGAATCAAAATAACCACCGTTGATTACCATGTTGTGAAATTCATGGTCTGAATATTTAGTCTTACAGCATTGGCAGCAGCATCCCATGTTTGCAACAGTGCTTTGTGAGTATTCTGTGTAGACTTTTCCGTCTGTGTTGTTTTTAGTGTTAGTGATGTAGTTAGTTGTGATGTTTCTAGTGATATTGTGAATTTCGTTTTCAGTTTTAGTGTGAGTCTCAGAGATGTTTTTATCGGAATTGAAAGACTCAGAAACATTATTTACATCAGTAATAACTTTATCAGAACCACTGGCTTCCATATCTTGAATTTCTCCTTCAACTAAATCGCTAGAATTTTCTTCGCTATCTTTTAGAACAACTTCTTCGGGCATTGTAGGTTCAGTAGTTGGTTCTGCAAATTCAGTTAGGTTAGAGTCTTCTTCAATTAGAGTAGGTTCGACTACTTTGGTAATTTCTTGAGTTGTAGAATCAACTGAATCGGTTAAAGGCTCGGTAGTTTCATTCGGAGTCTCTTTTGGTTCGCTTACAGAAGTTTCTTCTGCAGTTACATTAACTTCAGTTGCAGTAGGTTCAACAACAAGAACTTCTTCAACTGTTTCTGTTTGTGGTTCTGCGCTAACCTGTTCTTCAGTAATTTCAAAAACTGGTTCTTCTTTTACTTCTTCTTCAATGACTTCAGTAGTAGTCGGTTCTTCCACAACTTCAGAAACTGTTTCTAGAACTTCAGTTTCAGGTTCTTCTTCGTCAAAGTTAGAAATAGTTAAGTCTGAGTTATTTATGTCAACTTCATCAAAGTTAACCGGAACATACTCTTTAAACTGAATTTCAGAAGAATCGAATTGTCTGGTAGTAAGTTCAGGGGCGTCTGTATCTACTTCTTGGTTTTTAGTAACTTCGTCCAGTGTAAGTTCATATCCAAGATGATCTTCTGGAACAAAGTATGAACCTTTAGTTTGAGCAGCGTGTGAAAGAATGTATTCAATAATTTCTTCTTTTTTCAGTTCTGAAGAAATTGGAATTTTGCGATCAATACAAAAACGCTCAAGTTGAATTACGTTTTTAGCCTCAATTTCTTTTTCAACATCTAAATCAAACTCATTTCTTTTCTTAAGTTCTTCAACGATGTTTTCAATAAATTGTTTTTTTCTTAATCTAAACGGAACGTTAACGTCGTATTTTTTTCCAAGTTCGCGAATTTCTTTAACAGTAGATGAGTTAAAAAGTACTGGTCTAAATTCTTCTGGAGTTAATCCGTCTAGTACGTTTTCAGGGTCTTTAAAAAGTGGCCAGATACCTTTGTTAAACTCATGAATTGCCTTGACAGGTTCATAAGTTGACTTTTCTGCTTGTTTAACTAGTTTTAAAATGTCGGCATCAGGTACGTTGTTTTCTTTCATTACATTTAAAAACAAGCACCAAAGTTCATCTAAGTATTGGCGGTTTAAGGCTTTTGAGTTAAAGTAAATCAGTAAGTTTTCAAGTTCGTATTCTGAGTAAATTCTAAACCAAGAAAGACGGTAGTTTAACTCAGATGCCAAAGACTGCAATTTTTGTCTGGTTTTGACAACATATGGAAATAGCACATCTTTAAGTAGACGGATGCGTCTAACTCTGGCAATTCCTGTAATGTTTTGACTAAAGAAAAATTCAAGGATTTTTTTAGGTTCTAGTTTCGCTAAACTTTGAGTAAGTTCGCTAACTGGATACTCTTTGTTTTTTAAAGAAATATTGTCTGATAATCTAAATTGGGGCATATTGACCTCTCGCGCAATTCGCTAACACTTATATTATATTTAATTATCAAATAAATACAAACAAAAATAGTCTTTTTTTAAAAAAAACACTGGGAAAACGCTTCATAGAGCAAATTATATACGAAACTTATATGCCTTTATAGTTCTTCTCCAAACAAATGATAAGAGTTGGCTTTGGTGATTTTGACTTTAACAATTTTACCTATTTTGTCACTACTGCCAACAAAGTTAACTAACTTGTTTTCCGCGCTATAACCCGAAAGTATCTTACCATTTGAGCGAGAGTAGCCGTCTACTAATACCTCTAAAACTTTTCCAACATATCTTAAACTAGATTGTTTTGCGTAATATGAAGTTAGTTTATTTAGTCTAGCGAGTCTTTCTTTTTTAACTTCAAGCGGAGTGTCGTCTTTGAATTTAGAGGCGGGTGTACCTTCGCGAGGCGAAAAAATAAAAGTAAAGGCACCGTCGTATTCAACTGCTTTAACTAAATCCAAAGTGTCTTGAAAATCGCTTTCTGTCTCTCCTGGAAACGCAACTATGATGTCAGTAGTTACTGTGACTTCAGGTCTAAGCGCTTTGATTGCATTAATTTTTTCAAGATATAGTTCTTTTGTGTAGTGTCTGTTCATTCTCCTTAAAACTGAGTTTGAACCGGATTGTACAGGAAGATGCAAATAAGGCATAACTTGCGGAAGTTCAGTGATTGCTTTAATGCAAATCTCGTCAATGTCGCGAGGATAGGAAGTCATGAAGCGAATACGCGGGATTTTGGTTTTAGCCAAGTCAAAAAGTAGATGTCCGAAAGTATACTCGCGGTCTTTAAAATCACGGCCATAGGAGTTTACGTTTTGGCCAAGTAAGGTAACTTCCATGTATCCGCGCTCTACAAGCGCCTGGACTTCCGAAATTATTTCAATTGGTTCGCGGCTACGCTCTTTACCGCGAGTATAGGGAACTATACAAAACGTGCAAAACTCATCACATCCGTACATAATGTTTACAAATGCTTTGTGTGCAAACTTATGGGTTTGTGGTAAGTTTTCAACAATTTCGCCTTGAATTGAATAAACTTCTACTACTCTTTCTTTAGAAAGCACAGCAGTTTTAATGTATTCAGGTAAGCGATAGATGTTGTGCGTTCCAAAAACTATGTCTAGTTCAGGCACTTTTTTTAAAATGCGCTCAATAGTTTTAGGCTCTTGCGTCATACACCCGCACATTCCAATAATTAAATCAGGGTTATGACGTTTAAACTTAATAATACGGCCAAGTTCAGACCAGGCCTTGGTCTCAGCAGTTTCCCTGATTGCACAAGTGTTAATTATATAAACATCGGTTTCTTCTAAAGCTTGGGCTTTAGTAAAGCCCATGTGCTCAAGGATCCCCGAAATTACTTCAGAATCTACTTCGTTTGATTGACAACCGTGGGTTGAGACCATGAATTTCTTTAAATGACCAAATGTCTTTAAGTCAGGATCAAGTAAAAAAACTGTACTTTCTGTTTTCTCAAAAGTACGGCGCCTCGCTTGATTTAAGTCAGGTCGGAAATATTTAAGTAATTCCTCTTCGGTTAGTTTAGCCATTTTTAAAAAAAATATTTACTGTTCGTAGATTTGGATACGTTTAATTTCTTTTTTAGAAAAATCCATTAAAGTTGCGTTTAAATAGCATCTGCCTTCAGCAGTTTTGGCTTTTTCTGAAAAACCGTTTAGGTTTCTTTCAATCACCGTTGTGGCTTCAACTCCAATACAGGAGTCTACTACACCACACATACCAGTGTCAGTTTGATAAAGTGTACCTTTAGGAAGTACTCTTTCGTCAGCGGTTGGGACATGCGTGTGGGTACCGCAAATTCCAGAAACTCGTCCATCAAAGTGCAAAGCAAACGCTAGTTTTTCAGAAGTAGCCTCACCATGAAAATCAATAAAAACATAATCTGCTTCGTTTTTCGACAATATTTCTTCAACTGCTTTAATTGGATTGTCTAAAGAAATATTTATAAAAACTCGGCCCATTACATTAATAATAAGCAATTTTTTGTCGTTGAACTTAACTAGTTTATAGCCAACTCCAGGCACATCTCCATAATTGCAAGGCCTAATTATTTGTGCGTTTGGGTCATTTAAAATAGGAAAAATTTCGCGCTTATCAAAAGCGTGGTTACCCAAAGTTATAAAATTGATACCTGCTTTCATGTAGGCTTTATAGTGCTCTGGCGAGATGCCAAGTCCGTGTGTGGTGTTTTCACCATTTACCACAATAAAGTTAGGTTTATAGGTTTGCTTGATTTCAGGTAGTTTAGAAAATAAAAATCTACGGCCTTCTTTGCCAAAAACATCGCCAATAAATAGTAATTTCATCTATATATTTATTCCTCGTTTCTATACATTATTATAAAGGGTTTAGTATTGATTTTACTAAACCTGAATAAAAATAGGTTTGAATAAATAATTCAAACCTATTTAAAAGATTTATTTAAATATTAAGTTAATGCTTATTTAGCAAAATCAGTAACTCTGGTTTCACGAATTAAAGTAATTTTAACAGTGCCAGGATACTGCATTTCGTTTTCAATGCGTTCTTTGATGTTTCTAGCAATTAGCGCCATTTCTTTGTCAAATACTTGATCTGGCTTAACCATGACTCTAATTTCTCTACCTGCTTGAATTGCGTAGGCTTTTTTCACACCTTGGAAAGAGTTAGCGATTTCTTCAAGTTGAGTTAAGCGTTTAATGTAGTTTTCAGAAGATTCGTTGCGAGCGCCTGGACGAGATGCAGAAATTGCGTCAGCAGCGGCTACTAATACAGCGATTACCGATTTTGCTTCGCGGTCTCCGTGGTGTGAAGAAATTGCGTCTATAACTTCGGGTGCTTCTTTGTAGCGCTGTGCTAGTTTAACGCCAATTTCTACGTGGGAACCTTCCATCTCGTGATCAATTGCTTTGCCAATATCGTGAAGTAAACCTGCTCTGCGCGCAATATATTCATTTTCGCCAAGTTCAGCGGCTAACTTACCTGCTAAAAATCCAACTTCCATACTGTGCTTAAGGACGTTTTGGCCAAAACTTGTACGGAAAGCCATGCGGCCAACAATACGAATTAAGTCTAAGTTCATCTTACCAATTTCCATTTGGAAAACAGCGTCTTCGCCGGCTTGAAACACATAGTCGTCAACTTCTTTTTGAGCCTTTTCAACTAACTCTTCAATTCTTTGCGGATGGATTCGCCCATCTTGAATTAAAGCAGTTAATGCTCTTTTGGCAACTTCTCTGCGAATTGGGTCAAAACCAGACAAGACAACAGCATTCGGGGTGTCGTCAATTACCACGTCAACTCCCGTCAAGGCTTCAAATGCGCGAATGTTTCTACCTTCTTTTCCAATAATTCTTCCCTTAATTGAATCATCTTGGAAATTTACTACAGAAATTGTGTGGTCAGCGGTAGCATCGGATGCATACTTTTGCATAGCAATTGCCAATATACCTTTGGCTTTACGTTCTGCTTCAAGTTGAGCGCGTTCTTCAGATTCGCGAATATACGCACTCATTTCATGTTGCATCTTGTTTTCAAGGTCTTGCATAATTTCAGCTTTCGCTTGGTCTTTAGAAAGACCAGCAACTCGCTCAAGTTCACGCTCAGCCTCTGTGATTTTTTCTTCAACTTTAGCGTGTTTTTCATCAAGTTCAAGTTGTTTTTGTTGAATATTTTTATCTTTATCGTCAATAGACTGCTCACGTTTATCTAAATAAAGTGTGCGGTTGTCTAAAGACTGCTCACGAGTGATTAACTTATTTTCTTGTTCAGCAACTAGTTTAAGACGACTGTTAATGTTAGTCTCTGCGTCTTGTTTTAAACTTTCAATATTACTGCGTCCTTGTTGTAAGTATTCTTTTTTTAAGCGATCGGCTTCTTTCTTACCTTCGCTAATAATCTTTTCAAAAGTAAATTTAGCTTTTTTTAGCCCCTTTTCATAAGTTATTTTTCTTGCAATATACCCAAGGATTGAACCAAGTATAATAGAGGTTAAACTCGCAAGCACTATAATTAGTGCAGTCATTTTATCCTCCAGACAGGGTTTTATATACTCTGTCGCTATTTGAATTATAGGAAACAAACCCCTAAAAGTCAAATAGTTTTTTAGGTTAAACTGTGCTAAAATACTCCTAAATGAACAGACTTTTTTAAGAGTTTATTTAAAATAAAATGTAGTTTTTGACGCAAATTTTGAATTTTTTAAAACGTACAATAACTACTTTAATGTATATTAAACTTAGTTTAAACATACACATAATAAAATGAACTTTAAAATTGAATTGAGGTAAATATTTATGATTTTGATGAACAATATAATTGACGAAAGTAATGCAAATATCCACAAAAAATGTCTAGAGTGCAAACTACCACTTTCTTTTAAAGATAAGCGCTTAGCCAAAGAACTAATAGATTATGTTAGAAACTCAATAACTCCAGAAATCAGAGACCACTATAACTTGCGCGAAGCCGTAGGGCTAGCAGCACCTCAAATCAATGTTTTAAAGCAAATGTTTGCAGTTTACTTTTATGACATAGATGAAACTTTTTATAATTTTGTTGCAGTTAATCCAGAAATTATTGAAAAAAGCAGTGAACTAATCTACTTGCCAGAAGGGGAAGGGTGCTTAAGTGTTAACCGAGAAACTGATAATCTGTTAACCCCTAGACACAAAGAAATTACCGCTAGGTTTTTGAAAATCGTGGAAGGCGAAAAACCAATTTGGGTCACACAAACCTTTAAAGATTACCCTGCTATCGTTTTTCAACATGAATACGACCACCTGCAAGGCACATTATTTGCCGATAAAATGTTTAAAGAATTACCTAGCGCTAAACCTGTGTTTGATTTAGATAAAATCCGAGCAGAGTATCAAGCCAAGATAGACGCCGAAAAAGAAAAAGAAGCCTAAAAACAAAGATGGCAAAAATTTCTAAAACTAATTTCTTAAACTACATGCGCTGCCCACGCTACGTAGCTTTAGAAAAACTAAGATATGAAAAAGGTGAGGCTGTGGTTGCGTTTGATCCAAACGCCACAATTGAAGATCTTTTATCTGAAGAAACAAATGCGAAAAAACAAGAAATTTTAGCGCACATGTATGAAGTTGTGAAAAGTGAAGGCGGAGACCTTGAAGAAGTTTTTGCACCAGACTTAAACAAAAATATCACTCTAGACCTTTATATGGAAGACTTTAAGCAAATCGAGGTTCTGGCAGCCGAACGTGTGCACAGTCAATTTGGCGGTCAAGTTATTTTTGCGAAAGACACCAATCTACAAAAATACATCGCTTTAGAACAAGGTGACCACACTTATTATTCTTTTATTGATATTTTTCAAGAAGACGACAACGCTATTCGTATTTTTGAAGTGAAAGCCACTACCACAAATAAATTTTTAACTAAACTGACTACCAAGAAAGACGGACCTTCTTTCATTTATAACGAAAAAACTAAAATTATTGAAGACGTAATTTCTTCGGAATCTGCCAGAGACAAAGTCACTACTCGCTTTGACACAAGTGGAATTGGCCGAATTTCTTTTGATTTAGCATACCAGCGATATGTGGTTGAACAAAGTAAGCAATTTACCAAACCAGTTTATTATTACTTAGCGGTTTTAAACCACGAATACGTGTACGACGGTAAAACCAACGAACACGGTGCAAGGGTCTACAACCCAGACGCTATAATTTCTTTCATTGACTACAACAAAATCACTGAATATTTGCAACCCACAATTGCTGCGGAAATTAAAAAAATTGAGCAGGAGATAGACTTAGCCGACGCTTCTAAAGTAAACTTTGGTGTGCACTGCCAAAAAGGAAAGAACTTAGAGTGTCAATACTTTTCTTGCGTGTGTGAACACGATTGGCAGATTCCAGATAAATACTCCATATTTGAATACATTGACCGCCACCATGGCTTTAAAAACAAGGAAGAAAAACTAGAAATTAAAGACCTGGTTAACGAAGGCACAGTTAAAATGACTAATCTGGACGATGAATATTTAAACCGCGAAAAAAACAAAACTCAAAAATACTGCGTGCTTACAGGTGAAGAGCATATTGACGAGGCTTTAGTTAAAAAATATTTAGACGAAATCAAGCTCCCAATTTATCACCTAGACTTTGAGTCTACTAACTTTCCACTACCTCGCTATGTTGGCGAAAAACCCTACACTCAATCCCTATTTCAGTTTTCTATACACATAGAAAAAGAGTTTGGCAAGTGTGACTTAAAAGCAGACAACGTCTACTTTTTAAATAAAGATACGAAAACTGACTATAGATTTGAGTTTACTAAACTCATGCTTGAAACTATCAAGCCAGACGGTGGTAGCGTGATGGTTTACAACAAAGCATTTGAAAACACCCGCATTAAAGAGTTAATTCAACTATTTAAAGCAGATACTAAAATGGTTGAGGGCTTGCAAAATATCTTAGACAGAATATACGACTTAATGTATGTCTTTAAAGGAAAAAGTGCAGACAAACCAAAGGGAGGTCTGGCTTACTATCACCGTGATTTGTTTGGTTCTTACTCAATTAAAAAGCTGCTTCCTGTTTTTACAGACCTTTCTTATAAAAACCTAGAAGTGCAAAACGGACTAATGGCGGTGCAAGAGTATTTGTCGTTTACTGAAAAAAAAGGACCTGACTACGACAAATCATACGCAGCACTTTTAGCGTATTGCGGCCAAGACACCTACTCTATGCACTTGCTTTTAAAAGCGATTTCCAAAAAAGTAGGTTGGCAACCTAAAAAATAGCAATTAAATCCCAAAAACCAATCAGCATAACGCGGTTGGTTTTTTTACTTTTTAGCAATTAAATTGCTGTTTTAAAAAACACCAAAACTATTTTTAAGCAATTTAGTTAATCTGCATAAATATATGTGTGGAGGAACTTTGAATGTCAAAAAAACTTAGTTTTGTAGTTTTATTTTTTATTTCTTTTTATTTTGGACTTTTTTCACCTAAAAAGGCTGTCGCAAAAGAATCTAGAATCGTTGAAAAAACTTTCATTAAAACAGTAATTTACGAAGGTTTGCAATATGAAATGCACGCCGAAGGGATTTACCGTGAGTTTGACTTTAGTTTAGACAATCCAGAAAAAGTCTCATTTGATGAACTAAAAAACGCAGTTAAAGTTTGGTTAAAAGACGTAAACACTGGCGAAATATATATGGCTGAATCTATAGAATACGCAAAACCAGAAAGTTTTGAAGAAAAATTCTTTATGACTAACTTCAAACAAAGGAAAATGCTGGTTAGTTTACTTTGTGAGTTCAGTCGTCTTGCCGATGAACTTGAAGTTAATTTAATTATCAATATTTTAGACAGAGAGAAACCAACAATAAACCAAATTAAGCCAATAGTTTTCACAGAACTTAAAAAAGATAGACTTACATATAAACAAATTGACGAAATTTTAAAGAAATACTTTGTCTTTAAAGACAATATATCAACTAAATTGACAACCAAATTGCTTGGTGCTGAAGATGTTTTGTTAAACAAACCAGGAAAATACCCAATAGAAATTCATTGTTTAGATGAAAACGAAAACCAAGCGGTTTTAAAAACATACATAGAAGTTAAAGACATTGAGGCTCCCAAAATTGAGTTTAAAAAACAAGCATACCAATTAACTACAGTAATCGGTTCGCCATTTTTTACCTTAAATCAGTTTAATATTACAGACAACAGCGGAGATGAACTAGATATTAAAGTAGAAGGTGAAGAGAAGTTAAATAGAGTTGGAGTGCACGAACTATCGGTGACTGCTACTGATAAAAGCGGAAACTCAACTACAAAGAAATTCACTGTTGAAGTTAAAGATACAGGAGTTGCCGAAATTACTTTTCCTTTTAAAGAAGTAACTAAAGAAGTGTTATCGACTAGTTTAGACAACGAAAAAATAAAGACTGAATACACAAACTTCATTGAAGAAATTTTAAAATCGACCGTTGTAAAAGATAAAGTCTACAACCACAAGTTAAGTGAATTAAACCTAGACATTAGCGAAATTAACTTAAGCAAGGTCGGCAAATACAAAGTTACTTTAAACATCTTTAAACCAGGTACACAAGAAATCAGAGGTTCAAAGTCTTTTGTCTTAGAAGTTAAAGACACAACTAAACCAACCATTGAGCCCATTCAAACTAAGCAAGATAAAAATAATCAAAGCTATGTGCCTGTTCAGGTAAACTCTAAGTTTAACTTAACTGACTTATTTGACATAAAAGACAACTATGACTTTAAAAGTGAACTTAAAACTACAATTGACAAAACTATTGACACTAAAGAACTTGGCAAATCATATTTAGTAGAAATCTCAGTTCAAGACAAAGCAGGTAATAAAATTTCAAAATCATACCTGCTAAAAGTTGTAGACTTACTTCCACCTACTTTAGTAAAGCAACCAAGAAGTATCTTTTTAAATGTTGGTGAGAAGTTCCAAGCAAGTAAATATTTTTCATATCAAGACGACACTAAAGTAACCGAAAAACTATACGTTGACGGAGAAGAATATACCTTTAATTTCAGTAAACCTGGTAAATATCGCTGTGAACTTAAACTAACCGATGAATACGGAAACGAAACTGTGCATAGTTTTGTTTGTGTGGTTGGCGACAACATTCCACCAGTATTAGAATTAAAATCAAACAGTTTAACTGTCAAATTAAGAGAAACTAATTTACTTGAAACTCTGCGTCAAAACATCGCAGGTATTTTTGACAATGTAGACAAGTCAATTAACCCTAGCAAATGTCACATTGACATATCTGGCGTTAATTTAGAAAAATGCGACTACTACAAAGTGTACTACACTGTAAAAGACACTTCGGAAAACTCAGTGACTAAAGAACTTAGACTTTTGGTGGATGACAAGGTAAAACCAACAATTAAGGAAACTAACCCACTTGAAATTGACATCGTGACTTTAAAAAATAATCCAAGCCAAATTGATTACTTAAAGGGTCTTGAAATTACTGATAACTCAGATACTAAAAACAACAGTAAACTAGACATCTGGCACGAGACAATAGATGCCACTAAAAATAAAGAACTACCTAGAACTCTTTTATATACTGCAACTGATGAGCGCGGAAATGTGCAAACTTATGAGCGGACTATAATTTACAAAAATAGTAGTAAACTCGCCAGTTTACCAACTGTTGTAAAAATAACTATAACAGTCGGTTTTTCTTTAATTTTAATAGCGAGTATTTTTAGTTATTTTTACTTAAAAGACTTAAGGTCTTATAAAACAAAAATACGCAAATCTGAGCAGTAAATTAAAGAAAAATAAATTAAAAATCAAACTCAAAAAATTTTAAAATGTTATACTAAAAATGAAAAAGAGGAGACTAATACACTATGGAAAAAATACTGATTGTCTACTGGTCAGGAACTGGCAATACCGAAATTATGGCCAATGCTATGCTGACTGCCTTAAAAGAAAACAACGTTGACGCTGAGTTAAAATGGGTGTCTGAGATAGATGTTCCCACTACCTTGAATTACGATAAAATTATTTTTGGTTGCCCAGCAATGGGTGACAACGTTCTTGAAGAACTAGAGTTTGAACCTTATTTTGCTGAACTGCTTCCACACTTAAAAGGTCGTAAAATCGCCTTATTTGGCTCTTATGGCTGGTATGATTACCCTATTTGGATGGATATTTGGGAAGATAGAGTAAAAGAAGTTGGTGCACTACTTTTTAGAGAAAAAGGGCTTTCTTGTATCTATCAACCTGATGACGATAAAATTCGCGAATGTATGGAATTCGCAAAAGATTTCATTAACTTCTAATGTTTGCCTTAATAAACTTTAAAAGTGCCTTTTCGTATCAACACTCGCTAATTTCAGTATCAGATGCAGTTAATTTGCAATTGAGCCGAGGATACGATATACCTGTGATTGCTGACTATAATCTAGGTGGAATGCTTGAGTTTTTCAAAAGTTGTAAAGATGCGAATAAAACTGGTTTAATTGGTCTTGCTACGCGTTTAAGTATTGAAAAAAATAGTTTGAATATTTTGATTTTTCCAAGAAATTCAACTACTTTTCGTCTTTTACTTAAAAACTATAAGCAAATAGATACAAACCAAAGTGTAGATTTTGATTTTTGTTTTGAGCATAAAGATGATTTCTTGTTTGTTATAAGTGAACAAAACAAAGATGTATTAAAAACAGAAAGCGCACAAATAATGCTTGAAAAACTAACTGCTTTCAGTGTTTACTGGTTACTTGACTTTGCTTATTCAAAAGAGCAAATTAAGGGAGTTGAATACATTGTTAAAAACTACAATATCGCCTTACTACCTGGTTTTAGTGCAGAGTATTCTGAAGTTGAACATATTAAAGCTCACGAGTACTTAAGAAAAATTAACGGTAGTGTAGATGAAGAAATTGCTAATCATTATCTGCAAACTGCTGAAGAACTTAAAGAACTAATTCAAGAATACAATCCAATTCTTTTAGATAACTTAGATGATTTTCTTGACCAAATTCAATTGTTTGACTATGAACTGCCAAAGTTTGAAATTCCACAAATTTATCCAAATCCAAACGAAGAAATTAAAAATCGAGTTTATGAATTTTGCACGCATCTTGGACCCGAATACCAAGAGAGAGCAAAACATGAACTTAGTGTGATTACAGAACTTAACTTTGCGAACTACTTTTTGTTAGTTAGCGAAATTTGCAGATGGGCAAAAGCAAACGATGTGCTAATCGGACCTGGTCGTGGCTCTGCGGTTGGTTCACTTGTTGCTTGGGCTCTTGGAATAACTGAAATTGACCCAGTTAAACATAACTTAATTTTTGAGCGTTTCTTAAATAAGTTTAGACAAGGATATCCAGATATTGATATTGATGTTGACAGCGCTGATAAATTAAAAGTGGTTAAATTTTTAACTGAACTTTTTGGAAACGATAAAATTGCTTTTGTAAATACGCAAAATAAATATTTAGAAAAGTCTGCACTCAACGATGTTGTCAGAATTTTAGCTGTTTCTGAATCTGAAAAAAGAGAGATCAAAAGAGAAGTTGAAGGGAAATTAGAGTATTACACTAAACCACTTGTTCGCGAAGTTTCGGAAGTTTGTAAAACTCTATACGGAAAAATCCAAACATTTTCAACTCACGCTTCTGCGTTAATTGTTTCAAATGTTGAACTGACTAAATATTTAGCAGTTAAAAAATCTCCGTATGGTGATTTTAATCAGTTAGTTTTTGATATGAACGAACTTGAGTCAATTGGTCTACTTAAATTAGACTTACTTTCTTTAAATAACTTAACAGTTTTAAAGAAACAACTAAATTATGTTAAAAGAATTGACCCTGATTTTAAAGAAATAACTGACTTTCAAAATCAAGATACATTTAAACTAATTGCCAAATCAGACACCGAAGGAATTTTTCAGTTAGAAACAGAAGGACTAAAAAGACTTTGCAGAAGAATGCAAACTAAGACTTTTTCAGACCTTATTGACACCTTGGCTCTATGGAGACCTGGTGCACTTGATCAAATAGATGTCTACATAGAAAACAAAAAACAAGGTTCATTTGAAACTGATTTGCCAGAAGAAATAACTGAAATTATCAAAAGCACTAACGGCATCATTTTATATCAAGAACAAATTATTGAAATTGCTAAAAAAATAGGTGGCTATTCGTTTGCTGAGGCTGATTTGTTTAGAAGAGCGATTTCTAAAAAAGACCAAAGCGTAATTGAAAAAGAACATCCTTTATTTTTAAAGAAAGCAACTGCAAACGGCTACAGCCTAGAGGTTGCTGAAAAAATATTTGCATTCATCAAGAAGTTTGCAGAATACGGTTTTAACAAAAGTCACTCGGTTGGCTACGCCACTTTGGCTTACCAAATGGCGTATATCAAAGCAAATTACTTCAATTGTTTTGCTGCTGCTTTCTTTGAACTATATACAGGAGACACAGAAACTATTGTTAAGTACGTTTTTGAGGCAAAACTAAAAGGCTACTTTGTTTTAAATCCACGAATTTTGATTTCTGGCAAAAAATGCAAACTAAGTCAAAACAAAATCTTGCTTCCTTTAACTGTTGTTAAAAGAATTAGCAGTGAAACTGTTGAACAACTAAACTCACAAAAATACGCAGACTTTGTTGATTTTTTAACAAAAACTAAAGACATTTTATCTCAAGAACAACTTGAAAACTTAATTTTTGCAAGTACTTTAGATGGTTTTAATTTAACTAAAAAACAAATGCGCGACCTTGCTATGATGCGCGAACATACTGCCTTACTTTCTGACTACAAAAAAGATGAATCTGAATACTCAGACAGTGAACTTAGTGATTTTGAGTTTAAGGCTCTCGGTTTCAACTTAAAATATGATTTGCTAAACAAACTGGCAAAAGAAAAGTATTTTGTGCCGTTTTCTGAAATTGAGCGCAGACACTCAATTACTACAATTGCTAAAATTAAAAACCAAAAAGTTTTTAAAAGTGCTAAAGGAACAAGTGTTGCTAAATTTGAACTGGTCCACGCAAACAGTGCGATTTCTTGCACTGCCTTTAACGTGTGTGCAGATAAAATAAATGACTTAATGCAAAAAGGCAGTGATATTGTTAAAGTAAATGTCAACCGCACAATTTACAAAGACTCGGTTTCCTATATAGTTGTGGATATTTCTGAGTACACCTTAACTAATTAAAACCAAACAAAAAATGCAGGTATTACCTGCATTTTTCAATTTAGCATTAAGTTTTAAAGTGAACCTGCTTTGGTTAAATGTATTTGGTCTTTGAGTTTCTTTTCTAAAATTGTAAACTCATTGTTTTCTTTCTTGGCATTATTTAACGCTGTGCTTTTGGCCTCAAGAAAAGCAGTTTGTGCTTCTTTTTCAGAATCTCTGACAATAGCAAGTGAAGCCAATACTTTAGCCGTATTTTGTTTAAACTCAATAATCCCGCGTTCCAAACAAATATACTTAGTTTCGTTGTTTTTAAGAGTTAGCACTAAAGTTGCCTCAAGCGCAGACAAAACAATCGGGATGTGTTTGTCCATTATCACAACTTCGCCGTTTTTGTCTTTCAGTAAAAACTTAGTAGCCTCTTTGCTTAAAATCAAACCTTGATATAAATATAGATTAAACTGCATTTTGTGCTTTCTTTAGCAAGTTGGCTTTCTCAAGCATTTCGTCAATTGACCCAACCATATGAAAAGCCTCTTCTTCAATGTGGTCGTATTTACCATCTAGTATGTCTTTAAAACCTTTAATTGTGTCTTTTAAACGAACAAAACTTCCCTTTATTCCGGTAAACTGTTCAGCAACATGCATGGATTGTGATAAAAAGAAACGTACACGACGTGCGCGGTGAACAATTAGTTTGTCGCTATCTGAAAGTTCATCCATTCCAAGAATTGCAATAATGTCTAGAAGTTCATAGTATCTTTGAATAATTTCTTGCACACGTCTAGCCACAGTATAGTGCTCAGTTCCACAAATGTTTGGGTTAAGTGCAGAAGAAGTTGAAGCCAGAGGGTCAACTGCCGGATATATACCTTCTTCAATTAGTTGTCGTTTTAAGTTAGTAGTTGCGTCAAGATGTGAAAACACAGTAGACGGAGCCGGATCTGTGTAGTCGTCAGCCGGTACATATACGGCTTGAATTGAAGTAATTGAACCGTCTTTAGTTGAAGTAATTCGCTCTTGCAGTCTACCCATTTCGGTTGCTAAAGTTGGTTGGTAGCCAACTGCCGAAGGCATGCGGCCAAGAAGTGCTGAAACCTCTGAACCTGCTTGTACATATCTAAAAATGTTGTCAATGAAAAGCAAAGTGTCTTGTTTTTTAACATCGCGAAAATACTCAGCCATAGTAAGCGCGGTCAGCGGTGCTCGCATACGAACACCTGGTGGTTCGTTCATTTGACCAAAAACTAGGGCTGTGTTTTTCAAAACTCCAGACTCTTTCATTTCAGTGTAAAGATCAAAACCTTCGCGAGAACGCTCACCTACTCCGGCAAAAATAGAAATCCCGCCAGTGGCTTTCGCAACATTGTGAATTAACTCTTGTATTAACACGGTTTTTCCAACTCCAGCACCGCCGAATAATCCAATTTTCCCACCTTTGATATAAGGTGCAAGTAAGTCAATTACTTTAATTCCGGTTTCCAAAATTTCAACTTCTGTAGAAAGTTTAGCAAACTGTGGTGGAGCCTTGTGAATTGGCTCAGGTTTGACAGAATCTGTTTTTAGTTCTCCGTTTAAGTCAATTGTTTGTCCAAGTGTATTAAACATACGACCAAGAGTTTTTACGCCAACTGGTACTTTAATTGGGGCTTTGGTGTCAATCACTTCAAGTCCTTTTTTAAGACCATCGGTAGGAGAGAAAGCAATAGTTCTACAAATCTTGTCGCCAACGTGTAAAAGTACTTCTAAAAAGCACTCTTGTCCGTGGTTATTAACTTTTAAACAGGTATTGATCTTTGGTAGTTCAGTGTCAAAGTAAACATCTACTACTGGACCAATAATTTCGTGTATTTTTCCCATTTTTAAATCCTTTCTGGTCAAGAGCCGTTGACTATGTCTATCAACTCAGAAGTAATTTGACCTTGTCTCGCGCGGTTGTATTCCAGTGTTAATTTTTCAAATAATTTTTTGCAGTTATCAGAGGCTTTTTTCATTGCAAGTTGTCGCTCTTGGTGTTCACAGGCCTTAGACTTTAGCATTGCTCCAAAAATTTTAGATTCTATGAATGTCACAATCAACTCACTTATTATTCTATTTTTAGACTCATCGTAAATATATTCAGTTTGCGGGCTTTCCTGTTCTTCAAAAATATGTCTGGTAATTGGCAAAATTCGCTCAATTTTAGTTTCTTTTTCCAAAGCGTTTTTGGAGTTGTTGTAAACTAGATAGACGTTTTTAATGTAGCCTGCTAAAAACAGATTTTTAATGTCTAAAACGTATTTGCGAAAAAAAGTAATGTTGATGTCTTCGCGGTTAAAAATTGGTTTTTTGTTAATCAGAATATTTTCTTTTTGGCGAAAAAAACTGTGGCCTTTTTTGCCAATCACGAGTGCATGGTGATTTTGGTTACGGCGAGAATGCAGGAATAATTTCTTAAAAAGTTCTGAGTGAAAAGACCCACACAGCCCTTTGTCAGAAGTTATTACTATATAAATAGTTTCACCGTTTTCGTGTTTTTGAAAAATCGGATTTTCGTTAGTTTTAAAAACTGAAAGAAAAATCTCTTTAAATGAACGCATAAACGAGTTGTACTCAGTAATTTTGCGTTGTGCTGAGTTGATTTTAGAAAGAGCTGTTGCTTGCATTGCCGAAACTATTTTTTCAGTTTCCGAAAGCGCCTGGATTTTTTTCTTAGTTTCTTTTAAGTTAAGCATTAAAGAACCTTTTTGATTTTCAAAATCAGTTCTGACATTAGCGTGTCTTCAGGAAAATCTTTAGTTTGAGAAATTGCTCTATAAACCGCTTTTCCAGTCTCTTCACTTTGCAGAAACTTAGTGACAAAATTAACAAAAGTTTTAACTTTAGCCAAAGGAATGTCGTCAAGCAGTTCACGGTTAAGTGCCCAAAGAACACAAGCAAGTGTGGTAAAATCAATTAGTTCATGAATATTTTGCTTAAAAATTTCAATAACCAGGCGACCTCTGGCTAGTTTCTTTAAAGAAAGTTCATCTAAATCTGAGCCAAATTGTGAGAAAGACTCAAGTTCTTTATATGACGCTAAAAATATACGAAGTAATCCAGACACTCGCTTAACTGCTTTAAACTGAGCAGAGCCACCAACTCGGGAAACCGATAGTCCTGAGTTAATAGCGGGGCGAATACCTTTGTAAAAAAGTTCAGTTTCTAAAAAAATTTGTCCATCGGTAATAGAAATCACGTTAGTTGGAATATAGGCAGAAATATCTCCTGCTTTAGTTTCAATGATTGGAAGTGCGGTAAGTGAGCCTCCACCTAAAACTTTAGATAATTTTGCAGAGCGCTCAAGTAGTCTTGAGTGCAGGTAAAATATGTCTCCGGGAAAAGCCTCACGGCCAGGTGGGCGTTTAAGTAGTAGTGAAAGTTCGCGGTAAGCCACAGCGTGTTTAGAAAGGTCGTCGTAAACTATTAAAACAT
Organism: uncultured Acholeplasmataceae bacterium; assembly: GCA_963543155.1. GTDB lineage: Bacteria > Bacillota_I > Bacilli_A > Acholeplasmatales > Acholeplasmataceae > CALISC01. The sequence continues at coordinate 21,595 of CAUTZH010000005.1, forward strand.
CGCGTCCACGTTCAGCGAAGTATTCGGCCATAGAACACGCTGAAAATGGAGCCAAATACTGAAGTGTTCCTTCTTTGTGAGCAGGAGCCGAGACTATAATTGTGTAGTCAAGTGCGTTGTGTTCTTCTAAAGTTTTTCTAATTTGAGCAACAGTTTGTTGTTTTTGGCCAATTGCTGTATAGACACATATTACATTTTTATCCTGTTGGTTTAAAATTGTGTCAATAGCAATAGAAGTTTTGCCGGTTTGACGGTCGCCAATAATTAACTCTCTTTGACCTTTGCCAATCGGAATCAAAGCATCTATCATTCCGATGCCTGTAAGTAGTGGTTCGTTGACGTGGTCTCGTTCCATTACGGCGTGCGCAGGCCTTTCAATTGGCAGAGTCTCTGAAGTTATAATTTTTTCAAGTCCGTCTTGAGGTTCTCCCAGCGGGTCAACCACGCGTCCAAGTAAGGCCTCGCCAACTGGCACTTCAAAGATTTTGCCGGTTAGCCTACACTCGTCGCCTTCCTTAATTGAAAAAATATCTCCTAGTAAAATAATTCCGACTTTATCAACTTCTAAGTTAAAAATTACTCCAAAACAAGAACTGTTAAATATAACTTTTTCGCCCATCATGGCGTTTTTAAGTCCATAGCAAAAACATATACCATCACCGACTGTCAAAATATAGCCGACTTCTTGGAACTGGCTTTCGTTTTGTTGAGCCTTCAGCTCTTCTTCAATTTGAGTTTGCAGTTTTTTGATATCTAAAGCCATTTTGTTTCCTTTCTTTATCTAAACATTTCTCTTAATTTAGTTAAAACTGACAAGTCCAGGCTGCGGCCAGCATAATCAATCTTAAGGCCATCTATTAGTTTTGGATTGATTTCTTGTCTTAAAATTAAGGCCTTGTCTTGAATAATTTTTTTAAGTTCAGATGTTAGAGTTTTAATTTGTGTATCTGTTAGTTTTTTAGGCGAAGAAATAGTTACATACGCTTGATTTCTTTCAATGTTTTGCAGGCGCATAAACTCCGCATAAATTTTGTCAATTGCCAAAATTGCTTTGTCTTTAATTAAAATTTTTACAAAACTTTGAGTTTCTTTACTGAACTGAGCAAGAACTCTTTCGGCGTCTATGCGGCCATATGCCAGTGCTGAAATTAACTCTGGGCTTTTGGCATAAATATTTTTAAAAGTGTGGAGTTCTTCAATTAAAACCTTTTGTGAAGTTTTGTCTTTAACAAAATTAAAATAGGCGTGTGCGTATTTGGCGTAATTATTTTTTTGCATTTTCAAGTTCAGTTTCGATTAAAAGATCAAGTTCGTTTTCGTATAAGTTTTTATCAATTTCTTTTTTGACAATTAACTTAGTAGCCTTGTAGGAAATCGCTTTAATTGCTTGTTTGATTTCTGCTTCTTTTTCTTTGATTTCGGCCTCAATTTCACTGTCTAGTTTAGCAAGTCGACGCTCTGCGGTTTTTTTAGCTTTAGCCAAAATTTCGTCGCGTTCCAATTGGGCGTCTTTAATTAAAGTGTCTCTCATCTGTTCGATGTCGTCGCGAGCAGATAGATATTTTTGGCTAATTTCTGCCTTTAAGGCTTTGATTTCTTCTTGTGCTTTATTCGCTTCTTGTTTTTCTTTAATTTCCTGCATTCTGTGCTCATCTAAAAATTTAGTGATTTTTTTCCAAAAGAAAAAACGCACTATTAAGTAAAGAATAAACAGCGCTGTTAATTGATAGACAATAATAGACCAATCTGAAAACATTGAGTAAAGACCTTTTTCCACGGTCTTTACGATGTTTTTAGAAATATCTGTATAAATAGTCATTTTAAAAAAAGCGAAACTAAATGGGTGCTTATTTACTTGCTAAAGTAAAGGCAACAACCATACCGTAGATGGCAGAAGTTTCAACGACGGTTTGGGCAATGATCATTAAAATCATAATTTTGTTTGAAGCCTCTGGTTGACGGGCAACCCCTTCAACGGCTTTCATACCAATTAAACCTTGTCCAATTGAAGTTGCAAAACCAGTAAATACGGCAATACCTGCACCTATATAGGCAAGTGAACCTACAACTTGCATTAAGTTTAAATTAGCAATTAAGTTTAAAATTGTGTCCATAAATATATCCTCCTAATTTTAATTTTTTGCGTTTTTGTATACTAAATTATACTCTAGTAAAAAGTTTTCATCAGTGTTTTCATATTTATCTGTGTCCTCAGTTTTTTGAGAAATCGCAATAACTGTAAGTAGCACAAACACCAAAGTTTGAATGCAGCCAAACAGAATATCAAAGATAAAATGCATAATTGGTGTGACAAACGGAGAAAGACCACCCAGTAGTGAGTAGACTAAAGAAAGCAGAATTCCGCCACTCACAATATTTCCAAATAAACGAAAACTCATTGAAAGAATGGGCGTGAACTCAGAAAGCAGGTTGATTGGAAACATAATAGAAACTGGTTCAAACAAACCTTTAAAGTGTTTGGCTTTTCTTGACTTTAGTCCAATTTGATGTTTGCAATATAGTGAAAACAGGGTCAGCGGAACTGTGATTGCGGTAAAGGCAGTTGGTGTAATAAGTCCAAAAATTCCCGAAATATTGGCAAACAAAATAAAGAAAATGAGCGTGAAGATGTATGGGGCTGCGGTTCGCCAATGAATCCCGATGTTTTGTTTTAAGAAAGTGTTGACGCTGTCAACTGCTTTAATGTGCCAGTAGAGAAATTTATTTGGTTCTTTTCCGCGAAGTCTTTCAACAGCAGCACCAATTGCAGAGACGTATACTGCGATTATCGTCATTATGAAAAGAGATGCAAAAAAATACGGAGTAATCGCTTGTGGGAACTTATTGATTTCTAGATTTTCTAACATATTTCTCCTTTCTTAATTTTCGCTTCAAATAATATAGCAATACTTGCAAGCACTATACTTGCCGCCAAAGTAGTGCCAAAACTTAGATAATTTAAGCCAGGCGTTTTTGACTTTAAAACACTACTTAAAATAAAAATTAGTAAAAACAACATAAAAACTACAAAGTTTTGCAAAATAGTAAACCCAAAAAGTTGGGCTTTTTTAAAAGTTTTTAGCTCTACTTTCAAAATCAAAGAAAATAAAAAACAATAAACTAAAGCAAGGTTTGCAAATAAATACGCAGTTTTGTCAATGTACAGCCAAATAAGGCTAGAAATAAAACTAAATAAGTAAAGAAAATAGACAAAGTGATTAATCGTTTTGATTTTCATCGCCAATTTTAGGGGTGTCTTGAGGTTTTGTTTCCTTCTTCTCAGTTTTAATTATTTTGCGGTAAATGTTTAGAGCAAAAGAAATTGAAGAAACTAATCCAATTCCAAAACCAATTAAAGCAGCAACACCAATGCCAACTGGACTATAGCCCGACTTTTTGGCAATCAAAGCACCAACAGCAGTTGGGATTAGTAGTGAAAAAATAATTTGACTGACAAGTAAATACCAGGCTCCGAATTTTTTCATAAATTACTTAGTGCCAAATAAACGGTCGCCACAATCCCCGAGTCCTGGAACAATGTAGCCGTTTTCATTCAAATGACTGTCTTCTTGTGCTAAATAAATATCAACGTCTGGATGTTTTTCTTGCAGTAACTGAATACCTTCAGGACAACCAACAATACCGGCGTATCTGATGTTTTTAACACCAATTTCTTTGAGAGCCTGAATTGCATAAGCGGCAGAATGACCAGTTGCTAACATTGGATCTAGCACAATAACAAGCGAGTTTTTGGTGTTTTCAGGAACTTTAAAAAAATATTTTTTTGGCTCCAAGGTCTCTTCATCGCGGTATAGCCCAATGTGCCCAATTTTGGCAGTTGGAATTAAACTACAAACCCCTTCAACCATTCCAAGTCCTGCCCTTAAAACCGGAATTAAAACAACTTCTTCTTTGAGTTCCTGGCATTTAGTTTTAACAATCGGAGTAGTAACTTCCACGGTTTTAGTTTGAAAATCGCGAGAAAGTTCATAAGTCACCAAGGTAGCGATTTCAGAAACCAGTTCTCTAAATTCTTTGGTTTTAGTGTGAACTGAACGCAGTTGGCTCATCTTGTGTTCAATTAGTGGGTGATTTAAAATTTTTACCATTATCTACTCCTTTTGATTAAAGTGAGTTTAGCATGTCAACTCTACGCTGATGTCTGCCTGCTTCAAATTCAGTTTGCAAAAACTCTTCAACAAACTCAATTAACACACTTGACTCAAATCCACGTCCGCTTAACGCAATTATGTTTGCGTTGTTGTGAAGTTTTGCTAAGTGTGCGGCTTCCTGGGTGTAAACCAAGGCGCATCTGGCACCTTTGACTTTATTGGCAGCAATAGAAATACCAATTCCAGAACCGCAGACAACAATGCCAAGTGAGTCTTTGGTTTCAACTACTTTTCTGGCAACTTTTTCACCGAAAACAGGATAATCAACTGAATCTGTTGAGTTAGTTCCGAGGTCAGTAATTATGTACTTAGTAGTTTCTTTTAAATGTGTTTTGATTTTTTCTTTTGCCGAAAAACCAGCATGGTCAGATCCAATAAATATTTCCATGATTACCTACCTTTTTAAAACTTTTTTCGTCCTTATATAATATTATATTACAATTTTAAAGGTTTGTAAATATTTCAAATGAGTGTTTTGTTTGCATGTTTTTTTAAAATGTGTTAATATACTAAAATACGAAAGGAGGAAAAACATGAAAAAAAGTAGAAAAAATATTCTTAGTGTCCTAAAAAATATAGTTGCAAAAAGCGTTAGAAATGCTACTATCGGTATCTTGAGTTCAATTAACGACTGCGACCACTAGATAGAACTTGTTGTGTATCATAATTGTTTATCTTATTTAAGATAAATAATTATTCTTACCACCAAGTCAAATTCTTTTTAATAAATTATTTAACTAAGTAAATACTTTATTAAAGTGAATTTAAATCAAAAAGTGCCACATTTCCTAAAGAACAGGAACGTGGCACTTTTTCATTTATTGAGTTTATTTTTTAAAAACAAACTATTGTTTAAAAATTTGCGAAAGAATTTTTTTGTCTTTTTGGTCAAGTGGTTTGCCTTCAACTGAATAGTTTTGAACAACCGCTTCTAATTTACCAAAAGTAAAATAACCTTCGTTAATAATATTTTCAATAATTTCTTTCAAAGTACTAGGCGTAATTTTTTTATTCTCAAGCCAGTTTTTAACCAAAATATACTGATTGGCAGAAAGTGGTTTGGCATTTTTTTCAATGAGTTCGCCAATCTCTTTAAGTAAACACTCTTGCGGGTCTGACTCTGGATTTTGAATGAAGTCTAAAATTTGGGTGTAGAGTGGTTTTAAAGAAATTAACTCCCTAACTTTGCCACTTTCATTTTCTTCGTAGACAAAAGTAATAATTTTTTTGGAGTGCAGTGAGTTTAATGTGTTTTCAGCAACTGCTTTTTCAAGTCCGGTTCTTTTTACAAAAGAAAGCACTGTATGTTTTTTCTTTTTTTCAGAAAGTAGGAGTACCACAAAAGAATACTCATTTGCCGATAAGTTTAATTTCTTTTGGTGTTCTGAAACTAATTTTAAGAAATCAAGTGAGTAGTCTAAAAATAATTTTTCAAGCATTTATATTCTCCTTTGTCTGCAATTTCTCAAGGGCTTTTTTAGCAGCCTCTTTTTCAGACAATGCCTTTGAACGACCAGTTCCAGTAGCAAGGAGTACATCTTTTTCATAATAAACTCCAGAGACAAAAACTTTGTCGTTGCTAGGACCTGTTTCAGAAATTAGTTTATAGGAAATTAACTTATTTGAAAATCCTTGATAATACTCTTGTAAGACGGTTTTGTAGTCAATAATATCAATCTCTTTTAAAAAGACATACCATATGTATTTCTCAAAAAAATCTCTACAGTTGTCAATCCCACTGTCTAGATAAATTGAGCCGATTAAGGCCTCCATACAATCGGCAATTATGGATTTTGGAATTGGAGAAACTCGGGTTTTAATGTAGTTATCTAAGTTGATTTTTTTGGCGTAAACCAAAAGTGCGTCTTCAGAAATCATGGCCGCTCTTTGTTTAGAAAGAAAACCTTCGTTTTCATCGGGATACTTATTTAGCAGTGCTTCGGCTGCTAAGAAATCCAAAATACTGTCTCCTAAAAACTCGCGGCGTTCGTAGTTTGGTAGTTTATTTAAGTTACCGTATGAAGAGTGGATAAAAGCAGGGATAAAGTTTTTTAAGTTTTTTACCTTAACTCCGATTGACTTTAAAAAAGCTTTTTCGTCAGTCATTTTCAAGTCCTTTTAAGAATTTTTCAATAATGTTGTTTTCAACAAAAACTTTAGCCTGTTTAATGGCTTGTTTTAAGTCTTGGTGTTTAGCAGCACCGTGTGCTTTAACCACAACACCTTTAGTTCCAAGAATCAAGGCGCCACCTGTGTCGTTTGCAGTCAATTTTTTAACTGCTCTTTTAATTGATTTTCTTAAAATTAAGAAGGCTAGTTTTTTAAGTAAACAGTATTTAAGTTCTTTTTTAAAGTTCTCTTTAAAGCCTAACAAGGCGCCTTCCATGGATTTTAAAATTAAGTTGCCACTGAATCCGTCTGTTACTAAAACATCTGCGTTTTTAAAAAATAGTTCTTTCGGTTCAACATTTCCGTAAAAATTAAATTCGTGAGTTTCTTTAAGTAAATCATAAGCAGAACGCTCAAACTCACGACCTTTACCTTTTTCAGAACCTATAGAAACTAGACCGACTTGTGGCACAAATTCGTTGTTTCCAATAAGTTGTTTTAAATAAGTAACACCGATTTGCGAAAAATCAACTAAATCTTTTGGCGAAATTTCAGCAGTAGCACCACAATCTAACAGAATTTTTTTAGTTCCATCAACTGTGTTGAAAGGAATGGCTAATGCTAATCTGCGCACTTTTGGTAGCCTACCTACAATTAAGTGAGACCCAAAAACCACAGCTTGAGTAGGTCCTGCTGAAACCACGGCATTAACTTGATTGTTTTTAAGTAAAGTAAGTGCTTTAAAAAGGGAATATTCTGGAGACTTTCTAAATTCAGCAAATGGGTCTTCCACTCCCATATCTAGGTATTTATCTGTGTGAATAATTTTACATTGAGGGTGATTGATAAACTCACTTAGCTTATTTTCATCTCCAACTAAGTAAAACTCAATATTTGTATTTTCGCCCAACAAGGCTCTTATTGCTTTTTTATTTTCAAAAATGCCAAGGTCACCACCCATCATATCAACGGCTATTTTAATCATTTTTATCTCCTTCAATTGTAGCAAACACAGCCAATGCTGTCATTGCTTCTACAATAACTGGTGCTCTTAAACCAAAGCAAATGTCGTGTCTACCCTGGATTTCTATTAACTCTATTTTACCAGTTTTTAAGTTAAGAGTTTCTTGTGGTTTGGAAATTGAACCAGTTGGTCTAAAAGTAGTTTCAATTAAAATAGGATTTCCATTTGAAATCCCGCCAACTATTCCGCCTGCATTGTTAGTATGAGTTCTGCCTGTTAAATCAGCTAAAACGTCATTATACTCAGAGCCTTTTTTGCAAACTGTATCCGAACCAAGGCCAAAACCAAGTGCTTTCACGCCAGGTATTAAATACACAAATCTAGCGATATTTGAGTTTAGTTTGTTAAAGAAAACCGAGCCAACACCTGGTTTTAATCCAGTTAAAGTAGTGGTTATTTTAACGCCAACACTGTCTTGTTCTGCTTTGATTTGATTTAAATACTCAACAAACTTCAAAGTATCTTTTTCAGTACCAATTTGTTTTATTTGACTGCTGAACTCAATGCCTAAATATTGGCGAATTATTTCGCCAATAAAGACAAACAAAATTGTGGTTCTACCAGAGAAAAGTCCGCCACCTGGAAAAGTTTTTCCATACTTTTGAATTGAAACAAAATCAGCCTGACCTGGTCTTGGAGTTAAACTAAACTGTTTGTAGTCTTTAGATATAGTGTTTGTGTTTTCAAAATAAACATCAATAACATCACCATCAGTTTTATTTCCCTTAAACCCAGAGGCGATAATGTACTTATCTGGCTCTTTTCTAGGAGTTGTAAAAATAGAAGTAGACTTGCGTCTTTCTAAGGCTTTCTCTACTTGTTTAAAATTAACATAAAAATCTTTTGGAAACCCAAATAGCCGAATTCCGATTTTTTCGCTATGAGTGTCTCCGTAGATTTCTATTTTGACTTTTTTAGATATCTCTAAGCTCTGCATTTTCAATATACCAAAATAAGGCGCTAAGTAGTTCGCCAGTATCAGTTTCTTTAGTCAAGGCAGCGTAAAGCGAGACAAATGCTTGGTAAATAAGCATAGTTTCGCCGTACTGTACTTGCGGATACTTAAGTCTAAACTCAAGGTCATCTAGTTTATAGTTAACCGAGGCAATAAACCCTGCAGTTTTAAAAATCTTAGGGTCAAACGAACCTTGGTCAATTAATTGTTTAAATGAACAAGTTGTGGCGTTAAAAATAGCGGTTTCGCTATTTACTTTAACCAGTTTTAAAAACTCCGAGTAGCTGATTTCGCCTTCTTTTTGTGGCGAAAGTGAGACCAAGAAAATTAGCGGCATTGCTAAATTAGAGTTTTCTGCGTAATACTCAAGCGCTGCCTTAATAGTTCTAGCAACCGCACCAGTTCCCAAAATATAGACTTCTTTTTTTAAATTAGGGATAGATTGAATGAATGAAAACACGCCAAAAAAATCGCTGTTTAGTAAATAAAGTTCTTCGTTTTTTTCAAAAACTGTATTAGCGGCTTCGGTCTTTTTGACAATATCGCTTTTTTTATCAGTGATTTTAAGGACAGCGTTTTTAAAAGGTGTAGTGATATTTAAAAATAATTTGTTTTCATCTAAAATTAAGTTTTCAACAAGCTCAGGCAAATCTTTTTCATCTTCACATTCGAATAACTCGTATGGATATTTTTTGACCTTCACAGCCTTAGCAATTTCTTCGTGAATTTCTGGAGACAAGGAATCTGCAATTCCTTGGCCAACCAAACCAGCGCCAAACATAGAAAGTTGGTTGCTAGCCTCTGTAAAGGAAACCAAATGGTTAAATAAATTTCTTGCAAGTATAGATTTTTTTTGATTGATAACAAATCGACGACGGTTATATGAAACTAAATCAAGTAAGTTTTCTTTTTTAAACTTAGCAACTTTGTCGGTAATTTTTTTGCGTTCTAAAAGTGCGGCTTCAATTTTTGCGTCAATCGCATCAATTTGACTGCGGAGTTTCTCAAGTTCTACAAAGTCTTGCAAATCGGTTTTAAAGTAAGAAATAAACTCAGGATATGATTTATAGACCGAAATGTATTTTGGTAAAGTAAACTGAGGTACTTTAGCCCAGTATCTAAAAATCAGTTCCAGCATTTGCGCACGGTGGTCAAAAAAATCAGAGCAGTGAACATGGAAAAAATCACATTCCTTCAAAACCGTAAACTCAAGCGTTCCATCTTTATAAAGGTGGTTTATTTTAAGTTGTTTCAAAATAGAAATTAACAGAGCAAGTCTATCGCTTTCTTTAAACGCTAAAGTTTCAATATTAACAAAGCGATATCTAGCGGGGTTAGTTAAACAAAGAGCAAATATAGAAAACACATTGTCAATTGAATTTTTAAAGTTGATTTCTGCAAAGTCAATTTTGTGCGGAATTTTAGGAAGTGAAATAAAGTTGGAATCAACAATAGGTGTGTAACCAACAGTGTTTAGTTGTTCAAAAATTTCAAAACTGTATTTTTCTTTAGCGCTAAGACCGCTAAAACTAACTTTGTTTTTAAGTCCTTTAGTTAAAGTAAGGGCGGTTAACAGATGTGTGTAGTCTCGGCGAATTTTAATTTCTCTAGGAATTTTAAAGTCTTTTGTGCGTTCAAAATAGTAGTGTCCTTTTTCGTCTTTTTTCAGTTCAAAACTAAACTCTTTTAACACATCTAGCGTTAACGTTACAAAATTAGGGCTAGACAAGTCAAAATCAGTTTTAATTTTGTTGCCGTTGTCAATCAAAGCACAGGCTAAAAATAAACCAGATAAATATTGGCTTGAAATTTTTGAGTTTACTTCAATTACTTGATTTTCAACTACTCCTTTAGCACAACATCTTAAAGTTTTTGCATTCAGTTTAAAGTCAATTTGTGGAAAAATTTCTTTAAACTCAGCAAGCGGGCGTGTAAAAAGAGTGTCCAGCCCAGTTAGTTTAACTTCGCCAAACTTAAAAAGAAGAAGTGGAAAAAGTAGTCTAAACAAAGTAGCGGATTCATTGCAGTCAATATAGTCTTCTATGTAGTTAAGTTGGGAAGCATTTTTAATTTCTATTTTATCTCCGTTGACATCAAGATTTACACCAAGTTCATGTAAGGCTTTGATAGCAACAAGTTCATCTATCGACAAAGAAGCGCCACAAAGTGTGGCTGGTTTTCCTAAAAAAGCCAAGACTAAAAGTTTTCTAATTGTGTCTGATTTAAAAGAAGGTGCGCTAAACACACCCTCTTTTAAATCAGAATAAAATTTAAGATTATCCTGCATTAGTTTAAATAAGCCTGAATGTCTGAAATTGAGACATTAACCAGTTCGCCTTTGCCGATTTTTTTAACTTTAGTTAAAGTAATTTCGCTATTTTTAGTTTGTTTTTTGTCATTAAATAAATATTTAACTAAAATACTTCTTCTAATTTCTTCAAGTTTTTCGCGTTTATACAGTGGGAAGGATTTAATGGCCTTTAAAACTTTGTCAAAAACTGGTTTTTTAATTAAACCTTTTTCGTAAATTAACTCAGTTTCAAGTAGCATTCCGTAAAGCACAGCCTCGCCGTGTGCGATATCTAGATTTAAACTAGACTCAATGGTGTGGCCAAGAGTATGTCCGAAGTTCAGCATTTTGCGGCGATTTAAAGAATATGCGTCTTTTTCAACAATTGCTTTTTTGGCTAAAATTGAGCGTTTAATTATCTCTTCATTTAAAGTAAAGTTGTTTTTAATTAGTTTTTTAAGTAAAGTTTTATCGGCTATTAAGGCTATTTTAAGAACTTCTGCAACTCCTTGTTTATATTCAAGTGCTGGCAAACTTTCAAGGTAAGTCTGATCAATTATAGTTTCATACGCAGGATAAACAGTACCAAGATAGTTTTTAATGTTTAGGTAGTTGATACCAGTTTTTCCGCCAATTGCAGCGTCTACCATCGCAATTACTGAAGTTGGAACTAAAACATGGGCAACACCTCTGTAAAGAGTTGATGCAATAAAAGAAGTTAAGTCACAAACCACGCCACCACCAAAACCAATTAAAACATCGTTGGCTGTGAAGTTGTTTTGATCTAAATGCATCAAGACAGCAGAGACCGATTGTATATTTTTGTAAGCCTCACCTGGTTTTAAAACAATCCAGTGAACTTTCACAGAGATTTTTTTAGCAAACTCAGTACGTGCGCTTGAATCAAACACATTTTGGTCAGTCACTACAAATACTCGTTTATTAAAGGCTAAGTTATTGCAAATTTGAATATAGTCAACAACTCTGCCGATTGTTACATTTCTTTTAAATACAGTAGTTTTATATGCCATTTTAAACACCTCTTATTTATTTTTGATTTTGCTAAACTTAGAAATTTCGGTTAATTTTAATGCTTGAAAACCGTCAGATAAAGCCTTTTCAGGCTCTTTTGCACATTCTACTAAAGCACCTGAAAACTCAAGCTTTTCAATATAGGGTAGGAACTTTTCAACATACTCAGTAGAGCCAATACTGTGGCTAGGGTCAATAATCACTGGAATTTTAACTAAATCTTTTAAGATAAAAGCACCAGTTAAATCTAGTGTATTTCTGGTTAAAGTTTCGTATGTGCGAATGCCTCTTTCACAAAGTATAATTTGGTCATTTCCGTGTTTCAAAATATACTCACTGGCTTGTAGAAACTCAAGTATAGTAGAGGAGTCTCCGCGCTTTAAAATAACCGGTTTATTAGTTTTGCCAAGTGCCTTTAGAAGCTCAAAGTTACGCATGTTTCGCATGCCAACTTGAATTATATCGCAGTACTCAACAAACTCATCTAAATGCGCTAGTGAAGGGATTTCCGAAACAGTAATTAGTCCGTATTTCTTGCCAATTTTGTGAAGTATTTCAAGTCCTTTTTTGCCAAGTCCTTGAAAAGAATTTGGCTCAGTTCTAAGTTTATAAGCACCTGCTCTCAGGAACTTAAAACCATTTTCTTTAATGGATTTAGCGATCTCTTCAAGTTGAGTCTCTGACTCAATTGAACATGGTCCAAAAATGTATTCAAACTCAGCAAATACACGCTTGCCATTTACTACAATTTGGGGGTTAATTTGCGCAACTTTTAGGCTTTTAATTGCCGAAATAGTGCTCAAATATGTGTCTTTAAAAGTCATTTAACCTCCCTTAATTTGTGTCTTAAAATCACTTACATTATAGTTTATTTATGGTATTTTTTGTTGGTTTTTAAACTATATGCGCGGTATAGTTGCTCAAAAAACATTAGTCTAAAAAGCTCGTGCGGAAAAGTCATTTTAGAAAACGAAAGTAATTTATTGGCTCTTTGTTTAACTAAATCCGAAACTCCATAACTACCACCAATTACAAATACTATGTCTTTGGCTTCATTTTCTAGTTTTTCTAAATATTTAGAATATTCAAGCGAATCCATTAAATCACCTTGCACATCTAAAAGCACGACAAAGTCACTTGGTTTAATCTGTTTTAAAATGTCTTGTGACTCTTTTTCTTTGTCTTTGACTTTGATTTCAATAACTTGGATTTTAGGAAGTTGCTTTAAGTAAAACTCAATTCCTGCTTTTATGTGGTTTTCTCTGATTTTGTCAACTGTGATTAAAGTCATTTAACTACCACCTTTGTAATTTTTTTTGAATCTGCTAACTTAAAGTCTAAATTAGTAGGATCAGAAATACACTCAACCAAAGCAGACTCAATGGCCTGGCGTGAATTGCATTCTTGGCTGATGTGTCCAATAAACCAGAAACACCATTCTTCGCGAGGTCTTAGAATTTCTATCAAGCAAGCAGCCTGTTGATTTGAAAGATGTCCGTAGTCTGATGAAATTCTTTGTTTTAAAGAAAGCGGGCGTTTTGAGTTTTTAAGTAAATTAAAGTCATAGTTGCCTTCTATAAAAAAAAACTGACTGCCTTTAATTTTGGCAGTTGTTGAACTTGGCAGACTGCCTGTGTCTGTGATGTGGACATATTTTGAGTTTTCGCTCCAAAAAAAGACGCCACAAGGCTCGGCTGCGTCGTGGATTGTAGGAACTAGAGAAAAGTTTAATTCACCAAGTGTAAAATCCGTTAAATATTGGTGTGTGATAAAAAGATTTTCTTCAATTTTGTGCTTTTCAATCAATGCTTTTTTAGTGCCAGGTGTAGTAATTATCTGGATGTGTGGGTACTTAGAAACAAGGGCGTGCAAACCGCTTGCGTGGTCAGAGTGTTCATGCGAAATAAATACAAATTTAACCAGATTTACATCAATTTCTAACTCTTTTAGACATTTTTCAAAATATTTTACCGAAATTCCGAAGTCTATCATAAAAATAAAGTCAGAAAAACGATACAAAACACAGTTGCCGGCAGAACTGCTTTTTAAGGAAAATACATTTAAATTAAGCATCTTTTATTTTGAATAAAACCTCTTATATGTTATATTATACGTGTTATGTTTTAAATTAAAACTAAAGGAGATTTTATGACTATAAACCCATTTAAAAAACTTTTTGCCTTTGTTTTAGTGCTAGTATCTGCATTTACTTTAGCATCATGCCGTTCGCTAAATTTAAATGTACTTAACCCTGATACTGTTTACGCCAAAACAGGTAAATATAACGTAACAAACCGCGAACTTTACAATAGACTAAGATATACCGCAGGTTCTTTTTTATATGAACTTGCCAACCGCCAAATCTACAAAGAATACTTAAAGAAAGTTAACTTCTCTGACACTAAAATTTATGAATACGCAAAAGAGGCTATCTTAAAAGAAATTCTTGGAGTTGGCGAACTTAAGGATTTAAAAAAATACTTAAGAACCAGCAAAATCAAAGACGAACAAATTCTTGAAAAAACTACTAAGTTTTTAGACAAGTTAGTCCTTGAAGGCAAAGTTCCAAACACTAACGTAACTGACCTTGCACAAGACCTAACTCAAACTATTCGTGAAGACAAACGTCTTCCTGACTACCTACTTCAAGCCAGAGACTTAAAAGTTGCTGAATACTTATTTGCCAAAGACCAAATTAAAAAAGACCTTGCAAACAAAAGAAGCGACTACTATGTAACTGACAAAAAAATCAAAAACTACTACAAATCAACTTACCGCTACCAAGACTACACAGTTTCTTTCTTAAAGGTTGATTTGCTAAACACTAAAGAATTTGAAACTATCATGCGTTTGTTTAAAATCAAACGTGCTGCTAACAACGTTTGGTATGAAATTCCTGATGTTAACAAAATCTTACAAGAAAAAAAATTAGACGAAGACGCTAACAAATACGTTAAAAAAATCCTAACTGACAACCCAAAAATTTTTGGCAAAGTTAAAAACGACGGCAAATCTCAATTAAATAAATATCAATTAAACGAATTCTACACACTTTACGAAATCAAAGAAAGCCGCAAAGCAGAAGACGGAAAAGCCGATGTTGCTCTTGACAGCCGCTATCAAAAAAATGCAGATGACAAGAAAAACTACGACGACAAGAAAGAAATCTTAAAACGTTTTATTGAAATTTATAATCTATTTCAACCAGACGACAAAAAAATTGAAATTAGTCCTGAAGGTAAAATCGTAAACAAAGTAACTAAAGAAGTACTTGAGTCTACTAAAGAAATGAAATACAAAGACTTTGAAGACACAGGACTTAGAGACTATATTTACTCTCTTGACTTAAAAGACAACGGAGCTCGCCGCTACTCTCAAGACATTCAAAGAAAAAACAACAAAAACTTCCTTGCCTACCTACTTTCTTCAAATAAAGACCAAGTAGACAACGAAAAAATCTACAACAAAAAAGACGATAAATTCCAAAAAACTGACGAGGCAAAGGCGGTTCAGGAAAAAATTCGCAAAATCTTAGAAGAAAAAGCGCTAGACGACGCCTACATCAAACAAGCAAATGAAAAAATGCTTGCCAAAGTTAAGGTGCACGTTAACGACAACGTAATGTATGCACAAACCAGAGCACTATTTAAAAACGTCGCTCACAAATCATCTAGAACTGACATTCTTTCATTTAAAAAGTCATCTGTTTATCTAAATGATTTAAAAACAGAATTAAGCCCAATTTCGCTAAAAGACTTCTTTGAACATGTTAAGAAAATAATTGGCCCTGGTGCTGCTCGCGATATACTTGGCGAAAAATTCATTTTAGACAACTACCAATCAAAAATTACTGACAAAATGAAAAAAGACATTAAAAAAGCCATTAAATCAGAAATCAACTCATTTTCTCAAAACCAATTTGCAAGCAACAAACTACCTTCTTCTATTGGCGTGTATGAATTTTATATCAAATACTATAATGTAGAGAAATACTCAGAAATCTACAACAAAAAAATTCTGCAAAAAGCAATTGAACTATATAGACTAGATCCAGATGTGCTTAACTACGAAACTCTAACTAAACGTGCAAACCGTTTATTTAAAGAATACGCAAACGTAGACCTTGCACATTTACTTGCTTATTTTGATACAAACCTAGACGGTAAACACAACGAAAAAATCACTGCAGATACTCTAACTGATGAGCAAATCACAACCCTTTCTAAACTACTTAAATACGCAATTAAGCAAGCCTATGAAAACCGTGTTGACAAGATGTATGATACTTTGGACGAAATCGCAAAGAAATTCAACTCAATTCCACGTCTAACTCCATACGACGCATATGAAAAAAACACACAAACTCTTGACAACAAAACTAAGGAAAAACTAAACTTTGGTGATGACTTAAAACTAGAAGACTTAGTTAAACTAAGAAATGCTGGTGTGACTTTAAAGGCAGAGAAGTTAAACAAAGTTAAAAACTCTAAAAACGACTTTGGCCAAAGCTCTAAGTTTGACGAAAGATTTATGCGCCATGCTCTTGATTTCTACCGTCAATTGCTTGGAACTAAGAAACCTTATGAGGCTTCACTTGAAAATCCAGTAATTGAATATGCTTCTGAGGCTCAAAACTCAGCAGACTTCACAAAAGAGCAACTTAAAAAACTAGAATCAAGCTTTGGTTTCCACGTACTTGCTGGTCTTTCTTTAGAAAAAGCACCAACTACTGAAGGTCCAAAAGACACAATTAAACGCTTTAAAGAAAAAGGTTTAAATCTAGACAACTCAAAAAAAGACGAGCTTACAGTTGGTCAAATCAAAACTTACTTCTTAAGTGATTTTAACGATTACCGCCCAGATCTTCCAACTAACTTAGTAAATGTGCTTAACAACGTGCTAAAAACTTTTAAAGAGAAAGTAAACAACGCCAACACTAAGAAATACGTACTTGAACAAATTCTTGGCTCAGTTGACTTTGGTACTGATACGCACGCAAAAGCAATGGATAAACTAAACTCAGAAATGAACCAAAGAAGTTTCTTTAACTACGAAAAACTAAAACCAGGCAACAACGACTACAAGATTTACAATGACTGGTTCAGCCCTGATTTAGTTCGCAAATAGACACAAAACTTAAAAACCCTGCTTTAAAGCAGGGTTTTTAAGTGACCTTTTAAGGACCAAAAACTAGAATTTAATTCTAGTTGTTTGTTTTACAGTGTACTTCTGTTTGACATTCGCGTATTTTAAGTCAAGGAAAAACATTTTGCCAGCGATTGTTGGATTAAGTTGTCTGATATCGCTTAATTCAAATCTCAATAGACTATCTTCTTCTTTGCATTTTTCTTTTCTAATGAAAAACAAAGGAGTGATTTTATAACCAGAAATTTGCTCAGAGTTTCCTCTTTGTTTTCTTGGCTTTAACTTATCTTTTTCAATATAAACAGTATTTCCAGAAATTTCAGCACCCGCTTCCAAGAGAAATTTAATTAGCGCAAGCGGTGTCCAAGCTTTGTAGTTATTTCTTCCAGCAGGTCTAATTTCACCTTCTAGTTTAGCCCAATGTTTAACTTCATTTGCAGGAATTGCAGTAAGTATACCATTTGTATCTTCAGTTATTACAATGTCTGCTTGTTTAGAGTTTGTTTGGTAGTTGTTTGTAACTGCATATTCAATGCTTTCTTGGCTAAAATCATTAATGTTTCTACCCATCACTTCAAAGAAATTCAGATCCTTTTGTTCAAGTAACATTTTCTTAAAATGTGGATTTTCAGAAATCCATTCATCTGTGATTAAAATATTGCCGTCTTCCTTATATTTAGGTAAATCTGGTTCACTTGTTTTAGCACCAGGCTCTTTAAACTCAATAGTATAAAAATCAAGTGTAGGCTGTTTAATTAAAATAGCATCTATTCCTCCACAGCCACCTGCTTGTATTAAAATCAGTGACTCGCCGGAATTTGCGTAAACATATCTGGGCGTGATGTGGTGTTCTGATAAGATTTGGTAAATATCTGAACTAAAGCAAATATTCGCGTCTAAATAATTGTAAAAATGATTAAGACCAAATAGGTTTGCAAGAGTTTGTGCGTAAACACATTCGCTAAAAACTGCAGATTGAATATTTTTGCCAGTTTGATAACTTTTTGAAATTTGGTGAAATAAAGCAGGACTTGGACATATTGGTTCTAATTTTTGAATATTTAATTTCTTTTTGGTTGCTAAATCCCAAAGCAAATCTCTTTGCTTTTTTGTATAAACCAACTTTCTTGGTTCTTTTTCATAAAAAAATTCTAAGAACTTTTTTTGATTTGAGTTAAGCATTTTAAAATACTCCTTTATGATTTCATCCTGTGTATTTCAAACTTTTTTAATCACAATCTTTGCCAAAAAAACAGTTTGCATGTACTTGTGTAAATTTATCTGCGTCTTCTTTTTTAAATTTTAGCAACTCTAAAATTTTAATGTTGATTTTTTTTCTGAGTTCTTCTGGAAATTTAATATTTTCTTGAATTGAGCCAGCATTCTTTTTTTGAATTAAAAAACTGTTTTCGTTTTCTTTTAAATAAGAAGCAGTTTCGTTAAACCATATAAAGTCTTGCTCTTTTAATAGATTAAACGGTACAGGCAAAGATTTTAATAAACTTAAGGGGTAAGTTATTCCTCCGTCATAAACTCGCCACCACCAATAAGCAAAACTAGAATTTATTAGGCAATATACGAAATCATAGTCCTTAGCGTCATTTAAATAAAGTGAAAAAGAGCCACCTCGGTTAAGTTTTTTTGAACTCGCAGTTGTAAAATACCTACAAGTGCTTGGCATATCTATTAAATATTCAGTTGGCTTGTTTGATAAAAAGTCTCTCAAAGTAAAATTTGATTTTTCTAGATATTTATCAAAAATTGGTAATAATTCTCTTGAAACTTTTTTGAATTTTCGGTTTGTTTTATCAATAATTTGCCTGTTTTCTGGTAACAAACTGGTAAGTATGATTGAATCTAATACTCTATTTCTTTCAGAATTTTTAAAACGTATTAGTGGAGATATTATAAAACCTTTTAAAGTGCTGTGTTTTTTAAATACAGTAATAGATGCTCTAACTGAGTTTGCAGTGTTTGTATTAAATGTTCCGTGCTTACGACCATTGAAAATATTGCCAGGAACATTGTCAAAATTAACAATGAACCCGTTACCGTTTTCACACATCAATTCGCGCAATGAAAAATATTTTTCACCTGATAAAAAAGTAAATGGAGTAATAACAACTGCACTAACTGCTTGTGTGAATATTTTTTCCATAAAAGTAGAATAATATTCTTTAGTTTCGTTTAAAACTTTTGTTTGTTTCCAATTTAAAGGAATATTTTTAATTTGAGAATAAGGAGGATTTGAAATTACTTTTGAGTTTTCAGGTAAAACAATCTCTTTATCTAAAAAATCGCAATGATGCGAATTGATATGATTAAAAAGTTCAGGACCATAGATAAAAGCAATAGAAGTTTTACAAATTAGCAATGCAATCTCATCAAAATCATATAAATGTAATCTGTCTTCCTCGATTAGTTTAATTGTCTTGTCTTTACCCAACATTCCGAGGTAAGTAAGAATCAAATTACCAGTACCACAACCAACATCACATATATTTTCACCATTTTGATGAAGTAGCCATGTACTCATAACAATTGAAACATCTTTAGGTGTGTAATATTGACCACTTTCTTTTTTTAAGTTTTTATCTTGCAAGGCTAGTCCGATTTCGTATAATTCACCGAAATTTTGAGGATGCAAAAATTTAGGTAAGTTTTTTGAGTTTTTAAGCACAAAACCACATATTTGCATCCAAGTGCTTTCAATTCCTTGTTCAATAATGTCATTTTTATACTTCTCTAAATTATAATCAGAAAATCGCGTGGTATTTTTGCTATAAATCAAGTGATGGTTTTGTGTAGATTTTTTTAAGGCTAAACTGCATTCTTCTAGAGTTTGGCATTCAGTTTTCGATTTACTAGTTGATTTCATTTAGCACCTTTTTGAAAAAAATGGTAGGCCCAGTAGGGTTCGAACCCACGATCGCAGAGTCAGAGTCTGCTGCCTTACCGCTTGGCTATGGGCCTAGATTGCTATTTGTAGTATAGCAAATTGTTTATGATTATATGATAATTTCGGGTTGTAGATTATTTAATTTTATTAAAATTAAGTGTATCTAAAATTTGATTTTGAGAAATTTCACCAATTCTTAGAAACTCAGGATTATTGTTAAATACTTTAACAATTGTTGAAGGCAAATTACTAAAAGTTGCTTCATTTTCATCAAAAACATAATGTTGGACTTGGTCTTTAAAAGTTGCTTTTATTTCAGTAGAAGACTTTAAAGGTTTTTCACCAGAAATATTGCAGGAAGTCACTCTAAGTGGACCATTTTCGTGAATAATTTTTAAAGTTTGTTTGTGTTTCGGCATTCTAACCGCCACAGTTTCGCCCAGCAACGCTAAAAACTTTTTCTTAGTTTTTAAAATTAAAGTGAGTGCTCCGGGCCAAAAACGATTGGCGAGTTTTAATTCGGCTTCTGAAAAACAAGCAAATTCATTAGCCTGTTCAATTGATGAAACCAAAACAGGAATAGCCTTTTCACATGGTCTTTTTTTAATTTCAAAAAGCCGTGCCAATGTGTCTGTTGCCTGCATTTTGCAGCCAATTCCGTATACTGTGTCGGTTGGCAAGACAATAATATCGCTTTCTTTCAAAATTATTTTATTCATTTACTTACATCTCCGAAATTAAAGCAAATCGCGCATTCTCGCGTTCGTCTAAATGAAACTCAACCTTGAAACCTTTTGGTAAATTAGCTTCAATTAACTTTTCGTGAGTAGGCGAGATTTCTAAAATCAAATGGCCACCTGGGTTTAAGTATTTAGGAAAATCTGAAAGTATTTTTTTAATAACTGCAAATCCATTTTCTTCGGCATACAAGGCTATTTTAGGTTCAAAATTGACGTTTTTAGAAACGTATTCACCATTAGTTAAATAGGGTGGATTTGCTGTAATTAAATCAAACTTTGTGGTGATCTTTTCAAATAAATCACTTTGAACAATCAACACATCTGCTTGTAGGTTTTTTGAGTTTTGCTTTGCAACTTTCAAGGCTTTTTTAGAGATATCTAAAAGCAAAACTCTGGCGCTTGGCAATTCTTTTTTTAAAGTAAGACCTATGCAACCACTGCCTGTACACATATCTAAAACCGAACTAAAAGAAAGTGATTTTGCTAAATCTATCATGAGTTCTGTGGTAAATCTAGGTATCAAAACATTTCGGTTGACTTTAAAGTCATATCCATAGAAGTTCTGAACACCAAGTAAATACTGAACGGGTAAGTTTTTTTCAAAAACTTGTCTCAAAATTTTAATGAACTTTAATTTTTGAAAATAAGTTAATTTAAGGTCTTGAACTAAATAAAGTTCAAACTTAGCCTTATTTAAAATTCGGCTAAGCACTAGTTCAACAATGTTTTCCTCAAGTTTAAATTTAGAAAATAATTCTTGATAATAACTAAGTAAAGAACTTACTTGTCTAGTCTTTATTTTCGGCAAGCGCACGACGTTCAAATTCCTGTAGCAAAGGGTCAATTATTAAGGCTACATTCCCGTCAATAATTGAGTCTAGTCTTTGTAGAGTCAAGCCAATTCTGTGGTCAGTTACACGATTTTGCGGGTAGTTGTAGGTTCTAATTTTCTCAGAACGTTGGCCACGCCCCACCAGCTCTCGTCTAAGTTCGCCTTCTTTGCCGGCTTTCTCTTGCATCATTTGGTCGTATAGTCTTGACTTTAACACAATGTAGGCAGAATCTTTGTTTTCATGTTGAGACTTTCCGTCTTGACAAGAAACTACGGTATTTGTCGGAATATGCGTTAACCTTACTGCTGATTTTGTTGTGTTAACAGATTGACCCCCTGGACCACTTGAACAAAAATAATCTACTCTGATTTCTTCCCATGGTAAATTAAAGTCAATCTCTTCGGCTTCAGGAGTCACATATACAGTGGAAGTTGAAGTGTGGACACGACCCATACTTTCGGTTTTTGGAACTCGCTGAACCCTGTGGACTCCAGACTCATACTTAAGTACAGAAAAAGCGTTTTCACCTTTAATCATAAACTCAATTGTAGAAAACCCACCTTGTGTACCTGGACTTGAATTTAAGACCTCTACTTTCCAGCCTTTGCTGTCGGCAAAACGCTGATACATACGAAAAAGGTCTCCCGCAAAAATATTAGCCTCGTCTCCTCCAGTTGCTCCTTTGATTTCAACAATTACGTTTTTATCGTCATCCGGATCTTTTGGAAGCAGAAGCACTTTTAGTTTTTCTTCAAGTGCCTTAATTTTTTCGCTCAACTCTACTTTTTCTTCGTGAATTAGTTCAAGCATTGAAGGGTCTTCAATTTCAGTAAGTTCTTTTAACTGAGTATTTAAGTCTTTATAGGCCAAATAAGTTTCTACAATTGGCTTTAGTTTTGAAAACTGCTTTGACAGTTTAGTCATAGTTTTAACGTCTTGAACTTCGCCAAGTTGACGCTCTAAGTCAAGGTAAACTGAGTATGTTTCTTCTAATCTTTCAAACATAGTGTCTATTCTCTTTCTGTGTAGTCATTGCTGCTTTTATCTACACCAAACTCATTGAACTTAGAGTGATTTAAAATAAAGTCATAGTTGATAAAGATATTTGCCTCACCACGACGGTTTTTTGCAATAGTCAGCGAAACTTGTTTCACATTTCGGCTAATTTGATTTGCGTTGTCAGCAAAATAAGCAGGATCGCTTTCCTGCATAGTAGTAATTATTGAGTCTTGTAAAGAGGTCTCGGGTTCGTGGATAAACAAAATCACATCGGCGTCTTGTTCAATCGCACCAGACTCGCGAAGATCTGAAAGCAGTGGAGTTTTAGACTCGCGGCGTTCAACTTGTCTGGAAAGTTGAGAAAGACACAGCACCGGAACTTGAAGTTCACGTGCAAGTTGTTTTAAAGCACGTGAGTTTTTAGCCACTTCGTTTTCGCGACTCATTGACCTAGAAACATCACCTTCAAGCAGTTGCAAGTAGTCAATTACAATAAAATCAAGTTTGTTTTTGCTTTTAAGTTGTCTACATTTTGCGCGAATATCGTTGACGTTGTTACTAATTGAGTCGTCAAAAATAATGTTTAAGTTTTTAGTAATGGCTTGAGCCTGCTCAGTAGCAGTCCACTCATCTGCACCCATGTACCCTGTGCTTAAGCGATGACTGTCAATCATTCCAACATTAGCCATAATGCGCTGAGTTAATTGCAGGTTAGACATTTCTAGTGAAAAGAAGGCAACATGTTTGCCAGAATGCGCAACATTAACCGCCAAGTTAATTGCAAATGCAGTTTTACCAGCTCCAGGACGAGCTGCCAAAATTATTAACTCCTCGGCTCTAAGTCCACCAAGTACATGGTCAAGGCGAGGATACTCGGTTCTAAGTCCGTTAATGCCTTCACTGGAGTTGGCCAGAAGTTTAGCCTCTTGAACAACTAGGTCTGCAACTTCCCCCACTGTAGTAAATCCGCCAACTGTGCGTTTTTTAGTAATGCCAAAAAGTTCAGCTTCTGCCCAGTCAAAAAGTTCTGAGTACTTCTCTGAGTTTTGCATTGCACGTTCAGACATTTTCTTACTTAGTTCAATAATTTCTCGTTTAAAGGCGTATCCCTTAATTACGTTAATGTATGACTTAAAGTAAGAGCTAGTTGCAACTAAATCAGAAAGCTCAAGAGTATACTGGTTTTCGGCAATTGGCAAACTACCACGGTAAAAAGTTTTCAGTTCATCTAAAACATCTGGTAGCGTAAAAATTTCTTTAGTTTGTCCGCACTTAAGCATAGCCTTGAAAACATTTTGATGCTTCTCTAGATAAAACATCTCAGGCGTCAAAAGATCTGCAACCTCTACTAAAATTTTAGGCTCAGCAAAAATAGCGGCTAAAAGTGCACGTTCTGCTTCTTCGGAAAAAGGAATTGCAGGCAAGGCACTTGCTAAATTATTATTTGGTTTTTTAGGCTGCGTCATGATTTTGTGGGCGAACATCAACGGTTAGTTTAGCAATGAAGTCTTTATTAAAGCGAATTGTTGCCAAAAAGCGTCCAGTTGAGTTAATTGGATTTTCAAGTTCTACTTTTTTCTTGTCTATAATAATTTCGTGTTGTTCGGCTAAAGCGTCTGCTATGTGTTTAGCAGTTACCGCGCCAAACATTTTACCGCCTTCGCCAGTTTTAACCGTTACTACCACAATTTTAGTTTCAATATTGGCCTTGAGTGCACTATACATTTTAGCGGCTTCTTTTTCTTGTTCGGCTTTCTCTAAGAAAAACTGTTCGCGGGCTTTTAGATTTTCTTCGCTTGCAGGTTCAGCAATACCTTCGTTAAATAAATATTTAGCGTAGCCTGCTGTTACTTCAATTAAGTCGCGGGCTTTGTTTTTCTTAAAATCTTTTTTCAAAATAACTTTCATATTTTCTCCCTTTTGGTTGTATTCAGCGTCTACTATGTATCTCAGTTTGATTGCAACTTCGTTAATGTTTGCGTTTGCTACTTTTGCAGCCGCTGCATGGAAGTGTCCGCCACCGCCAATTTGCTCTAAAATCAACTGAACATTGATGTTTTGTTTAATAGACCTGGCAGAAACATAGACGTCTTCGCCAATTTTGGCAATTGCAAAAGCAGCGTCAATGTTTTCAATTTTTACAGCGGCTTCGGCGATTTGGGCAAGTAACGTGCGGTCGCTAATTTGCTCGTATACCGAAATAAAGCCAAAGCGGTCTAAGAAAACTTGCAAGCCCGTTACTGCGTCGTTAATTAGCTGAACTGATGCCAGTTGGTTTCTGAGCCAGTCTTTAACTAAAATCATATTTGCGCCTTTTTCTTTTAAGTAAGAACAAGCCGCAAAAGTATTGGCGCTAGTTCTAAAAGTAAAGGAATTGGTATCAACCACGATTCCTGCTAAAACTGCAGAGGCTTCAGTTTGAGTTAAACTTAACTTCAGTCCAAAGAACGGAATTAGGGAAATTATCATTTCACAAACCGATGAAGTGTTTGGCTCAATAAACTGAAATAAAGCCTTTTCAAAATTACCTTGAACTTGTCGGTGATGGTCAATTGTCAACACTCTTTCGGCTTTTTGATAAATGGCTGGTGAAATCAATCTCGCTTCGATTGAAGTGTCTACACAAATTAACAGAGTGTCTTCAGAAATCAGCGGCAGGATTTGTTCTTCACTTAAAAAAGTGCTTAGGAAACGCGGGTTTTCTGCAATCACAGTTTTAGCAACTTTACGAGCAGTTTCGTCAAACTGAGTTTCACGGTAGTATAAATACACTTCATCTTTTTTTACTTCTTTGGCAATTAAATAAAGCAAAAGTGCAGAGCCAAAAGAATCCGTGTCGGTGTCAGTGTGTCCCATAATCACGACGTTTTTCGCGCGATTAATTTCAGCTTTAATAGTTTCTGCATTGAAACGAGAAGAGACAGCATTGTGTTTTTGCACAGAGTCTACTTTTGCTCCAAAAAACTGAACGTTTTCGTTTTCTATATTGACAACCGCTTGGCCACCACCACGGTTTTGAGCAAGTTCCAAGGCTTCTTGCGCGATTTGTGCGTTTTTAAGTAAGTCTAGCGTAGCCCAGGCAGCTACACCCATGGAAAGCGAAACTAAGACGTTGTTGTCTTTAGAAAGTTGATTGATTTGATCAATTATTTCAAACTTAGTGCCAATCATTTTATCTAAGTTTAAACGGTCTGCTACAAACAAGAACTTTTCGTTGCCGAAACTCTTAAAGAAGCACGAAAACTTAGCAAACCACTCAGAGATTTGAATAAAGAACTTAGATCTGAGCGCAGATTGCTGCGCAATTTCTAGTTTGGTAAGTTGCTCGTCTAAGTTCTCAATTTCAATAAACCCAATAACTGTGGTTTTATTGAAATAAAGTTGACGCAAATGCTCGCGTTCAGAAACATCGTACATCAAAATAGAGTGCACAGACTCGTCGTAGATTACATCAAATTCGCGCTGGTTAATTTTAAATAAAAATGGTGTTTGGTAAATTTCAATTTGTTTAGCGAGTTCTTTGGAAAACTCACTCAAATCAGTGTGCGCGCTTAATTCAGGAAAAATCTTTTTGGCGTATTCGTTAACGAAAGTAACTTCAGAAAGTTCGTTTAAAGCCAGTACACAAATTGGCAGTTGGTTAAGCAGTTTATCTGAAATCTCGTTGATGTTAAAAGAAACTTCTGACCACATCTCAAGACGTTTATTTAACTTAGTTTCTACGTTTTTAGTTTTAGTTTTAATCAGTAAAATTAAACTTACAAAAAATGAAACTAAAGTTAAAAAAACTAAAGAAAGTGCAGCAATTGAAACTACTTTTTTACTTTCAGTAAAGTGTGGTGGAAAGATAAAAAGTAAAACTAAAGAGGCCACAAGAGTGACTGAAGTTGTTGCTAAAAATAGGTATTTTTTCATTTAAAACCTCCTTAATTTATATATATTATAACTTATTTAAACGGGTTTTTTGTGTGTTCACTTGGTGTTTTTTATCAATTTTTACTAAAAAAAACTGAGGGATTTCCAGAGATTTTTGGGCAATTGAAATACAGCCTGCCTGCGGTTTTAAAAACCTATAGGATTTGATCATTGGAAACGAGATTTTGGTGTCAATTTCGTGAATTGGCAAAGGCAGCCCTTCCATTTTAAAATAAGCCTCGGCTGTGGTCCAAAGTTTAAAGAAGTATTCAACTTGGTTTGACTTAGTTAAAAAAACCTTTCGGATGTTTTCAGAAAAGCCTCTAAGCAGAACCGAAAAATCCCGGTTTTTAAAAAACTCACAATCTATGCCAATCGGTTTCGTAGAGATAGCAATTGCAATTAGTCCTGGTTTGTTTGAAATAGAGATAAAGAACTTAGATAAAAAATAGTAGTTATAAGGCATTTTATAGTAGTTAATTTGCTTAGTTGTTGTAAAAAAGTTTTCAGTTAAAACTTTATTTAAAAGTAAATGCTTTAACACCGAGTAAAGTTTTTTATCTGGCAAATCTGTAAAGTCTATGTCTGGATTTGCCTGAACTATTGCCTTTAAATTTGTAGTTTGTGTGTAGGTTAGTAAATAGATTTTTTTCATAACTGATTTGTTGGTATTTTAAGTAAAAAAAGAACCAGGTTAAAATCGGTTCTTTTTTTAAAAAATTATCAAATTCTATTCTTTTACGAAAGGAAGTAGTGCCATGTGGCGAGCACGCTTGATTGCGATTGCAAGTTGACGTTGCCATTTAGCACAAGTTCCAGTCATTCTACGAGGTAAAATTTTACCGCGTTCAGAGATGAATTTTTTAAGTAGTTCAACGTCTGTGAAATCAATTTTCTCAATTTTGTTTTGAGTGAAATAACAAACTTTGCGTCTACGTTTAAATTGTCTTTTTTGCATGTGTTAATTCTCCTAAAAAATTTTTTAAAAATAAAACCTAAAGGTCTAAATCTGAGTTGTCTGATTTTGGTGCATCGGCGTTTAAAGGATTGTCTGCCTGCATGTCGCCAAAAGACTCACCTTGTCCTTGGTTTGCTTGTTGTGAATATGCAGATACAAACTCACCGCGTTCTTGGCGTTCACGAATACGACGTTCTCGCTCTTCACGAGTTGAAAGCATGTCGACTGAGTATACAATGATTTCAAAAGTCAAAAAAGACTCACCATTTTTTTCAACAAAACTACGTGAACGAACTTCGCCTTCTATAGCCACTAAATCGCCTCGGTGGGCAAAGTTGGCAATAAAATCAGCTGGTGCTTTAAATGCTACACAGTGAAAGAAATCAGCCTGGTCTTTAGCGAAGCGAGAAACCACTAGACTAAAGGTTGTGAAGGTTGAACCTTCTCTAGTTTTTCTGGCAACCGGGTCTTGAGCCAAGCGGCCTGTTACCGCGATTCTATTCATTATTCTTCTTCCTTAACGGTGATATCGCGAATAATGTTTTCATTGATTCTAATCAAACGGTTAAACTCTTTAATGCCTTCTGGAGTAGTTGACACTTTAAGTTGAACATAGTAGCCTGATTTAAAACCTTGAATTTCATATTGAAGTTCTTTAATGCCAAGTTCTTTTAACTCAAGTAATTCAGAATTATATTGAGTAAAAACAGCATTTAAAGAATTAATAACTTCCTTGATTTTATCGCTATCAAGGGTAGGTTTAATAATATACATCGCAAAATATGTACTGTTCATATATTCCTCCTTATGGTTTAAACAGCCGACTATTTAGGCCGGCAAGGTGTTTTGCAACAAAAAAATTATACCACATTTTTAGGTTTCAGACGCCAAATAACTGCGGTGCTACGAGTTTTGTTTTTTGAAAAATTATATGGGTTTTGTAGTCATATAATTATTAGATTTTTGTTTCTTGTTGTGAAAATTACTGCTTAGTTTTTGCAATTTGCGCTGTTTTAACTCTTTCAATAACTTGCTGAATTATCTTTTTTGGCAAAAAAGCGTCCATATTTACATTGTTTTTAATCAGTTCTTTGATGTTTTTTGAAGAAATAAACAAAAACTTATGGTCAGCAATTAGATAAACTGTGTCAATGCTTTTGTCTAAAGTCTGATTAAAATTATAAAGGTTTTGTTCATATTGTAAATCAGCAATGTTTCTAATACCACGAGCAAGTAAAGAAATATTTTCTTTTTTAGCAAACTCAACGGTCAAACCGTTGGTTGTTTTAACTTCAACGTTAAGTAAGTTTTTGCAAACTAACTTTACCATTTCTAAACGTTCACTTTGCGTAAATAAGTATTGTTTTTCTAGGTTATTTGAAACTAAAACTACGACTTTTTCAAACTGTTTTGCTAGTCTTTTAATGATTTCTAGGTGTCCCAAAGTTATTGGATCAAAGGAACCAGGTAAGCAAACTGAGTTAGTTTTGTTAATATTCTGATTTGTTTTTTTTAATTCAGACATTGAAAAACCTCTTTTTAAATTAAAAAAAGGGTTGAGCCCTTTTTTAAAAAAAATATTTTATAGAATGGCAGGGGTAGTAGGATTCGAACCCACACCAAGGGTTTTGGAGACCCGCATGCTACCGTTGACACCATACCCCTATTTAATATTTCCAGGCTGAACCTGGAAATATTAAAATTATGGTTGATACTTATTTAGAATCTGGTAAACTTTCGTCTTTTTGCTCTGATTCTGAGTTTTCAGAAACAGTTTCTTCGCCTGCATTTGCGCTAGACTCTTTGTATTCCGCTTCTTGAGCAGCCGGTTGTTTTGCAAATTGATGTCTTGACTTTCTGTCTTTAAGAATTTCAACGATGAATTTATGGAAAACAATTAAATAAATAATACCAAGACCAACTAGCGAAGTTAAGACAGATTGCCAAATAATTTTTCCGTTATATTGGTTTAAGTTATATTGTTTAAACTCAGCGAAAGTTTTGTTTTCTTTATATTTATTGATACTTTCAACAGCGTTTGCTTTGGTGTGAATTACTTCTTGGTTACCTTCTAGTTTAAGACCAGTTTTAGCAAACTCAACTACAGTTTGTTTATGTCCATACTCAGCGATTTTGCTGTCTTTGATTTTAGCGTTAATAGTTTGGATAAATAGCCTTTCTATTTCAAATGGTTTTTCTTTATCTGCGGTTTCTACAATAGTTGGGTATTGCGGAAATAAGTTAACGCCTGTATTGTCACTGGTTGGTTTGCCAGCTTCTTTTGAGTTTGAGTTAAAAACAATGTCTAGCTTAAATAAAACTTTTGAGTTAGTGATATAAGAAGGTATTTCTGTGTAGTCTTGTTGAGAAGGGTCAACTAAATCAGTTTTGCCGTATTTTCCACTTTCTATAAATAAAAGAAAACCAAGTGCATTAGTTTTGCGATTTTGAACAGCAAAAAACATTAGTTCAAGATCTTTAACTTCATTGCCTGCTTTTTCTGGGAATTTTGCAGTAAAGTAAGCCTGTGGTTGGATATTGAAGTTATGAAAAGCAGCGTAAGAACGCAGAAACTCACTTCTAGCGTGTTCTTTATTTTTAGCCTCTGCACCTAAATAAGTTTTATAAGTTGCAGCCGGCGATAATTGGTTAGTTGTGTCTTTGAAAAAAGAAGTTCTACGGTCCTTAAGTCCAGTGATAATAATTGAATATAAAATAAACGCAAGAAATGCAAGTAAAATTACTAGGAAAAATATCCTTTGAATACCAAATTTTTTAGTTTCATTTTTTGACATTGTTCACCTCGTTAACAGGTATTATTATATAACATCTAGTTTAAATTAAGCGCTATATAAAACATTCCCGTCTTTTTGAGTTACACAAGATTTATTTTTGCGATAAAAACGATTTTCGGT
>CAUTZH010000006.1:0-47605 GCA_963543155.1 uncultured Acholeplasmataceae bacterium
AAGAAATCTGGTGGTGATGGCAAAGTGGAAACACCTGTTTACATCCCGAACACAGAAGTTAAGCACTTTTACGCCGACGATAGCGCGGTTGCGTGAAAATAGGGAGCTGCCAGTTTCTTTTATTGGGAGGTTTAGCTCAGCTGGGAGAGCATCTGCCTTACAAGCAGAGGGTCGGGGGTTCGAGCCCCTCAACCTCCACCAGAGCCGAGATAGCTCAATTGGTAGAGCAACTGACTTGTAATCAGTAGGTTGCGGGTTCAATTCCTGTTCTCGGCACCACTATCTGTCCCGTTAGCTCAGTCGGTAGAGCACCTGGCTTTTAACCAGGGTGTCAGAAGTTCGAGTCTTCTACGGGATACCATTGCCCGGGTGGCGGAATAGGTAGACGCGTGGGACTTAAAATCCCATGGAGGAAACTCTGTACCGGTTCAAGTCCGGTTCCGGGTACCATCCTTTTTTAAACAATGTTTAAAAAAAGTGATTGTTTACCCTTTTTTTATTTCAAATCAACTAAACAAATTTTGTATACGGCGGTGTAGCTCAGCTGGCTAGAGCGTACGGTTCATACCCGTGAGGTCGAGGGTTCGATCCCCCCCGCCGCTACCAAAGGACCCATAGTTCAGTTGGTTAGAGCAACCGGCTCATAACCGGTTAGTCGTAGGTTCGAGTCCTACTGGGTCCACCAAATAAACGGAGGAATACCCAAGCCTGGTTGAAGGGATCGGTCTTGAAAACCGACAGGGTGTAAAAGCCGCGGGGGTTCGAATCCCTCTTCCTCCGCCATTTTATTTTTTTCATATCGCGGGGTAGAGCAGTCTGGTTAGCTCGTCGGGCTCATAACCCGAAGGTCGTCGGTTCAAATCCTTCCCCCGCAACCAAGTTGGTCTCGTGGTGTAGTTGGTTAACATAAATGCCTGTCACGCATTAGATCGCGGGTTCAAGTCCCGTCGAGACCGCCACTGGTCCGGTAGCTCAGTCGGTAGAGCAAGGGACTGAAAATCCCTGTGTCGGCAGTTCGATTCTGCCCTGGACCACCATTTCATTTTTTTACTCCTTTCAAATCTCCTTTCATTCGGAAAAATTTTTAAACCCCTAAAATATTCCGAAATTCAAAAAAAGTCGCTTTACACATAAAGCGACTTTTTTATTTTCTTAAAAGACTTTTTAAAAACATTTGAAAACAAACAATTTTACCTGTTTTTTTATTTGAAAACACACTATTTTAACCAGTTTTTTTATTTGAAAACAAACAAATATGTTAAAATAAATGCGTAGTAAGGAGATTTTAAGTGTTTAGACGAAAAATAGAAAAAATATTAGAAAAAAACTATCAAGATGAAAATGCTAAAATCTTAATTGTAGAAGGTGCCAGACAAATCGGCAAAACTTTCATTATTAGAGAAACTGCTTCTAAACACTTTAAAAACTATATAGAAATAGACCTAAAGACGGATTTTGAAGATAAACAAAACTTTTTTTCTATTCGCTGTTCCAAAGACTTTTATCTTTACGTTAGCACTTTGTTTAAAACAAACCAAGCAAACTTAAACAACACAATAATTTTTTTAGACGAAATTCAGTGCTACCCACATTTAATTACTTTACTTAAAGACTTGTATAAAGAAAATAAATTTAGATACATAGCAGCAGGTTCCTTAATTTCGCTTACTTTAAAACATATCTTTATTCCAATGGGAGCAGTTGAAGAAGTTGAAATGTTTCCGCTTGACTTTGAAGAGTTTCTTTGGGCAAATCAGGTCGGCGAAGAAGCAGTTGACTATCTGAAGTCTGCTTTTTTAAACTTAACACCTATTAACGACGCCATACACAAACGAATGCTATCTTTGTTTAAAGACTATTTAATTTCGGGAGGTCTACCAGAGGCTGCAGAGGAATATGTTTTAAATCAAAATGTAAATGCCACTAGAAAAACTCAGGACAAAATCTATCAGTACTACCAAGAAGACGCTTTAAAATATCAAGAAAACACTAAACTAAAAATCACACAAATTTATCAAAGTTTAACCGCAAACATGTTAAACAAAGTAAAGCGAGTTAACTTCAAAACAATTGAAAATAAAGTTAACTCTTCACTTAAAAAATACCAAAAAGAGTTTGATTATTTATCTTCAGCAGGTATTGCACATCAAGTAAGGGCGGTTTTAAACCTTAAGTTTCCACTTTTTGAAAGTAGCGCTAAAAACTTAATTAAACTTTACTTAAATGACGTCGGAATACTTACTAACTTACTTTTTAAAAACAACATAATGCCAATTTTAAATACCGACAAAGGCCCTGACTTAGGTTCAGTCTACGAGCACACTTGTGCTACAGAACTTAGAGCACACGGTCACGATCTTTTTTATTTCGATTCAAGAAAAGTTGGCGAAGTAGATTTTTTAATCAATGACTACGATTTACTTTCACCTGTTGCTATTGAAATTAAGTCTGGAAACGACCAAAATAATTTCCGAGCACTGCCTAAACTAATTGATAAAAACGGGGAATATAAACTTGCCAAAGGCTATGTTTTTGGAAACAAAAATATAGTTAAACAAGAAGGGAATTTAACAACATTGCCGATTTACTTAGTCATGTTTATTTAAATATTTAGGTGAACAATATGCATAATAAAGAAATTATTTTAGAACAAATACCATCTATTTCATATGACCCGTCAATTACTTACTCAGATCAGTTAAAAATGTCATACATAGATTTAGTTAGTCACTTAATTGCTAAGTACGGACCGGCTAGCGGAAATTACTTTTTAACTGAAACATGTAAGTCCAAAAACCCTAAAATAACTAGGGGAAAAGAAGGGTTATTTTGCCACCACATAGACGAAAATAAAGCAATCAAACTCTCTAAACCAGAATTTGCTATTAAACACTCGTTTGCCTATCAAAAAGCCGAGAGATTAGTATATTGCGATATTTTGGAACACTTAATTTTACACATTAAAATTATTGAAGAACCAAAAGGAGAATCGGTTGGAATTGGCGGTACCGCTCTTATTTGCAGGCAAATTAACGATTGTTATAGCGGAATGACTTTTACTAATCCCTTTATGATTAGTGTAAGTGAAAAAATACAATATAAATTTGGCGATTACCTAAAAATTCTTCAAAGATTTTTTGATTTGGTTAAGAAAGAACCACTTTATTCAACACTGATTTCAAAAGAGAGTATTTGCAAAAGTTACGATGGTAAAATTATTAAAAAGATATATAACGCCTTAAAATAAGTAAAAAAGATTTTAAACTAAGTAGTCAAGGTATACAATTTTTTAAAAATTCGCAAAAACTTACTTCAGAAAACAAAATTTTTTTAATCATTTTTCAAAATGTAAGCGTATACATTTAATATTTTGACTTTATTTTTTTCATTCTATATAATATAAATATCTCTATATACACAAGCCACAAAATAAGTAAAATGGCACAAAAAAAGGAGCGGTATGGAAGTTAAATTACAAGGTCTTACTAAAATTTTCGTCGACAAGCAAAAACGCGAAACAACAGCGGTTGATAAATTAACAATTACAGTTGGCGATGGTAAGCTAATTGGTCTACTTGGACCTTCTGGTTGTGGAAAATCAACCACCCTATATATGATCGCGGGTTTGCACGAACCTTCTGGCGGTAAAATAATTTTCGGTGATGAGGATGTTACTCCACTTTCTGCCGACAAACGTGGAATTGGACTTGTTTTCCAAAACTACGCCCTTTATCCTCACTTAACAATTCGTGAAAACATTATGTTTCCACTGCAAAACATGCACGTACCTGCCAACGAAATTGACGATATGGTAGAAGAAGTTGCACGTTTGGTTGGTATTGCTAACTTACTTGAACGCAAACCTTCTCAACTTTCAGGTGGTCAACAACAACGTGTAGCGATTGCTCGTGCTTTGGTTAAAAAACCAAAAGTCTTGCTACTTGACGAACCACTTTCAAACCTTGACGCTCGTCTGCGCCTACAAATGCGTGAAGAGATTAAACGTATCCAAAAAGAAACTGGAATTACTGCAGTTTTCGTAACTCACGACCAAGAAGAAGCGATGTCTATTTGCGATGAGATCGTTTTAATGGAAGCGGGTGTTGAACAACAACGCGGTGTTCCTCAACAAATTTATGACAACCCTGCTAACTTATTTGTTGCAAAGTTCCTTGGAACCCCACCAATTAACCTATTTAAAGCACACATCAAAAAAGACCGTGTGTTTGTCGGAGACGAAGACGTGCTTTCTGCCAAAGGCGCGAAGGCTGTCGTTAAATCTTGGGCTGAACTTAAACAAAACCACCCAGTAGTAGAGCGCGACAACTCAGATGTAACTCTGCACATCGCCGGATGTGGTCAACTTAAAGCAGAAATTGAACCACTACTTGCTGAGTTTTCTAAAATCGCGGGTGGCTTCCTTTATGACTTTACTTTAAACGGAGCAACTGAAGGCTTTACTTTAGTTCAAGGTAACCGTCGCAAGGCTCCAAAGAAAACTAAAGATTTAGCGGTTGCTAAGTTAAACCAAAAAATAGAATACAAAAATTACCAAATTGAATACTACCAAGCAAAAATTGCGAGAACCGAAGCACAAGTTAAAGAAGTTAAAGCCAACAAAGACTTTGTTGACGAAGTTAAAATCACTAAACTTGAGCAAAAAACCGTTAAATTAGACCTAGCAGTGCAAGCATCTAAAGCAAAAATTGAGCAACTTCAAGAACAAATTAAGACAATTGAAGCAGACCGCTCTCCATACATTGACCCACGTTTCCACCTAGGACTTGTAAACCGCGAACTTAACCCTAACTTTGAACGCGCAACTAAACGCTTTATTCGTCGTTTCACTGCAAAAGCCGTAGTTCCGGTAGTTGCTCCAAACTCACCACTTTCTGAACTTTCATCTGCTACCCTTAAAGCAATTTTCCAAAAGAAATTAACTAAATGGGACAAACTAATCGACACAACCCTTCCTGAAAACATTGATTTCATGAAGAAATCAATCCACACAGTGCTTCACCATAAAAGAAGTGGCGTGAGAACCCTGGCATTTCAAAAATTAGACATTATTCGTCTACCTAAAAAAATCTTTGGAGTAACTCTTCCAACTCTACACGAAACTACAGTTCAAAATAACGAAGAGTTAATTAAAGCAATTTCTGAAAACCCACTTGCAATTGGTTTCATTCAATATGACTTACTTAAAGAATCTGGCTTAAAAGAAATTAAAGTCAATGGTCAAATGGCTACAGACGAAGGCGTGCGCACATGCTCATACTTCTTTGCCTCAGTTTCAACTATTTTGGCATGTCAATACCCAATTGTAATTCCAGATAAAATTGCGGCTGCCTTCCTTGATTTCATTAAATCTAAAGAAGGTGAAGCAATTATTGCTAAACACTCAAAAATGTATCCAGACAGAAGCTACTTAGTTGGTATTCGTCCAGAGGCCTACTCAGTAGATTCAGAAAAAGGTTGCTTAACTTTAAACTATCAATACTTTGAGTCAATTGGCCGCGACTTAACGCTAATTGCTGCACACCCTCAGGCAACTAACCGTACATTTAGAGTAATTCTTTCTGATGTTAACGACTCTAAAAAATTAAAAGACGGAAAAGTTAAGATGTCTCTAGATTATTCTAAAGTCTTTGTCTTTGACGAAGAGACTGGCGAAAGGATTATCTAATGCATTTCCGTGTCGATGCACGAAGAAAACTAAAAATCTGGTTCCAAAACAACAAAGGTTGGGTGTATCTACTTCCAATTTTAACCTTAATGGTAATTTTTACTTTCTACCCACTAATTAAAACCATTTTGATTTCATTTGACCCGACTTTCCGCCGTGACATTCAAACACTTAGCCCAGGTTCTTTTAGTTTTGACAATTACCGTGCACTATTTGCTGAACACTCAGATTTCGGGCTGGCTTTGAAAAATACAGCGTTAATTGTGTTTGTAACAGTACCGCTTTCTACCATTATTGCTCTTGGAATTTGTGTGTCTTTAATGTCGGTTAAACGCATTCGTTCGTTTTTCCAAACTATTTTCTTCCTGCCATATATCACCAACACTATCGCGATTGGTTTAGTGTTTGCCGTACTTTTTGACTACCAATCTGGTTTAGTTAACTCATTTTTAGGGCTATTTGGAATTGGCAAAACTAACTGGCTAAATCCGGCAGCCGTTGGTCAACACGGCTACGCTGCCGCAACAGACGGCGCAATGCGCGCAGTTACTTTGTTTTACATCACTTGGTCAGGTCTTCCTTTTAAAATCCTGATTTTCATGGGAGCACTGCAAGGCATTAACAAACAATACTACGATGCTGCTAAAATTGACGGAACTTCTTCATGGCGCACGTTCTATAAAATCACCGTGCCACTAATTTCGCCAATGATTTTATACGTTGTAATTACTTCGTTAATCGGTGCGTTTAAAACTTACGCCGCGGTGATTGGTCTATTTAACGACCCAACACTAAGAGCACGCATGAACACCGTAGTTGGTTATGTTTACGACAAACTAGCCGACAGTGGTTCTGGCTACGCCCAAGGTGCCGCTGGTGCAGTAGTTCTGTTCTTAATAATCCTTGCGCTTACTTTTGTAAGTACTTGGGCATCTAAGAAAAAGGTTCACTACTAACAAAGAGGTTTTCTGAAAATGAATGAAAGAATTGATGTTAAGAAAAAATTAGTCTATCAAAAAATCAAATTTGCCTCTCAAAAAACTGTTGCCATAATTTTCCTGTCTATTATGGCCTTAATGATTATCGTACCTTTTTACTGGATGCTAAATACTTCCTTTAAAAACGAATCTGAAGTCCTTGAAGAACCACCAACTCTCTATCCTCACGCCTGGACTTGGAAAAACTACTCATACGCTTTTAACGGAACCAGACTTACCAACATTCGTTTACTTAAGCAAAAACTAAAAGAATACGAAGGTCCAAATGGAGTTGTTCAGACCGCTAAAAAAGAACGCGATAAAATTGCTTTAACAGACACAGAAAAAACTAAGTTAGCCGCACTTTTAAAAGGTGATCCTAAAAATCTATACACAGACGCCTACTACAAAGTGGCACTTGAACCTTATATCCTTGATAACTCTAAATACGCTTTTCAGGCATATAATGACAAAAAAGCCGAAAAAGCAATTCTAGAAACCAAAGAAAAAGAGGCTAAAAACATCGCTGAAAAGGTTAAAATTCAAAATCAAATAGAGAATATTAATAAGTATCTTAATAAGTTTTCTGCCAAATACGACGCAGATCAAGTTAAATTTGCAACTTGGAAAGACGAACAAATTTATAAACCTGATTACTTAAAACTAAGAAATAAAGACTTGGCATACCAAGTGGCTGACCGTAAATACCAAAATCTAGCAAGTGAATTAAAAGGTCTGCCTGGCAAAATTGAGGGTGAAGAAAATGCACCTTCTGACCGTTTCACTAGATACTTGCTAAACACCTTAATAGTTGGTATTTCTTCAACTATTGTTGGTACCTTTATGTCAATTATTGGTGCGTTTGCGCTATCTAGGCTGGAATTCAAAGGTCGCGACACAATCTTTAAAGTAATGCTTTCTACCATGATGATTCCAGGTGAAATGATGGTAATCACAAACTACGGTACAGTTTCTCGCCTTGGCTGGACAGACCAAGCGCCTGCTTTTTCAGGAGCTCCGTTCCTCGCAATGACGGTACCATTTTTAGTCACAGTCTTCCACATCTACTTAATTCGCCAAAACTTCCGCCAAATTCCAAATGAACTTTACTACGCTGCCAAAGTTGACGGAACTTCTGACTTTAAGTATCTATGGAAAGTCATGGTCCCACTTGCCAACTCATCAATTATTACAATTACTATTTTGAAACTAATGGGTTCTTGGAACGCCTATATCTGGCCAAACCTAGTAGCCGGCCAAAACTTTAAACTAATTACTGTATGGCTGCGCTCTGCGTTTGTAGACCAAGAGTCTAACCGAATTGCTGTTGAACGCCAGATGGCTGCAACTGTTATCGTGTTAATTCCACTACTACTTGTCTTTATCTTCCTTCGTAAATATATCATGCGCGGTGTTGCCCGCGGTGGAACTAAGGGTTAAAATTAAAATAACTCTGCAAGGTAAAATTATGAGAAAATTATTTTTAGCACTTATCGCTATCTTCTCAACACTATTTTTAACTGCTTGTGGTAAATATGATGTAACTTTTTGGCACACATTTGGTAAAAAAGACATCACTGCCATTGAAAAAAGATTAAAAGATTTCACTAAAAAAACCGGAATCACCGTTAAACTTGAACAAAAGGGAGGATACCAAGACATCAAAGGTGCGATTGACAAAACTCTTTCTACCAACAATCGTCCGAATCTTGTTATCGCTTATCCTGACCACGTGGCTTCATTTAACGAAAACCGCAAAAACGTCCTTGACTTAACTAAGTTCATCAATGAAGGCACTCAACTTCAAAAGAAATACATCAGCGACCAAGAATTTAAAAAAGACTGGGATGAACAGTTTTATGATTTCGTAAAAGAGTCACCTCTTTCTGAGAAAGGAATTTATACAACTCCGTTTGGCCTTTCTACCGAAGTTATTCTTTACAACAAAGAACTTGCCGCAGAAATTCCTAACTTTACTGAAAAAGTAAAAACATGGGAAGGTATTTGGGAAATGGCTAATGAATACCGTCAAAAATACACCAAAAAATTTGACAACTTAGTTGACCTTCCAGATCCAAAAGAATCTGGCAAAACTAAAAAACAATTTGAACGTACAGCTGTGTTTGGCTACGACTCAGACGCTAACATGCTAATCACTATGGCAAAACAATATGGTCTGCCTTACACTGATTTTGTGAAGAAAAACGGTGAACTTAAAGGGGATGCTTTCTTCCACGACACTACTCAAAATGCACAATTAGTTGAAATGTTAGACACTCTAAAAGGCTACGCTGCTCAAAACTTATTTACAACTGGTGCAACTTGTGGAAATAAATATAACTCAACTGCATTTAAAAACAAACAAATCGTGTTTACTATTTCTTCATCTGGTGGAGTTGGCTACAACATTCCAGATAAAAACAACCAATTTGAAGTAGGTATGCTGCCACTTCCTCAACCTGAACTTCAACTTAGAAAAACTCAATTAAAAGAAGCAAATGACTTACTTAAAACAGATCCAAACAACACAGACTTCAAAACTCTTCAACACAACGCACAAACTGCATACGACGCTGCTAAGGCTAAATATCCTAACCTAAATGAAGATAAACTTTCTGGAGCTTCTATTTTCCAAGGTCCTTCAATTGCAATGCTAGACCAAGCAAAAGAAGGTGAAGACTCTTATAAAAACGTATCTAACCAAAAGGCTTACGAAGTATTTAAATTCTTATTTAGCAAAGAAAACGTACGCGACTTTTCTTTAGCCAAAGGCTACGCAGCACCACGCAAAGACGTATTTGAAACTCAAGAAATCAAAGACTTTATTAAAGAAAATAAAGCACAAAGCACCCTTGAAGGCTTAGTTGCCAAATCTTTTGAAACTATTAAAGACACACTTGACAAGAAAAACACTTTCCAATCAATTGCTTACGAAAAATCTTCAAATGCCCGCACAGTTGCACTAAATATCATTAAAAACGTGCTAACTGACGCAGAAGTCGGCAAAGAAATTGTTACAAAAGAAGAAAGTAAAGACAAAAAACCTTTTGAGGCATACAATAGTGTTAAGAAAGCTGATC
Source organism: uncultured Acholeplasmataceae bacterium (assembly GCA_963543155.1). Classification (GTDB taxonomy): domain Bacteria; phylum Bacillota_I; class Bacilli_A; order Acholeplasmatales; family Acholeplasmataceae; genus CALISC01. Next base: position 9,744 of record CAUTZH010000006.1, read on the forward strand.
GTCTAAAAAGAATTCAGGAACTACTTAAGTTTTACTACGATAAACACTGCAAATACGAATAAACCCTGCAAAACAAACTTATAAAATAAATAAACAACAGCCAATTACTTGGCTGTTGTTTTATATATAAACTAATAACTTCTAATTTTAATTAAAATAAAGGAGCAAAAATGAAGAAACTAATTTTAACACTAACTACTCTTTTAACTTCTGTTTTTTTAGTAGCCTGCCACAAAGCATTTTATATTGCTAAACAAGAGTCAGACATCATAATTCATAAACTAATTATGGGCAGAAGTTATGAAAACTCCGTGCTGGAACTGAAAAACATCTCAGATTCTGTTAAAAACCTAAAAAACTACTCAATTAGATACTTTAAAAAATCAAGCCAATTTAATGAACTAACTCTTCCAAACAAAGAACTAAAACCTGGTGAGTTTTTTTCAATTGGCAACGTTGACGCTACTCTTGTAAAAACTAAAGGCGACACATCAATTGGTAACGCTGGCAAAACTGTTGAAGTTGACCTACTTCAAAGTAAAATAACTTTTGGCTACTCAAAAAGAATTGAATTAAAAAAAGAAGCCAAAACTATTGATGTATACGGCCAAAAAGACGCTAAAAACACTTTAGCCGAAGAAGCATCACTTTATCGTTTTGCTGAGTTTGAGAAAAATTTAGGCGAGGCACATCTAAACTTTGTTTGGTGTTTGTTTAAAGTAGAGTACTACAGTGCACTTGGTAAAAACTGTCCGCTAACCTACGAAGAAGTTTTGAAAGGACCTAAACCTGACTTAACTAAGTTAGTTGAAGACAAAGTAAACAGTGGCAAAAACTCAAAAGAAACTTTAATTCAAAATATCTTGAATAAAACTCCTGGCAACGGCGAAATTATTCTGGTTGACCGAGTTAGTCTTTACAAAGACGGAGACACTACTGACTTCGTGGTGTCATATACAGAAAGCGCAACTGGAAGTAAAGTTGAACACACCCTTCCAACCAGATACGCATATTGCGATACCCCTGAAAAAGGAAAAGGTGTTACACGACCTGAGCCTTTTGCCAACCAGGCTACCAACTTAACTCACGATCTACACGAAAACGCAAAAACTACATACCTGCAAACTATTCCGCGTGGGCAAATTGACGGTAGTTTTGGTCGCTACTTTTTAGTAGTTTGGGCAGGCAACGATTTAGTTGCGTTTAAATTAACCAAAAATGGACTAAATGAAAAACTACCTTCTAGACTAAATATTTCAGATGCAATACTCTACAACGACATCCCACTTGAGTACTACATTGAAATGGCTTACTACTACGCTGAGCAAAAACGCCTAAACCTTGCCTATGAATATAACAAAGACCCTTACTTTAACTACCGCACTGGTAAATTTAGCAAAGGCCACGAAAACGCAAGGATAAAAACCATTGAGTAAAAGAACTCTTTTAACAGTCCTGCTTTATCTACTCTTTGTAGTAATTGTAGGCGTTCCTTTCTTTTTTGCAATTAACGCAGTACTTGGAAAAAGAGACCTTGATTACTTTCAGTCCAATGTCTTGGCGTTATACGCAACTCCTACTAAACAAAAGCAATATCTACAGACTTACGCAAAACTTTTTGGCTACGAGACTGAAAACACACCAGTTTTTGAGTTTAATACTGAAAATCCCGAACACTCTAGTATCAAACTCCTGGTACTAAAGGCGCATAACCGCAAAACTAAGCAAAACGCACTCCTTGTGTATGTTTCTGAACTACTTGCCTACTCTGGTGCTCCTGATAACTACGTAGTAGACGCGGCAAACAAAAACCGCCTTCATCCCCAAAACTACAAGTCAGAGGTGCAATACCGCCTTGAGTTTTCGTTTACCAATTCAAACTTTAAGTTTGTGCAAAAAAACAAATTCAGTGATTTCTTAAAACCGTTTATTATTAATACTGATTTTGTCACTGCCAACGGTAAGTTTGAAAACTATATAGATGGAATCAAAATAACGCCAACCTACGCTCCTAGCACTTTTCCAAACAAACAAAAACTCAAAAAACCTGAGTTAATCGTTGCAACTAAAGACTCAAAGTTTGTAAAAGAAGAGACAGCATACCCTGAGGCTAAACGTATTTTAAGTACCGACCATAAATTATTTGACCGTAAATATCTAACCCAACCTTTTAATCTTAAAGATCAAGCAGAAATTAAAATTAACTACTCTGGCCTAAACCGCGGACTTGTTTTGGTATCACTTGCAGGAACTGGCTTGATTTTGGTGATTACTTACTTTACTTTCATTAGAAAACCACTTAAAGTTTTTATAAAAGAAAAGCGAAGAGCAGCGCACCACCGCAAGCAAGAGCAAGCAGGAATAGACACAGAAACCAAGTTATTTGGCAAAACTGCTGATAAAGTTGAGCAAGACAAAGAATAGACAACAAAAATGTGTGTTTTTCTTAAAAACGCATTTACAAAACTCTTAAACTGGGCTATAATTTATTTAAAGGAGACATAAAAATATATGTTTAAAAAATTATTATTAACATTTCTTACACTAATCGTTCCATTTGCTTTAGCATCATGCGAACCAAGATATTTTGATGATGTTAAAGTAGCAAAAATCAAAGACATCTACAATATGAACGCAAACGACCCAGTCGCGGCTTCCGGTATTCTTTTCCGTGCGGCTTCAAAAGCAACTTGGTATTTAACTGACGGTACATCTACAATCAAGGTATATGACCGTGATGGCAATATTGACCACGACAAAGATTTAAACTACGATTTTCAAAAAGTTTTAATTAAAGGTAAAGTGTCTGAGTTTGCTGGTTTAAAACAAATTGCCATGCAAGACATTAAATTAAACGAAAAATCAAGTGCCAAATTACCTGAACTCACAGACATTTCTCAAGTTAAACTATTTGCAAATAGCGAAAAAGGCAAAGAACAAGTTTCTTCAGACTTTGCTAAACTAGACGGCAAATTAGTTAAATTTGGTGCTAAGCTACTCGGCTTTAAAGAAACTTACGCAGGTAAAGTAATTGAACAAGAAAACGGCGAAAATAAACTAATTGCTGGCAAAACTCCTGACTACATTGAAGTTCAACTAGAAATTAACGGCGAAAAAACTAATGTTCGTTTTGATGTTCGTGAACCAAAATGGGCAAAATGGTTTCAAAAAAACATCGCTGCAGTTAAGGCACTATATAAAGATATTAAGTTTGAAGCAACTGAAAAAAAGAACAAAAAAGGCGACAAGATTGAAAAAACTTATCTTGAATATAAACTTGCTGAAGCAAAACAAGTTACAGTAAGCAATGTTATAGCATCTGTTTACAAGCCTTGGAACAAAGCAAAAAAACAACTAGTTGGCACATCACTTGCTCAATTTGACATTTCAACTAGATTTACTATTACTTTTAAATAAGTTTTTCATACTTTTTTAAAAAACTCAACAACCCCGATATTTTATCGGGGTTTTTATATTAAGTGCAAAAACCCCGTAAATGTGGTATCCTATTTCAGTTAAGTGTACACAACACTTAGTGGTAGTCGCAAACTCATGCGACGCTAACCACATGCTTACATTATTTAGTAAAAGGAGGTTGTGTTTATGGCTAAAAAAATTGTCAAGCAAATCAAACTACAAATTCCGGCTGGCAAAGCGACACCAGCAGCACCGGTAGGTCCTGCCCTTGGTCAAGCACAAGTTAACATTCCGCAATTTGTAAAACAATTCAACGACGCTACTCAAGGTCAAATTGGCTTTGTAGTGCCAGTGGTAATTTCTGTATATGAAGACCGTTCATTTACATTTGTTACTAAAACTCCACCGGCTTCAGATCTACTTAAAAAAGAGGCAGGTATTGAAAAAGGGTCTGCAAACCCACTTAAAAACAAGGTTGCTAAAATCAAACGCGCCCAAGTTGCCAAAATTGCTGAAATCAAAATGCGCGATCTAAACGCCAACGACTTAGAGGCTGCAACTAAAATTATTGAAGGATCTGCCCGCAACATGGGCATTGAAGTTGAATAAGGAGCACTGAAATGCAAAAAGGAAAAAAATACACAGAAAGTGCTAAGCTTATCGACAAAACTGTTCAGTATTCAGTGCTAGACGGTGTAGAACTTGTAAAAAAAGCAAAATTCGCTAAGTTTGATGAAACCGTTGAACTTGCGCTTAAAATGAACTTAGATTCACGTAAAGCCGAACAAAATCTGCGTGGTGCACTAGTGCTGCCACACGGTACTGGAAAAACCCAAAAAGTCTGCGTAATTGCTGAAGGTAAAAAAGCAGAAGAGGCTAAAAAAGCAGGTGCTGACGTAGTTGGCGACAACGAACTAATTCAACAAATCGCCGGCGGCTGGCTGGAGTTTGACGTCATGGTTGCAACTCCTGACATGATGCCAAAACTAGGTAGACTAGGTAAAGTACTTGGACCTCGTGGTCTGATGCCAAACCCTAAAACCGGAACTGTTACTCTAGACGTTGAAAAAGCAGTTCACGACATCAAAAATGGTAAAGTTGAATACCGAGTTGACAAATTCGGAAACATTCAAGTACCAGTTGGAAAAGCATCTTTTGCATCTAAAGCACTTGTTGAAAACATCGCAGTTGTACTTGACCAAATTATTAAAATCAAGCCAGCAACTGTCAAAGGTACTTACCTTAAAAACGCCACAATTTCTACGACTCAAGGCCCTGGTGTGAAAATCAACCCAGAAACTCGCTAGAAGTTGTATAATATTTAAGTCAAAAAAATTAATCTCCAAAGACAGCAGGCATTATGTAAGCCCTGCCGAGGAAAAACAAAAGTAAAGTAGAACCCTTTTTTGTTTAACTCGCTTTGGCTAAGTTAATTTAAAAAAAGGGTTTTTAAATTATAAATAGATTTAAACGGAGGAAAAATGAAAGAAAGTTTAGTCTTAAAACAAAAACAAGTAGACGAACTTAGCCAAATTTTTACAGCCGCTAAAACTATCGTTGTTTTTGAATACGGAGCATTGTCTGTAGAAAGTCTAACTCAACTAAGAAGAGCACTTCGCAAATCAGACTCAAACGCAAAAGTTTATAAAAACAACATAGCACGCCGCGCTGCTTTAAAATCTGGGCTAGCAGACCTTGCAGAGAACTTAGTTGGACAAGTGGCAATCGCGTACTCTTTAACCGATACAGTTGCCCCTGCAAAAGCAGTTTATGAGTTTATCACAGCATACCCTGACAAAAAAATTGTGACAGGAGCTGTTGACGGCAAAGTTGTCTCAGTTTCAGAAATTGAAACTCTCGCAAAACTTCCCAACAAAGAAGGTATGCTTCAATTATTGGCAGGTGCAATGTACCAGCCACTTCAACGCCTTGCTATCGGGCTTAATATGTTAGCAGAATCAAAATAATTTTGCTAAGGAGGAAATAATAATGGCAAAACTAACTAAACAAGCATTTATCGATGCACTTAAAGAAATGACTATCCTTGAAATCAAGGAACTTCTTGATGGACTTAAAGAAGAATTTGGAATTGATCCTACTGCGGTTGCAGTTGCTGGACCTGCTCAAAGTGGACCTGCTCAAGAAGAAAAAACTGAGTTTACAGTTGTTCTTAAATCATTTGGCGAAAACAAAATTGCTGTAATTAAAGTAGTTCGCGAAATCACTGGACTTGGTCTTGCTGAGGCTAAAAAAGCTGCAGAAACTCCAGACTCAGTACTTAAAGAAAACGTGTCAAAAGAAGAAGCCGAAGCAATTCAAAAGAAACTTGAAGAAGCCGGCGCTAAAGTTGAACTTAAATAGTTTTCACTTTAGTGGAACATTACTTTTCTAAAAAACCGCAAATTAAAAGTAAGCAAACAAAATACAGCGCCGTTGTTTTTGAAAAACATTTTAGTTTTTTTAAAGACAACGGTGTTTTTTCCAAAGACAACCTAGATAAAGGAACTTATCTTTTTTTAAAACACTTTGGCCTTAAAAACCCCAACTACAAAACTGTTTTAGATGTAGGTGCTGGAACTGGCGAAATCTCTATAATTTTAGCGAAGCAGTTTCCAGATCTTAATTTCACTGGAATCGAGATTAACGAAAGAGCAGTAGCGCTCGCTAAAAAAAACAGCGAACTTAATCAGTGTGCAAACACTGAGTTTACCCAAGGTGATTTTCTGGAGTTTAAGGCAAACAACAGGTATGACTTAATTGTTTCCAACCCACCAATTAAGGTAGGTAAGCAAACTCTTTTTGAGTTTTACCGCAAAGTAAAAAGTTTACTTTCAGAAATTGGTCAGTTTTCACTGGTTGTCAAGCACTCGCAAGGCGCCGAAAGCCACATTAAATTCTTAAAAACTTTATTTTCGGTAGTGGAATTTAAAAAGGATGCAACTTACTATTTGATTTCGTGTTTTAATTAAAACTTTACTTTAAAAAAGCCGCTTTGGCGGTTTTTTAAAAACTAAAAAAAGGAGTTTAGATAAATATGGGACGTGCATTTGAAGTTAGAAAAGAAGCAAAAGCCAAAACTGCTGCGGCTAAAACCAAAGTTTACTCAAAGTATGGCCGCGAGATTTACGTCTTGGCAAAAAACGGCTCACCCGACCCACAAAGTAATCCTGATTTAAAGCGAATTATTGAAAAGGCTAAAAAAGACCAGGTGCCAAACGACATTATTCAGCGTGCAATTGACAAAGCCAAGGGTGCAGGTGGCGAGAACTTCGTGCCAGTAGTCTACGAAGGCTTTGGCCAAGGTGATGCTCAGTTTATAATTGAGACACTAACCGATAACGTCAACCGCACGATTTCGCAAATTCGCACAATTTTAAACAAAACTGGCGGAAAACTTGGAGTTTCAGGTTCAGTTTCGCACCAATTTGCACACGAAGCTGTTTTTAAACTACCAGTTCAAGAAGACGATGTGCTAAGCGCACTGCTTGAGGCAGACGCAGACATTAAAGACACCGCAGCACTTGAAAACTCAACCGTGGTCTACGCGGAAATTGATAAATACGGCCAAGTTAAATCAGCGCTAACCTCTGCCTTTCCAAACATCGAGTTTGAGATTGACGAAATCACTTACTCAGCGCTAACTTTAGTTGAACTAAGCACTGAAAACCAAGAGAAGTTTGACAACATGCTTGCCCAACTTGAGGAGCTTGACGACGTTCAACATATTTATCACAACGTAAAATAATTATGGAAAAAGAAATTTTAGACTTTATTTTAAACAAAGTTGGCTATATTGCCACAGTTTCTAAAGAAGGTGTGCCAAATGTTGGCCCTAAAGTCACAATGCGCCACTTTTCTGGAAACATCTTAATTTGGAACGAAACAACTTGCAAGCACACTAAGTTCAACATTGAAAAAACCGGCAAAGCATCTGTTTGTTTTGTAGACGAAGTTACGCAAACCGGCTATCGTTTTACTGGCCGCGCGACAATTTTAGACAAAACAAGTCAACTGTCCGAACTGTACTCAGAAAACGCGAAAAGCCTTGGTCTTAAACAACCCGAGCACTTTGGTCAACTTGTAGTTGAACAAATTTACTTACTTGACCGCGGGCCAAAAGCCGGAACTTTGATTAAAAACTTTGCGTAAAACATTTTCTTATATAACACAAACAAACTTTAAAATATAAACAAAAAAGCGAGGCCAATTTTGGCAGTTGTTAGCAATATATTTTTAATTTTTATTGCAACTGTTTCTTTTATTCTTGCAAAAGAAGTGCGCTTCTCTTATTTCAATTATGATCTTGTATATCTTTTTTTCTTTTCGGCATTCATAACATTGTTTTTAACAACTTTATTGATAAATTTAACTGCACTAATTAAACAAAGTTACTCACTAGCTGATTCAGTTACCTTACTTGTTTTAGATTTATTACTTGTACTTTTTTTGATAGCATTTATCACAGTTTCCAGTGTTTATAATGCTAATGACCTCGTCTTAATATATTCATTGCCAATTTCAGGTTTAGCATTCATTTTTAACTTAACACACCTAACTTTAATATCAATTCATCTTTCTAGAAACTTATCCGCAAATAAAAATTAAATTAATCTTTAAAACCAGGCTTTGCTTGGTTTTTTTATTAGTTTGTAATAATTTGTCTTAAAAAAGCAAATAGTGTATACTAATTAGGTATGTGCACACGCACAAAGGCAATGATATGTAAGGTTATTAAAACACAAATAGCCGTTGCGGTGTTTTAAACAATTTACATGGAGCAAGCCTAATCTTTAGAATTAGACGAAAGGAGACTTTAAATATGGCTGAAAAATCAAAAGGAACAGTAAGAATTACGCTTAAGTCATACGATCACAAACTAATTGATCAAGCTGCACTTAAGATAGTTGACGTTGTAACTAAAACTGGTGCCACTGTCGTAGGACCTGTGCCACTACCAACTAAACGCGAAATCTTCACTGTACTTCGTTCACCACACGTTAACAAAACTGCTCGTGAACAATTTGAACGAAGAACCCACAAAAGATTGATCGTAATTGAAAAAATCGGTCAAAAAACCCTGCCACAATTGTTTCAAACTGACTTACCATCAGGTGTAGATATTGCTCTAAAACAATAATTTATACACACGAAACTGGCAAAACAGACAAATTATCGTAAACGATAGAAAGGAAAAATTATGTCTAAAGGAATCTTAGGTAGAAAAATTGGAATGACTCAAATCTTTTCAGAAGATGGTAAGTTAATTCCAGTTACCGTGTTAGATTGCGCTGACAACGTAGTGCTTCAACAAAAAACTGTTGAAAAAGACGGATATGTTGCTACACAACTTGGTTGCCAATCAAAACGCGAAAGTCTTGCGAACAAACCAATTTTGGGACATGTTGCAAAAGCAAATACTGCTCCTAAGCGCTTCGTTAAAGAACTTAGGTTCAAACACAGCGCCTCAGAGCTAGCCAACCTTGCAGTTGGTCAAACTGTAGAACCTACAATTTTTCAAGTAGGAGAATTAGTTGACGTGATTGGAATTACTAAAGGTAAAGGATTCCAAGGTTCAATTAAGAGACACGGCCAACGCCGTGGACCTGAAGCTCACGGTTCTCGCTACCACCGCGCCCCTGGTTCAATGGGTGCCATCAAGGGAAATATGAAAGGAAAACCACTTCCTGGTCACATGGGACACGAACAAGTGACTATTCAAAACCTTGAAGTTATCAAAGTAGACAAAGAACAAGCACTACTTTTAGTAAAAGGTGCCGTTCCTGGTCCAAATAAAGGATTTGTTGTGGTTAAATCCGCTGTACGCTAAAGGAGTTTAAATCATGGAATATAAAGTATTAAACCAAAGCGGCAAAAAAGTAAAAACAATTGAGTTAAACGATTTTGTTTTTGGAATTGAGCCACACAAACAAGCACTTTACGACGTTGTTCGTGCACAACGCCTTGCGATGCAACAAGGTACACACCTTGTTAAAAACCGTTCAATGGTATCAGGTGGTGGTCGTAAACCTTATAAACAAAAAGGAACTGGTAGAGCCCGTCAAGGTTCTCGCCGTGCCGTTCAATTTGTTGGAGGTGGAGTAGCATTTGGTCCACAAGTTCGCGAATACGACATTAAAATCAACAAAAAAGTTCGCCAACTTGCCCTTCGTTCTGCCCTTTCTCAACACGCTCAACGCGGAACTTTAGTGTTAGTAGACAAAGTTTCTCTACCTGAAGTTAAAACTAAACTATTTGCCCAAATTTTAGAAAGTCTAAAACTTGACCGCAAAGTTCTATATGTAGACAGCGAGTTTGAGCCAAATGTTGTCTTAAGCGCACGTAATTTGAGTCAAATTACTGTCATGAACGAACCTAGCCACACTTCTGTATATGACTTGCTGGACGCTAAATACTTACTACTTACAGTTGGTGCTGCTAAAGAATTTGAGGAGGCGTTATGTTAAATTTAACTAAAATTAAACAATTTGATATTTTAGTTGAACCTATTATCACTGAAAAATCAAACAAGTTAATTGAAGCCTCAAACTCATACACTTTCCGTGTAAAAAAAGACGCAACTAAACCAGAAATCAAAGCAGCCGTTGAGTCTATTTTTAAAGTAACTGTCTTGAAAGTAAGAACTGTGATTTCTCCTGCTAAGAAGAAAACAGTTGGACGCTACCAGGGAATGGTATCTGCTTTCAAAAAAGCCATCGTTACTCTAAAAGAAGGCGACAAGATTGCTGAGTTTACTATTTAGTGAAAGGAGTAAATGATGAAAATTAAGAACTATAAACCTACTACTAACGGACGTCGCAACATGTCTGTTATCGATTACTCTGAACTTTCAAAAGTTGCTCCAGAAAAATCATTGCTTACTACTTTGAAAAAAACTGGTGGTCGTAATAACCAAGGAACTATTACTGTTCGCCACATCGGTGGTGGAGTTCGCCGTAAATACCGTATTATTGACTTTAAACGCAACAAAGACGATATAGACGCAGTAGTTAAGACTATTGAGTACGACCCAAACCGCTCTGCAAACATCGCGCTAGTCACTTACAAGGACGGCGAAAAACGCTATATCTTGGCGTGCGAAGACCTAAAAATTGGTCAAGTTATTCAAAGTGGGGAAAACGCCGATATCAAAGTCGGAAACGCACTTCCACTTAGCAAAATCCCAGTTGGTACTTTCGTTCACAACGTTGAGTTAAAACCTGGAAAAGGCGGACAAATCGCGCGTTCAGCGGGAACTTCTGTCCAAATTCTTGGCCGTGAGGAGAAATACGTGCTACTTCGCTTGCAAAGTGGTGAAATGCGCAAAGTCTTGGCAACTTGCCGTGCAACTATCGGTGTAGTTGGTAACTCTCAACATGAACTAGTTGTACTTGGTAAAGCAGGTCGCGTTCGTTTAATGGGTGTGAAACCCCACGTTCGTGGTACTGCGATGAACCCAGTTGACCACCCTCACGGTGGTGGTGAAGGCCGCACACCAATCGGTCGTAAACAACCACTTACAAAATGGGGTAAGAAAACTCGTGGAGTTAAGACACGCGATCCTAAAAAAGCATCTAACAAACTTATTGTTAACCGTAGAAAAGGAGGAAAATAATGTCTCGTTCAATTAAAAAAGGACCTTATTGTGAATACACACTACTTGCAAAAATTGAAAAAATGGCAAAAGCAGGCGAAAAGAAAGTTATTCAAACTTGGTCTCGCCGTTCCACTATTTTCCCAATTTTCGTAGGCTTCACTCTAGCCGTGCACAACGGAAAAGAACACGTGCCTATCTATATTACTGAAGACATGGTTGGACACAAACTAGGTGAGTTCGTGCCAACTCGCACCTTTAGAGGACACACCAAAGCCGACAAACGCGCGGCTGCTAAATAAGGTTGGTGAAATTTATGGAAAAACAAGCAAAAGCAATCGTACACGACGCCAAAGTTACACCACGTAAAGCCAAATTAGTTATTGACTTAATTCGCGGCGCAAATGTCAAGGAAGCCTTGGCTTACCTTCAATTTACTAACCGCAAAGCATCGCCAATTGTCAAAGAGTGCTTAAAGTCTGCAATCGCGAATGCAGTTAACAACTTAAAATTAGACCAAACTAAGTTGTATGTCAAAGAATGCTATGCAACTGAAGGTCTAAAAATGAAAAGAATGTTGCCACGTGCTAAAGGTTCTGGTGACACAATTGTCAAAAGACGTAGCCACATTACAGTAGTTGTGGCTGAAAGGGGATAAGAATGGGTCAAAAAGTTAGTCCAGTCGGTCTGAGAACCGGAATTATTCGAAACTGGGAATCTCGCTGGTATGCAGACAAAAAACTCGTACCTGCCTACATTAAAGAAGACTTCCTAATTCGCAAAACCATTAAAACTTATCCTGAATACAAAGAAGCACTTATTTCTTCAATTGAAATTGAACGCTACAAAGGTAAAGAAAAAGACAAAGTCAGAATTCGTCTGTACACCGCAAAACCAGGGCTAGTAATTGGTACTAACGCCGAAACTCGCGCCAAAGTTATCAAAGCCCTTGAAAAAATCACTAAAAAAGACGTGATTTTAAATGTTGTTGAAGTTAAACGCTCAGAACGCAGCGCAGAAATCGTGGCGCAATCTATCGCTACCCAACTTGAAAACCGTGCGTCTTTCCGCCGTGTGCAAAAAATGGCAATTCAACGAGCTTTGAAAGCCGGAGCGTTGGGCTGCAAAACCCTAATCTCTGGTCGTCTAGGTGGTGCTGAAATGGCGCGCTCAGAAGGATACTCAGAAGGCCGCGTGCCTCTACAAACCCTTAAAGCAGACGTAGACTACGCAACTGCAGAGGCCAATACTACTTATGGTATTCTTGGGGTTAAAGTCTGGATTTACAACGGAGACGTTAATAAAGGCGAAACTCGCGAAGAGAAAATCAAGGCATACGAAGACACTGCACCAGAACGCAGACCAAGATTTAAAAAACCAGGTCAAAGACCTGCTCGTCCAAACGGAGGTAAATAGTTTATGTTGATGCCCAAAAGAACTAAATATCGCCGTCCACATCGCGTGTCTTACGAAGGTGTTGCCAAAGGTAGAAATGAAGTAATTAACGGAGATTTTGCTCTACAAGCCCTTGATGGTTCATATATTACTTCTCAACAAATAGAAGCGGCTCGTATCGCGATGACCAGACACATGAAGAGACTTGGTCAAGTTTGGATCAACATTTTCCCACACATGTCTCGCACCAAGAAACCTCTTGAAGTGCGTATGGGTTCCGGAAAAGGTGCGCCAGACCACTGGGTTGCGGTAGTTAAACAAAACAAAATCATGTTTGAAGTTGCTGGAGTTGCCGAAGAAATCGCACGCGAAGCGCTTCGTCTGGCTTCACACAAACTACCAATTAAATCAAAAATCGTGAAAAAGGAGGTTAAATAAGCATGAAAAAGATGCAAGAACTTAGAAAATATACAGATCTTGAAATAGAAAGCAAAATTTTTGAGTTAAAACAAGAAATATTTAACCTGCGTTTCAAACAAGCAACAGGGCAACTTACAGACACAGCCCGCGTTAAAAAAGCCCGTAAACAAATCGCTCGACTATACACTATCTTAACCGAGCGCAAATCAGCGAAGGAGTAGTCAACAATGGAAAGAGAAACTAAAAGAAAAGTTTTCCGTGGTAAAGTTGTTTCAGATAAAATGGATAAAACTATAGTTGTCGTTGTTGACACTTATAAAAACGATCCACTTTACAACAAACGCTTTAAGGTATCTAAGAAATTCCACGTTCACGATGAACAAAATGAATGCAAAATTGGCGATACTGTGGCGTTTGCAGAAACCCGTCCACTTTCTCGCACTAAGTCATTTAGACTAATAAAGGTGCTTGAAAAAGCCGTGGTAATTTAGTTTAAGAGGTAACGAAAGATGATTCAACAAGAAACTAGATTACTCGTTGCAGACAACACAGGAGCAAAGGAAGTTTTAGTAATTAAAATTCCAGGTGGTACTCGCCACCGCTACGCTAATATCGGCGATCTTGTGATTGTAACTGTCAAAAAAGCAACTCCTGGCGGAGTTGTTAAAAAAGGTGACGTTTGCAAGGCTGTAGTTGTCCGCACTAAAGACGGACTACGCAGAGCAGACGGCTCATATATTAAATTCGGTGAAAATGCAGTTGTATTGGTCAAAGAAGACAAAACCCCTCGTGGAACTCGTATTTTTGGACCGATTGCTCGCGAACTTAGAGACAACAACTACACTAAAATCTTGTCTTTAGCACCAGAAGTTTTATAAAAAGGAGGAATTTGTTAAATGTATATCAAAACTGGAGACAAAGTTGCCATCATTGCTGGCAAAGACAAGTTCACTACCGATAAAAAAGGTGTTAAAACTCGCACAACTGGCCGCGTTATTCAAGTGCTTCGCGACAAAAACATGGTCGTAGTTGAGGGCGTGAATATCGCCAAAATCGCCAAAAAACCAAATCAAAATAGCGAAAAAGGACAAATTATTTCAAAACCTATGCCAATCCACGTTTCAAACGTAGCGCTAATTGACCCAAAAACCCAAAAACCAACCCGTGTTTCTTTTAAACAAGAAAACGGCAAGAAGGTGCGAATCGCCAAATCCGGCGACGCAATTAAATAAGGAGCAGGCAAATGACTTCAAGATTAAAACAACACTACATAATAAAAGCAATTCCTGCTTTAATTAAAGAGTTTAAGTACTCATCTGTGATGCAAGTGCCTAAACTTGAAAAAATAGTTATCAACGTCGGAGCAGGAGATGCTGCTCAAAACTCCAAAGTTATTGTAGATATCGTCAAAGAAGTTGGCCAAATCGCGGGACAACGTCCAGTTGTCACTCGCGCGCGTAAATCAATTTCTAACTTCAAACTAAGAGAAAATATGCCAATTGGTGTCAAAGTCACTCTGCGTGGTGAGAAAATGTATTACTTTTTAGATAAACTAATTTCAATTTCTCTACCAAGAGTTCGCGACTTTAGAGGAGTTTCTAAAACCGCGTTTGACGGTCGCGGAAACTACACCCTTGGTGTGAAAGAACAGTTAATTTTCCCAGAAATTAGATTTGATGATATTAAAAAAATCCGTGGGATGGACGTAGTTTTAGTAACTACTGCTAAAACCAACGAAGAGGCATTTAGTTTACTTAAAAACTTAGGCATGCCTTTTGCTAAATAGAGGACTCAAACTTATGGCTAAAAAATCAAAAATTATTGCAAATAACAAAAAACTAGAAGTCTATCTACGCTATCAAGAACGTGCTCGAGAACTAAAGGCTAACAAAGACTATTTAGCACTACAAAAATTGCCAAGAAACGCATCGCTTTGCCGTTACCGCAACCGTTGTCAGATTGACGGTCGTCCACACGGTTTCATTCGTAAATTTGGAATTTCTCGTAACAACTTTCGTAAAATGGCAGCAGCCGGACTGTTGCCCGGCGTAAAAAAAGCCAGCTGGTAGAAGGAGGCATTTATGGTATCAGATACAATTGCAGATATGTTAACTCGCATTCGTAATGCGAACAGACAACACAAATTAAGCGTAAATGTTCCACATTCTACTGAAAAAGAGCGTATTTTAAAAGTCTTAAAATCAGAAGGGTTTATCGCTTCTTACGCTGTTTTTCAAGAAGGCGTGGCTAAAAACATGAACGTTGAACTTAAATACTCAGAAGACAAGGAACTTGTAATCCACGGACTTCGCCGTGTCTCTAAACCAGGTCTACGAGTATACTCAAGCAAAGAAGAATTACCTCGTGTCTTTAATGGACTTGGAATTGCCGTAATTTCAACCTCTAAAGGCATTATGTCAGACCGCCAAGCGAGAAAAGCAGGTCTAGGTGGCGAAGTTCTTTGCTATGTGTGGTAGGAGGAACAAAGTCTATGTCTAGAATTGGAAATAAAACTATCTTAGTTCCACAAGGCGTGACAGTCTCTGTCTCTCCTGAAAACTACACAGTGGTAAAAGGCCCACATGGTGAACTTACAAAACAATTTTCACCAATCCTTAAAATCACTCAAACTGAACAACAAATCCAAATTACTCGTCCAAACGACGAAAAAACCACTAAACAACTACACGGTACAACTCGTGCGCTACTTGCCAATATGGTGCAAGGTGTACACCAACCCTTTCAAAAAGAACTAGATATTATTGGTGTTGGTTATAAAGCAAACTCAGTTAACGGTAAACTAACCTTAGCCCTTGGTTTTTCACACCCTGTAGAAGTTGAAGTGCCAAAAGGCTTAGTGTGCGAAACTCCTAGCCCTGTTAAAATTATTATCAAAGGTATTGACAAGGAACTAGTTGGTGAGTTTGCAGCGCGCGTACGCCTACTTAAAAAACCAGAACCATATAAAGGAAAAGGTATCCGCTATACAGGTGAACACGTTCGCCAAAAAGCCGGAAAAACCGCTAAATAAGGAGGCTGAACATGATTTTAAAAATTTCCAAAAACGAATCTCGCTTGTCAAGACACGAGCGTGTCAGAAAATCTGTTTCAGGTACAAGTACTCGTCCTCGCCTATCTTTATACCGTTCAAATACCCACATCTACGTCCAAATTATTGACGACACAAAAGGCCACACTCTAGTTGCTGCCAACACCAAAGAACTAAAACTTGGCAAAAACTTAGCGGCAGCCGAAGCCCTTGGTACAGCAATTGCCAAAAAAGCACTTAAAGCTAAAATCAAAGCAGTTGTTTTTGACCGCTCAGGTTATCTATACGCAGGTCGTGTTAAAGCCCTTGCCGAAGCCGCTAGAACTGCCGGACTTGAGTTTTAAAGGAGTAAATTATGTACGATAAATTTGAAAAAGAAGAAAAAGAATTTGACGAAAAAGTCGTTCATATTGGCCGTGTTACCAAGGTCGTAAAAGGTGGTCGTCGTTTCCGCTTTTCAGCACTAGTTGTTGTTGGAAACCACAAAGGCAAAGTAGGTTTTGGAACAGGTAAAGCCAACGAAGTTCCAGACGCTATTAAAAAAGCGATTGAACAGGCTAAACAAAACCTGATTAACGTACCTATTGTAAACAACACCATCCCTCACTACATTGAAGGTGTATACGGCTCTGGCCACGTCGTTCTAAGACCAGCCTCAGACGGTACTGGAATTGTTGCCGGTGGTGCGGTGCGTGCGGTTTGCGAACTGACAGGTGTGTCTAACATCTTGTCTAAATCTCTTGGTTCTCGCACACCTATTAACATGATTAGAGCAACTTTTGAAGGTTTTAAACTACTTAAAACTAAAGAAGAAATCGCTCGCCTACGTGGCGTGGAGGTAAAAAGCCTATGAAACTAAAAGTTGTGCTAAGACGTTCTTTAATCGGACGTTTACCACGTCAAGTTAAAACTGCCGAAACTTTGGGCCTAAAGCGCATCAACGACGAAGTAGTTTTAGAAGACAACGCTGTGAACCAAGGCAAAATCAAAACTATTGCTCACTTGGTTGAAGTCAAGGAAGCGAAATAAGGAGGCCTTTGTTTATGCTAAATGAACTTAAAAACTTACGCCCACGTCCAGATAAGAAACGACTAGGCCGTGGAATTGGCTCAGGCACCGGAAAAACCTCTGGTAAAGGCCACAAAGGTCAAAACGCACGTTCAGGTGGTGGCACTCGCCCTGGCTTTGAAGGTGGGCAGTTACCGCTATTTCAACGTTTGCCAAAACGTGGTTTTCACTCACTTAACCAAACGAAAAACGCAATCGTTTCACTAAGTGCTTTAAACTGCTTTGAGCCAGAAACTGTAATTACTGTTGACTTGCTTTTAGAAAAAGGTCTAGTTTCTAAACCTTTTAAAGCAGTTAAAGTCCTAGACGGAGAACTTAGTCAAAAACTGACTTTAAAAGTTCACCAAATCTCTAAATCTGCCTTAACTAAACTCCAAGAACTTGGCGGCACATTTGAGGCAATTTAACAATGAATAGAGTCAAAAGAATTTTATCCAATAAACAAATTCTTGAAAGATTTATCTTTACACTTGCTCTACTTTTAGCACTAAGGGTGATGTCTTTCATCCCCATGCCTTTAGTCAATGTAGATGCAATTCGCAACCTATTTGAAAATGGACTTGGATTCTTTGCGATTTTAAATAACTTTTCAGGAAGATCGCTTGAACGCTTTTCTTTCCTGGCAATGGGAATCTCTCCCTATATTACGGCGTCTATCGTCACTCAACTTCTGCCAATGGTAGTACCTACCTTTAAAGAATGGCAAGAACAAGGTGAAGAAGGTCGCTACAAAATAAACAAAATCAACCGAGTACTAGCAATCGCGATTGCTTTTGTCCAAGGTATTTCGCTTGTCCTTTCTTTTTCAGCTGGCCGCGGAACTCAGTTTTTCGTAGGGTTCTCTGGAAACATCGGTATGGCGATGATCTACATAGGTCTGACAATTGCTGCTGGTACTGCAATTTGTATTTGGTTTGCCGACATGATTACCCAAAAAGGTATCGGAAACGGTTCTTCAATGCTAATTACAGCAGGTATTATTATCTCAATTCCTTCAATGTTTAGCATGATGACCAAAAAATACATCACTGAAGCGACAAAGTGGACACACTACGTTAACTTCGTGGTAATTACTCTGCTTTATATAGCCATCATTCTAGGGGTTATATTTGTTGAAACCTCTAGCCGTAAAATCCCAATTCAACACGCCAACCGCCAGGCTCAGTCTGACTCAAACATTCCAATTAAAGTCAACACTGGAAACGTGATGCCTGTGATTTTTGCGTCAACCTTGCTTGGTATCCCGCAAACTATTACTGGTTTCATTACGCAAAACTACTCATCTGGTGGCGGTTTTTGGGTTAACGAAATCTTTAACTTCCAAAGACCAATTGGCTACATTATCTATATTCTTTTAATTATTGCTTTTTCGTTTTTCTACACTTTTATGCAGTTTGACCCTGAAAAAATTTCTGACAACTTATCAAAATCAAACGCCTACATTCCAGGAATTCGTCCAGGTGAAGACACTAAGGACTTCATTGCCAAAACTTTATTTAAAGTAAACGTGATTGGCACAATTTACTTAGTAATTATCTCTTCACTGCCAATTTTAACAGCAGTTATCTTTGGTCTACAAGGTGCAGAGGCTTCAGCCATTACTCTAGGTGGTACATCACTACTTATCGTTGTAGGTGTGGCAATAGAAACTACTAAACAAATTGAAACTGACGCTGAAAGCAATCAATATAGGGGGATTTTTGGTTAATGATAATTATTTTAATGGGGCCTCCTGGTGGAGGTAAAGGCTCACAGGCCAAAGTTTTAAAAACTCACTACTCAATCCCCCACATTTCAACTGGGGATATGTTTAGAGAAAACATTAAAAACGAAACAGTGCTAGGCAAGAAAGTCAAAGCGATACTTGCTGCCGGTGAACTAGTTCCAGATTCTTTGACAGACGAACTAGTCTTGGACCGTTTAAGTCAACCAGATGCTAAAGGCGGGTTTATCTTAGACGGATATCCTCGCAATCTTGCACAAGCCGTTGAACTTGACAGAATTCTTGCTAAACTTGGATTTACAATTACTAAAGTGGTTAATATAGATGCCACTGACGAACTAATTGTTCAACGCCTTGCTGGTCGCCGAGTTTGTCCTAAATGCGGAGAGACTTACCACATTCCAAACATGCCACCGCAAGTTGAAGGCAAATGTGACAAGTGCTCAGCTGATATTGTGCAACGAGCAGATGACCAAGAAGCAACAATTCGCGCAAGACTTGCACTATATCACGAAAACTCCAAACCAATTGAGCGGTTTTACGAAGACAAAGGTCTGTTTTGCACAGTTGACGGCAACGTTTCCATTGAACACACTAAAGCCCAAATTATTGGGGTTTTAGGTAAATAGTTATGATTACTATTAAAACCCCTGAACAACTTAGTAAAATGAAAGAATCCGGCAGGATTCTTTCAGAACTAAGAAAAGAACTTGAACAACACTTAAAACCAGGTGTATCCACGCTTAAATTAGACGAAGTTGCGGCTAAGTTTTTAGCAGACCGCGGTGTTGTTTCTTCTTTTTTAAACTACGAAGGCTACAAACACTCAATTTGTGCGAGTGTCAATGACTGCGTAGTCCACGGCATTCCTTCTAAAGACGTGGTTTTAAAACCAGGCGACATTATTTCGCTAGACTTAGGTGTCCTTAAAGACGGTTGGCATGCAGACTCTGCGTGGACTTACGAAATTGGCGAAGTCACACAAGAAGTAAAAGACTTAGTTTTAAGAACTAAAGAAGCCTTGATGCAAGGACTTTCTGTGGTAAAACCAGGTAACTTTATTACAGATATCGGTAAAGCCATTGAAAACTACTTAAAACCGTTTAAATACGGTATAGTTCGTGAGTTTTGTGGCCACGGAATTGGCGAAAAACTACACGAAGATCCATATATTTTTCACTTCAACCAACACATGAAGCACACCGAAATTAAAGAAGGCATGACATTATGCGTTGAACCTATGGTAAATCTTGGTTCACACAAAGTAAAAATTCAAAAAGACGGTTGGACAACTGTCACTAAAGACCACAAACCCGCTGCCCACTTTGAGTATACAGTCTATGTCACTAAAGACGGATATGAGATACTTACTCCCAAAATTTAAATAAAAGGTACTAAACTATGCGAAAAGAACAAATAGAAATAGACGCTGTCATTGTTGAAGTACTACCTAGTGCTGTGTTTTTGTGCAGACTAGAAAGTGGACACGAAATTAAGGCCCGAGTATCTGGTAAAATCCGCATGAATAACATACGCATTTTACCTGGCGATAAAGTAACTTTAGAATTATCACCATATGATTTAACTCAAGGCCGCATTATTTATCGCAAAAAATAAGGAGGACTTATGAAAGTCAGATCATCAGTTAAGCCAATGTGCGATAGCTGCAAAGTTATTAAAAGAAAAGGCTATGTGCGTGTAATTTGCGAAAACCCACGCCATAAACAAAGACAAGGATAGGAGATTAAAATATGGCCAGAATCGCTGGGGTAGATATCCCTTCAAACAAAAGAGTAGTAATTTCACTTACCTACATTTACGGTATTGGGGTTAAACTTGCTCAAAAAATTCTCAAAGACGCCGGAATCTCTGAAGACGTGCGTGTTAAAGATTTAAACGACGACGATCTTTCAAAAATCCGCAAAGAAGTAGCAAAATACACAGTTGAAGGTGACCTTCGTCGTGATGTTAACCTAAACATTAAACGCTTAATGGAAATCGGTTCATATCGCGGTATTCGCCACCGTAAACAACTACCAGTGCGTGGACAAAACACTAGAAACAACGCCCGCACTCGCAAAGGCAAAGCAAAAGCGATTGCCAACAAAAAGAAATAGGGAGGAATGAACAATGGCTAAAAAAGTAAGCACACGTCGCAAAGCACGTAAAAACATACCTCTTGGCAAAGCATACATTCACACAACATTTAACAACACAATTGTAACAATCACTGACCTTGATGGCAACGCCATAGCTTGGTCTTCAGCAGGTGCACAAGGCTTTAAAGGTACTCGTAAATCAACAGCCTTTGCTGCTCAAATCACCGCAGAAGCCGCTGCAAAAGCCGCTATGGAAAACGGTATGATTAAGGTAGAAGTTTCAGTTAAAGGACCCGGACCAGGCCGCGAGTCTGCTATTCGTTCACTTCAAGTTGCTGGTCTTGAAATTGTTTCAATTGAAGACAACACACCAGTTCCACACAATGGTTGTCGCCCACCTAAGCGTCCACGTGGCTAGGAGGAAGTATGCGTAATTTAAAATTTGAAAAACCAAACGCAATTTCCGTAATTTCTGCAGACAAAACTACTGCAAAGTTTTCAATTAAACCTCTAGACCGAGGATATGGCATCACAATCGGCAACGCTCTTCGTCGAGTATTGCTTGCATCAATTCCAGGAGCAGCCTTAATTAACGTAGAAATTAAAGGTGTACCACACGAATTTTCAACAATCCCTGGTGTTAAAGAAGGAGTTGTTGAAATCGTTTTAAACTTAAAAGATGCTATCTTTAAACTAGATTCAGTTGAACCTGGTTTCCGCGCAGTAGTTTCTTTGAACGATGTTGACAAAGAAATCATCACACTTGGTGACTTAGTAGTCCCTGCTGGTGTTGAAGTTGTCAACCCAGATCACGTGATTTGTCATTTAAATAAAGGAACCAGCATTTCACTAACCGCAACTCTGGCAACTGGCGCTGGATATGTTACTCAAAACGACAACAAAGCATATCTTGACCACATCGGGCAAATTGCGCTAGACTCAATTTTTACCCCAGTTAAACGCGTTAACTTTAACGTTGAAAAACTACAAGGCGGGTATGACGAGTTAATCTTAGAAGTTGAAACTAACGGCGCAATTGACGCAAAAGACGCAGTTTCTGAAACCGCTTCTATGCTAAGTGAATTATTTGGCGCAGTTCGCAAAATTTCTGAAAACGCAGAGCAATTCCAAGACTACATTGCAGAAGAGACAGAAACTACTGCACAAGCAGTTGACAAAAACTTATCAATTGACAGACTAGATTTATCTGTTCGTTTGTACAACGCGCTTTCTCGCGAAGGCATCAAAACAATTGATCAACTACTTGACATGACAGATCAAGAAATTAAAAGCATCCGCAATCTTGGGCAAAACTCATTCATTGAACTGCAAAACAAATTGGCTGAGTTTAAAGACAGTACAATTACTAAAAAAACAGTTGATGATGACGATGCTTTAATTAAAGAAATTTTTGACGATATTGAGGAGGGACTATAATAATGAGATCAAAACTATCTAGAAACTCAGCTGCCCTAAGAGCAGTACTTAGAGACTTAGCGACAGCACTAATCGTTAAAGAAAGAATTATCACTACTCACTCTAAGGCCAAAGAAACTCAAAAAATGGTAGAAAAATTAATTACCCTTGGCAAAAAAGGCGATATCAACGCTCGCCGTTTAGCCAGAACTTACCTTAGAGATGTAGAGACTGACACTAAAGGCGAAACAGTTTTAACTAAATTATTTCAAACTGTAGCTCCACGTTTCAAAGACAGAAACGGTGGCTACACTAGAATCATTAAAACAGTTGGCCGTAAAGGCGACAACGCCCCAATGTCAATTCTTGAGTTTGTATAATCATCTTATTAAAACAATTTAATCGCAAATACAATTGAGAACTACACTTTATTAAACAAAGTGTAGTTCTCTTTTGCACTTATTTTAGGAGAAATTTATTTATGAAATTAGTAAAAGAAACTAAATCAGAAGTTAAAGTTGCTTTAGTTAAAGCTAGCACTAAATGCGTGCTTTTAAAAGAACTTTCTGAAAAAAGAGGATTCAAAGCACAAGCTGGTGAAATTCTGGATTTACTTAGTTTAGAAAACACAGGCACAGTTTATCTAGGACTAGGTGACAGAACTCATGAAGACCTTCGTTTAGCCGGCTTTAAATTAGTTAAGTTCCTTGAAGCCAGAAAAATCAAGAGTGTTAACCTAGACTTCGCGCACATAAAAACTCTAGACACAATTTACTTAGTTGAAGGATTTTATCACGGAATTTACCTGTACAACCGCTATAGAGCCGACAAAACTCAGTTTTTGCCAGAAATCGGAATTGGTGAGTTTGCAGATGAAAAAGAAGCGCTACTTGAACTTAAAAACTTAGCAGACTCAATTTTTCTTTGCCGTGATTTAATTAACACACCTGCTAACGATTTATATCCTTCAAACTATGCTGAGTTAATTAAAGAAACTTTTAAACCTTTTGAAGATGTGGAAGTTACTGTTTTTGACAAAAAACAAATGCAAGAGCACAAACTGTTTGCAGCACTTGCGGTTGGTAGCGGTTCTGACAATGACCCGAGATTTGTGGTAATTAAATACCAACCAAACAAAGCAGACGATGAATTCCTTTCTTTTGTTGGAAAAGGTATAACTTACGACAGTGGAGGATACGCATTAAAAATTCCTTACACTAATATGCTGACAATGAAAACCGACATGTCAGGGTCTGCCGCTGTAGTTTCGGCAATTCTTGCACTTGCTAAAAACAAAGTTAAACAAAATGTCTGCGGCGTAATGTCACTTTGTGAAAACGCAGTGTCTGGACATGCTTATAAAAATGGAGACGTTTTTAAAACTCACAAAGACGGAGTTACTATTCAAGTTGACAACACAGATGCTGAAGGACGAGTTTCAATGGCCGACTCAATTCACTGGGCTGCCACTGAAGTTAAGTCAAAATCAATAGTTGAGTTTTCAACTCTAACCGGCGCTTGCATTGTTTCACTTGGAACCGACATTTCTGGATGTGTTTCTTATCACCCAGAACTTACTCAAAAAGTAATTGAAGCAGGCGAAGAGGCAGGGGAGAGAATTTGGCAATTCCCAATTTCTAAAAAACACGAAGAAGCGGTTAAAGGAACATTTGGTACAATAAAAAATGTTTGTTCAGGTGGAGCAGGTTCAATTACTGCTGGAATTTTCTTAACTTACTTTTCTGAAAAAGTTCCGTACGTCCACGTTGATATCGCCGGAACTGCTTACAACCCACCATACCTTTACTACGCAGATGGAGCGAGTGGAGTTGGTGTTAGAACAATTTACAACTTCGTTAAAAACTCACTTAAAAAATAATTTTATGCAAATTAAACCCTTTTAATGTGGCTAAAATAACCCGTTTAAAGGAAATAAAAAAGGAACACTGCTGTGTTCCTTTTTTTTGATATGTTTATTTTAATTATCGTTCTTGTTTTCTCAAAGTGCGAAGAGCTCTTGCTGAAACCATGACTTTGTGAGTGTGACCTGCTTCGTCAGTAAATTTCACTGGTTGCAAGTTTAAGTTCCAGACTCTGCGAGTCGCACGAAGAGAGTGTGATCGATTATTTCCGGCAAGTTGTTTTCTGCCGCTAATAGCGCATATTCCCATGTTTATAAATCTCCTCTCCAAATATTTTAGCATAATCAGGGTTTTTCCGCAATTTTAAACTTTTAGTATGTTAAACTTTAAGTATGGAAAAGAAAACAATTTTAATCACGGGAAGTTCAAGTGGAATTGGCAAAGCCACTGTCGAAATTTTTTTAAAGAACGATTTTTTAGTATACGGAATTGATCAAAATGCATCGACTATTGAAGATAAAAACTACCAACATTTTAAAGTATCGGTAACTGATTTTGAAAATCTTCCTGATTTAAAAAATATCTCATATATTTTAAACAACGCAGGCACAATGGATGAGCAAAAGTCCTTGGAAACCAACTTACAAGGCTATATTAACATTATCAAAAAATATGAAAGTAAAGACTTAAAGGCTGTTTTAAACATCGCTTCAACCGCTGGCCACCACGGGTTTGGCAAACCTTTACATGCAGCTGCTCAAGCGGCTCGTATTAACTACACCAAACATCTTGCCAAAACTCTCGGTGAAAAATACCAGACTTTAGTTAACTCACTAAGCCCTGGTCCAGTTCACACCAATTTAGAACCAAACTTGTATAAAGACAAAACAGTAATGTCTGCGGTTGCAAATCAAAATATCTTTAACCGTTGGATAGAGCCAAAAGAAATTGCAGAGTGGATTTACTTTATCTTAACTAAAAACACCTGTGCAACAGGGCAAGACATAATTCTGGATTTAGGCGAATGTATTAACCTAAATTTTATCTCGCCAACCCCACCTAGCCAAAAATAGCCCCATATAATATAAAGGGATTTAAGGTATAATAAAGGTACTGAGGTTTATTGATGGAACACAAAACAATAACAAGCGAATTTTTTACCAAAATGTTGATAAACGGAGCTGCTAACTTAAGGCTCCACATTGACGAAATTAATAACTTAAATGTCTTTCCAATTCCAGATGGCGACACTGGAACCAATATGCACCTAACTATCAATGCTGGTGCTAACAAGATTAAAATCTTAGATTTTCAAAACAAAACCATTGCAGAAATTGCGAAAGTTTTCTCACACGAGCTAGTAGTTGCAGCGCATGGCAACTCCGGTGTCATTCTTTCTCAGTTTTTCCGTGGATTTGCAAAAGAACTTGGAAAAGTCGACAGCAAAGAACTGACGGTAGTTCAACTTATTGATGCTTTAATTTCTGGCTATAAAGTAGCCTACAGCGGTGTAGTTCAACCAATTGAAGGAACAATTTTAACTGTACTTCGCGAAGCTGGTGAACACTTACGTTTAAAACGCGGTAAACTAATTACTTTTGAAGATGCACTAACCACTTATTTTAATCAGGCTAAAATTACTCTGCAGAAAACCCCTACTCTTTTACCTGTCTTAAAAGAAGCAAATGTAGTAGACAGTGGCGGCGCTGGTTTTGTTAAAATCGTTGAGGGTTTTGTGCACTTTATTAACGGTAAAGTTATAAAGGAAGCAACTAAAACTACAACTAAGTCATTTGTTTTAAACTCAGAGCAAAGCACGGCTTACGACCACGTAATTGGTGAAATTAAGTTTAAGTTTTGTACCGAGTTTGTCTTGATTTTAGATAAGCCAGAGCAGTTTTCTAAAGACAAGTTTATTAAAGAAATTAAAGACTTTGGCGACTCAATGGTAGTAATTCACGACGAAGAACTACTAAAAGTCCACATTCACACCAACAAACCTCTTAACTTACTTAAAAACGCCGAACAATTAGGCGAGACCAGATCAATTAAAGTAGATAATATGAAACTGCAAAACGAAGAGGCAGTGGCTGCACAAAAACCATCCATCAAAACTCCTGAAAAAGAATACGGACTAATTGCTGTTGCCAACGGTGACGGAGTTCGCCAATACTTACTTGAACACGGAGTTGACTATATTGTGGCCGGTGGCCAAACCATGAATCCATCTACTCAAGACTTTATTGAAGCTGTTGATAAAGTCAATGCTAAAAACATTATTATCATTCCAAATAACTCAAATATCATCATGTCGGCAGAGCAAACTGCCAACTTAGTTAAAGACCGCAATATCGCGGTAATTAAGACTAAAAATCTAGGCCAAGGAGTGGCTGCACTTTCTGTGTTTGACCAGAGCGCTGACTTTAAGACCAACATTGACAACATGCAAGAAATCGCACAGGCTGCTAAAACTGGTGAAATAACTTACGCAATTCGCGACACCAAACAAAACGGTATAGACATTAGAAAAGGCCACTATTTAGGTATTTCTGAAGGTGCGATAACTTGCTCTGTTGAAAATATTTTTGACGCAACACGCTGCCTGCTTTCCCAAATTCTTTCAAAAGAAAACGAAGTTGTTACTCTATTTTACGGTAAGGCTGTGTCTGACGAAGAAGCCAGAGAAATTGAGGAATACATCCAAACACTTTGTCCATACGCCGAGGTTAATTTAGTTAACGGGATGCAAGAAATTTATTTATTTATAGTTTCAGCACTTTGAAAAAACAGGTTTAAAAAATAGTATAATAATTATTAGAGGTATTGAATGAAAACGATTAAAGAACTTTTAAAAAAACACAGCCGCATTATTATTCACAGACACTCCAAACCAGATATGGACGCAATTGGCTCACAAATGGGCTTAATGCACATAATTAAGGAAAACTTTCCCGAAAAAGAAGTCTACGTAGTAGGTGACCACAACAAATTTGACTACGAAAACGCGATGAACGAAATTCCTGATAGTTTTTACAAAGACTCGCTAGTTTTTATTACAGACGTCGCAGTTTCTTACATGATTTCAGATAACCGCTATCTGTTTGCCAAAGACGTGGTAATCATTGACCACCACGAAAACAAATCAGATGTAGCAGGTGCTCACGTTTATTCAGACCCAACTTACGAGGCCGCGGCTGCTTACGTTTACGATATTGCTAAAAAACTTAAACTAAAAATCCCCGCAATAGCCGCAGACTACTTGCTAAACGGAATAATTACCGACAGTGGGCGCTTTCAGTATTTAACTAACGCTCCCCGTTTATTTCAAATAGCCGCAGAACTAACTGCTCTGGGTGCAAACCCACTTAAGTTCTACAAGTGGTTGTATGTAGAAACTCTAGAAGAGCGTCAAACTAAAGCGAAGTTTGCTACTCGTATGCAAATTGAAGGTTCAGTTGCTTACTTTTTTAACACCAAAGAGTTTTTGGAGTCACTTGGCACTTACGATTTCTTTTCAATTAGTCGCGGTATGGTTAACTTACTTGCTGGCATTAAAGAAATTCCAATTTGGGCTAACTTTACGTATTCCGCTGAACAAGACAAAGTAATTTGTGAACTGCGTAGCCGTGAAATTGAAGTTGTGCATATTGCTAAAAAATACGGCGGTGGTGGACACGCACTGGCGTGCGGCGCAACCCTTGATAACTTTGAAGTGGCCAAAGCCATGATTAAAGATTTAAACGAACTAATTTTGCAAAACCAAAATAAATAATAAAGGAGCATAAAATGGACATTAGTTTAATTTTAAAAAAAATCAAAGAATACGACATTATTACAATCTACTCACATAAAAGACCAGACGGAGACTGCATAGGCTCATCACTTGGTCTTAAAAACATCATTGAGACAACTTTTCCCAAAAAACAAGTATACTCACTTGGTGACCACACACCATATTTACGTTTCCTTGGAGAACTTGACACCCTTGACGACGAAACTATTAAAAAATCTTTAGCGATAGTTGTTGACACTGCTACTCAAGAGCGAGTTGCAGATCAACGTTTTAAACTGGCTAAAGAAATTATTAAAATTGACCACCACATTGTAATGGATCAATACGGCGACATTAACTGGGTGCACGAAGAAGCACCAGCGGCTTGTCAAATGATTACTTACTTTCTGTATAAGTTCAGAGATCAACTTCTTATCACTAGACAAGGTGCGCAGGCACTATATGCTGGTTTAGTTACGGATTCTGGCGGATTTAGATACCGCGGTGTTACTGAAACTACTTTTCAAATGGCGGCTTTTTTAGTTTCTAAAGGCGCTGACCTTGAATATGTAGACCGTGAACTTTCTAAAACCACTTTTGCACAACTTAAATACAAAGGCTATCTACTTTCTAACATCAAACGCTCAAAAAACGGTGTGGTTTACTTCCTTGCGACTCGAGACATTCAAAAGAAATTTAACTTAACTCAAGAAGACACAGCAGCGGCCATTAACGCTATGGCCGGAATTGAAGGCTGCCCTGTTTGGGTTTTATTTATTGAACTTGAAAACTCAGTTCGTGTTAGAGTTCGTTCAAACCAAGTAGAAATTGCTTCAGTTTGCAACAAATTCCCTCCAGGAGGTGGTCACGACTTTGCCGCTGGCTGCCACTTGGATAAAATGAAACAACACACAAAAGTAATTGACGCCCTTGACGCCAGAATTGTGGAAGTTTTAAAGAAAAATAACTAACAATGCTGGAAGTTCTTTTAAACATTACTACCAATAAATCAGCAAACTCAAATTCAAAAATCTCAGAAGCGATTACCAAAGGTTCACTAGACCTTCAAGCCCTGCAAACTGGCCAAGACTGGCTGTTTAAAGTTATCCTGCCGCTTTTAATTATTATGATCTACGCGGTAATCGTTGGACTTGAACGCCGCAATTTAGGCAAGGCTGTCGGGGTTTCTGCCTACTTTTTAGTAGGAATAGCGAGTTGCTCAATTGCAATCACTCAAAGACTAATGTTTGAACTGAATGCTTTTCAACCAAACGAAGGTCAAAGAATCATCGCGCAAGTTGTCGCGGGTGTTTCTTTTATTGGGGCCGGTGTCATAATTAAGGATAAAATGTCTATCAAAGGTTTAACTACGGCTTCCTCTATTTGGGCGTGCGCAATTTTAGGTTTAATTTTAGGTTCAGGTTATCTGTTAATTGGAGTAATCGGTGCAACTGTTATTATCATTTACATCTTTATTCGCGACATGGTTTCCAAAGAAAACCCGTTTGTAAGTTGCCGCAATAACTTAATTCACAAAGTTAAACAAGGTGAGATGAAAGCAGAGGACGCCAACGCTATTTTAAACAAAGAAGACGATTTGCAAACTAGACACGTTGATGAGTTTAAACAACACTGATTTTGAAAATATCACTGCAATTGCGACCCCTTACGGTAAGGGGTCGATTTCAGTTATAAGAGTTTCGGGAAAAACTTGCATTAAAGAAGTCAGCACTATCTTTAAAGGCAAAGACTTAACTCAAGTCCCTGGAAACACCTTAGTCTACGGCTTTATTTTAGACAAAAACAACCTGCCAATTGACGAGGTAGTTGTTGCTGTTTTTAGAAAACCTCATTCTTTTACGGCAGACGATATGCTTGAAATTTCTTGTCACGGTGGAGTTTTGGTAACTAATTTAGTACTAGAGCGGCTACTTAGTCTAAATATCCGAATGGCGCATCCTGGTGAGTTTTCTTACCGTGCTTATTTAAATGGACGCATAGATTTAGTTAAAGCAGAGGCTGTGATGGACTTAATTGAGGCAGACACCAAGAACGCTGCTAAAATTTCTATAAACTCACTACTTAGCAAGACAGGTAAAAAAATAACTGAGTTTAAAGAGCAAGTCTTGGCGTTGATTTCAGATATTGAAGTTAAACTCCAATACCCTGAGTTTGACGAGGCCACTGAGTTAGAGACTTTTGAACTAAAGGCTAGAATTGACGAAATTTTAATTAACCTAACTGAGTTTTTGCGAAACTCAAAAAGCACTACAATGCTAAAAACTGGGGTTTCTGTGGCAATTGTTGGCAGACCCAATGTCGGCAAGTCTTCACTTTTGAACTCCCTTTTAAAACAAGACAAGGCTTTAGTTACTGACATTCAAGGCACAACCCGCGACATTGTTGAAGGTAAAATTGTGCTGAACAACATCGCGCTTAACTTACTTGACACCGCAGGCATTCGCAAAAGCACAAATTTAGTAGAGAACCTCGGAATTCAAAAAAGTCTAGATACCATTAAAACTGCTGACTTAGTTTTGTTTGTTTTTGAGGCTAACCAAAAGTTAACCAAAGAAGACTTAGAAATTTTAAACAAAATAGATCATGCTAAACTAATTAAAATTGCAAACAAAAAAGACTTAGGAATTAATAAAAAAGACAATGATGCTGTCTACATCTCTACTTTTGATGAAAACTTAAAACCGCTTGAAGACGCTATTTTAACTAAGTTAAAGTTAACAGATCTAGACACCAGAGACCTGGCGTTTTTGTCAAACCAAAGACAAATTGCTCTACTTGAAAAAGCAATTTCTGAACTAAAAGAGGCCCACAGTTCTGCTGATTTCTTAACCGCTGACTTAGTGGTGATGAACATTAAAACCGCTTACAACGCTATAAAGGAGATACTTGGCGAGGTGTATGACGACGATGTAAATAAAAACATCTTTAGTCATTTTTGCCTTGGCAAATAAATAACTATGTATAAAGTTTTATATCGAAAATACCGCCCAAGTAAACTAAAAGAAGTAGTTGGCCAAGCGGTAATCATTCAAATTCTTAGACAAATTCTAAAAAGTGGCAGCATTCCGCATTCTTTTATTTTTGCTGGCACCAGAGGAATTGGCAAAACCACGGTTGCCAGAATTTTTGCGAAAGCCATAAACTGCGAAAAACTAACTTCAGGTGATGCTTGTGGAAAATGCGCAAACTGTCTTGCAATTGAGCAAGAACAAACCGTAGACATTGTAGAAATAGACGGGGCAAGCAACAACGGAGTTGACGAAATCAGAGACCTTCGTGACAAATGCGTGTTTTTACCACAAAACCTGAAATACAAAGTCTACATAATTGACGAAGTTCATATGCTTACAACCGCGGCTTTCAACGCGCTTTTGAAAACTTTAGAAGAACCACCTAAACACGTTGTCTTTATTTTGGCAACCACTGAACCTCACAAAATCCCGAAAACCATTCAATCCCGCTGTATGAACTTTAGTTTCATTACTTTAACAGAGACTGAAATTGAAGGACAAATAATTGAAGTCGCCAAAAAAGAAAAAATTACTTTAGAAAAAGAAGCCGCTGCTTTAATTGCTAAAAAAGCAGAAGGTGCAATGCGCGATGCTTTGGTCTTGCTGGACAAAGCAGTGGCTTATGCTGGGCAAAAAATTGGCAAAGAAACGGTTTTGAAAATCATTGGTGGAGTTGACGAAAACGAGATTTTAAAAATTATTAACTCACTTGACAATGCAGACTTAGCCAATGCTGTTACGCTACTTGATACACTACTTAAAGCAGGTAAAAGCGAAAACTCAATAATAGACGCTTTTATTGATAACTTTAAACAAATTTTGCTAAAAATTTCAACAGGTGAACCCAACCTTTTTAAAAAACTAAACAAAGCAAAAGTTTTAGAAATATTTACTGAACTAAACACTTTAATTAAAGAAATCAGATACACAACTTCTAAGCAAAATATGCTGATGGTTACTTTAATCAAAATTTATTCAATCATAAGCAAACAAGACGCGATTGTATTTAACACAAACCTAGAAACTGCAAAACTTGTAGTTAAAACATCAGAACAACCACAAGTAAAAACTACACCCGAAACACACGGTGATATTTTTGCAAGTAACCCTGTAGCTTTTTCGTCCAGTCCTGAAAAAATTAGCAAAGATTCAGTTAAAAGTCCCTTCAGTCTAACTGAACAAGACTTTAAAGATTTGCTTGACAACGCCAAAAAGAAGTTTAGAGAAGAGGCAGAAACAAAACTCTATAACTCCGGTTTCTTAAAATCTGCACAAGACCCAGATGTCTCTGGACTTTTTGGCAAGTTTGAAATAGTTTTAGCCAGCCCATATACCCTATTACTTGCTGCAGATGGATTAACCGCATGTACTGAAATCTACAAAACAACCAAATATCCTGTCCTTTTAAAAGAAGTTAATAACTTTTTGCCAGAAATCACGAGAATAATTTTGTTAACTAAACAAGACGCAAAGACTGTGTTAATGCAAATTAGTACTTACCTTAGAAATAACCTTGAGTTTATTCCCAATGACTTTAGCGCTGTTGTTGAAAAATACGCCGCATATGATAAAATTTTAAAAGAAGTAAAAACTAAAAAATTCGACGCAAGCGCTGTATTCGGCGAACTTGCAAGCAAGGAGCAATAAATATGAATCCGCAAATGTTAAAACAAATTCAAAAACTACAAGCCGAAATGATGGAACGCCAACAAAGACTTGAAGAAACTGAGTTTACAGGTGAGTCTGCTGGCGTTTCAATTACTTTGCTTGGTTCAAAAAAGGTCGTAGACTGCAAAATTAGCGCAGACATTATTCAAGATAAAGAAATGCTTGAAGACGCAATTTGTGTAGCCTTTAACAAAGCCATTGAACAAGTCAACTCAGAACTAGAAGACATTCTTTCTAGCGCTAAAATGCCTAATTTTTTAGGACTTTAGTTATAGTTTGTAAAATAGGTTTGACTATAATATAATATTTAAGTTATATGGAGGCTGACTTGAATCATACAGAAGAAAATTCTTTATCAGAAATTGCATACTCCTTAATCAAGGAACAGGGTTCTGCTGTTTCACTTAACGAACTTATTGACAAAATTTGCGCAATTCGTAATTTAGGCGAAGTTAGCGTAGATTTTAAAAATCAACTTTATTTTGACTTAATTTCATCTGGTCGTTTCGTCTACGTTGGCGACGGGCTTTTTGATTTAAAAGACAATAACTTAGAGTATTGGGACAAAGACGGTACTTTTTTTGCCAATGAAAGCAACGATGAAGACATTGAAATTAATGAAGATGAAGACGACATTGAATTTTCTGACTTTAATTTAGATGAGTTTGTGGCATCTGAACCAGATATTGAAGAAGATGAAGACGTGGAAGATGAAAAACTTCAAATGCAAGCAAGCGACAACCCACTTCCTGAACTTGATGATGAAGAAGACGAAAGCGCTTTAGTTGAAGAAGACATTGAAGATTATCTGGAAACTGAAAGCGACGAAGACGACGATAAATATGTTGACCCAGATTTGGACTTAGATGAACCTGATCAAGACGAAGATGAGTACAACAAATACATGGACGACTATGAGAATCTATATGAATAGGGAGGCAGTTTTTGCATCCCTATTTTTTTATTTAATAGAAACAGAAAGGAGGTTTTTTAAAATATGAGTAATTTTATTTTTATTACAGGTGGAGTAATTTCTGGAATTGGAAAAGGTGTGACCGCAGCGTCTATTGCCAGACTACTTAAAAGCACTGGAGTTTCGGTGTTTATGATCAAAATGGATCCTTACATCAATACTTTTCCTGGCATGATTGACCCACTTCAACACGGAGAGGTTTTTGTCGCCGCAGACGGAACTGAGGCAGACTTAGACCTTGGGCACTACGAACGTTTTACTGGTGTTAACTTAACTGAGCACTCTAGTATCACCATGGGCAAAATCTATAGAGAAATCTTGGAAAATGAAATGGCCGGCAAATACAGTGGCAAGACCATTCAAGTAATTCCGCATGTCGTTGATACCATTAAAAACAGACTAAAGAAGGCTGCTGAGCAAAGCCAGGCAGATGTTATAATTTGTGAAATCGGCGGAACAGTTGGAGATATGGAATCAGAGGCTTACCTGGAGGCAATTCGCCAACTTAGGTTTGATCTTGGCTACCGCCGCACCTACTACATCCACACCGCACTAGTGCCTTACCTGGAAGTATCACAAGAACTCAAAACCAAACCAACTCAACACAGTGTCAAGACTTTGCGTAGTTTTGGAATTGACCCGAACGCACTTATTTTAAGGTCAAAAAGAATGCTGGACCCCGAAACTGTTCAAAAAATTTCTTTCTTTACCGACGTTAAACCAGAGACAGTGCTGGCTTGTCCTGATTTAGATGTAGTCTACAAGGTAGTGCCACTTTTGGCAGAAGGCAAACTACATGAAAACATCTTAAAACATTTTGAACTAAAAGCAAAACCACTTAACTTAAAAACCTGGAACTCCCTAGTTTCAAAAGTAGAAACTGCGAATATTGTTTTAAATGTTGGGGTAGTTGGAACTACTGACTTTAAAGAGGCTTATCTTTCGCTAACCGAGGCAATTAAACACTCTGGCTATCAATACTCAGTTAAACCAAACTTTATTTGGTATAACTCAGATACCAATAACTCAGAATTTCTCAAAAATATAGACCTGGCAGTAGTTTCAGGTCAAGACAACCAAGAGTTTACTTTAAAACAAAGTGAGTTAATTGACGCACTTAGCGAAAAACAAATCCCAACTCTGCTAATCAATTTAGGTTTTTGGCAAATGCTAAAAAATTCTGTCAAAACCACTGAAGTTGAAACTACAAAACTGGTTGGTGGTCGTGAAATTAAAATAAACAAAACAAATCCTGTTAGCAAGTATTTCAGAGAAAGTAAAATTACTGAACGTTTCCGTTCATTTAAGGTGCCAACCAATGCGCTTTCTAACCCTAACTTATTACCACTTGCTACTTTAGGCGAAACGACAGTAGCCTTTACAAATCCAAGTCACCCTTTCTTTGTATCTACTCTTTTTCACCCCGAGTTTAGTTCAAACCCGCTTTTTTCTCATCCTTTGTTTGATGCTATAATAAAAGTAGCGCTTGAGCAAAAAAAGCACCAAAATAAATAAATTTAAAAAAAGGAAAAATTGCCCATGTTTGAAGAAATTAAAAGCATTATTAAAACAAATCTAAATATTGAAGACGAAAAAATCGTACCAACCGCCAGACTAAAAGAAGACCTGGCAATTGATTCTATTGACGCTGTTGAAATAGTTTTAGCCTTTGAAGAAAAGCACGACATTAGAGTTGATGAAACTAAACTAAGAGAAATTAAAACCATTGGCGACTTAGTTGCTTATTTTGAGACACTTAAAGCCGAGTCTGCAAAATAACCATAAAACCACTTACTTCTATCTTAATCTAATATTTTTCAGGACTATACTTTACTATGCAAAATAACTTTTTAGAATACGAAAAAAAATGGCAAAAAATTTGGGAACAAGAGCAAACTTTTGAAACCAAAGAAAGCGCTGTCAAACCCAAATACTTTATTTTAGACATGTTTCCCTATCCAACTGCATTAGGTCTCCACGTTGGACACGTTGAGGGTTATGTTGCTACCGATATTTTGGCCAGATACAAAAGAGCCAAAGGTTTTTCTGTACTGCAAACTATGGGTTTTGACGCTTTTGGTCTGCCAACTGAACAGTTTGCAATTCAAAACAATGTACAACCTGAAGAAATTACTAAAATTAGCATCAATAACTTTAAAACCCAACTAAACCGACTAGGTAAAGCCATTGACTGGCAAAAAAGCATATCTACTTACGATCCTGAGTTTTACCACTGGACTCAGTGGATTTTTAAGAAACTATATGAACACGACCTTGCAGAGCTTAAAGACATTGAAGTTAATTTTTGTCCAGAACTCGGCACAGTTTTGGCAAACGACGAAATCACTGTCAAAAACGGACTGATGGTCTCAGAACGTGGTAATTTCCCTGTGTATAAAAAAACCCTTAAACAGTGGGTTTTAAAAATAACTAAATACGCAGACAGGTTAATTAAAGACCTGGATTTAGTTGATTGGCCAGAAGAAATTAAAGAAGCCCAACGCAACTGGATCGGCAAAAGTGAAGGAACTTTAATTGACTTTGAAGTGCTAGACACTAACGAAAAAATCACTTGCTTTACCACCAGAATTGACACAATTTATGGGCTTTCTTATTTAGTGCTAGCACCTGAACACCCACTTGCTTTAAAAATCGCAACTAAAGAAGAAAAACGAGCAGTTGAAAACTACATTAAACTAGCCTCACAAAAGTCAGACTTAGACCGTGAAACTCAACACGAAAAAACAGGAGTTTTCACTGGTGCTTACGCAAAATGTCCAATTTCTGGCCGCATAATTCCAGTATGGGTGGCAGATTATGTATTTTTTAAATACGCAACTGGCGCTGTAATGGCCGTGCCTGCACACGACGAGCGCGATTTTGAGTTTGCAAATAAGTTCGGTCTAGATATTTTAAAAATTATAGATGTTCCTGAAAACCAACTTCCTTATACCAAAGATGGGCTTCACGTCAACTCACCACTAATTGATGGTCAAAACATAGAGCAGGCTAAAAAAACCCTAAACCAGCATTTAAAGAAAATCAAGGCAGGTTCAACTACCGTTAACTATCGTCTTCGCGACTGGGTGTTTTCACGCCAACGCTATTGGGGTGAACCTTTCCCGCTTTACTTTGATGAACATAAAAACGTCCACTTAGTTGAAGACAAAGACCTACCGTTAGTTTTGCCTAAACTAAAAGAAATCAGACCCTCTGGCACCGGTGATGGTCCACTTGCTAACTGCCCTGAGTGGGTTAGTTTTCAAAAAGACGGGCAAGTCTACAGTTATGACACCAACACCATGCCGCAAGTTGCCGGCAGTTCTTGGTACTACATTGCCTATATTTTAAAAACAGCCGCCGGAGTTGTTCCGCTTAACTCAAAGGAAGCCAAAAAATTACTTGACAGTTGGCTGCCTGTAGATTTTTATGTTGGTGGCAAAGAACACACCACAGGACACCTACTCTACGCGCGTTTTTGGCACAAGTTTTTATACGATTTAGGTCTGGTTTCTCAACCCGAGCCTTTTCAAAAACTCTTTAACCAAGGCATGATTTTAATGAACGGTCAAAAAATGTCTAAATCTAGAGGAAATGTTGTAAATCCTGACGAGATTTTTGAGACACACGGAGCCGATGCTCTTCGTCTATACGTGATGTTTATGGGGCCTTTGCAAATGGATAAAGACTGGTCTACCACAATGCTAGATGGTGCTAAGCGTTTCCTTGACCGTGTTTGGCGAATGCATGAGTTTATCGTGCCTTCTCACAACGAAGGTTTGGACTTTGTGTTAAACCAAACCATTTTAAAAGTTGAGCAAGGATACGAAACAATTTCTTTTAACACCGCAATTTCGCAAATGATGATTTTTGTCAACGAGGTCTACAAGCAACAGGCAATTTCTCCAGATCAATTTAGAACTTTCTTAAAGTTATTAAATCCAATTTGTCCGCACATCACCGAAGAGATGAACTTACAATTTTTAAACTCAACCGCTCAACTGGTTAATGAAGACTTTCCAGAAGTAGATCACTCTAAACTTGAAAACTCAACATTTGAACTAATTTTTCAAGTCAACGGCAAAATTCGCGGTAAAGAAGTCGTTGCCAAAACTATCACTGAAGTTGAAGCAAAGCAAAAAGCATTGGCCTCAGACGGAGTGCAAAGAGCGATAAATAGTTTAAACGTAATCAAAGTTATTTATATTAAAGAGAGATTAGTAAATATAGTTGCAAAATAACACATAAATAGACTGCAAAAGCAGTCTATTTTTATATTAATTCCGTTTTACTTTGCGTTTTTTGTATATTTTACCTGAATATTACTTTGCGTTTTTTGTATATTTTACCTGAATATTACTTTGCGTTTTTTGTATA
>CAUTZH010000007.1:0-47515 GCA_963543155.1 uncultured Acholeplasmataceae bacterium
GTTAATTTTAGGTTGCAATAACACTATTATTCCAAACAGTGTCAAAACTATAGGGCGCGAAGCATTTTATGGTTGTTCTTCACTGCGTTCATTAACAATCCCAAATAGTGTCAAAATTATTGACGATTTTGCGTTTTCAGAATGTCTCTCACTTAGTTCAATCATAATTCCTAGTAGTGTAAAAAGTATAAAATTTGAAGCTTTTAATAAATGTATATCTCTAAATAGCATCATAATTCAAAATGGAGTAAAAAGTATTAAAGATCATGCATTTTTAGAGTGTCACTCACTCAGTTCAATCATAATTCCTGGTACTGTTGAAAGTATAGGGGCTTTTGCTTTTTATAATTGTCCATCTTTGACAAAAATATTTTATGAACGCGATATTAAACCCAAAAAAGACAAACCAGAATCATGGGGAACTACAGCAAAATTATACTTATACAGTAATACTCCCTATATGGATGGAAATCACTGGAGATATGTTGACGGTAAACCTGTAGTTTGGGAATAAAACATTTAAACCAATCACACTAACCAAGGAAAAAAATTTTGTTTAACATCTTTTTTAAAATAAAATTCAAAATTGTTATTAACTTTCACAAAGTCTAGTTTGTATACGAACTAGACTTTTTTTAGTCTGTAAACATGTGTTAAAATATAGCGCAATTTATTTTTTTAAGACAATTTAAACACTTTCTTTTTTATTTGTACCTAAACTTTCAATTTATATAGTAATTTAACTTTAAAACTCAAAAACCGCGCATTTTGCTTGAAAAAAAAAAAAAACGACTATCATTTATTTTGTTTGAAAAAGGAGTGATTTTACATATGAAAATCAAAAAAATCTTAATGTATCTGCTGCTTCCAGCATTATTGCTTACTTTAGTTGCGTGTGGCGGTGACAAACCAACCCCAGCGCCCCAACCAGCGCCAATACCTACCCCAACACCAAAACCTACCCCAAATCCAGATGAAACCACAAAACCTTCTAAAGTTGAATATAGCGTGAAGTTCTTTGTTGGACAAACTTTACTTGCTGACAAGACAGTTGAAAAAAATAAAACAGTTGACTTACCTGCAAACCCTGCAAAAGAAGGACATGAGTTTAAAGGTTGGTATCTAGATAAAGCATTTGATCAAAAATTTGAAGCAAATCAAAAAATTACTAGTAATTTAAATATCTACGCTAAGTTTACCCCAATTAAATACAATGTAGACTTCTTTGATGGCGCTAACAAAATCGCAAACAGGGTAATTGAATATAACCAAACAATTCAACTACCAGATGCTCCTAAAAAAGATGGATACAACTTCGTAGGTTGGTTTCAAGACAGCGAACTTACTAAAAAACTAGATCTATCTGCTAAAGTTACTAAAGACACTAAAGTCTACGCAAAATATCTAACAGATTTGGAGTATTTCTTAGAGGCAAGAACCAACACCGTTGAAAAGGATACTTTTAAATACAACTACAGTCTTTCTTTTACTAATGTTTTTGAAAACAAAATTAAAAATGTACCACTACCAGGCGCTTTCTTCAACGGAACTACTTACTACAACCGCAACAACAGTCTTTCTTACTTAAGAGACGAAATTACCAGTGGTGCTTTACTTAAAGACCAACACAACTATCATTTCTTGAAAGACGGAAATCTACACAAAGTAGCCTACAAACACGACAAAAAAACTAATAAAGACACAGAACCAAAAGAAACTATTAAAGAAAACTTCAAAGAACCGTATGAATACTCAATTTACGCAAAAGCCTTATTTAAATACGCAAAAGACAAAATTAGCTCAGCTACTAAAAAAGGTTCAGTTTACGAACTTACTTTTACAGAAAGCCAAATTGATTTAATTAAAGAGTTCTTAATTTCACACGGCCAAGAAAAAGTAGCGGGTAAACTTAAACAAGAAAATATCCGTGAAATTAAAGTTAGCGTAGAAATTGACGCGCAAACCCACACTATTTCTAAGTTCAGATATAGTTTTGAGTTTGCTCAAGAATTTGAACAAAAAGTTCTTGGCAAAACCGTAAATGGTACTTTAGTTTCTAAATTAAACTACGAACTTACATTTGACAAAGCATTCAATGGAGAAATTCCGCTTGACAGCAATGTTAAACCTTTTGTTAAATAAGTAAAAACTTTTAACCTTTTAAAAAAGCCACTTGAAAACTTATTTATTTTTTAAAAAATAAGTAGTATTGTGGCTTTTTTCATACATAAACCTGATAACAAAGCCATTTGATTTAGCAAAAAAATTAGTTTAGATTATTATTGCGTTTTTTTTGACTATGTGATATTATTATAAAAATACCCAAAAGGAGGAGTAAAAAAATGAAAAAAATCTTACTTATTATTGTCACTATTTTCTCATTACTAACACTAGCCTCATGTGGTGGGGGTGATAAACTACTTACCAATGGCGGTGTTCAAACCACCTCAGTTCAAAAAGGTGGCAAACGTGTAGTTGAAAAACCAGATGAAAACAAATTTAAACCAAAAGTAAGCGTTGACTTGCGTTTTGAAGGTTGGTTTAAATCAGCGCGTGGACGTTGGTGGGGTGAACAAAACCCAATTAAGTTTCCACTTGAGTTAAAATCAGGCGAAAAAGACCCAATTCTTTACCCAGTTTTCCGCCCACTTAATTCAAAAACTCACAGATGGTCAAAAGCAGAAACTTACCGCTCTGGGGTAACTATGTCAACAGAGCCGATTTTAAACCCACTGACTTATACACAAGACTACGAAAACGCTTTCATGAACATGCTTTCAACTTTCCTTTATGAAAGAGATATTGATTGGGATAAAGCAATTAAAGACAAAATTGCCGATCACGTCGGTGATTTTTCTAAAATCCAAGGTTCAGCGATTAACAAGTTTGTCACAAAATACGAACTAAAAGGTGCAACTTCTTACCCAACTATTCAAGATGCTGGTGAATTCCAAGGAACAGACGGAACCCACGCTGGTAAATTCAACGAAAACATCGCGTCTACTCAAAAAGGAAAGAGATACCGCATTACTTTAAACCCAAACATTAAATGGGAAGACGGAACTCCAGTAACCGCTCATGACTATGTGTATTCATATCTACAATACATTGACCCAGTTCAATTAAACTCACGTTCAAACGGTATGTATCCATCTGGTAGTAGAAAAAGCGGTGCTGCTATTGTCAATGCTCGTAAATACTTCTCACAAGGCCAAACAATTGGTGCAAAAGGCGAAGACGGTAAATACATTGACAAAGAATCTAACTTCGATTTTAGTGAAAACCTTTTAACTAAGTTAACAACCAGCAAAGCTACTAAAATAGAAATTAAAGTCGGTACAGT
Organism: uncultured Acholeplasmataceae bacterium; assembly: GCA_963543155.1. Classification (GTDB taxonomy): domain Bacteria; phylum Bacillota_I; class Bacilli_A; order Acholeplasmatales; family Acholeplasmataceae; genus CALISC01. The sequence goes on from CAUTZH010000007.1 coordinate 3,344, forward strand.
TGACTACGAATTACAATTACCTGCAAATACAACACTTTGGGAAGGCTCACAAACTACCACTGGACTAGTTAATAAAACTTCTTTAACTGAAGAACAAGTAAAAGGTCTATTTGGTCAAATTATCAATAGTATGATTCGTACTAATGATGCTCTTTACAATGCTATTGTTTCTGCAATTAAACAAGGCAAAAAGGCCGAGGTTTTTACAGCTGTTACCAAAGCATTAATTGAAGCAACAATACTGCCTTCAGTTTCTCAAAACGAATACTATGTTGGTAAAGAAGGCGATAAATTCCCTGAAGTTAAAAAAGAAGATGTCGGAATTCGTGCAATTGATGATTACACGCTTGAAATTGAATATGAAAAAGAAGTTACAGTTAAAGACGTTTTTAGTGACTTTGGTCAATTTAAATTAGTCAACAAAAAAGCCTACGAAGCGTCTTTAGACAAAGACGGTAAAAACTCAACTTACGGTACTGAGAAAAACCATCCAGTTAGCTACGGTACTTTTACAATCGCAGACTGGGCTCCAGGTAAATACTTAAGATTCAACAAAAACTTTGCACACCAATACGCTTGGCACACCAACTACAAGTCAGTTCAATATACTTATTTTGCTAAAGAAAACGATTTCTTAAATGCTTTCAAACAAGGTGAAATTGATAACTTAAGCATCAGAAAAGACTACTATAAAGAAAGATATTCAGAAGAAAAAGTCAAACAAGGTTTAATTAGAAAATCAATAATTGGTGCACCAACTATCATGGTTCCAAACCCACTAACTGACACACAAGACGAATACGTTAAGAAACTAATTAAAAACGTAAACTTTAGAAAAGCGCTTTATATGGCGGTTAACCGCGAAGGTCTAAAAGGAATTCATCCAACTTCTGATCCAATTTTCACACCAGTTCCGGCCAACGCTACTCAGTTTGATACAGACGAACTTTACTATGTCCAAAGACCTCAATACAAAGCCTTGCTTGAAAAATCGGGAATTGGCTCTGGATATGATCCGGTTAAAGCAAAAGAACTTTACGAAAAAGCCTTAAAAGAAGTAGGGGTACCTGAAAACCACAAAATGACTTTCCGTCTATCTGCCCCAGAAATTGAATACTTAGAACGTGCGTCTAACTACATCAAAGAAACTTTTGAGCGTATTTTTAAAAATATCACTATTGACGTTAAGTTAGAAAAAGACAATGACAACACAATTATTAACAACCGTTTTGAACTTCAAATCACTGCAGTTGGTGGTACTAACGCAACTAACTTATCTGTTATGAACCCACTATTTATGTTCTTCTTCAGAACTGAACTTAGTGCAAAGTTTGGTATTGCTGATCTTGCTGATTTTGGTGAAAACTTTGATGATATTAAATTCAATGTTAAACCTGAAGACAAAATTGACCTTACCGCTACTTATAGGTTCTTACAAGAACTTGAGGCTCAAGGCAAAATCAACAAGGAAACAGACGGCGGAACTCTGTGGCCACTTTACGAGACTCTTAAGAAAAACAACGGCTACTTTGTTGGTAGTTTACGCCAAGTTGTTGAGTTTGGTATTAAATGCCAAACTGTCTGGGCTGGATCTGCTCCTCAATACCCAGGGGAAGTTGAAGATCGCAACCGTTTAGTTGACGCTTTCTTAAAAATTTACTTTGAAACTTTTACGCAAATCCCACTATTTAACAACGTATCTTACTCAGAACTTTCTCAACGTGTAATTTCTCCACGTATCAAAGTTGAACACAACATCTTTGGTTTTGGTCAACAAAGATACTCACACCTAAATACCGACCCAGACTGGAAAAATTTGACTCCAGCAGACTACGGTTGGACTAACCCTAAATAGACCAAAGTCTGCCTATATAAATTTATATAAATAGGCTTAAAAATGCTATAATGTTTTAAACACATTTAAGCAAAAACTACGAAAAAAAAGATAGAAAACCGCGAAATTTAGTGTGTTTTCTATCTTTTTTATATCAAATACCTAGATAAACGAAAGGAACTTGTCGATGTTAAAATATTTCTCCAAAAGATTCGGACTAATGCTAATTACTTTTTCAATCGTAATTTTTATCTTTTTTGCCTTCATTCACATGTTGCCAGACTACAACAAGTCACTTGGCAACGACCCGCTTTACGACATAATTCGCGAGCGAGAAGGCTTAGATAAACCAATCATTGTTCAGTTTTTCTATTGGCTTAGAAATATTTTTACAGCAGGCGACTTTGGTTTCTCTGCACATAAACGCCAATCTGCTGGATCTGTGGTTTTTTCTAAAATCCCAAATACTTTGGCATTTCAAATTGTGCCCTATATTATCACAGTGCCACTTGGCATAATGCTCGGAGTAGTTGCCGCACTTTATAAAAACAAAACAGCCGACAACGTTATTTCGGTTGGCATTATGGTTTTAATTTCTATCCCTACTTTCGTTTTAGCCGTGGTATTTCAGTTAATTTTCTACTGGAAATTACACTGGGCACCGAGTCTCGGCGTGGCTTCGCCAAGTGAGTTTAAAGCCAATGCTCTCTATGGTATTTCTACCTACATCATGCCGACAATTGTCATGGTGTTTGGCGGTATTGCTGGCTGGGCTCGCTCAATTCGCGCCGAGTTAACGGAACAACTTACTCAAGACTACATGCTTCTCGCTCGTTCAAAAGGTTTATCTAAAAGGCAAGCGGTCTACAGACACGCCCTTAAAAATGCTTTAGTTCCCTTCGCTCCGGCTATTTTTTTAGGTTTCCTTGGCCTGATTTCCGGATCTATTATTCTTGAAACCATTTTTAAAGTAGACGGAGTTGGAAAAGTTTATTTAACTGCCTTTAGCCAAAAAGACTACCCAGTACTTTTGCTTAACATGGTGTTTTTTGAGTTTTTAGGCTTAATTACCTCAATTTTAGCCGACATGAGTTACACAATTTTAGACCCTCGCGTCAGAATTGGAAGTGGTAAATAATTATGCAAGACCTAGATAGAAGTAAATTCGTTTTAATTAACGAAGACAAAGAAATTAAAGACAAACCGCTTGAAACTAAGCGAGTTGGCTACTACAAGGACGCCTGGAACCGTTTTAAGAAAAACAAGATGTCACTGACTGCCTTTATAATCATTTGTATTTTGATGTTTTTCGTGGTTTTTGGCCCAATTTTAAAAAACTACAAGGAACCCACTCGCCTTGAGTTTAAAAACGACTTAAGTTACCTACCTCCAAGAATCCCGGGTATATTTTCTGGAACTCGCTTTACTGAACTGCCACGTGAGTTTATTGAAAAAGCCAAGGCTCATCCTAAATACAACAATATGTTTTTGTCAGACACAAGTAAGAAGTACATGGACGAAGTTCACAAAAAAACTCCAAGCGCTAATATTCCGGTCAAAGTTGATCAGTATAAGTTTCTAGACTTTACCAAATCTTACTTTGGCACTGACTTAAAGCCAAACTACTATACATTTACTAAGGCTGAGTTTCAAAATTTACTTAAACGCAATTTAATAACCGCAATTCACGAAGTAGACCACAAAAAAGACATTTACAAAGTTTCGGTTAAATTTTTTGAAACCGCCTTGGGTCAAACTGTAGACCAAGTTAACTTCTGGTTTGGAACTATCGGAACTGGCGAAGACTTGTACACTCAACTTTGGCAAGGCGCTCGAATTTCTTTTATGGTCGCGCTAGCCGTAATTTCTGTAAACGCTTTAATTGGTTTAACGGTTGGTGCAATTTCTGGCTACTACGGCGGAACTTTTGACCTGCTGTTTGACCGATTTGTAGAAATCCTTTCCGGAATTCCTTTTATTGCAGTGTTAACTCTGCTAGTTATTAAATATGGCACAACTTTCCCAGTTATCATTTTTGCATTTACTATTACCGGTTGGATCGGCTACTACTCAATGGCCAGAATGCAGTTTTACCGCTTTAAAAACCGCGAGTATATTTTGGCTGCCCGCACACTTGGTGCGTCAGACGCGCGAATTATGTTTAGACACATTTTCCCGAACGCCATTGGCTACATGGTAACGTCTTTTGCGCTAGCGCTTCCTTCATTTATATTTTCAGAGGCCTCTTTTGCCTACCTTGGAATTTTAAAATACGGAAACACAATTTCGGTCGGTCAACTGCTTGAACAAGGCCAAAGTGTGATGCAATCACAACCCCACGTTCTGGTATTTCCGGCTATCTATATTTCTATTTTAATGATTACCTTTAACTTATTTGGAAATGGTTTAAGAGATGCATTTAACCCAAGTTTAAGAGGTGTTGAATAATGGCTATTTTAAATAAAGACAAAAAAGTTATTCTGTCAGTCGAAGACTTAAAAATTTCTTTTAAAACTCAATTTGGAATTCTGCAGGCCATCAACGGCGTTTCTTTTGATTTACAAAAAGGCGAGACTTTGGCGATAGTTGGAGAGTCCGGATCTGGAAAGTCAGTAACCTCTAAAGCCTTAATGGGGCTATTGGCCGGAAACGCAATTGTAGAAAACGGCAAAGTTTTGTATGCCAACCGTGATTTGCTTAAAGTCAAAGAAGAAGTGTTTCACGAAATTAGAGGCTCTAAAATCTCCATGATTTTCCAAGACCCGATGAGTTCACTAAACCCGATTGTTAAAATCGGTAAACAAATTACTGAAACTCTAGTTTTTAAACTAGGAATGAATAAAGTTTTGGCCAAAAAACGCGCAATCGAACTAATGCGAGAAGTCGGAATTCCTGAGCCTGAAAAAAGATACCACCAATATCCTTTTCAGTTTTCAGGTGGAATGCGCCAACGTATAGTTATTGCAATTGCTCTGGCTAACAACGCAGAGATTTTAATTTGCGACGAGCCGACTACTGCCCTGGACGTTACAATTCAGTCGCAAATCCTTGAGTTAATTCAAAAACTTAAAGAAGAGCGCAATCTTTCTATTATTTTTATTACCCACGATCTTGGTGTAGTTGCCAATATTGCTGACCGCATAGCCGTGATGTATGCGGGTAAAATTGTAGAAATCGGGACAACCGACGAGATTTTTTATGACCCACGACATCCATACACTTGGGCTCTGCTTTCTTCAATGCCATCTTTGGCAACATCTGAGAAATTAGACGCAATTGGCGGAACTCCGCCAAACTTAACTCAAAAAATTAAAGGTGACGCCTTTGCGCCAAGAAACAAATACGCCATGCAAATTGACCTTGAGCAAGCACCACCGATGTTTAAAGTGTCAGACACTCACTTTGCCGCAACTTGGTTACTACATCCAAATGCTCCTAAAGTCACTCCTCCAAAAGCAGTGCTTGAAATTAAAAAGAAGAGAGGTAAAGTCCATGAAGCATAAAGTTGATTACACCAAAACTCCTCTTTTGCATGTTGAAAACTTAAAACAACACTTTAAAGTTGGAGTCGGCAAAAACCGCCTAAAAGTCAGAGCCGTAGACGGCGTTTCTTTTGATGTCTATAAAGGCGAAGTTTTCGGTTTAGTTGGAGAGTCTGGTTGTGGCAAAACCACAACTGGCCGTACTATTATTAGACTATACAAGCCGTCAGATGGCCGCGTGGTATTAGGAGGCCAGACTATAGTTGCTGGAGTTGGTGACTTAGTTTCTAAACTAAAAAAAGCCAGACGAGAATACAAAACAACTCTACTTAACTCAGTTTTTCCCAAAACTAAAGAAGCAGCCGCCAGACTTAGTGAGTTTAGAGAAAATTACCTTACAGATAAGGCTAAAATCCATAAATTCCGCCAAGACTTAAAGGCTGAGTATTTAGCAGAACGCGAAAAAAGCCTGCTTTATAAAAACAAGATTTTTGACATTAAAAACTTTTATGCAGCCAAAATCCAAAAAGGTAACTTAAACTACAAGGCAGAACGCGAAGAAATTATTTCTTTTACCTACAACGCCAAGGAAAAAGAATACAAAATTGCTTTGAAGAAAGCCAAAAAAGCGTACCGCCAAAAAATTATTGGCATCAATGATTCTGCAGCTTTGACTAAAAACACTAAACTTGAGTTAAAGAAAGACTTTCAAGAACAATACGCGCAAACTATTTTAAGTCTAGAAAAAGAGTACCTTCCTTTAATTGAAGAAAACGCAAAAACTATCATTTCTAAAGAAGAAATGCAGGCTAAACTAAAAGAGTTAGATGCTTTTCATAAAGAAAAAACCGACATTCAGTATGTTCGCGAAGCCAATGAAATTGAAGAGTTTAAAGTAAACGCCGACCTTCCTAAAAAAGGTTATTTAAATAATTATTTACTTGCTAGACTTTTTGCTTGCTTTGGACTTTCTAAAAAATACGCAAAAGATACCGATAAATTAGGCGAAATTACTGTCAAAACTGCTAAAGACTTTAGTGATCATAAAGCACTAAAACGTCGCAGATTTGTAAATTTCTTTAAATACTGGTTTAAAGAAAGACCAAGATATTCAGCAGTTAGACTGCTTGAGTATTGCGCGTTTTTCTTTACTCGCATTAAAAACTTCTTTATTTTAACTAAAAATAAACTGGTTTTAGCAAAAACAAAAAAAGGCCTGCTTTTTAGACCTTTAACTAAAGAAAACTACGCTTACATCACCGAAAACTCAAAATTATTGGAGAAATTTAGCCCTAAATACCAAACTTACCTAAACGCTAAGTTAGACTTTTTAGAAAAGGCTAAAGCCTTAGTTAAACAAATTAAGTTTGTTTCTCGTGAGCACCGTTCTAAATCAGCAAAAGTCGCTGCGTCTAAAATCCAAATGATTTTCCAAGACCCAATTTCTTGTCTAAACCCACGCATGACCGTGCAAGAAATTATTGCAGAAGGTCTTAGAATCAAGGGCATTAAAAACCGCAAGGAACTAGAAGAGCGAGTTACCAAAGCACTCCTTCAAGTAGGGCTAGCGCCAGAATACGCAACTCGCTACCCGCATGAGTTTTCAGGTGGACAAAGACAGCGAATCGGAATTGCTCGTGCACTTGTGATGGAACCTGAAGTCATTATTGCCGACGAGCCTGTGTCTGCTCTAGACGTTTCAATTCAAGCGCAAGTTATTAACCTACTTCAAGACTTAAAGGAAAAACTAGGTTTAACTATTTTATTTGTAGCACACGACCTTTCAGTTGTGAAGTTCTTTTCAAACCGTATTGCCGTGATGTTCTACGGTAAAATTGTGGAACTGGCAGATTCTGATGAACTGTTTAAAAACCCACTCCACCCCTATACCAAATCTCTGCTTTCTGCAATCCCACAACCTGACCCTGACTACGAACGCAGTCGTAGACGAATCTACTACGACCCTACTTCTCACCCTTACGACGTTGAGGAACCTGAAATGGTAGAAATTAAACCTGGCCACTTTGTTTTCGCTTCACCAAGCGAAATTAAAGCAATGAAAGCTGAAATTAAGGAGGCAAAATAATGGCAAAAAAATTACTAATTGTCTTGTTTTCTTTTTTAACTTTAATTTTATTTACGGCTTGTGGTTCATATAAAGTAAAAGGTATTCAAATCGCTTACTACATCCCGCAAGGCCATCTTGCGCCAAGTGAGTTTACAGAAGTTCCTGAAGACGGAATTAAGATAAACAAACCGGTTGCTAAAAAAGTAAACGCTAAAGGCGAAGTTATACAAGCAGGTTATGAACTTTATGCTCCCGCTAAAATAATTGCTTGGTATTTAGACCCTGCACACACAGAAGAGGTTAACTTTGAGACACACCGTTTTAAAGAATCTGCTGCTTTGTTTGCCAAAATTGAGTTTACAGAAATTAAAATCAACTTTGCTCAACTTGAAACTGGCACTGTAATAGAAGGAAACATTCCTACTAAATACGACTTTACCAAAGGAACTACCCTGCCAAGCGCTAAACGAACTGGCTATGATTTTAAAGGTTGGTCAACAACCGACCCTAGTCTGCCTGACTTTGACCCTGTTAACTCAGTAGTGCTTTCACTTAAAGAAAAAACTTATTTTGAAGATATCACACTTTGGCCTTTTTTCTTGCCAGTGGAATATCAAATCACAATTATTGCTGATGGCAAAAGATATGAAGTTGACGTGTTGTTTGGCCAGAAAATTCAAAAACTAATTGAACTTACTGAAGTACTCAAAGATAAATACGGTAAAGATGATAAAGGCAATTATAGATTTAAAGGTTGGTATTTTAATTCAGGTACAGAATTTAAAGATGAACTTAAGTACGACGAAAACAGCAATTTTAACGGAGTTTACTACTCACTACCGGATGGTAAGTTAATCCAAAGTACTCGCCGTGATGGTACTATTAAGGCAAGAATTGACAAGTAAGAAAATTCAAAAAACTAAACTAATTTATTTAAGTGTGCTCTGGACTGCTTTTTTAGTAGTCCTGCTCACAGCACTTTTGCTTTATTTTTTAAAAGCACCAAAACCTATTTTTACAACTATTTCCTTATTTTTAGTGCTAGTTTTTTTTATTTTGGTCTTAGTTTTTAAAACTAAAATCACTGCTTTGAACTTAAAACAAAAATATTTAAAGTTAAAAGAAACTAAAGTACAGCCGTTTTTGGTTAAAGAAACTTTTTTTGAAAAATTACCAGATTATTTTCAAAAAAACAACTTTATATTGCAAAGTAGTACCCTGGATTTTAATTTATACTTAAAAGAAAACACCCAAAACCGTGGACTTGAACTTACTTTTTATTTAAAAAACCCAAATACTGGCTTTTTGAATACTAAAATTGATGCAGAAATTAAAAAAATCCTAAAGCGCTTTGAACAAAAGAGAATTACTTATCTAACTTGTCTAATTTTCAAAAATTACAGCGAACATTCTGCGCAAGCAGAACTAGAAGCAGACAACTTAGTTTTTTTAAAAAATCGCGGTTTTAACTTCACATCTGTGAACATCGCTTATTTTGAAAAAGAAAGTACACTTTACTTTTTGCACTCAAAAAGTTTTTATCCATCTGCTTGCTTTAAAGCAGCAACTGAAACTATTTTAAACTTAACTAATTAAGTATTTATTTTAAAAAACCAGCAACCGCTGGTTTTTATCACGAAATAAAGCACTACATTTTTACCTATTTTTTGGCAATTTACCGAAGGAGAAATTATGAAAAACATTATCTTTGATTTAGACGGAACACTTCTAGACACATCTAAGGACATAGTAAAAGCAGTAAACTCAACCCTTGCTTACTTTAAGTTTGCAAAAGCCAATAAAGATAAAATAATTTACTGCACTGGAAATGGTTCGCGCGAACTTATTCAGTGTGTGTTAAACGACAAGCAGAACATTGATCAAATGGTTAAACACTACAACCAAGCATACAATGTAGACCCGCTTAAATACACCAAACCTTACAAAAATATTTTAGAGATGTTAAATACTTTGAAAGCAAGTGGTGCTAGACTTTTTGTAATTTCAAATAAACCTGAGTTTTTAGTTAAAAAAATCATAGACTCTTACTTTCCAAACATCTTTACACATGTGCTTGGATTTAGTCAAAATCTACGCGCCAAACCAGCACCAGATACCCTGAATTTCCTTAGTCGCAAATACGGATTTACTCCAGATGAATGCATTTTTATTGGCGACAGTGAAGTTGATTTGCGCTTTTCAGAAATTGCTAAAATTCCTTGCTTTTTAGTGTCATACGGTTTTCGTTCATTTGATTTTCTGCACACTATCGCTCCAAGAAGCACAATATTCAAGTCAGTAAAAGCCCTTGAAACGGCTCTACTTAGCGATATCAATGATTAAGTTTACCAAACAAATTACCAAAGAAGGAATTAGACTAGGTGAACTTCGTTTTGAAAATGGCACTGTTGTAGAGACACCTGTTTTCATGCCAGTTGGCACTAAAGCCACGGTTAAAACTCTTGATGTCAATGAAATTCAAGAAGTTTCAGAAGGCCTGATTTTAGCCAATACCTACCATCTTTGGTTGCATCCTGGCATCGATGTTTTAACTGAGGTTAAGGGTGCAAAGGCCTTTATGCATTGGCCAAAGGCTATGCTTACCGACAGCGGAGGATACCAAGTTTTTTCTTTGACTAAAAACCGCAAAATCACGGAAGAAGGCGTTGTTTTTAAAAACCCTGAAAACGGAGATAAGTTATTTTTAACACCAGAGAAATCTATGGAAACTCAAATGGCAATTGGCGCAGACATCGTAATGGCGTTTGATGAATGTCCACCGGTTTACGCAGACTTTAAGTATATGGATGCGTCAATTGAGCGAACTACTAGGTGGCTAAAGCGTTGTCAGGTAGCCTTAACTTCAGGTCAAGCACTTTTTGGTATCAACCAAGGTGGTCTGGACTTACAACTTAGACTAAAGTCACTAAAAGAAATCGCAGCACTTGACTTACCAGGCTACGCAATTGGCGGTCTTGCGGTTGGCGAAACCAACCAAGAGATGTATCGCGTCCTGGATTTTATAGTTCCAAAAATGCCTGAAGATAAACCAAGGTACTTAATGGGCGTAGGCAAACCTGCTAACTTAGTTGAAGCAATTGAACGCGGAGTTGACATGTTTGACTGCGTGATGCCAACTAGAAACGCCAGACATGGTCACATTTTTACAACAACAGGTTCTATTAACATCAAAAACGCTAAGTTTAAACATGACCACTCCGCGCTAGACGAAGGACTAGACCACAAGTTTGCCAATTACTCAAAAAGTTATTTGCATCACTTATTTAAAACAAACGAAAAACTAGGCGAACGAATTGCTACTGTTCAGAACTTAGCATATTTAAAACACTTAGTTAACGAAATCAAGCAGGCTGCAAAAGCCGGTAAATTTAGTGAATTTAAAGCCAAGTTTTACGCAACTACTAACTACACAAACAGTTGAAAAACAGGCTTAATAACACACGAAAAACGCAAAAAATAAGTTATAATTGAAATAAAGAGGTACTTTTTAATGGATACAGTAAACAATTTTCAAATTAAACCCCTAATCATGGTCGCAGGTGTTGGCGGCGGCGGTGGAAACGCTATTAACCGTATGATTGAAAACAACGTAAGCGGTGTGACTTATGTTGCTATTAACACAGACTCTCAAGACCTAAAACGCTCACTTGCAGAAATCAGAATACTAATCGGAGAAGGTCCAGATAAAGGACTTGGTGCTGGTCAAAATGCAGGTCGTGGACAAGAGGCAGCCACTGAATCTGAAGACGCTATTCGCCAGGCCTTAAAACCTGCTAAAATGGTTTTCGTAACTTGCGGAATGGGCGGAGGGACCGGAACTGGTGCTGCGCCAATTGTCGCTAGAGTTGCCAAAGAGGAAGGTGCGCTTGTCGTTGGTGTTGTCACAAAACCCTATACTTTGGAAGGTAAACGCAGACGTGAAAACGCACTTCGCGGAATTGCTGAGCTTAAACCAAACTGCGATGCTTTGATTGTCATTGAAAACGACAAATTAAACGAAATTTCTGATCACCGCACTACCTTACTTGAAGCTTTTCGCGAGGCCGACAATGTACTTCGCCAATGTGTGCAAGGTATCTCTGACTTAATTATGTATCCAGGTGTGATTAACGTAGACTTTGCAGATGTTAAAACTGTGCTTAAAGACAAGGGCACCGCTATCATGGGAATTGGTGTGGCAAGTGGTGAAAACAAAGCAATCAAAGCAGCGCGCGCCGCAATTTCTTCAAAAATTTTGGAAACTTCAATTCAAGGTGCCACTGACGCTATTTTAAATATCACTGCGCCTACTGAACTTTCTCAATTTGAGTTAAGCGAAGTTCTGCAAGAAATTAGAAACAACACTTCAACTGACATTAACATCATCATGGGTGTCATGATTAACGACAAACTAGTTGACGAAATTATTGTGACAGTTATAGCCACCGGCGTTGAATTAACTAAATCTCACACTGATGCCGAAAGTTTTGCCAATGAACTTGTTAAAAATACAGAAACTGCTTTTTTTAATCAGGAAATTAAAAAAATTCAAGACCAACAGCAAGACGACTTTTTTGCATCATTTAATCAAGATACAGATAAAAACCAAGATGCGGAGACAGATGAAAACTCAGATATCCCATTTTGGGCGCGAAAATAATGCTGAAAGCCGGAATTGTTGGCCTGCCGAATGTCGGCAAGTCTTCGCTTTTCAATGCTTTAACTAAAGCCAGCGCTTTGTCTGCCAACTATCCGTTTGCAACAATAGAGCCAAATGTTCGCCAAGTTGTAGTGCAAGATACTCGTCTGGATAAACTAGCCTCTATTTACTTGCCTAAAAAAACTACATATGCTGCCTATCAGTTTATTGACATTGCAGGCCTTGTTAAAGGAGCTGCAAGTGGCGAGGGTCTTGGCAATAAGTTTCTTTCACACATCAGGGAAGTTGATGCCATTGTTGAGGTTGTGCGTTGTTTTAAAGACAACAATGTACTGCACGTTGAAAACTCAGTAGACCCAGTTAGAGATGCCCAAATTATAGATACAGAACTAGCACTTGCAGACTTGGAAATCGTTGAAAACCGAATGGCCAAAATTGAAAAGAAAGCGCGCACCCAAAAAGACAAAGAAGCCATCCAAGAAGTTGAAATTTTAACTAAAGTAAAAACCGCAATTCTTGGCGAAACCCAACCTAAATTAACCGAAGATGAGCGTTTTTTAGTTAAGTCTCTTAACTTACTTACTTTAAAACCCCTGATTTACATCGCCAATATTTCTGACGACAAAGAAGATGAAACTTCAAATGCTAACCTAGCAAAAATCAAAGAATACGCAAGTGCTCGCCATGTTCAAGTTTTAGCGGTCTGCGTAAAACTAGAAGAAGAAGTTGCCAAAATGAACAAAGACGAGCGAATTGAGTATTTAGAACAATTTGGTTTTGACAAAACTGGACTTGACCAAATTATAGAAACAACCTATTTAACACTTAACCTGTCTACTTACTTTACAGCAGGTCCTGACGAATGTAGAGCCTGGACTTTTAAAACTGGCTCTAAGGCACCAGATTGTGCTGCAATAATTCACACCGACTTTAAACGCGGGTTTATTAAAGCAGAAGTTGTGGCTTATGCAGATTTTTTAAAGTATGGCTCAATTAACTCAGCAAAAGAAAACGGAGCCCTTCGCTTAGAAGGAAAAGAATACTTAGTTAAAGACGGCGATATCATAACTTTTCGCTTCAATGTTTAACCAAAAAGGAGATTTTTCATGTTTGGATTTAAGAAAAAAACCCCAATTGTTACAACCCCTACCTACACAAAACGCGAACTGATTGTCTTTAAGCGACTAGATAAAGCAGACGACGAAACTCTACTTGAGTTTGCCGAAATGATAAAGCAAGGCAAACCAGTGGTTTTGAATTTTGACTTACTTAAAATAGCCGATGCTAATAAAGCAATTGCGTTTTTATCTGGATGCGTTTGTGCATTAAACGGCGAAGTTATTGAAATGAACGAAAAAGTTTTTCTGTTTGCCGACGACACACTTTATTTAGACGGCACGATTGATAAATTTTTAAAAGAAGTAATTAAAGATTAAAAAGAAGGAATAATAAAAACAAACATATGGATTTTAAAGATACCCTACTTTTGCCTAAAACTGAGTTTCCGATGCGCGGAAACTTAGGTGAAAAAGAACCCTTAATTCAAGCACCTTGGGCTAATGATTTACTTTTTTTAAAAAGAAATCAAATTAACAAAGAAAAATCAGGAAATGAGTTTTGTTTCCACGATGGTCCGCCTTACGCTAATAACCCAATTCATATGGGCCACGCTTTAAACAAAATCTTAAAGGACTTTATTGTCAGATTTCGCCAATTAAACGGCGATGTTGTGGACTTTACACCTGGCTGGGATATGCATGGGCTGCCTATTGAAAACGCAGTTATTAAACTCGGAGTTAACCGCAAAGGCGACCCTGTTAAGTTTAGAGAAGAGTGCGCAAAGTTTGCAGAAACTCAATTAGCCCGCCAGCGTGGTCAATTTCAAAGACTAGGCTGCATTGGTAATTTTGAAAAACCTTACCGCACGCTTGAGTCTAGCTTTGAAGCCAGAGAAATTGAGGCTTTTGCCAAAATGGTAGAAAAAGGCTTAATTTACCGTGGGTTTAAACCAGTTTACTGGTCATGGTCTTCAGAGTCCGCGCTGGCAGAGGCCGAAGTTGAATATCACGACATTGAATCTCCTTCTATTTTTGTTTCGTTTAAGGTCAAGAAAACCAAAGCAATTCGCGAACTTAAAGGCGCAAGTCTCTTAATTTGGACAACTACTCCTTGGACTTTGCCGGCCAACTTAGCAATTTGTGTGTCTCCTTACTTAACTTACTCAATTGTAGAAACTAACCGTGGTAAGTTAGTGGTAGCATCTGTTTTACTAAATACCCTTCAAACTAAGTTAAACTTAAGTGAAGTTAAAGTAATTTCTGAAATCAAAGGTACTGACCTTGAAAAGGTTACCTACGCGCACGTGCTTACCAATAAAGAACACATGGTAATCCTTGGCGAACACGTTTCAGCAGAAGACGGAACCGGACTTGTCCACACCGCACCTGGACATGGTGAAGATGACTTTAAAGTTGGACAAAAATATGGCCTGCCTGCCTTTTCACCAATTGACGCACGCGGTGTATTAACTAAAGACGCAGGAGAATTTGTAGGCCTTTTTTTTGAAGATGCGAACTTAGCAATTATTAAATACTTAAAAGAAACAGAAGCGCTACTTGGTGAGTTTAAAATCACGCACTCATACCCTCATGACTGGCGAACCAAAAAACCTATAATTTTTAGAGCAACTCCTCAATGGTTTCTCTCAATTGAACCACTTAAAAAAGACTTATTTAAAGCAATAGACTCAGTAACCTGGACACCTGAGTGGGGTAAAATCAGAATGAATAACATGATAGCACAACGCAAAGACTGGTGTATTTCGCGCCAACGCCTTTGGGGTGTGCCAATTCCGGTTTTCTACGCAGAAGACGGAACTCCAATTCTGGACACCAAAGTAATTGCTCATATCAAAGCACTTTTTGAAAAACACGGCTCTAACATTTGGTTTAAATTACCCGCAGAAGAGTTGCTTCCAAAAGGTTTTACTCACCCCAAATCGCCAAATGGTAAATTCACAAAAGAAACCGATATTATGGACGTTTGGTTTGACTCAGGTACTTCTTTTTTGAGTCTAGACGGCCGAGTTTCTGAGCTTTATCTAGAGGGAAGCGATCAATACCGCGGCTGGTTTAACTCAAGTTTAATAAACTCAGTTGCGCTTAACAAAACTGCTCCTTACAAACAAATCATTTCTCATGGTTTTGTGTTAGACGAAAAAGGTTTTAAAATGTCTAAGTCTGCTGGCAACGGAGTTGATCCTAACACTGTTGTAAAAACTTTGGGCACCGACGTACTTCGCATCTGGGCGGCTTCTGTTGACTACTCACAAGACGTGCGTGTTTCTCAAAACCTACTTAAAATAGCTGCCGAAACTTACCGAAAAATCAGAAACACCATTCGCTATCTACTTTCTAACTTAAGTGATTTTGACAAAATCAACTACTACGCATTTTCTATGCGCAGCAACTTATCTAAAATTTATACAATTAAGTTAAATGAGTTAGTCAAAGAAGTTAAAACTCAGTTTGAAAACTATAATTTTGCCAAAGCCTTGCAAGCAATTGTGTTATTTATTACCAATGACTTGTCTGCTTTTTATCTAGATGTGACTAAGGACACTCTCTACATTGAACCAAAGCACTCGTATACCCGCGAAGAAGTACAATCTACTTATCTAGATATCTTAACTAAACTGCTTGTCATGCTAAACCCAATAATTCCGCACACCACACAAGAAGCCTGGCAAACCTTAACCAGAGACCCAGACTCACAAATTTATCTAGAGAAGTTCTACCCGCGTGTTGGAAATTTCTCTGAGTTTACAGAACTGCTTACAGATTTCACTCAGTTTACAGAAGTCAGACAAGCAGTGCTTAAAACTCTTGAAGAGATGCGCGCAAGCGGAGATATTGGCAAATCTCTGCAGGCTGTTTTAAACTTAACATTAACCGACACTCAGCTTACTGCATTTAAAAATCTGAACTTTGACCTGCCAACTGTCTTGCAAGTTGCCAAAGTTAATCTAAACTTTGGAAAAGAGTTTAAAGTCAGTGCTACTGTTTCTAAAGACAAGTCTTGTTTGCGTTGTTGGAATGTCCGACCTGATTTAAGTGCTGCGGGACTGTGCCAACGCTGTCAAGAAATTATTGCCAAGGAGTATCCAAATGCTTAATGTACTTTTAGTTATGTCTAGTCAAGAAAGACAAACCCAAGACTTTATTGCCGCTACCCTTTCTCATTTTGCGGTTGTCTGGGCGCTCGTGCTTCCAGAAAGCCCTGTGGGTGGTTGTCTTAAAAACCCAGGATACGTAAAACTAGGTCGCGTTTGTCCGACTCTTTCTTCAACCAGAGACACATACCTTTTTGAAAGTAAACCAGTTGCGATTTTAGAACTGGCTAAAAAAACTTTTGGCGTGAAGTTCGACATTTGCGTATTTGCTGGCAACAAAAACTTAGTGCTGGGTGCAGACCTTGCAACTAACTTAGTTTTTCCGTTTGCTTTTAATGCCGCGGTTTCAGGAGTTCCAACTTGCTTAATTTCAAGCCGCGAAACTTGCTCAGATAACTTTAAACTAAACTTCAAAACTTGGCTAAATGAGTATTTTTTAAAAAAACTATATTCAAAATACCCACTATTAAACGTCAACATTCCAACAAGTTTGGCAAAAAGCACTTGTATTACTGAACTTGCTGACTTTAAAACTACTTATCAGTTTTTAAAAGAAGAAGCGACCGACTCTGCTTTGGTTTTCAAAACCATGCTTTCGGTAGATGCCAAAATTTCTACAACTCAAACTGACCTGATAGCCGTTGAAAAGGGTTTAATTTCGGTCACACCGATTTTAACTAATTTCACTGATTTTGCTAAAATTTAGCCAAAAATCTAAAAGTTTAGTATAATTTTTAAGTAGAATTAAGGAATATTTGTGAAAGATTTTAACATTCATTTTTTTAAAAAAAGCGATCAGCGTCCGGCTATCAACGCCAACCTACATGCCTATCTTTTAGCAGTTGGTGTCTACACAGTTGAAAACGAAAAAGACGCTGTAAAGTACGTACTTAGGCATCCTGATTTACAATTTAAGGCCGCTTTTTACATTACTCGCTCATCTTCTGTCCCTGAACTTTGGAAACTAAACCCAGAGTACTACGACATTAACTTCCGCTTGTCTTTTCCGTTTGTCTCACCAACTTACTTCGTTGAACTTATCTTAAATAGAGTTAAGCATTTATGCGAAACTTTTGGCCTAGTTGTTTACTCTGAGTTTTTCAAAGACATCTTGCCGTTTGACCAAAGCCAAGTTCTTGAAATTTTTAAATACATCAAAGGACAATACAAAGTCAGACACCCAGAAGAGTTAATTAGTTACTTGCAAGTATCTCCGCGCACGGCTACACTTGCTTTAACTTACTTAGAAGAATACCGCGCACTTTCTCAACATTTTAGTGAAACTGGTGTGTTTGTACCTAGATACAAACTACTTAAAGACAACAAAAACAACGCATATTTTGCGGTTGTTTGGCCTGAAAAAACCGGGCTTTTAGTACCACCTGTTTTGGACTTAGTTTATCTTGAACAAGGTGAACACTACCGAGTCCTTGACTTTAAGCAAATTAAAGAGATAGCTGATGCTTACCTTGAGCCTGTACCTGGGTTTTTAAAGGAAAGCAAAATTATTCCTTTAAAACGCGCCAAAAAAGTCCAAAAACTTATTTTAAAACACAGACTACCAGATGTAGAAAAGCAGTTTACTGAATGCAGACTGCATAATTTAGTTGATTAGGAGGAAATAATTATGGAACTAAATAAATACATAGACCACACAAAATTAGGTGCATACTGCACAGAAGAAAGTATCGTTCAACTTTGCAAGGAAGCCAAAGAATATAAATTCAAATCAGTTTGCATCAACCCTTGCTTCATTCCACTTGCAAAACAAGAACTAGAAGGTTCAGATGTGCTAGTGTGCACAGTAATCGGCTTCCCACACGGAGCAACAACTACTGAAACTAAAGTTTTTGAAACCAAAGACGCAATTAAAAAAGGCGCCGATGAAATTGACATGGTTATCAATGTGTCTGACTTGAAAAATGGACACAAAGACCGAGTACTTAAAGAAATTAAGAAAATCAAAAAAGCCTGCGGTGAACGCGTACTTAAAGTGATTATTGAAACAGCACTTCTTACTAAAGAAGAAATTAAACTAGCCTCTAAACTAGTTGTGCGCGCAAAAGCGAACTTCGTGAAAACCTCAACTGGTTTTGCTGAATATGGTGCTCGTTTTGAAGATGTGGCTTTAATGGTGAAAACCGTTAAAGGTGCCGCTGAAGTTAAAGCATCTGGTGGAGTTAAAAATAAACTAGACGCCGAAAAGATGATTGAACTTGGGGCAACCAGAATTGGAACTTCAAAAGGTCTACTTATCGTTAAAGGAGAAGAAGGTGATTCCAACTCCGCATATTAGTCTAAAAGACAAAAGCCAAATCGCGCCGATTGTTTTAATGCCAGGCGACCCGCTTCGCGCTAAATATATCGCAGAAACCTATCTTACTGATGTTGTGCAAATCAACTCAGTTCGCAATATGTTTGGCTTCACTGGAACTTATAAAGGCAAAAAAGTAACAGTTTTTGGCTCTGGTATGGGCCAGCCTTCAATTGGAATTTACTCATATGAACTATTTGCTTTCTACGGCGTTGAAAAGATTATTAGAATCGGATCTGCAGGTTCCTACCACGCAGACCTGCCAGTTTACTCAGTAGTCTTGGCAGACGCAGCCTACTCAGAGACTACCTATGGTCTTGCTTTGATGAACTACCAGTCAAACATTGCTACAGCCACAGCTTCACTAAACGCTAAAATCAAACAAGCTGCTGACAGTATCGGAGTAGATTTGAAAGTCGGTTTAATTCACTCATCTGACGTGTTTTACGCAGACAACCCAGTTTTTGAAGAAAAACGCCAAAAAGCGAATCCTCTTTGCGTTGAAATGGAGTCGTTTGCTTTATTTTTAAACGCCCAAAAACTAGGCAAACAAGCCGCTTGTCTTTTAACTATTTCTGACAATTTAGTGACAAAAGAAGTCACAACCGCAGAAGAAAGACAAACTTCTTTCAATAAAATGATGGAAGTAGCCTTAGAAACTGCTTTACTTTAATTTTAAAAAACGAAAACATTAAAGAGGTAAAAAAATGCCTGCAGATATTTTAAATCCAGTTAGATACAGATCTGATTTCTTAAAAGAACACGCTAGTGGCACTGAGGCTTATTTAAATGAGTTGCTTGAAAAAACTAACACTTCTTTAAAAGAAAACCAAGCAGACTGCCGAGAAATCAATGCACTTGACAAAGTGCTTTTAAAAACTAAACGCAAGTTTGGTTTATTTAAAGCAGGTATGGGCATTTTACTTACCCTTTTAGTAATCTTAATGCTGACCGCAATTGGCGGCGCTTATTACGTTTTTACAGAACCAGGTATTTCGCTTAGCCCTGCTGCTGTTTACTCTATTTTTGCAAGTTGTATATTAGTAGCAGTTGGGTTTCTCGTTTTAATCATATTAACTTCTGTCTTTCTTTCTAAAAAAAGTAAGAAGTTTAAGGCAACAATTACTAATTTTGATGAAGTAATTGACGCCAAAATTGAAGAGACTATCAGTAAACTATATGAGTTTTATCGCGCATTTAACTACAGTCAAGTTTACAGCCAAATGCAGGCACAAATTCCGGAAATTGAGTTTTTAAAGTCAGCAGATACTAACTTCACTAAATACATTGAAAAGAATTTTGACCCAGTGTACGTGCCTTCTTCAACTTCAATGTTGGTTGACTATAAAGCTGGTTATTTTTACAAGAACCCGTTTATTGTTGGAATGTATAAAGAAATGAACATGGTTCCGCATACCTACACCGGTAGTTTAGCAATTAGCTACTACTCAGGTTTTGGTGAACACAGACGCCTGGTTTCAGAAACTTTGCACGCCACATTAGTTAAACCAAAACCAGAATACAGATATATTGCTGTAAACTCACTATACGCCAATGCTGTTCCTGAACTTGAGTTTGAAAAGTCACCAGTTCTTGACTACAATCCTGCTAAGCACGACAAATACATCAAACAAGCCGAAAAAACGCTTGCTCAAATTGAAAAAAAGAACGCAGACTTCACACCGATGTCAAACACTGAGTTTGAAGCGCTTTTTCCTGCCACTAAACGCTCATCTGAACAAAAATATCGTGCTTTTTTTGGCCAAGTTGTCCAACAAAATTTAATAAACTTCGCCAAAACTCTTTCAAGTGGTCGCAACTACACTTACTCAAAATCTCACAACACCAACGAAGTTGCACTGCGCGAACTAAGTGAAAGTTTTGACATAAATCCGCTCGAGTTTGTTAACTATAACTTAACTGCTTTTTTAAGTGAATACAAAAAATACGCGCAAGTTTTAAGTGCTTCTCTGTACGACAGTTTTATTCCTTATCTTTCAAATCCAGTTCTGCTGGAAGGAAATATTTCAAAACAACCTGAGTACTCAAGACAACCATCTGTCCTTGAACACCTTGCTTTACTTGCTAAATTAAAAAACTCAGAACTTCTGCCAGACGAAGCCGGAATTGATGAATACATTTTAGAACCACTTTCTGAATACGAAAACATTTGCAAAGTGCATTCTTTTAAAGCGGTTCCAAGAGTTGAATATGTTGTTGTAAATGCAGGAGACGGTCCACATCAGGTTCCTGTCAATTGGACTGAGTATATTCCTGTTTTTAAAGAACTTAGATACGAAGTTCAGCAAAACCAAGACGACACAAATTATTTTGAAAATAACTTCTTTGATAAAAATAATCAAGCCTACAGCGAAGAAAATACAGTTTCAATTGTCAAATAAGGCTATTTTGAGATATAATAATTTAGGTACAAATTTTTAAGTTTTAACTTAAAAAAATATACAAAGGAGATAATTATGGCAAATTTATTAGACGAAGTTAACGGCCCTGTTATGGAAAGTGGCCAAGATATTAACGTTATTGGCAAAAAAATTGACGCAAAAGTAGGCTGGGGTTCTTCTTTATTTGAGTTTCTACTTTGGTTTCCGCTAATTATACCTGGTTTAATTTTCTTATTTAAAAAGATAAAAGCAAGAAACTTTTTTATGCGCCTTGAGCAAAAAATGCAACGCGCGGCTTCAGAAGTTGACACTTACCTTGAACACCGTCTTGAAATTCTTAAAAACGTCGCTGCTTTAGTTAAACAACAAGTTAAACACGAAAAAGATGTTTTTGAAGGAGTTGCCGCACTTAGAGGTGGAGTAAATCCAGGGCAAATTACAGAAGAGACTAGAAACGACATTCAGGCACAAGTTGACCGTGGTTTTTCACAAATTAACCTAGCATTTGAGGCATATCCTGAACTTAAGTCAAATCAAGTTATCGAAAGCGCAATGCGCGATAACACCAACACCCAAAGAGAAATTACTGCTGCTAGAATTTATTACAATGACATTGTAGATCAGTGGAACCGTAACTTATTTGTTTGGCCAACTAAACAAATTGTGGCTGCTAAAATGTCGCTAACCACTAGAATTCCGTTTGCAGCATCTAAAGAAGTTAAAGCCTCTGCTCGCCAAACTTTCTTTTAATTTAAACACCCTTCAACTTAAATTTTAAAAAAGGACACAACTATGAGAGATAAAGTAAAATTAGTTTGCACATCTTGCAAAGAAGAAAACTACTACACAAATAAAAACAAAAAAACTACACCTGACAAACTTTCTTTTAACAAGTACTGTGCTCGTGAACGCAAAACTACTGTTCACACTGAAAAAAAATAATTTAGATTAACTTAAAAATAAAAATTAAACAAAACAATTACTTAGCCATTTCGTGCTAAAGTATTCATTTCAAAGAGGTATTATATGGACAAAAACCGTTTAGAATTTATGCATAAATTCTTTTTAGACAACCCAAAAAGTTATGGTTATGAAAAGGCTAGTCAGTATATTTATGAAACTGACCGCAAGGCTTTCAACAAAGCCTGCCGTTTATTTAACTTAGATCCGGCTCAGTATCATTTTAATAACTTTATGTTAGTCAAAACTCCAGATATTTTAAGAAAGACAACCCTAAACTTTAAAGTTGTGCTAAAAGACGGAGATACCCAAGAAGTATTTTACGAAACTGCTAACTTAACTCTGCTATTTTTCACACCAGACTCAATTAAGGTATATACAGCAAGAGCAGACTACAACTACGACTTTATTTACCCAATTTCTTCAACTGATGTGCTGTATTCTGACGTTGTATCTCTTGACACTGAATACAAACTAGATAATATCGCAAACCCTCGCCGCGAAACTTTTAACTTAGTATTGAAGTTTTCAAATGGCTCTAGCTACGCGTTCCCGCTTCGCGACCGTCTGTTTACTGGTGAACACGCTGAGTTTGAACCAACTGAAATTGAATACGGTTTAATTCACCAAATTAAAGGCTTAATTCGTTAGTTTTTAAGACAAATTATTTATGAAAGTAAAAAAAGACCAGGTTACCTGGTCTTTTTTCTTGCTTTAGCTTGTTTAGCTGTCTTTAAGTTCTGTGTGTGAATATCTAGTTTGGTTTTCTGAAATCCTTTGGATAAAAAACTCAACTTCAAAAATTCGTTTTCGTTCGTTTAGTTCTTTGTTTTTATGATTTTGAAAATATCTAACCACTCTAAAAGTAATTTCTGGGTGGTCAATAAAAGGATTGCGGTTGCCCTGAATTTTCTGGATACGATTGTTTCTGTTAATTTCAAATTGGTCAACCGGATCTTTTTGAAGCAAGTAAGCAAAGTCATCCACGTTTCCAATATACGCGCCTTCTGGTACATAGGTCATCTTATAAGGTTCTTTGACCGCAAAATTTAGCTCAGCGTAGTGAATTATCATATAAAGCAAAATACGAACGGCGTCTCCTCCATGCTTATAACTTGGGAAGTATTTGCGAGAACCTGCTAATTGTGCCTCGGCGTGATCGTCAAAATACTGACCATTTTCATTTTTTGCAACATAGTAGAAATTATTTCTGGCTGAGTTTACATCGGAATTGCAAACTCTTAAGTTATGTAAATCAGCAGCTAAAGTTCGATCAGCACCTTTTACTCTTGGAACACCGAGTCTTGAGTTTACCCAAACGTGTTCACGGTTCCAAGGCTTGCCACTAGTCCATTTAGGTGCAAACTCTTCTCCGTTATACATACCCCAAAGTTTTCCGTTATCTAGTTTATCTGTTTTTGTTAAAAGTTGTCTAACTTCGTTGTATGAAGTGTAATTGGTATGTTTTTCACGTGTAACTTTTCTAAGAGACTTGATAAACTCTTCGTCATTTTTTGTCTGAAAATTCACACCCTGATAATAGGTTTTATCAAGTTCATGTTCTTTGTATTCGTTGTTTGGAGTTGGTGCAGGTTGTGGTGTATTTTTACACGCAATTAAAAAAACAACTGAAAAAAGCATCAGTGAAACTAAAATAGTTTTTTTAAATATATTTGTAAATTGCATATTTTCTCCTTTTATTTATTTAAAAATAGCACAATTAAGGGATTAAAACCTTGGTTGAATTTGCTTAAATACAGTACTTTTTTACCTTGAATTTTTACTTTTGTTTTTTTATAATGAAAATAACAGAAAGGAGTTTTAAAAAATGACAGACAAAAGCAGCAAATCAAGAATTATTGCTTTTCTTCTATGTGCCTTCTTTGGTTTACTTGGATTACATAGATTCTACGTTGGCAAAATTGGAACAGGTATTCTTTGGCTTTTAACTGGTGGCTTATTTGGAATTGGTACCCTTGTTGATCTAATTGTAATCATCACTGGTGGCTTTAGAGACGAAGATGGCCGTATTGTTTAAAACCCAAAAGCAATAATTTAATATTTTTTTAAGGTTCTATAAACTTTTTAGGGGAGAACCTCAAGACCTTCAAGGAAACAAAAACCTTGAGGGTCTTTTTTTATTCTTGGAAGTTATATTGATAAATTTGTGAAAAAACAGTTTTTTGTTCAGTACTTTCGCTTAATTTACCGCCAGAATAAGTTAAAGTTTTAAACTCTTTTGAGACCTCTATTTTTAACTTCAATATACCTTTTTTTGCAGGTGTTGCAGTAATTTTAAGCAGATATACAGATTTGGTAAGCAAATCAATTTCAGTACTTTCATTTAAATTCAGGTTTAATTTAGAAAAAACCTCGTTTACCTTAATTTGGTTTAAGTTAATTTTAGTAATTACTTCAAACTTCTTTAAACCCTTTTTATCTAATCTAGGATTAAACTCAGCTATCCCTGTTGATTTAAGTTCGTATTTATCTTTATTTGAATTTAGAGTTAAAACAATAGTTGTCTCAAAACGCAAGTTTTTAAAGTATCCTTCTAAATACACTTCTACAGATTTTGACTGTTCGCTTGCTTTAAAGTAAGAAATTGTGTAGGTAAATTCTGAAGCAGTGTGCTGTGTTTTTAAGGCTTTGCTGTATTTAAAGATATCTGAGCCGTATTCGGTGGTAATTGGATTTACTTTTAAAAACTCTACTTTAATTGTCTCTGTATCTAAGTTTTTAAAGTCAGCGAAAGTTTTTACTTTTTTAAAAGACAGTTCTTGCCCTTGCTTTAAGTAGTATGAAACTGATACTGAGTTCGTTAAGAAGTTTTTGTTTAACTCTAAAACTAAGTTAGAATGGTGTTTTTCATCTACATTAAGTAGTTTAAAGTCAGAGTCAGTTAAATCAAATAGGTAGGTGCTTTTGTTTTCTTTACTTAAAATTAAGTCAGCGTCTTGAAAAGCCTTAGTTAAACTCTCTTCACTGTCTTCCGGCTCAATTGCGGGTTGCGAGGCTTTTTTAAAACCAGTTAATTTAAGGATGTGCACGCTAGAAAGTAGGTTTTTGTGCGCTAACTTATAAGTTATGATAATTTCTTCATTGTGGTCTTCAAACTTAGGTTTAATTAGTGTAAAGTCTGTGTCTTTCCAACCATAGGTTTCTTTAAAACTATAAATAAAGTCATCTGGGTCAACTTCGTCAATCGGTTTGCCTAAAAACTTATCTAAGTTTTTTACAAACATAGATTTTGCTACAATATTTAGCATACCGCGGTCCAGTGTTTTTGGTTTTTGAGGCTCAGGGCTAGGAATTGGGTTTGGAGTAGGGTTAGGTGTAATTACTTCATTTTGCCCGTTGTCTGGATTTGGCGCAGGTTTTGCTTTCGGTTTGCATGAAAAAAGCACGAAACCACTTAGCAAAAAAACAATTAAAAAACTTATTTTCCTAATCATTATGTCCTCGCTTTATGAACCAACTTTCTACTTTATTATAAGTCCGTTTTAAAACTTATGCAAACTAAGATTAAAAAAGTACATTAAACCTCGTTGGATGTACTTTTTTGCTTTGCTTACCTAATTAACCAAGTAAGTTAAACTCAGCTAGTTTTTGGGCAACATAATTTGGGTTAAAGAAGTTTGCGATGTTGTCGTAGTCTTCAGTAAAGCCGTAGTTGTAGTTAGGTTCAACTCCAAACTCAGCCTCACGGTGCGCAGCTTCTACGGTTTTTTTGGCAGTCAAATACACGCTGTCTGAAGAGTAGTCAACAACAGACCCACACGGCAAGTAAGCCTGAGTGGTACTAGACGCACCACCTCCAGTTTTAGTGCCAATTACTGGCATGATTTTGTTATCACGAACTATACCTGCAATCATAGAAGCCGATGAAAACGAACCCACACTGGTTTGTAAAAAAGAACGTTTGAACTTAGGAAGTTCAGTGTCTTTTAAAGTAGTTCTCGCATAAGTTGTGTCAGTTTTGTAAGTTGCTGCGTTGTATTCACTGTAAAAAATTTCTTTATCTGGACCGGCTAAGGCTGCTACAAACTCAACTGCTGAGTAAACATCACCACCTTTGTTAATTGCTAGGTTGATAACTAAGTTTTCAACAGATGGGTAATCTTTTTTAATCTTTTTAGTCAGTTCTAAGTATTTATCTAATATACTTTTGTCGTTTTCGTTTACATAGTTGATTTGAGTTAAGTTAATAATAGCAGTTTTACCGTCATTTGAAATTTCAATTTCATTATTTACCTTTTCTTTCATCGCATTCTTTATCGCTTCAATTTTTTGTTTATTTTCGTTGTCATACTGACGGTTCCCGTTGACATAAAGAAAAGCAGAGGCAAGAGCGAACAGTCCTGAGTGGAAGTCTTCTGTGTCTACCAGTAGTTCATTTAGAGTTTGATAGTAATCGCTTGAGTTTTCAGTTAGTAGATTTTCTTTACGTTTGTTGATTGAGTCTATCAGTTTTTCTTTACGGTCAATTGCCCAGTAGTACTCAGAGACAAAGAAGTTAATTGATTTAAACCAAAGGGAATAGACAGATTTTGGTACTTTTTCTTCCTCTTCGTCATCTGCATGTGGATAGAACTTACCGTCTTTTTCATTTGCATCATCAGGGTCAATTGATTTATCTCCATCGCTTCCAACTTCGTTAGTGCGGATTTCATATCCTGTCCAGTAAGTGGCAAATCCGCTTTTTTCGTGTACAATCGTTGAAAGCACAGAAACTGGTAGCACTGGTTCTTTACCGTTTGGCTGCCAACCCATTAGTTGGTATTTCTTTAAATCAAAAATACGTCCTTTTTCTTTATCTGGTCTAGACTCAATTCTACCTCTAAAGCGGTAGTCTGAAAAAGAAACAAAATCACCTTCTTCTTCTGAAAAAATATCGTCAAGCAAAGAAACTTTAGAAATAGTTAACTTACCACTTAAAGCATCGTAGTAAATTTCACTAGTTAAAGTATAGTTTTCAACTTTTTCAACGCCAGGAGGGGTTGAAGTAAACTCAAACTCTTGAATTAGTTTAAGTGAGTAAACATGGCCGTTTTGTGCTTTTTCAATGCGTTTTTTTAAGGTGTAAACTCTGCCTTCTTGGTCTTTTTGGTCTTTGTATTCCTTTCGGTAGTCAACTAAGTTGCCAAGGGATTTAAAGAAGTTTTCCAAAGTTGTGTAGTAAACTTCTTGTTCAACTTCAACAGCCTTTAAGGGTTTAACTCCTAGTTTTTTATTTTTAGAAGTGTGTCTAATGTCTTTTTCTTGAGTTGACTTTGGTGTAAAGCCAGGAGTTGCTGGATTTTTTTCAACTCCAGATAAATCTACTTTAGTTTTAGGTTCTTTTGCCTGCTCTAAGTCGCCTTTACCTTCTCCTTCTGGGTCTTCTGGAATTTGGGCAGTAGCACCAGGATCTGGTTTGGTTTGTTTTTGAATTACAGGATACAGGTTTTTGTTTTCTTTTTTGGCCACAAGCGAAGAAAGCGGAGTAGTGCCGCCTTTTTGGTTAGTCCAACCAATTAGTTTTTCGTCACTCGCTAGTTTAAGTTGAGATTCAGAAAAACCTTGGTAGATTTGTTCACCAACTTTATACTCAATTGCCTCAATTAAATCACCTGTTTTGTCAAAGAAGTTAATTGTAATTTTATTAGTTGGACCTTGATTTTCTTTTTGGCGGTAGGCAGGATACAAGTTTTTGTTTTCTTTTTTGGCTTTCAAATCAGGAACTGCTGCCTCTCCTTTAAAAGGAGTCCATCCTAAAAACTCTTCATCTTGACCAAGTCCAAGTTGTTTATCAGAAAAAGTTTTTGAAATACTTTGGCCAAAGTCGTGTTCAATGGCTTCAATTAAGTTACCTTTTTTGTCAAAGAAGTTAATAGTAATTTTTTTAGCATTTTCTTTTAGACGGTAAACTGGATACAGACTTTGGTTTTCTTGAGTAGCCTTAATTGAATCTAAAGCAGTTTGACTGTTTTTTGAATTGCTCCAACCAACAAACTCTTCGTCTTGAGATAAACCAAGTTGTTCTGGTGTAAATGCTTTTTGAATTGTTTCGTTTTCGATGTACTCAATTTTTTGAATTAAACTACCTGCTTTGTTAAAGAAACTAACTTCTAGTTTTTTAACTTTATCAAGGGCCGGAACTGTAAAGTCAAATGAAACCGTTTTGCCACGTTCATTTTTAGCAATCAATTCATATTTTTGGTCAATTTCGTTTCTGACAATTTTAACAGTAGCCCCAGAAATCTCAGATGCACCTTTTTCATTCTTTTTTGGAATGTATTTAAGGGTCCATTTGATTTTTACACCCTGAATTTCTTGTGGTAAATTAAAACTTGATTTAACTACTTTACTCTTACCAAAAGGTGCTTCCATTCCAAGAAACGCTTTGTCTTTTGGATTAACACAAGAGGCAAGTGTAAAAATAAAGGTAAATAGCATAATTAGTGATAAGATTTTTTTCATTTTTGCTCCTTTACGAACTGATTTAATTATAGTTGATTTATAAGTTAAATAAAAGCCTTTTAAACCGATTAAGCCATATTTAATTTAATATTTTTGCTATTAAAAACTTGCTTAAAATGTTTGGTACATATGTTAATCTAACAATATTAAACACAATTTAATCTTTTCTCGCTAAATGAAAATTCAATACGACAAATTTACAATTATGGCGAGAATAACCTCACCATAATTGACTTATGTAAGCCAAATATGGTAAAATGGCTATGAAAAAGAGGTACACGATGATGAGAAAGTTTAACTATCTAAAACTGATTGAATTATCTTTAACAGCAAGAATTCACGATATTATTGCAAAAATACATGAATATAAAGGTAAACAAGAACTATACGCCGAAAACTACCCACATGTTTTGATGAAAATGACTACTGTGGCAAAAATACAAAGTACCAGATCTTCAAACGCTATTGAAGGAATTTATACAAACGAAACCAGATTAAAAGAATTGATGAACAATAAAGCAGAGCCAAGAAAAAGAGATGAAGAAGAAATAGCGGGATATAGACGCGTGCTTGATTTAGTTCATGACAATTATTTGCATATTGAGTTTAATAAATGTAATATTTTAACTTTACACAATCAACTGTATTCATATTCCTTTAATAGACATAAAGGAAATTTCAAAACAATGGATAACTCAATTGTAGAAGTAGACTCAAACGGAAATAAAAAAGTTCGTTTTCAGCCAGTAAGTTCCTTTGAAACAGAAAGATATTTTGAAGAAATGATAAAAGCATACAGTGAGGCCATAAAAGAAGGAGTTCCACCACTACTGCTGATACCAACTGTTATACACGATTTTCTGTGTATTCATCCGTTTGATGACGGAAACGGTAGAATGAGTAGAATTTTAACACTACTTTTGCTATATAAAGCCGATTATTTTGTTGGTAAATATATCAGTATTGAAATGCTAATTGAAGAAAGCAAAGACACCTATTATGAGACTTTGCAAAAATCCAGTGAAAATTGGTATACTGGCAAAAACAACGAACTTCCTTTTATTAAATATATGCTTGGAATTATTTTAAGAGCCTACGAAGAGTTTGAAGAGAGGTTTAAACTAATTGCCAAAAACAGATTAACATCACAAGAAAGAGTTTTACAAGTTTTTAAAAAAACACTAGAACCCTTGGCTAAAAGCGATATTTTAATTCTTTTGCCAGCGCTATCACAACGAACAGTTGAAAGAGCGTTAAAAGAGTTGCAAGAGAACCTGAAAATAAAACAAATTGGCAGGGGACGTTCAACCAAATATATTAAAATTTAAGTTTTGAAAAAGACTTAAAGTAAAGTGTTTTTAGAGATTGAAAATCAACCTAAATTTAAATTAAGTCTATCTCAATCTAGCGCTTAAATGCTATACTTTATATGTGAATTACGTCATTAAAAACCAGTCTCTTGCCTATTCTTTAAAAAGAATTAAAGAGGTTAAAAAATCAATAGAATCTGACTTTATTTTTTTTGATTTAGCAGATTGTACTATATCTGAAATCACCAACGAATGCCTAACAGTTGGCTTAATTTTGAGTCAAAAAAATTTAGTTTTGACTAACTTAGAGCAGCTGCTTAGAAGTGAAAAAAACACAGCAGACCTTGTAAAATGCCTAAACTTAGTTAAAGAAAGCACTAAAGTTAATTTGTACTTGATTTTAGATAAAGTTGATTTTACTAATCCTAATTTAAATAAAATTATGTTAATTGCCGAGTACTTTGATTTCTCTGAAATTCCTTTAAGCGAGTTTACAGAAATTATCAAAAAAGAAATTAAAGAACCTGGTAAATTTGCAAATTTAGTTGAAAGCCTTAAAACTATTTTTTTAACTGATTACGACTTATTTTTATCTGAACTAAACAAAGTTAAATTAGCAATAAGCGCTAATTTAGCAGAAACCGAAATAATTCAAGTGCTTAACTTAAAAACAGAAACTAAAGATGTTTTTACTTTAATTAAACTAATTTTAAACAAAGAAAAGAAACAAGCCATTGTTTTGTTTAATGAGTTTGTAAGTGCCGGCGTTTCTTTGACTCACTTAAATAAGTTAATATATTTAGCCTATTTAAACCTATACTTAGCAAAGCAAGCAAGTTCTTCTCCAAACCCAGTTGAAACACTGAGTACCTCTGCTTTTGTGTCAAACACAAGAGCCGCGCTTATCTTAAAAGAAGCCAAAGTTTTTCCTGAAACTTACCTTGTAAATAAAATGCAGAAACTGGCAGACTTTGACTATTTATTTAAATACGACACTAGAAATATTCAAGATGTTTTTAATTTTTTTATCATGGAGGACTAAAAATGGATTTAAAACACAAAAAAATACTATTGTTTGACTTAGAGACCACCGGCCTTGACTCTTTTAAAAACGAAATTATTGAGTTTGGGGCAATTTTGCTAGAAAAATCGGGCAAAGACTACAAGGAAGTTAAAAGAGTTGACCTTTTAATTCAAAACAAAGAACCAATTCCCGAAATTATTACCGAACTTACTCATATCACCCAAGAAATGATAAACGAAAGCGGAGTAACTAAAGCCGAGGCTTACCAAGAAATTAAAGAACTGCTTAAAGACGAGCCGATTTTAATTGGCTACAATGTGAACTTTGACCTGAATTTCTTGCATCGCTTTATTTGTCTATTTGAGCCAGATTACCGTCTTGAAAACGATGTTTTAGACGTAATTGCGCTTTATCGTGACTTCAATGGCTTTCCTTGGAAATTAAAAAATGCAATCGCTAAATATGGAGTTGCAACTGAGAACACTCACCGTGCGTGCGACGATATTTTGGCAACTTACGAGTTGATGCTAAAAATGTTTGAAGAGCACGCGGATAACGGTGTACTTTTAACTCACTACGTCAATACTTTGGGATATCCTGCTGCCTATCCTGTGCCTGAAAACTTAAGATTCGCACAAATTTTGTATCTGCCACAACGTGGTGGTCTTAAGGATATCCTTACCTTTAAACTAGATAAAAAAATGCGATAACTCGCATTTTTTAAAAAGTGTATATTTAGTTTTAAAAAAGTTTTTTGAGAAAAAGAAAAGGAGTTTCTTTTAAAACTCCTTTCTTACAGTTGATTAACTTTAAGCGCTAAATTAGATTTATGGCGAGCAACGAAGTTTTTATGATAAATTCCCTTGCTTTGGCCCATGTCTAATTTCTTGTATGCTGCGTTTAATGCTAAAATTGCTTGAGTCTTATCACCTTGTTCAACGGCTAAGTTGACTTTCTTCATTGCAGTTTTGCAAGCTGATTTAAAAGACTTGTTGCGCAAACGAGCCTTTTCGTTTGTTTTATTTCTTTTAATCTGTTGTTTGATGTTAGCCATAATTCCTCCAACGTTATCAATTATACATTATTACGCATTTTTTTAAAAGAAAAAAAGGAGATTTTAAATGACAATTGCCAACAAAATTACTTTAAGCAGAATTACTTTAATTCCAGTTTCTTTAATTTTACTTTTCGTGCCATCTCTGCAGGCAGAAATTCGTGGGTTTTTTCAAATCACGATCGCTCAACTTGTTTTTTTAGTGCTGTTTTGCCTCGCTTCTTTTACTGATTTTTTAGACGGATATCTTGCCCGAAAACGTGGCGAAGTCACTACTTTTGGTAAGTTTCTAGACCCAATTGCCGACAAGATTTTAGTGTTTACAGCACTGCTTTTTTTACCAGTTTTTCCGTTTTGGCAAACACAATTTAGAATGGAAATTTCGGGTATTCGCTTATTTTTACTGCTTTATTTAGTCTCTGTTCTTTTAATTTTAACACGTGAATTTTTAGTTACAGCAGCTAGATTAGTTGCAGTAGGCGAAAATAAAGTAGTTGCCGCTGCTTGGCTTGGTAAAGTCAAAACAGCCTTTACTCTAGGTGCGCTAATTTGGTTGCTTTTCAATGGTTTTGGTTTAGATAATATGCTATTTCCTTACTTTCCAATAATTTCTTTTTCTTTAATTTTAATTTCAGTTATTTTAACTATCTGGTCAGGTCTGCAATACATTTGGCAACTTAGAGCAGAAATTTTTAAATCAGTTTAGACTATAAACAGTTAAAAAAGTCAAATACCAACTTGGTATTTGACTTTTTTGTTTATCTGTATTTTTGCTTATTTAGGGGCTTTCTATTCATTTATCAAGCAGAATAGCAAAAAAAATAAATTATTTTTAAGCAATTTATGCAGCTCGTATAAATATATATGCGAGGTAACTTAAATGACAAAGAAAACAACTGACAATACAGACTTTCAAAAAATATTTGAAAACATAGAAAAACAATTTGGCAAAGGCTCCGTAATGATTTTAGACGGAGACGAAGCATTTGAAAAAATCGCAACTATTCCAAGTGGTTCACTGGCTTTAGACAAAGCACTTGGAGTTGGAGGCTACGCACGCGGGCGAATTGTTGAAATTTACGGACCTGAGTCAAGCGGTAAAACTACTTTGACTTTACACGCCATTAAAGAAGCACAAAAGCAAGGTTTAGTTTGTGCGTTTATAGACGCCGAACACGCTCTTGACGTCAACTACGCAAAAGCGCTTGGTGTGGACTGCAAAAATGTTTTAATTTCACAACCCGATAGTGGTGAGCAAGCCCTGGAAATCACTGAAGAACTAATTAAAAGTGGCAAAATTGGCTTGGTAATTGTAGACAGTGTTGCCGCGTTAGTTCCAGAAGCAGAGCTAGCGGGTGATATGGGAGACAGTCATGTTGGACTACACGCCAGACTAATGAGCCAGGCTATGCGAAAACTTTCAGGTATAGTTGCAAAATCTAACACCACTTTGATTTTTATTAACCAAATTAGAGAAAAAGTTGGTGTGCTTTTTGGCAGTCCTGAAACTACAACTGGAGGACGCGCGCTTAAGTTCTATGCAACTCAGCGCATAGAAGTGAGAAAAGGTGAAAGTTTAAAACAATCAGACGGTACGCTTTACGGTAATTTAGTTAACATTAAAGTAGTTAAAAATAAAGTCGCCTCTCCTTTCAGGTCTTGTTCAATAGAACTAAGATACGGAACTGGTTTTTCAAGAGTTT
Organism: uncultured Acholeplasmataceae bacterium; assembly: GCA_963543155.1. Taxonomy (GTDB): domain Bacteria; phylum Bacillota_I; class Bacilli_A; order Acholeplasmatales; family Acholeplasmataceae; genus CALISC01. Next base: position 36,788 of record CAUTZH010000007.1, read on the forward strand.
CAGAAGTTATCAATTTAGCGGTTGAAAAAAATCTAATTCAACGAGCAGGTTCTTGGTTTTCGTTAAAAGAAGAAAAAATCGGTCAAGGCAAAGCCCAAGTTGAACAATACTTACTTAAAAACCCCGAAATTATGGCTGAACTTGAGTTAGAAATTCAAAAAACCGAATAATTTCCCTTATTTTAGTTTAAAAAAGTCTTGGATAAAATAATTTAGTGGTTCATTCTTCTCCTTTCTGCTAAATTGTTTTAACCAGGCTTTTTTATTTTCAAAAAAATCCTTTTAAAAAGCAAAAATATAATATATAATTATCTTTATGAAAGAAACAAAAAAAGGCCTGTTAATTGTGATGTCTGGTCCTTCTGGGGTTGGCAAATCTTCAATTAGAAAGGCGCTGTTTGAAAAAGTTAATAATTTTGTTTTCTCAGTTTCAGCAACAACTCGTGCACCGAGAAACGGAGAGAAACACGGAGTTGACTATTATTTTATTTCCGAAAAAGATTTTAAAGCAAAACTAGAAAATAATGAGTTTTTAGAATGGAATTATTTCGTTGGTAACTACTACGGCACACTTTTTGAAGAAGTTGAAAGATTAAGAAGAACCGGTAAAAACGTGATGGTAGAAATTGATGTCAATGGTGCTTTGATGGCAAGAAACGTGTTAACTGACGCAATTTACATATTTATCGCCCCGCCTACCAAAGCAGATTTAATTTCTAGACTAAAACAACGCGGAACTGAAACTGACGAAAGAATTTCTGAGCGCATTGAAAAGGCAAAAAACGAGTTTAAATGCGCAGATAAATATAACTACATAGTTATCAACTCAGAAATCTCTAAAACTGTAGAAACTCTACAGGCTATAGTTTTAGCCGAAGAATGTAGGTCTGAACGCAGATTTTTAAGTTATATAGAAGCAATTCAAAAGGAGAAATAATTTATGAACAAACAAAAAGACGGAATGCGCTATCCTTCAATTGATGAACTGACTAAAATTATCAATTCAAAATATAAGTTAGCCTATACTTCTGCCAAAGTTGCTAAACTTATTCAAAGCAAAAAAGTTCATGTTGAAAACTCACTTTGCGACAAAGAAGTTGGCAAAGCGCTTGAAGAAATTCTAGCTGGAAACGTGCAGATTGAGTTTTAATTTCTAGTCAAGATAACTTAGTTTAAAACTAAGAGATGAAATTAACACTTGAAGAAAATTTAAAAAACTTACCCCAAAACCCAGGGGTTTATATTATGCGCGACTTAGATAGTCGCGTTATTTATGTTGGCAAAGCAAAAAACTTAAAAAACCGTGTGCTTTCTTATTTTAAAGCCAAAGTTTTTGGCAAAACTGCACTTTTAGTTAAAGAAATCGAAAACCTTGAGTATGTAGTTTGCAACACTGAGCAAGATGCACTAATTTTAGAGCAAAACTTAATTAAAGAATACAGACCAAAATACAACATCAGACAAATTGACGACAAGACGTATCCCTACATTGTGGTCACAGATAAACCCTACACCAAACTTTTGGTCAAAAGAGTACGCAAATTTAACTTCAACGGTTTTGGCCCATTTCCAAATACTTTTCAGGCAAGAGAAACTTGTGAGGTTTTGAACAGAATTTTTCCCAAAAGAGTCGGAAAAATTTCTAAAACAGATCAGGATATCTTAACGGGTCTTGCAAATAACTTAGGCATGTCTGATTTAGAAAAAGAGTTTACAGCAAAAGAATTAACCAAAGCAGTAAAGCGTGTTTTTCAAACTAAAGCCAGAGACATTTTAAAAACTTTGACTGCCAAAATGAAAGAGTGCGCGGAAAACTCAGATTTTGAGTTAGCACTAGATTTTAAAAATCTAATTGAAGCAATTAAAGCAACAATAGTAGACCAAACTGTTAACAGCAACGATTCGCAAAACAGAGATATTATTGGTCTTGCATTTGACGAAAAATACGTGGCTATTTCTATTTTGATTCAAAGATTTGGCAAAACCGTTGACCAGAAAAGAAATATTTTTGAATATGTTGGTGACCCTAAAGAGTATGCACTTCAGTATTTAGACCAAATATATGAATCCAGAATTTATTCAGATGAACTGTTGTTTTCTGATAACTTCCAAGAAGAAGATTTAAACACTAGATTTGGGAAACTTGCCAAAATTCCTAAAAAAGGCCAAAAACACGATCTTACTAAACTTGCTCAAAAAAACGCAGAAAGTATCTTGACTAAGTTTAGTGCTGTGTATTTAGAAAAGTCTTTAATTTTAGAAAAAGGACTTGAAGAACTAAAAACTAAAATTGGTTTTATGCCTGAGACGATTGAGGCTTACGACAACGCCCATATTCAAGGGCAAGCACAGGTATCTGGCTGTATAGTTTTGAAAAACGGACAGTTTTTAAAGCAGCTTTACCGTAAATTTAACTTAAAAAATACACCTAAAAATGATGATCTGGCTGGGATTAAAGAAGTTATTTCAAGGCGCCTTCAAGACCAAGAAATCGCTTATCTACCAGATTTAATTGCAGTAGACGGCGCTGAAAATCAAGTTAAGGCAGCCGAAGAGCAAATCAGCATTTTAGATAAAAAAATTCCTGTTATTGGGCTTAAGAAAAATGAACACCACAAATTAACTGCTTTAGTTTGGAACAACTCTTCACACGAACTTGATAAACACAGTTATCTATATAAGTTCTTAATTAGAATTTCTGAAGAGGTCCATAGGTTCTCATTTCAAACCCACAAAGCTAAACTCTTAAAAACTGCTTTTAAAACTAAGTTAGATAATTTAACCGGAATTTCTGATGCAAAAAAACGCGCGTTAATTCGTCATTTTGGCTCGGTCGCTAAACTAAAGGCCGCTAGCATTGAGGAACTCAAAACTTTTAAATTAAGGTTAAATCAAATTAGACAAATCAAGGAGTTAAAAGAATGAACCGAGCAACTATCGTTGTTAAAAAAATTTCTAAACTCAAAAGAGAAATCGAAGCACTTGAAAACAATAAAATACTTCGTTTTAGGTTGCCTAAAAACTTAAATTATTTCCTTGAAATCATTAAAGTTGGCTACTTAGTTGAACTTGAGTTTCAAGAAGAGCCAGTAGTTTCTAAAAAAGACCACGATAAGTTTTTCCAGGTTGCCGGAATTTTAAAAATATCTGCACTCAACCCCAAGAGGCTAATTTTTGATTTAAATAAAATCAGAAGCGAAATGTATCAAACTCTGCTGAGTTTTGATAAACTTTGTTTTATTGACTTTGAAATGACTTTACTTCCTTTACGAAAAATTAAATCACCTCAACAAATCATTCAGTTTGGCTATGTTTTGACAGACCAAAGCAAAAAGGTTTTAGCTAAAAAAACTGAGTTTGTAAAATCTAGTTTAGAAATTGACAAAAAAACTACAGAGTTTTTAACACTTGACTTAGAGCAGTATAAAAAAACCGCAATTACCTTTAAAAACTTTTACAATCAACTAAAAAAACTAAAAGAAACTGGCACCAAGTTTGTAGTTTGGGGCAATTTTGACTACCCTTGTTTGGTCGCAAATATAAAGTTTCACCAACTTCCGAATTTCTTTGAAAAAACTGATTTCGTTGACCTTTCTCGCTTGCACAAGGACTACTTTGTGTTAAAAAACGACGTCTCTCTTTTTAATGCTTACAAAACTTATTTTGAAAAAGAACCTGGCAAAAAAACCCACGATGCGCTAATGGATTCAGTGGTTTTAATGGAAGTTTACTTTAAATTTTTCAATTATATTTCTATTCAATCAAATAATTTGTAAAATATCCACGATGTGGTAAAATAATTTTGTTAAGTGAATAGAGACGTAGACGTAATATAACGGTTATTATACGGCCTTGCCAAGGCTGAAATGGGGGTTCGATTCCCCTCGTCTGCTCCATTTGATTATAAACTCTGATGTTAATCAGAGTTTTATTTTTAAATAAACAAGATCATTAAAAAAGTTATAAAAGAAGGAGGGTTAAAATGGATAAAAACGAAATTTATATCGGCGATAACTTAGCAATTATGCGAAGCGCTGAATTTAAAAAGTTTAAATCATCGGTAGACTTTATTTACATTGGCCCACCTTACAATACTAAAAATTCTACATTTGCGTATAGAGACAATAACTCAAAATGGTCCGCCGACATTAAACTAAGACTAATTGAGGCAAAAGAATTACTAAAAGAAACAGGAGTAATTTTTATTTCAATTGACGACAACGAATTTGCTAGTCTTGTGCAGACTTGCGATGAAGTTTTTGGCAAGGAAAACAAAGTGGGGATTTTTATTACAAAGCAATCTCAAAGAAGTAACGCTAAACATATCAATGTAGTACACGAATATGTTGTTGCCTATGCTAAGTTAAAAACTAATTTACCTAGATTTTATGTCAATAGAATAGAGTCTCCTTTAGAAGGTAAAAAAATAAAATAAATTATTCAAGAAGTTAAAACTGCATATAAAAAATCATCTACTCTTGCAAACGAGATACTTAAAAAAAGTATTAGTGATTATGTCTTTGAAACTGGTGAGACTTGGATAGTAAACTATTCAAATATTGATGAAAACGGTGAAATATACTTTGCTAAAGACTTATCTACGCCAGGCGAACCCAATTATTTAAAAATTGATGAAATCAATTTAACTTTAGAACCACTTAAAACACGCGGTTGGTCAAGTAAGCAAAAATTTATTAAGTTGCATAAAGAAAACAAACTTTGTTTTAAAAATGAAAGACCTTATGAAATTGAATACTTAAAAGATGCTGTTAACAATGTATCTTCAGTTTTGGATTTTTATTCAAGACAAGGTACAAACGATTTAAAAAAATTAGGTTTAAATGGGATATTTGACACCCCAAAACCTGTTGAGTTAATTAAATTTTTAATTAGATGTTCACAACACGAAAACGCTTTAATTTTAGATTTTTACGCTGGCAGTGGCACAACAGCTCAAGCAGTTTACGAAATCAACCAAAAAGATAAAAAACAACATAAATATATTTTGATTCAGTTGCCCGAACCTATTAACAATAAAAACAAGGCATTTGAAATTTTAACTGCTTTAAATTACAAAGAACCCAAAATTAGCGATGCGATGATTTTGCGAATTAATAAGTTTGCTGAATTAAACAAAATAGACACCAATTATCAGGAGGTTGTTTTTAGTGATAGACTTGCTTAAAAAAGGTAATTTCAAACCAATTGATAATGAGTTTTTATTAGAAGGATTTCTGGCACTACAAGAAGTTGCTAAAGTTCAAGAAAAGCGGCAAAAAGGTGATACTGACAGTTTTATCAACGAAATTAGAGATTCAATGGCAGGACACTATTTAGGATACGAACTAATTAACTCAGATAAGCATGGCTTTGACTGTAAGTTAAGCAAAGATAAAGATGTGTTTCTAGAAGTAAAAGCGGCGAGTTATGATGCAAAAACATGGTGCGCTACTTTTAATGACACCACAATAGAAAAGGCAAAATATTTCCAAGGCAACCAAGTTTATCTATGTCTTGCTGTTTGGAAAAAAGCAAGTGATTTACTTTTTGTGGTTTATGGTAAAAACGCTAAATTAGGCCATTTTCTTGAAGAAAAAGTTAGAAGTTTTTTAAAAGGAGAAGCTGGAGTTCGTTATACTCAAACTGTGTCTTTAGGACAACTGATTTTTGAATATGGTTTTGACATAGTTTGCATAAAGCCTAAAGATGAAGTTAAAACTATTTTAAAATTAAAGTCTAAACATTTTTTTAATATCCCAAACTCTTCTTTCATTTCTCAAGATGAGTTTGCTGATAAATACAGTAATTCTGCCAAATTTATCATCAGCGAGACCAACAAGGCGTAGTGAAAATATAAAAAAACTTGAATAATAAAGGTGGAAATCCATCTTTATTCTTTTTCTTAATTCAATATTTTGGTAATCTACATCAAATAAACTCGTAATAAAAAGGTGTATTTACACCTAAATTATTCGTGATACAATTTACAAAATGAACAAAATAGAATGATATTTTTGAAAATATACAAAAAACAGCAGTTTTAAATTATTACAAAATCTGAAAATATGGAAAATTATTTACTGTTCATTTATATAAAAGATATCTTTTATTTATAGGCACTAATTAAGACAAGCAGAATTAAAAAAGCGCTAACTAGAGTTAGCGCTTTTTTTAAAATCATAAACTAATTTAACTGATTTTTGGCGAGAAAATAGATTTAAGCATATCTAAATCCACACCACTTTTTTTAAGTTCACCGTAAACTCCTGACTTAAATTTTTCAATTTCGCCAGTAGATTTAAGTTCGCTCGCTACTGTGTCGTAGAGTTTTTTAGTGTCTGCAGAGTTAATGGTTTGCCCTTTATTGATTTTTTCTTTTAGTTTTTTAACTTCGTTTTTAATGTTTTCATTAGGAATTGTATCTGCATGTTTGTCAAGCGCCTGAATTAAGTTATCTTTGGTTTTCTTTAAAGTTTCAATTAACTCAGAGTTAGCCTCGTTAAGCAGACATTTAACGCGAATTAACTGGTTTTCTTCGTCAAACTCAAGGTCTGGACTAATTGTAGTTTCTGGAGAAAGTGAACTTAAAATATTGTTAAAAGTTGGGTTTTTATCCAGGTAATCTACACTTTTTGAAAATAAATACAGTAAGTTAATTGCACGGTTGTGAGAAAGTTTGATGTCTTTACCTACTGTTATGTTGGTTTTTTTATTTTCATCAAGGATGTTTAAAGAAATATTTTTACCTTCAATTTTTGGTTTAACTACAGTGTCTACCACTGTTTGGAAAAATTTGCCGTCAAGACCAGGTTTACCGCTTACGTTTGTAACAGTTAAGATTAAGCGGATAGTTAGCATTGGTTTTCCGTCTACTTTTTTGATAAACGGTTTAATGTCTATTTTATATTTTACTTTAATTTCAGTTGAACCGATTTTAAAAGTACGCATTGCTTCGTCTTTTTTAAAACCACTTTTTTCCAAAAAGTAACGATATAGTTGGTTAATTTCTTCCATTGATATTGTCATGTAAAGTTCATTTGCCCTGTTGTTTGTTTTGTTTAGCGCACTCATGAAAATATCGGTAGTTTTTTGTTTAAAGTAGTCTTTTAACTCATCTTCACTTTTAATTGCTGGACGCTCTGTTTGAGTAACTTCGTCTTTTGCATAAATTTTGCTAGTGTCTAGTGTTAACTTAACTGAGTTTTTAGAAACAGTGAAATCGTAAAGTGAGTTTTCGTCCATAAACTCTTTAACGGTTTTAAGCAAACTCTTGTTTTTAGTTGTACCGTTTGGATTAGTCTCTTCAACTTCGTAGTCTTTGTCAATTGACTTAGAAACATAACTCCACATGCCGGCTTTATTGATTTTCAAAACAGCACTATTTTTAGTGATGTCTAAAGACATGTATGGTGCACTTTTAGCAATAGTTTGTTTTAAACTGTTTAGTGCACTTTCTACCTGTTTTTTGGCAAAAGTGTCAGCGATTTTCTTGCTAAAAGACCAACTAATGCCAATTTTACCTAACCATAGTTTATCTAAAATTAGTTTAATTTCGCCAGTTTTTTTATCTTCACTTAACTGAACACGAGCAGTTAAACTACTGTGAAACTCACCTAAAGCCTTGTATGCGAAGTTAACATTTAGATAAAAAAAGTCGTTGTCTTTAGTAAAAAACACACTTTTAATTCTGGCGTAGTCAGGGTTTGTTTTATAAAGTGTTTTGTCATTTGAATTATTTTCAAAATAAGATTTATCTGCTAATTTTTTAGAGATAATTAAATGATTTAAAATTTGCGTTAAAGTCTCGGCGTTTAAGTCAAACTCAAACTTTTTGCCAGTTGCAGATTCTAGAAATATATGTTTTTCTACTTTTTCGCGCAAATTATCGACAAACTGATAATTCTTGGCGTGTTCAGGTGTTTTAACTGTATTAAAGTGTAGAGCAAATAAAGTACCTGAAACTACCAAAATACTAAGGATTAGCACTAAAATAAGTAACAATATTGTTTTAAAAAAGCGGCGCATAAATATACCTCACAACATTAAAATTATACCAAATTAAGCGCATGTAACACCAAAATTATCCAGATATTATTTGGTGATTTACTGCATTTTTTCTATTTTTTACTCACAAAAATACTTAAGACTTTAAAATAATTATTTTGTTTTTGATGTGCTATATTTTAAGAAGAGGTGACAAATATGAACATTTATAAAGGTGAACTTTTCAACGATGTTATTAACAGCGATAAACTAGTTTTAGTAGATTTTTTTGCTCCTTGGTGTGGACCTTGCCAAGCACTGCTTCCAGTAGTAACTGAAGTTGCAGACTCAGAACTTAAAGGAGTTGCAAAAGTTTATGCAGTTTCAATTGACGACTACCGTGAACTTGCTTTACTTTCTGCAGTTCGTTCAATTCCAACACTAGTTTTATTTAAAGACGGTAAGGAAATTGACCGTAAAGTTGGTCTACTTTCTCGCGATGAGTTAGTTGGCTGGGTAACTAGTTTTAAATAATTGAAAAACCAAAACTATATTTATCTTTTAAATAAACCAAAGGGCATCACATCGTTTGCTGCCCTTTTTGGTATTAAAAAAGAATTAGATAAAACCACTAAAGTCGGACACACTGGAACTCTAGACCCTTTTGCAACTGGGCTACTTTTGGTGTTAACTGGGCGTGCTACTCGCTTTGTTCAAGATTTTGATTTTGCGAAAGTCTATACAGGCGAGTTTGAAGTTGGACATGAAACAGATACTCTTGATTTAACAGGTAAAGTTATTGGTAAAACCAATAAAACCCTTGAACTTAAAAAAGCAAATCAAACAATAGAAAAATACCTCAAATCTGGTTTTTTGCAAACCCCACCTATCTATTCGGCTAAAAAAATCAACGGCAAAAAAGCCTGTGATTTAGCCAGACAAGGCGAATCACCTCTACTTAAATCAGAACTTAAAAAAATTTATTCCCTTGAACTTAAACAAGTTAGTCCTTATAAGTTTACATTTATTTGTAAGGTAGAAGCAGGCACTTATGTGCGTTCGCTCATTTCTGCTTTATGTAAAGAAAACTCAACCTTGGCTACATTAACTAAATTAAATCGCTTAGCAGTTGGCGAGTTTACTTTACCTGAAATTCAGACAGGTGAGTTTATAAAAATAGAGTTATTTGATTGGCTGAAAACGAAATACGATTTTATTGAGTTATCTGAGTTTTCAACTAAGTTAATTGAAAATGGTGCAACTATTTCTTTTAAACATGTTGATGTTAAAAAAGATTTTATTGCAACTAAAGCAGGCAAACCTATTGCCTTAGTAAAATACAATAGTGATAAAAATGAATACAAGCCCAGAGTTATTTAATTTAGAAAATGAATACGGCGAAGTAAAGAAAATTTCTAATGTTAGATCTAAAGCAGTAGCACTTGGTTCTTTTGACGGAGTTCACAAAGGACATAGTGCTTTAATTTCCAATTTACTTAGATACCCACATTTAGAGACACATGTAATTTGCGTAGAAAAACCGTTTGCACGAGTTTTTTTGTTTACTCGCTTAGAAATTCTTCAAAAAATTAAAGAAATTGTGCCGAAAGCAGAAGTTTCTTTTTTGCGTTTAAATTCAAAAATTGTCAATAAAACTTACCTTGAGTTTAATAAGTTTTTAAAACAAATTAAAGTTGAGACCACAATAGTTGGTAAAAACTTTTGTTATGGTAAAAACAGAACAGGTGGTGTTGATACTTTGCAGGCCGATTTTAATGTTTTTGTGCAAGAGTTGATTTGTGAAAAAGGTAAAATAATTTCTAGCTCCAGTGTTAAAATTGCACAAAAAGTTGGCGATTTTAAGTTAGTTAAAAGATTGCTTGGCACTGATGTTTACTATGAAGCAGTACCTGAAAATCAATACTTTATTTTAGACGCAAAAAAGGTTTTACCACTTCCTGGTAAATACGTTTGTGTTGATGAAAACCAAACAAATTTTTTAGTCAATTTACAACCAAATCGTTTAATTTTACTTAATTTAAAAACTAAGATAACTGGTAAAATTAAGTTCATTAAAAAACTAAAATAACTTACTTTTTATTTGGTGAAAACGAGGGATTTTGCTATAATGTTTGTCAGTTGGAGGTATCTATATGGCTGTTCCATTTAGAAGAACTGGAAAAACTGCTAAACGTAAAAGAAGAACTCATTTCAAACTTCAACGTCCTGCGATTACAGTTTGCCCACAAACAGGTGAATTTACACTACAACATCGTGTAACACCAGAATGTGGATACTACAAAGGTCAACTTGTTCTTGAACAAAAGAAAAAAGAAGATCAATCCAAAGAAAAATAGGCCCGAAAGGGCCTTTTCTTTTTTAAAGCAGTAAATGCACAAAGTTACTATAGAGTGTTAGTGAGTAAGTATTTTGGTTGTTATCACTCTAAAAGAAAATATGTTTTGAGAATAGTTTTGTTTTCACCAAACAAGAAGGCAAATCTGCCGCTAAAAGAAAACTCAATTACTATTTCATTGCTAAAGTATAGCTAGTAATCCTATAATTTTTTTATTTTTTTCAGGTTTCAATATATCATTTTAACAACAAAAGATGATTGAATATTAGTTGATTTTTTTCAAAAAAACAACCAATAATTTGAATAAATCGCCTAACAAGACGTTTTTTTTTTTTTTTTTGAAGTTTAAAAACCCCTATGATTAAAAATTTCTGGATTTATAGTTAAATT
>CAUTZH010000008.1:0-33096 GCA_963543155.1 uncultured Acholeplasmataceae bacterium
AGAATACGCTTAATTTGGATGAAATTTGCGTTTTTTTTGCCCTTATAATATAATATTATAGGTGATGAAATGTTGGTTTTTGAAGTTATCCACATTTCCACTCTTCTTAACAATAATAATTAAATAATAAAATAAAAAAAGGAATTTTTATGAACTTTAAAATCAAAACAGAAACCTTAATTGAATACATCAACTTGGTTGCTAAAGCCTTACCAAACAAAAGCCCGAGACCACTTAGCGAAAGTATTAAATTCTCCGTTAAAAAAGACTCAATTAAAATATTTGCGAACCACAAAAATCTAGAAATTATGGCAATAGTTGATACCGACATTGAAGTACTCACAGAAGGCAATGCAATATTAGATGGCAAAACAATTTTAAACATTATTAAGTCACCAGGTATTGCTCTACACGAAGAAGTTCAGTTCATTCAAATTTCTGAATATCAGGTTCTAATAATTGCGGGAACTTCTGAGTTTAGACTAAATGCTTTAAATTACGACCTTGAACACTTGATTTTTGAAGAAGATGAAAAACCAATTGTCATTTCTAGCGAAGATTTGTCAATTTCTTTAAAAGAAGTGGTTTACTGCACAGCAGATCCTGACGCTAAACCAAGAATAGTTTGTTTAACTGGTGTGAACTTTGCGTTTAGTGAACGCAGATTAACACTAACTGGTAGCGACAACGCCAGACTTGCTCAAAAACGACTTGAAGTTAATTCAAAGAAAAACCTGAATTTAACTATACCTGCTGAATCTATTAAAGAACTGCTTAAAATTCTTGAACAAACTAAAGGCGATGTTGAAATTTCTGTGAACCCACTTTGTTCAAAAGTGTTGTTTGTGATTAAAAATGTCTTCTTTCAAACTGCTGTGCTTTCAGATAAATATGGTAATCTAAACAGCGCTACTCAATTTGAAACTAAACTATCAATTCCTTTAAAAACCGTTGAGTTTAGCAATGCCCTTAAAACAATTTCGGCAGTTACTGATAAATCAAAGTCAACTTACTTAATTAACTTCACCTTAAAGCCGAACAAGACTTGTGAAGTCGCAACTTCTGAAAACGGAAAAGGTTCGTCTCGCGCTATTTTAATTCCAGCGGGCGAAATTTACAATCAACTGGCAGAAACTTTCTTAATGATTTTTTCACTTAAACACTTGCAAGAAGCAATTTCGGTTTACGAAAGTCTAGGAATTGTGGAACTTGCGCTTGAGTTTTACTCAAATGACCGTGCAGTTCGTATAACTTCACTTGAAGAGCCTGAATTAGTTACTCTAATTACCCCACTTAATAATTTTTAAAAAAAGGAAGTAAAAGTTATGAAACAAATTAAAATTGAAAACATTGAAATCATCAGACGCACGCCAAAGGCTGTGTTAGTTGGATTCCCTGCTGAATCTGAATACTCAAAATACGCAGTTTGGTTTCCAAAATCTAAAGTTAACATTAAAGGCAAAACTGCGTTAATTACTTTAGTTGGCGATGAGTATCAACTTGTATTTAAAGAAACCCCACTACTTGACCGCAAGGCTATTGCAAAGGGTTTTTTAACCGAAATTATTGAAGAAGAAAACTAAAAAATATTTATATTTTTGCGTTTTATATTAAGTTTAGTTAAATAAAGGTGCGATTTCCAAGCGCCTTTATTTAATTTTTAAAAACTTTTAACAAAACAACAACGCAGATATGTAGTTTATTTAAAAACACAAGGAGTTTAACTTATGGAAAGTAATAACAATTACGGCGCTGAAAACATACAGGTCCTAGAAGGTCTGCAAGCCGTTCGAAAACGTCCAGGGATGTATATTGGTTCAACTGGACCAACTGGACTACATCACTTAGTTTGGGAAATTGTAGACAACTCAATTGACGAAGCACTGGCAGGTTTTGCTGACCGCATTCACGTAGAAATTCTACCAGGCGAACTAATTCGGGTTTCTGACAATGGTCGCGGAATTCCGGTTGATGTGCACCCTAAAACCAAAGTTTCAACCGTTGAAACTATTTTAACTGTCTTGCACGCTGGTGGCAAGTTTAACAACGACTCATATAAAGTTTCGGGTGGCTTGCATGGAGTGGGAGCAGCGGTAGTTAACGCTCTTTCTTCAAGTTTAGTTGTTGAAGTTAGCCGCAACAACACACTTTACCGTCAAGAGTTTGCCTACGGCAACGCAGTTAGTGATTTGATTGACACCAAAGTCCCAACTACATGCACCGGAACCACTATAACTTTTGAGTTTGACCGTTCAATTTTTGCAGAATGCGAAGCCTATGACTTTGAGACCCTGCGTGTGCGTGTGCAACAACTTGCTTTTTTAAACAAAGGCTTAACAATTTCTATTGTTGACAAAAGGCGACCAAATGCCGAAGAGCATATTTATCGCTATGAAGGCGGGCTAAACGAATACGTAGCCTTTTTAAACGGCCAAAAAGCCAGAATTAACAAAGAAACCATCTACATTGAAACTACCGCTGAAAACACCACTGTTGAACTTGCAATGCTTTACAACGACACCTACACGCCAAATATTTTAAGTTTTGCTAATAACATCTTAACTAAAGAAGGTGGAATGCACGAAGATGGGCTTAAACTTGCACTTTCTCGTGTGATTTCAAAATACGCAACTGACAATAATTTAATTAAAAAAACTGACCAAATTTTGGGCGAAGACACCAGAGAAGGACTAATCGCTGTTTTGTCGGTTAAACTACCTGAGCCTCAATTTGAAGGTCAAACTAAAACTAAACTTGGAAATCCTTATGTTCGCCCGCTAGTTAGTCGTTTAGTTGGCGAAGGCTTGGAGAAGTTTTTACTTGAAAACCCACAAACTGCAAAAGCAATTGTTGAAAAGTGTTTAATGGCTTCAAAAGCCAGACTAGCGGCTCGCCGAGCAAAGGAAGCAACCCGCCGCAAAAGTCCACTTGACAATCTAGGGTTTGCCTCAAAATTAGCAGACTGCCGCAACAAGTCACCTGAAAATACAGAACTTTATATCGTAGAGGGAGATTCAGCGGGAGGTTCTGCAAAACAAGGCAGAAACTCAGAATTTCAGGCTATTTTGCCACTACGCGGAAAAGTGCTAAACGTAGAAAAAGAACGACTTGACAAAGTTTTGGCCAACAACGAGTTAAAATCTCTGTTTTTAGCAATAGGCTGCGGAGTGGCAAGTGACTTTAACGCAGACAACGCCAGATACCACAAAATTATTATTATGACGGATGCCGACGTGGACGGCGCACACATTAGAACCTTACTTTTGACTTTCTTTTTCAGACACATGCCAGAACTGATTAACAGAGGTTATGTTTACATTGCTCAACCTCCGCTTTTTAAAGTTCAACAAGGCAAAAAAATTAACTATATCTACAAAGAAAACGAACTTGAACCTCTACTTGCTCAACTTGACAGTAAATATACAATTCAGCGCTACAAAGGTTTGGGTGAAATGAATCCAGAACAACTTTGGGAAACTACGATGAATCCAAAAAACAGAACCTTGCTTAAAGTTGGAATTAACGACGCGGCTTTAGCCGATCAAACTTTTGACATGCTGATGGGTGACAACGTTGAGCCGAGACGCGAGTTTATCCAAGAAAACGCTAAGTTTGTGAAAAACTTAGACATCTAAAGGAGCACACCATGCTTAATTTTTTAGACGAAGAAAAATTAGATTTAGAACTTAACGCCGATAATCTTGAAGAAGTTAGTCAGGACGAAGAGCAAGTAGAAGACTTTGAGACTAACCTCGCTGATTTTAAAGACGCCAAAGAAGAACCAGTTGAAATAGTAAGTGAAATCAAAGACTCGTTTCTAGACTACGCAATGTCGGTTATTGTTGACCGAGCCCTACCAGACGTCAGAGACGGGCTTAAACCAGTGCAAAGAAGAATTCTTTACGCTATGAACGAACTTAACATTTTGCCAGGCTCTGCACACAAAAAATCGGCTCGTATCGTTGGTGAAGTAATTGGTAAGTATCACCCTCATGGCGACTCATCTGTATACGAAGCGATGGTTAGAATGGCCCAAGACTTTTCGTATTTGTACCCTTTAGTTGATGGACACGGTAACTTTGGTTCGGTTGACGGAGATGGTGCCGCTGCTATGCGTTACACCGAAGCCAGAATGTCTAAGGTTGCCCTTGACTTAGTTAGAGACCTTGAAAAAGAAACAGTTGACTTTGCAGATAACTACGACGGTAGTGAAAAAGAACCAAAAGTCTTGCCTGCACGTTTTCCGAATTTACTTGTAAACGGAGTTAAAGGAATTGCCGTTGGTATGGCAACATCTATTCCTCCTCATAACATGCAAGAGATACTAGCGGGAACCATAGCTCTGATTGACAACCCAGACCTGCCACTTACTGAATTGATGAATATTATTAAAGGTCCTGACTTTCCAACAGGCGGAGAAATTCTTGATTTAAACGGCTTACATCGCGG
The DNA here is from genome assembly GCA_963543155.1 of uncultured Acholeplasmataceae bacterium. Taxonomy (GTDB): domain Bacteria; phylum Bacillota_I; class Bacilli_A; order Acholeplasmatales; family Acholeplasmataceae; genus CALISC01. The sequence goes on from CAUTZH010000008.1 coordinate 4,450, forward strand.
TTATCTAACTGGGCAAGGCCGCGTGGTTATTCGCTCAATTGTTGACATTAACACTACCAAGAGCGGAAAATCACAAATCATTATTAAAGAAATTCCTTACCTGGTAAACCGTAAACTGCTCATTGAAAAAATCTCTGAACTGGTTAAAGAAAAAATAGTTGACGGAATTGTTGGGATGGCAGATGAATCTAACCGCAAAGGTACGCGCATAGTTTTGGACTTAAGACGAGACGTCATTCCAGAAGTAGTTTTAAATAACTTATATAAATACAGTCAACTTCAGTCTAGTTTCGCAATTAACATGATAGCCCTTGTTAACGGAGTTCCAAAACAACTTGGGCTCATTCCAATACTTCGCAACTTTATTGAGTTTCAAATTGAGTTGTTGATTCGCAAAACCAAGTTTGAATTAAAGAAAGCAGAGGCTAGAATTCACATTATAAAAGGGCTTATTAAAGCGCTTTCTGCAATTGACCTTTGTGTTAAACTAATCAAAGAATCCAAGACTCCAGAAATTGCTAAAACTAAATTGATGGATAATCTAGACATTGACGAAATTCAGGCAAAAGCAATTTTAGCCTTGACCTTGCAAAGACTAACCGGTCTTGAAATTGAAAAAATTCACGAAGAGCACCAAGAATTGCTTACAAAAATTGAGTACTACAACTTAATTTTAAGCAGTTCAGATAAACAAAAAGAAATCATTAAAGGCGAACTTGGGGAACTAATTGCTAAATACAACAAGCCACGTAAGTCTATTTTGAACTTTTCAACTTCACTAGACATTGAAAATGAAGACTTAATACCACGCCGTGACGTGATTATTACAGTTACCGAAAACGGCTATGTTAAGCGAATAGACGCAGATCAGTACAGAGTGCAATCTAGAGGTGGAGTTGGAGCCAGTGGCATTAAGGTCAATGAAGACGACAAAGTCCAAGTGATTTTAAAAACCAACTCACACGACCAAATTTTAATCTTTACTAATTTTGGGCGTGTATATCAACTAAAAGCCTTTAAAATTCCTGAAGCCTCAAAACAAGGCAAAGGCCTACCTTTAGTTAATCTAATTGACTTTCAAGAAAACGAACATTTCCAATGTATCACCAATTTAGCCCCAGATCTTGAGAACGGTTATTTATTTTTCTTAACTAAAGGTGGAAAAATTAAAAAAACTCCAGACAGTGAGTTTAGCCGAGTTAATGCAAATGGTAAAAAAGCCATTCAGCTGGTTGAAGACGACGAACTACTGCAAGCTGTGCACTTTGAAGGCAATCCCTTTATTATGATTGCCACCAAACAAGGCCAAGCCTTGAAATTCAAGTCAGATACTCTTCGTCCACTTGGCCGAGCGTCTCAAGGTGTGCGCTCAATTTCTTTAGCAGAGAGTGATGAAATCATTGGCTGCTCTATCGTTAAAGATGATGAAACCGATGTTTTAGTAATATCGGAACTTGGCCTTGGTAAGCGAACTCAAGCAAAAGAGTACCGCACAACTTCGCGAGTTGGCAAAGGTGTGAAGACTATGAAAATCACCGAAAAAACCGGTAGTCTGGTTGCGCTGATTGTTGCAACTGACCAACAAGACTTAATTGCTTCAACTAATTTAGGTGTAGTAATTAGAACTCCTATTGTCGAGATTTCCAGAACTTCTCGCAACACCCAAGGCGTTAAAATTATCAAACCAGCTGAAGGCTCAAAGGTTCAAACTATTACTTTGGACGAGTCTTTCCAAGAAGCCGATAAATTGCCTCAAAGCGAGACAGAAAGCGAGTAAGCATAGATGTTTGATTTAAATTATTTACAAAAAAACTTTAAAAAAGTTCAAGCCAAGTTAGCGTTAAGACCTAACTTCAACAAAGAAGAGTTTGCCAAACTACCTAAACTAATCTCAAACAAACGAAAAGTCCAAGCAGAGATTGACAACTTAAGAGCCAAAAAAAATACACTAACCGCACAAATCCCTGAACTTAAAAAACAAGGCAAAGACATTTCTTTGGTGCTAGCCGAAAGTAAAGAGTGCGGCGAAAAAATTGCCTCGCTTACTCAAGACTTTGATGTTGTTTCTAAGGAACTTGAAGACTTGATTTTAGACCTACCAAATATTCCCGACAGCGAAGTAACTTTCGGCAAAGATGAAAATGAAAATACCGTAATTAAAACTTACCTTGAACCTACAAAATTTGACTTCACTCCAAAAGATCATGTTACTTTAAATGAACGACTTGGGCTGTTTGACTTTGAGCGTGCAGGCAAAGTTGCAGGTGCTAGATTTGTCTACGACATCGGACTTGGCGCAAGAATAGAGCGAGCGCTAATTTCGTTTATGTTAGACCTGCATTCTAAACGTGGCTATATTGAATGTATCCCACCTTACTTGGTGTCAAAAGACTCAATGTATGCAACTGGTAAGTTTCCGAAATTTATGTCAGAGGCTTACCGCCTTGAAGACACTGAACTTTATTTAAACCCGACTGCAGAGATTCCAATGATTGATATGTATAGAAATGAAATTTTGGATTTTGGTGTTTTACCACTTAAGTACTGCGCCTACTCAACCGCTTTTAGACCAGAAGCAGGAGCTGCTGGCAAAGACACCAAAGGTTTAATTCGGCAACATCAGTTTCATAAAGTTGAACTAATTGCTTTCACTAAACCAGAAGAAAGCAAAAAAGAACTTAAGAAAATGTTAAAAGAAGCCGAATTAGTCTTGCAAAAATTAGGGTTGCCTTACCGAGTTGTTAGACTGTGCTCAGGAGACTTGGGACATTCTATGTCTTTAACTTACGACATTGAAGTTTGGCTGCCTGGACAAAACAAATATAGAGAAATCTCTTCGGTTTCAACCGCTAACGACTACCAAGCAAGACGTGCAAATATTCGTTTTAAACGTACAAAAGACGCGAAAACTGAGTTCGTTCATACATTAAACGGCTCAGGTGTGGCAGTTGGTAGATGTGCGATTGCTGTAATTGAAAACTACCAACAAGCAGATGGAACAATTTTAATCCCAAAAGCATTGCAAAAATATATGGGAGTTAAAGAAATTAAACCAATAAAATAAAAAAGAAAGTCTATTTCAGACTTTCTTTTAATAATTGTTCAGTTTCTTTAAAATCAATAGGTTCAATTTCAAAGCGTTGAGTTTTAAATTCAAGACCAGTATATCTAGGAATCACGTGAATGTGGAAATGCATTACCTGTTGATTTGCTAACTTGCCTGCGTTTGTATAGATATTTACACCTTTAGCACCTAAAGCAGTTTGCATAGTTTGTGCGATTTTTTGGCTAACCTTAGTTAAGTGCATCAAGGTTTCTGCGTCTACATCTAAAAAGTTGCATGCATATTTCTTCGGTATTACTAGAGTGTGTCCCTTACTTAGCGGATTGATATCTAGAAAAGCCAAACACAATTCATCTTCATACACTATGTTTGCAGGAATTTCCCTATTGATTATTTTACTAAAAATTGTTTCCATTATTACCTCATTTTTTAAAAATTATACTAAATTCAGAAAGGAGTTGCAATGAAAGACAGAGTTATAGTAGACCCGATTTACGGCTACGTTATTTTAAAAGAAGACATCATTAAGCGCTTAGTTGACACTAAATTTTTTCAAAGGTTGCGCCGTATTTATCAAATGGGCAATTCCTTTTTTGTATTTCCTTCCGCTGTACACACTAGATTTTCACATTGCCTTGGGGTTTATGAACTTGCAAGACAAATTTGTGAAAAACTGCCGATTTCTAAAAGAGAGCAACTAATTTTAATGGTCTCTGCTTTACTTCATGACATCGGACATGGTCCTTTTTCACATTTGTACGATAGTCTAGTTAACGGAGTTCACGAATTAAGAGGTGCTTATATTATTGCAAATGATCACGAGATTAGGGGTATTTTAAATGAAGTTGACAAAGAGTTTGTTGAAGACGTTTGCTCAGTCTTAACAAAAGACAAAAGATTTCCTTTACTTGAATCTATACTATCTAGTCAGCTAGACATTGACAGACTAGATTACTTAAAAAGAGATGCGTATTTTGCTGCAGTTAAAACCGGCGATATAGACTCATCCAAACTAATTAACAGTCTAACTGTGCATGATGGCAAATTATGCTTTAAAGAAAGTGCAGTATACGCAATTGAAAATTATTTAATTTCTCGCTACCACATGTATATGCAGGTGTATCTACACCCTAGTGTAATTGGGCGAGATTTTAATTTAATAGAGATTTTTAAAGACCTTGAAAGTGTGCAAGACCCAGTACTTAAAAAAGTTTTAAAATCGCCTAACAACCCAGATTTAAACTTATTTTTAAATTTAGACGATGCTTATTTTTTAACTTATTTTAAACAACTTAGCAAAATTAATTCACCAGTCGCTAAGTTAGCAAGTGAATTCATATATCGCCAAAACTGGCAACCAAAAGAATTCGTAGGCGAAAAACCAAATGGTGTAATTTGGGAACTTAAAAAACAAATTTATGATTTTCAAAAAGAACCAATTTTACTTTTAACTCAAGAAAAGCAAATAGTTAAACTACAAGACTACTCTGATTTTGTTGCTAACTTAGCAAAGCGCGCAAAAGTTGTAAAACAATATACTTGGGGTAAATAATGCAAGTATTTGTAGTTGAAGGAAAAAACGATATTAAAGTTGTCAAAAGTGTATTTCCTGAAAGTGTCTGTATTAAAACTAACGGTCTTGGCATTAACAAGACAACTATTAACCAACTCAAAACCCTTGAAAAAGACAACGAAATAATTGTAATTACAGATCCTGACAGTGCTGGCACTAAGATTAGAAACATTGTTTTATCAGAAATCCCTTCTGCGAGTTTTTTAGATTTACCTAAAAACAAATGTATTAAAAGGCACAAAGTTGGGCTTGAAAATCTATCTAAAGATGAATTCTTAAAAATACTAAATACTGGTAAATTGCTTAACAAGGCTATTTTAAAGCAAAATAATTTTTCTTTATCGGATTTAGTTGAACTAAAAATAACAGGACCTGAAAGCAGTGGAAATAAAAATAAACTACACTCCTTGCTTGGTATTTATCACTTCAATACAAAGCAACTTCTGAATTTCTTAAATAATTCAAATTACTCAAAACAACAGCTAAAAGAGGTTTTAAATGCATAAGTTCAAAAAACATTTTGGCCAAAACTTCTTAAATGATTTAAACATTTTAAACAAAATAGATGCTGAAGTTAGACCTGATTTAAATATTTTAGAAGTTGGACCAGGAGAAGGCGCGCTTACCAAAATTCTTTTAAAAAAATCAAAATCAGTCTTTTCTGTAGAAATAGACAAAGAGCTGGCAGCGAAACTAACAGACCTTAAAAATCAGTACAAAAACTTTAATTTCGTTATCGCCGATTTTCTTGAATATAGCCTTACTGGGCAAAATTACGATATTGTGATTGGCAATATTCCCTACTATATATCTTCAGATATAATCTTTAAAATCATCAATAGCCAGGTTTCTGAATTTATCTTAATGGTTCAAAAAGAATACGCAGATAGACTAGTTGCCAGTGTTGGTTCTTCAGAATACTCAAAGTTAAGTGTTTCAGTTCAAAGTTTCTTTGAAGTTAAAAAAGCGTTCACTGTTTCTAAAAACTGCTTCTATCCGGTTCCAAAAGTAGATAGTGCAGTTGTTTGTTTTCAAGCAAAACAAGCGTTGATTTCAGAAACCCAAAAACAGAAATACTTTGAGTTTCTAAAAACTTGTTTCTTTTCTAAGCGAAAAACTCTATTTAATAATTTACTTAAAACCAAAATTAAAAAACAAGATATTTTAAATGTTTTTAAAGACCTTAAAATCAATCAAAACATCAGAGCAGAAAAACTGACGGCAATTGAGTTTCAAAATTTGTTTTTAAGGTTGATCAAAATTAAGGAGGAAATATGAAAGTAAAGGCTTATGCCAAAATCAATCTAGATTTAAGAGTGGGTGAGGTAATGGAAAATGGTTTGCATGAAATTGTTTCTATTGTTGCACCAATTTCTTTACATGACAAAATTTGGGTTAAATTGACAAACAAATCCACAAACCAAATCGTTTCTAAAACTCCTTGGTTTAAAGTAGATAAACTAAGTCAGTTTTTAACTGACTTTCAAACTGAGTTTCAACTTACTAAAAAAGTAGCACTGTCAATTCAAAAAAATATTCCGCTAGGCGCTGGACTAGGCGGTCTTAGTACTGTGCTTGCAACTCTTTTAAATTGTTTGTCTTCTTTATATAAGTTAGATTTAACGCTGATGCAAAAAGCAGACTTTATTGAAAAATATGGACAAGACTGCGTTTACTTTTTAAAGCCACTGCCTGGCGTAATGCTAAAAACTGGTTCAACTGTTGAGTATATTGGTAAATGTCCTTTTAAGTATGTGCATTTAAAAAACTTTAGCGAGCCTTTTGAAACCGCTTGCATGTATCAAAAAGTAAAACCTTCTGAAATTGACGCCGAGAAAGTAAAGGAACTAATTAAGTTATTTAATGAAGGTAAAACTGATGAGTTTTGGGCGAGTGTTCAAAATGACTTTGATGAGATTTACGAACTGGCAAATCCAGGAGAACAGGCTGTATATCTTGCACTTAAAAAAGCATGCTTTAAACTACAGACTACTGGTTCTGGTTCTTCTGTTTATACACTTGACGGAAATTTCGAAGATAAACAAATTAAATATCCTGCAATTTCTTATTTTAAGAGATACAAATTTTTAAACTACAAAAACATTCAATTTAGCAAACAATCCGCTTTTAAAAAAATTCTTTATTTTTTACAAAAGCTTATCTTTATTTGAAATTGACCCCGTTTCCTGCGCATATGAAATGGGGTATTTTTTATATGTTACGTGCAAAGTATAAACCAGAAAAATCATACAACCCACTTCATTGTTTATCTTAAATTATACATTTAGCACGATAGACTAATTACTAAAACCACAAAATAGAAAGCATATTTTAAGTAAAAAAACGATTGAAAATTTTACTTAAAATAGAAAAACATATTTAAGTAAAAAAAACTATTGAAAATTTTACTTAAAAACGATATACTTAGGCTAAGTAAAATAAACTTAACTTAAAAAGGTGAAATTATGAAACTAGAAACTGACAGAGCGGGCGTTTTAAAAAAGATGCAAAGTGGCTATGAATGTTTTATTCCACACGATTTAAAACGTTTGAAATTGAATATAGATTCAGAACTTCAAAGCCTAATCAATAAGGCTAACTTGCTTTTAGGAAGATTAGACGGAATGGCTACAACTCTACCAGATATTGATTTATTTGTTTCCATGCACGTACAAAAAGAAGCAGTTATTAGTTCACAAATAGAAGGCACGCAAGCATCACTAATTGACGTTTTACAAAAAGACAGAAAAAGCGAAAAAATCAAAGATACCGCTGAAATTGTAAATTATGTCAAGGCAGCTAAATACGCCTTTAATAGATTAAAAGAACTTCCGCTATGTATACGTCTAATTAAAGAAACTCACTCTATTTTGCTGTCAGATGTTCGGGGCAGCGAAAAACTACCAGGGGAGTTAAGGAGATCTCAAAACTGGATTGGCTACGCTGGATGTACATTAAGTACAGCTACTTTTGTACCACCAGCCCCTGCTGAAATGGAAAACGCGTTAAGTGCTTTAGAAAAGTATATTCACGAAGACAGCACTATTTCTGATTTAGTTAAAATTGCGTTAATTCATTACCAATTTGAAACAATACATCCGTTTTTAGATGGAAACGGCAGAATAGGCAGACTACTGATAATACTATTCTTAAAAGAACACGGTTTGATTGAATATCCAGTTCTTTATTTAAGTTATTTTTTTAAAAAAAATAGAACCAGGTACTACGAACTTTTAAATAACGCTCGCGTAAAAGGTAAGTTTGAAGAATGGGTTTCGTTTTTCATAAAAGGAATTTGTGAAGTATCTGAAGATGCAATTGTATCTATTCAAAAAATTACAAGACTTAAAAAAACAGACATAGAAAAAATCAGAAAAGCGACAAAGGGAAATACCTCAAATTTACTTAATGTATATGAATACCTACTTAAACACCCTATTTTAGAGGCCAAAGATATTTGCAATTTTTTAAATTTTAGTAAGCCAACTGTCAATAATTTACTAAAAACTTTAGTAGACCTCGGAATACTTGAACTTCTTGAAGATAAACAAAGATATAAGCAGTATGTGTATAAACAGTATGTTGATATTCTTTCTGAAGGAACTGCATTAGAGTAAGAACTAAAAAACACTTAAACAAAGTAAAAAACCCCATTTCCAATTATCTAGGAAACGGGGTTTTTATTTTTAACCTAAGTTAATTAACGGTTGTAGAACTCAACAATAAGTTGTTCGTTAATTTCTTGTAGCACTTCTTTTCTTTCAGGGAAACGTACAAAAGTTGCAGTTTTCTTGTTTTCGTCTAATTCAACAAATTCAAAACTTCTGAATTTAGCCTCAAGACTTTCTTTAACAACAAGTAAATCTTTTGAACGCTCTTTTAAAGAAATCACTTGACCTGGTTTTAGGCGCATTGATGGAATATCTGCTTTTTTGCCATCAACTAAAATGTGTCCGTGGTTAACAAGTTGTCTTGCCTGTTGGCGAGTTCTAGCAAGGCCTGCTCTATAAACTAAGTTATCTAGTCTAGATTCTAGTAGCTTGATGAAGTTTTCACCTAAGTTACCAGCAAGTTTTTTAGCCTCGTGGAAAGTTTTGACAAATTGTTTTTCAGAAACACCATAAGTAAACCTAACTTTTTGTTTTTCATTTAACTGAGAACCATAGTCAGATACTTTAGCGCGTCTTTTACCGTGTTGACCAGGAGCATATGCTCTTTTTTTCAGTTCTTTCGCAGTTTCTGAAACTGAATAGCCTAAACGGCGAGATTTTTTCCAAGTTGATCCTAAGAAACGTGACATATATTTTTACCTCCTTATAGAATAAGTCAGCAAAACGCCTTTATTTAACTTTATAATCTTTAAATTGCCTCATTTGCAAAGCAATAAACAAACTACTACATTCTAAGTTAAAGATATTTAAAACAAATAAATGCGTGCTTTAACAGTTAGTAAGTATACAACAGTTTAGTGATTTTAGCAATTGTGATGTATTTTTTAATTTATTTCTAATCGTTCTTTTTAGATTATGTAAGTATATACTTAAGGTGTTATTTTAGTTAGGTAGATATTTGTAAGTAAATGGTATCATTGACACGAAAGGAAGTGGCATAGATGAGCAGGACTTCAAATATTTGTGTAAAAGTTAATAATGATGTCAAAGCGCAGGCAGAGGCTGTGCTTGAAAGATTAGGTGTTTCAATGTCAGACGCAATTTCTGTTTTTCTTAAACAAGTTATTATGCAAAATGGATTGCCTTTTGATGTTAAGGTTCCTTTTAATAAACCGGTTTCTATTTCAGATTTAAAAGAAGATGAATTTAACTTAGAACTAGAAAAAGCAGAAAATGATTTTAAAAATGGTAGAGTATATAGGCTAGAAGAAGTTAAAAAAGAGTTATTAAAGGATTTAGACTAAGATATATAAAATCTCAGTTTTTGCTTATTTTCAATTTTGTCAGACACTTTTTCAAATATGCAAGTTAGTCTTTAAGACAACCGAGTGGACACACAATTACTCCATCACTGCGAACATACGCAGTGTCACTTGTAGTGAGTATCATTAAAAAACTAGGTTCTTTCATTTTAGGTGACAATAAAGACTTTAGTTTAAGTAGGTTTTTAGCACCTTCTTCAATTCTAGTGCTGTTTCCTATCTTTACTTCAATTAGTCCGAAATCCCCGTTATCTAGATACACCACAGCATCGCATTCAAGCCCGTTTTTATCGCGGTAGTGATAAACTTTTCCGTTTATTTTTTCAGCGTATATTTTGAGGTCTCGAACTGCCAGATCCTCAAAAAGTAGACCAAAGGTCTTGAGATCGTTTAAAAGAGAATCTGGCCCTAGTTCCAAGGCTCTGGCAGCAATTGACGGGCAAATAAAGTGTCTTGTTGGTGCAGTTCTAATTGCTGTTTTGCTACGTAAATTAGGGTTCCAGGCCTGAATGTCTTCAATAATAAAGTTTTCTTTAAACAACTCAAGGTAAGAAAGAATAGTGATGTTAGAAACAGAAAGGTTGTCATTTTCTTTAATGTCGTCCATTAAAGTTTTAATTGAACATTGACTTGAGATGTTCCTAGCGTATGACTTTAGAGTTTTTGTTAGTTTTTGTTTGTCTCTAAAAAATCTTTTATCTTTTAAGAGGTCGCTTTGAATTAGTTGTTCAAAATAGTCTTTTGAAATTTCTAGAGCTACTTCTTTTGAAACTCCTACGCTTTGCGGCCAGCCACCACGACAAATCAAATAGCAATAGTCTTTAAAAGTTAGTTTAGATTCTTGAGTTTTGATTTTCTTCCCCATAAAAAGTTCATTTAAACTAACTCCGCCAGTGCTGTCTAGAGATTCATATAAAGACATAGGCCGCATAATTAAAGTTGTTATTCTACCGACACCAGAATGCATAATTTGTGCTTTTTCTTTTTGCATTAAAGGCGTGGAAGAGCCTGTTAATATGAATTGACCAAATTCTCCTCTTTTGTCAACCTCTGTTCTAATGTCATCCCAAATAAAAGGAATTTCTTGCCATTCATCGATTAGAAGAGGTGGTTTTTTTGCCAAAAAAGCCTCTGGTTCAGTTCTTGCCAGTTCAATATTTTGAGCCTTGTTTTTGTTTGTTTGCATGTAGATAACACTATTGGCAAACTTCAAGGCAGTGGTTGACTTTCCGCACCATTTAGGCCCTTTGACTAATAGTGCACCACAACTCGCTAATTTGTCTTGAATTTTTTTCTCAATTATGCGATTTAAATATTTTTTCATATGAACACCCGCACATACATTTTAATATAAAAATCTTTTTCAATCAAGCAATTTTATAATTTGGCGCGATTTCATTTTACAATTTGGCTTAATTTCACTTTATAATTTGACGTTTTTGGTCTAAGAATTTTTTCTTATTTTCTTTAAAAACTAAATTATTTTAACTTTTTAACTTTTTTAAAAAACGTAAAAAGTTAATCTTTGAGACAACCAAGTGGGCAAATTATTACTCCATCTTCACGAGTATAGGCTAAGTTGGTAGTTGTAACTACCATTAAGAAACTAGGCTGTTTTTTCTCAGGTAATAGTGTTTTTAATTTAAGTAAATTTTTAGCAGCTTCTTCAATTCCAACCGCACTTCCGAGTTTAATTTCAATTAAACCAAATTTACCATTATCAAGATAAACTACTGCATCACATTCTAACCCGCTTTTATCGCGATAATGGTAAATTGTACCGCCAAGTTTATCCACATATACTTTTAAATCGCGCACAACTAAATCCTCAAACATTAACCCGAAAGCATTAAGGTCGTTTATCAAATCATCAGGCGCGATGTTTAATGCGTTTGCTGCAATTGAAGGACAAATAAAATGTCTAGTTGGAGAAGTTCTAATTGCTGTTTTACTTCTTATGTTTGGATTCCAAGCACTGATATCTTCAATTATAAAATTCTCTCTAAAAATCTCAAGGTAGGACGCTACCGTGTTGTCTGATATTGTGGTGCTTCCGTCTGATTTAACATCATTTATCAAAGTTTGAATAGAACACTCGCTTGAAATATTTCTAGCGTATGCCACTAGTGTTTTCCTTAGTTTATCTTTATTTCTAACTATATCTGTACCTTCAAGCAAGTCATTTTCAATTACTTGGATAAAGTAGTTTTTTGCAATTTTCAGTGCTTTTTCTCTAGGCAGGCCAATGGATTGTGGCCAGCCACCACGGCATATTAAAAAACTGTAGTCTGATAAGTTTAATTTAGAATTTTCTGCCATTGGATAAATACCACAAAAAAGTTCACTTAAACTAACTGAACCTGTACTTTCTAAAGACTCAAAAAGCGACATAGGACGCATATAAATAGTGGTGATTCTTCCGACTCCAGAGTGCATAATTTGCGCTTTTTCATTTTTAGAAAGAGGAGTTGATGAACCCGTTAATATAAATTGACCAAACTTTTTTCGTTGGTCTACTTGAAATCTAACCGCATCCCAAATAAACGGTATCACTTGCCATTCATCTATAAGTAAGGGTGGTTCTTTTGCTAAAAAAATTTTTGAAGAAGTTCTAGCAAGTGCTATATTTTGTTCTTTTTCATCAATATCCTGCATAAAAATTGCACTTTTAGCAAATTTTAAAGCAGTAGTGGATTTTCCACACCATTTTGGCCCTTTAATCAATACAGCTCCACAAGTTTCAAGCGTTTCTTTTAGTTTATGTTCTATGATTCGGTTTAGGTATTCAGGCATATTTGCTCCTTTGCTATATTGTATAGCTAAGTGAGTTTATAATCAACTACTTGGCAATTTGGCTTAATTCTACTTGGCAATTTGGCTTAATTCTACTTGGCAATTTGGCGTTTTTGGTTCAAGTATATTTCTTTGTTTTCATAAAAAATCTGAATTGTTTTTCATAAACTCAACTAAATTTATATGTTTTATCCCGTTTCTTTTTTGTTCTAAATAATCTAAAGTCGCTACATATTTAGGGAAATTATCATTGATTTTTTCAAGTGGCAGGTATTCTCTGTTTTCAGTTTCTAAGTTTGCCAAAATAGTGTAAGCAACTTGAGTGTATGAATAGTTATTGTCTAAATCTCTTAATATGAAATCGCATTCAAGTAGACCAATTCTACCAACACTAACTGAATAGCCTTTACTTCTTGCAAAAACAAAAACGATATTTTCAAGACTAGGACCAAAGTTTATTCTATTGTCTGTGTTCACAGCATAATAAAAACTCAAGTCTGCTAAATAGTATTTCTTTTCGCCTTTTAAGTATTTTTTAGATTTCATGTCAAACCTATTGCATTCACAGAGAATTTTTGCGTCAATTAGAATTTGAATGTATTTAGAAACCGTTTCTATAGTAATTTTAAAGCCAGCTTTTTTTAAATTTTTGGTTATATTGTTTAGACTAATGGTTGCACCAAAATTGTTAACAATATAATTTTTAACAATTTCAAATGTTGCTTTATTTTTAATTTTTACTCTTCTTTTTATGTCTTTTTCAAAAATTTCTTTAACCAGGTTTGCGATGTAGTTCTTTTTATCCGCGACGTTTTCAAAAAACAAAGAGCGCGGAAAACCACCACTTACTATATATTCGTTTAACTCAAGCATTAAGTCTGGTTTGAGAGGAATTGAGTAGTATTTCTTCATTTCTAAATACTCATCAAAAGTTAAGGGAAAAATTTCAAACTCAATATATCTGCCGGTTAACTTAGTTACAAGTTCCCCAGAAAGTAAATATGAGTTTGAACCAGTAATAAAAATAGAAAAGTCTCCTTCTTCTCTAAATGAATTGATTACTGGTTCAAAATCTTTAACATTTTGAATTTCGTCTATAAATAAATATTTATTGCCTTTAATATTTTTAGTGCAAGACTCAATTAAACTTTCAAAGTCCTTTGCAGTATTGATATTTCTATATCCTCTTTTGTCTAAATTGATGTAAATGATATTAGTACTTTTTACGCCTTTTTGGGCTAGTTCATTTGAAATTGATTCCATCAGTGTGGATTTGCCTGAGCGTCTAATTCCAGTGATTACTTTTATTAAATCATTTGCAAAATAAAAACCTTTGATTTTTGATAAATATTTCTCTCTTTTAAAAATTTTCATAAAATCTATCCCCCATTAGGTAAATTTAATTGTATATATGCGTTAAAATCAGGTTAACGCTGAATATTTTAAAAAAAATTAAAAATATTCATCGTTAAATCATATTTAACTAATAAAAACTCAGTGAGAGTTACACCTTTTGAGGTTGTGCTAATCACATAAGGGTTTAAGTAAATTCCCTAAATGCGAGGTCTTTGAAAAAAGGGTTGTAAGTCATAACCCGAAACTCACTAAAATGCAACAATTTGATTAAGTAGCCACGCTCAAAAATATAGTTTTAATTTATTACCGCGTAAAAAGATAAGTTGATGATATTTTTAAACATCTAAACTCATAAAACTCAAGCAATACTTTTCAGTACATTATTGGTATTTTTAACTAAATCTTGTTTCAGGTTTCAAGGGACATTCCGATGGATATTTTATTCGACACACGATACGTTTAAATTTTTACCTTTATATCTTTTATGTTTTTAAGAAAAATTTTTTAACTCGGAAATCCCGAAATGTTGAATATACATTTTATTCGGATAAAAATAAGCATTATTTTTTGTATTTAATTTCCCGACACAAACTCTTTTATTTTGGTTAAAACCTTTGTCTTTATGATATTTTTTCTCAGCGGTATAGTAAACATAAGTAGTATTTTTTCTTGGTAAAAAGGTTATGTTTTGTTACAGGTAATTTTATTTTTAAACGACAAGTTATATTTTTGTGAAAAGTTTAGGTTAAATTATTATAAAAATGGCTTGAAAAATAGAGAACAAAGTGGTATATATAAATGTCCCCTAAAGGAGAGCGTATGGAAAACAATTTTGAAAAAATCCAAAATTTATTGCGAACGAAAGCCGAATTGCAAGCAAGACTCAGTTTGATACCTTATGATGGATCGGTAGAGATAAAAGATGTTGCTGGAAAAAAATATCTTTATATACGAAAAAGAAAGACGGGGAGAAAGACATCAACTTATGTTGGACCATATTCAAATGAGTTGTATCAAGTGTTGTTGAAAGGTGTCAAAGATGCAAAAACAATAAAGAAAAATATTCGAATAGTAGAAAAAGAGCTTGCATCTTGTGGTTATGATCAAGAAGAATTACCATCGAAAATTGTTTTGAATATGGACTTTGTAAGAGCTAATATGAAGTCAATCATATATGATCAGGCGGTACTTGAGGGGGTTGGAACTACATTCCCTGACACGGAGCTTATAATTGAAAACAGAAAAGTAAACAACGTAAGTGCTGAAGATGTTCAAAAGATACTGAATTTGAAACATGCATGGGAATTTGTTTTAGACAAAGATGTAATTCAATCCCCGACAAATTACTATGTGTGTCAATACATTGCGAGATTAGTAAATGAAGGGTTTTACCAAGAAGGTGGAAGAATAAGGGGTGTTCCTGTAACGATTGGTGGTTCGTCTTATATTCCGCCTTTGCCAATAGAATATGCGGTAAAGGATGACATTGACCATATTACTTCAAATAGCGAAGATCCTGTTGCCGTAGCAATCGATCTTGCTTTGTATGTGATGAAAAAACAAATCTTTAATGATGGAAATAAAAGAACTGCAATAATATTTGCTAATCACTACCTTATTGCGCATGGTGGGGGCTTAATGGTTGTGCCGGAAGATTTGGTTCCTGAATTTAAAAAGATGTTGGTAAAGTACTATGAGAATATAGACTTGAACTCAATCAAGGTATTTATGCGAGAAAAGTGTTTAAAACAATTGGAAAATTAGGGGTAAAAACATATAATATAATACAAAAATTGCCCCCTAATGCAAGATGCTTGTTAGGATTAACTATTTAAATGATTAAAACCGCACTCAAACCGAGTGCGGTTTTTTCATACCCAAATATGTGGAATTCTTTATTATTTTCAACTCTAAAAAAAGCATCTGTTTTGTGTTGCGGAAGGACAGACATTATTGAGTTATCCTTACCAAACAAAAGGATAGCAGCCAGAGTAATTTCTTCACGCTTAGTCTCTGAGTCCGTCAAAATTAAACCACTACTTCTTAAAAGTTCATCACCGCTCATAGTCTTCCAGACATGGTCTTTATTGCGTGCGACAGCCATTTTCATTGCTTTTTTAATAATAGAAGCATCTAGAAAGTCGATATCTAGATTGGGGTATGGTTTATTTAAAAAACATTCACGCCTTTTTATTGCGAATAACTTACAGATTGCTTCAGAATTGTTTGAAATGTTAATATCACTATAAACGACCTATCCCAGAATTTACCGTTTTGATTGCATATTTGTGTGCCTTCGGGGTACGCTGATATAAATTATTTTTTATTTTCTATAGTGAAAACTTCTGGTTGTAGATAAAGAGGCTGGTTTATTTTTGTGGGTTGTTTACTGTTCAAATTAAAATTAAACAAATTTGTCAGAAAAAACAGCCATAAAAATTTTAAGATAAACGAAGGAAGTATAAAGTATGCAAATTATAAAACCGCGATACAAAGCGGTTTTATAATTTAGCAAAATCGTTTTTTTTTTTTTTTGAGGCTTTTTTGTATATCACTGTATATACAATGATACAGTAATTAACATTTTTTGATAAAAAATATATACTTTTTTATCGCAAAATACCTTAACTAGCGTATTATTTAAGAAATCCATATTGAAAGCGTAGTATACAAAAAAATTAAAACACTCCTGTTTATATAATATATATGTGTGAGACTAATTCAAATTTAGTCTTTACCTTAACCAAAAAGGAGAGAAACATATGCATATCAAAAAAAGAACCGGATATTTAATATCTGCCATAATGCTACTTACTTTGACTTTAATCACTCTGTTTTTAATCTTTTTGTTTATGCACCCTACTGTTTATTTTTCTAAAGCCAGTGGCTTTTCTCAACACGACGGTGTTAGAGCAGGTAAAAATAAACTGCGTTTAGTGGTGCCAGAAACTGTAGATACCACTAAGTCTACCTACATTTCTGTAAAACAAGAATGGTTTGAAACAAGCAGAATGGGTAAAATTACTGGCATCAAAGCCAAGCAAGGTAAGCACTTAGCACTTGACTTTACAGACCGCGAATACAATCAAGAAGTCTTAACGATTTACACCAAAAACTGGTTTGGAATTAAAAAAGAACACGACGTTATTGTAGATTACTCTAACTTTCTTCGTGTCTTTTTCCCAGAATCACAAGACGGCACAGTTCCACGCAAACCGATAATTCTTCCTTACTCTAAATTGCAAACCGAATATAAACACATCTACGAAGAGTTGTACAAAATGAAAGGTTTTGTAGCGTTTGACGAAAAAGGACAAGCAAGCGGACAACCTGTAAGTAAAGAAGAAGTCTTTATAAAGGAAAACGCCAGAGGCCGCGCGTTTATTGTTAACAACAACACGCACATTTCTTTGATTTACGATTTTGTGCTTCCAGGTATTTTTAAAAACCAAGCCCAAAAAACCCAAGTTTATGATTTAGTTGAAAAAGTAATGGGTAAAGCCAGAACTCTTGACCCTGAAAGCCAAGGACTGGAAATTAAGTTAAATACACCACCTTTCTATATTTCTAAGTTTCTTGGTTGGTACTACATTGACCCAGTTGGCAACCGAGTTGACCTAAATCCAGGCGAAGAGTTTTTAATCCCACAATGGGTGAAATCAGAGCTTAGACTAATTGCTAAATACGACATTACTACAGATACTGACAAAATAGGTCCAGAACTAGACAAACAAGGTCTAGTTGCTATTTCTTATTTTGATGGCGCTGAAAGGGTATTTTTTGACATTGTCAAAAAAGGAAGTCCGCTAAAAGAACACGTTTATCAAAAACCAGGATATACATATGAAGGCTGGTATAGAGACAGTTCTTTAACTGAAAAAGTAAATTTTGCGTATGAAGTTGCAAGCGCTCACACTGTTCTTTACTTAAAATCTATTAAGCAAAATCAACCACAACCCGAGAAACCTGTTCAGTACCATACTATTAACTTTATTACACCAAGCGATGCGAACCAATTACTTACAACTAGACGTGCACACGGCGAGAAACTAGAGACTAACTACTTAACTCCATCTCTTGTCTCTAGACTAGACGAACACGGCAATCTTTGGGAACTAGACCACTGGAATTTAGTAGACCCAATTACTGGCACTAGAACCAGATTTGATTTCAATACTCCGATTACCGAAGACATCACGCTTGAGGCTGTGATGAGAAAACGAATACCGGCTAATTCTAAATACACAATCAAGAGATACTTTGAGTCTGTTGACCATGCCGGTAACTTCATTGAAGATAAATCTAAAGAAGAAGTTGTTGAAAACCAAACTCCTGGACAATTAGTTGAGTTGTCGCCAACTCAAACAAATGCCCCTACAGGGTTTACTTTAGCAAGTGGTACAGTAACTAAGAAAACAATCAATAAAGACGGGTCTACTGTATTTGAACTAAAATACACCCGCAATCGCTACAAAGTAAACTTTGAAGTTAACTACAACGGCAATCACTTTAAAGATGTTAGCGCTTCTTTAACTCCTGAGCAAACTGTAATGCACGAAGGTAAGTTAACTAAACCAGCAAACCCAACAATTACTAAACCAGGATATACATACACCTTTAAACATTGGCAACTTAAAGACGAGATGGGAAATGTTTACAAGGAAGTTAGCGCATTTGATTTTGCAAACACCAAAATCACTAAAAACTTAACCTTAGTTGCTTATTTTGAAGAGAAAAAAGACACGGCAACTTATACTGTTAAGCATATTTTCCAAGGCATTCAAAATCAAATTGACGAGCGAATTGAAGAAAAGAAATTCACAGAACAAGTTGGAAAATCTATTACTGTTACCCAAGAAAACCGAGATAAAAGTTTTGACCAACACTTTGAAGTTGCAGATTTTTCTGAAACTAAAAAAGTAGAAGCCGATGGCTCTACTGTTTTTGAAATCAGATACGCCCGCAAGAAATACAAAGTTAACTTTGATGTTAACTACAACAACCACTTTGCAGGGGCAAATGCGTCAAGTGAACCTACGCAAACTATTTCTTATCAAGGAAAGGTACGTAAACCTGAGTTTGCACCTTCTCTTGCTAAAGAAGGCCATACCTACACTTTCAAACACTGGCAGCTTAAAGACGAGATGGGAAGTGTTTACAAGGAAGTTAGCGCATTTGATTTTGACAACACACAAATTACTAAAAACACAACTTTAGTTGCTTATTTTAAAGAAGACGTGCAAACTGCTGCATACACAATTAAGCATATTTATAAAGGCTTAGTTTCAACTCAAGATATTGTTGAACTTGAAACCAAAACCGCTCAAGTTGGAAGTTCGGTAACTGTGTCTGGAGCCAACGGTATTTCAAAACCTGGTTTTGAAATCATACCACAAAGCGAAACTAAAACAATTCAAGCAAACGGTCAAACCACCTTTACTTTAACTTACGAAAGAAAAACTTACTTAGTTGAGTATAACTACAACTCAGGCATGCTAAACGGAGAGACATCTACTTCTGAAACCTATAAGTTTGAAGAAGTTTTAAGAGATGTTGAGCATCCCGAAAAAACCGATCCTGCACACTCGAAAGACTACACCTTTGTTGGTTGGCAAGATGAAGCAACTGGCGAAATGATTGATTTTTCTAAAGACACTAAGGTTGTTAAAAACTTAAAACTAAAAGCAATTTGGCAAGAAGCAACTGCTACTCGTCCAGTTTACTTAAAAATGATTTGGGAAAAAATCAATGAACCGCAAGACACTGAAGTTGAACAAAAAATCTCAACAGCCAGAACAATTGGAGCAACTGCCCAAATTACAGACGCCGACATTAGTGCCACTTTAAATCAGTTTATTGCAAATAACCCACGTCCTAATCACGAAAGCAATTTTGATGCGGCTAACTCAGTGCCATCGGTAACTATTACTACTTCAACCGATAAACACTACATTACTGTATACTTTAAAGCCAAAACTTACACCGTTAACTTTGACAGAAGTGGTCTACTAGACTCTTCTGTAGACAACCTGCTTAAACAACCAATTGTACTTAAATACTCACAAGTCTTGTCCGCTGACTTAATTGCTAAAATGAAAGCAGTTAAAAAAGCGTCAACTGCCAATAAAGACTATGTGTTTAGCAGACTAATTGAAACTAACTCTAACCAAACCTTTCAAGAAGGAATTGCTTACAATAAAGACATTACCTTAAAACCAGAGTTTCAGGAGAAAGACGTGCTGGTAAATGTTACTCCAAAAGTAGCCGCGCACGACTCAGATAAAGCAGATGCAAGTCAGTGGGAAGTGCAAACTGGTAAAGTTGGAGATACATTTAACTACCAACCACTTACTGGCATTAAAAAAGGTTGGCGTTTAGTTGGTTGGTCAAAGACCAACAACGGAATCGCTGAAAGCATCCAGTATACCCGCGGTTTAAAAGAAGTATATGCAGTATTTGCACCTGCTGAGACTACCTATACAATTAAGCATATTTTTAAAGGTATTCCTGAAGACAACATTGCCGATGTTGAAAAAACTACCACTAAAAATGCCTTGACCAATTCTTCAGTGCAGTTGACTAATCAAGATAAGTATCACGACTACGAAGAAAATGGTTTTGATGTGCAATTGCCACCTAGTGCTCAAACCATTAAAGCAGACGGTTCAACTGAGTTTACAATTACCTATGTTCGCCGCGAGTTTAACGTAACTTTCAAGGTTAACTACAATAATCACTTTCCTGGCACTGCTGGAAACATTCCAAGCGGCCAAAAAGTTAAGTTTGAAGGTAAAGTAAAAGCACCTACAAATCCAACTATTACTAAAGACGGAAGAACTTACTTATTTAAACACTGGCAACTTGAGTCTAGTATGCACGGAACTTACTCAGAGCAACAGCCTTATGACTTTGCAAACCCAGTTAAAGGAGATGTTTCTTTAGTTGCTTACTTTAAAGAAACTATTCACAGTGTAACTTATAAGATTGTGCATTATTTGGAAAAAACTGGTAAAGACAGTGCTTTAAATAATCAGTATGAAAGAATTGAAGAAGTCAAGACTGACCAAAAAGTAGAAGATGGTGCAACTTATCAAGACTACGCTAGTCTAGACACCCAACTTTACGAGAAACACACTAAGCACCCTGAAAATAAACTAACTGCTCAACTAACCGCTGGCGACAACACAGTTGAAGTTTGTCAGTACTATAAGTTAAAAGAAGTTGAAGTTAAGTTTAAGAAAACAGAAGGTATCGCTTCGTTTACTTACGACACCTTAAAAGTTAAGAAAACCAGAAGTGTTACTTTACCTGGTTATACTCTTAAAAATACACATAACTTCATTGGTTGGGCGTTATCTCAAAACGGTCAAACCCATACTGAGTTTATTGTTGAAAAAAATACAAGTAGCCTTGAGATTTTTGCAAAAACAGACTTCCAAAACAGAGACATCGTATACACTATTAAAAAAGAAAAACCAGATGGCAGTTTTGAAGATCCGCTTACCGAGACAAAGAGCGGCAAAATTGGTTCAGTTCACACAGTTGTATACTCAAATCCAGATGAAAGTGTTTATCAAAGTCCAGTTTACGATAAAAGTTCGCTAACTGTTAATGCCGATGTTAATCAAAACAAAGTGACTGTTACTTTAAAAAGAAAAGTTTACGACGTAACTTTTGAAGTTAAGGGTCATTTAAGTAGTATTCCTAAGAGAACTATTAGACACGGCCTTACAATTGGTGCAATTGACGAAAGCCAATTTGAAGCAGACGGACTTGGTATTATAAAAGCAGAGTTAGATGGTAATGAAAAAGACAAGGCGGAAATTGAAAATTTCGTTGTCCAAAAATCACATAAAGTTACTCTGTATATTGGCAGACCTACTAGGAAGTTTGGCGCTTACCCTCAAACTAAAGTTGACAATCCTGCAGGAATTCACCTTATAAAAGACGAAACACACGAACTTAAGTTTAACTCAAAAGGCAAAGACCACACTATGCAGTTTACTCGCTCATACTGGCAAGACACAGATGGCAATAAATACGAAAAATACAACGATCAATACTTTAAAATAGAACCTGTTGATTTTGTTAAAATTCCTAAACTAAATACTTGGTTCACCGAAAAAATCATTGACTTTTCACCATTCAACATTTATTACAGTGGTTATTCTGACAACGCAAAACCAGAGCATTCTATTTTTAAAGCAATGGTTCAAGATATCGGAAAAGTACTTGCTGGAGAAGTTTATATGCCAACTTATGATACTGGTGATTTTATTGTCAAACCTGCTTTAGATGCTGGTTTATATTCTCAGTTAAAAAAAGAATCCACTGATTACGCGAAAGCAATTTTAGGTAGTTACTCTGGTCAGCATGTTGGTAATTATCGTGGTGTTAACTTAAATCCTTTTGTAGAATCCGGTAACTCAATGCCTTATTACTCCAGTAACGCCCGCCAGTGCTGGTGGCTTGGCACACAGTATCCTAACTCTGACCCTTTCGCGCGCTGCATCGACTCCAGCGGCGACCTGAACTGGAGCAACGTCCACATCGT
This sequence comes from uncultured Acholeplasmataceae bacterium, assembly GCA_963543155.1. GTDB lineage: Bacteria > Bacillota_I > Bacilli_A > Acholeplasmatales > Acholeplasmataceae > CALISC01. The sequence continues at coordinate 26,723 of CAUTZH010000008.1, forward strand.
TTTCGGTGTAGTAGTTTGCATTAGGTAGTCTCTTGTTCGCTTGCCGTAGGTACTCTCTTTCATTTCTATTTTAGAGATTTTCCCACTGCGTGGCTTTCTCACATAGAACAATCCGCTAATTTCGGCAATCAGCTTTTTGAAAACCGAAAGGTTTTCAAAAAGCCATCTTCCGATTTTTGCAGCACTCACTAGCAATTTAAGGTAATTCTAGTTAGGGGTACTTCGCTGCGCTTCGCTGGTGCGAAGCGCAGCGAAGTCGAATTTTAAAATGTGGATAACTTTTTTAAAAATAGAAGGAGAAAAATGAACATCAATAAGATAAATTTTGATAAAGATGAATTTGACATAGCCGATGAATTAACTGAAATAATTAAATCGGAAAATACCGCTCAGCTAGGCGATAAAGAAATAAATGAAATTAATGCAAACATTTCTTTTGACTACCACAATACCAGACGAGCTAAGTTCTTAGGTGAACGCTTAATTTATGCAAACCACAAAGCACTTAATTTCCATTCCTTTGACTACAAAGGATACGATGGCACGATTTATAGACTTGAGCGCAACTTAAGAGCAATAGTCTCAGCGCTGATTTTTGAACCGCTTTCAGTTTCTCCAACTAATTTATATGCCCTTACTAAGTATGAACTTAGTCAAATTGGCAAGTTTCTCCACAAAAATGTCCAAATCAGCACAATTCCCGCGATAACTCCGCTGATTTACTCTTTATTTAAAAGAGACACAGACCACTTAATGCCTGTATTTGCAATGCCTTTCATTTTGCCTTCACCAATCAAAGGCAAAATGAATGAATACATTTTGCTAGTTCCTATTCTTGGCTATGACCTGGCAATTGTCAACCTATACTCTGCATTTATTTCAGATACAAAACAAATCAACTTAATTAAACAAAAACTAATTAAACTATCGCTTACTTTTCAAAACTTTAAGCTGCTTGCAACTGATTTTGAAAAAAGCATACTTGACCTTAATAAAGAATCCGGAATTGCCGTATACACCCCCAAAAACTTTAATACTGCTAAATTAGAAGTTTTTAAAATAAAGGACTCAAAAATTGAAACAATTTTTAGGCAAAAACAAGAACTACAACTGTTTTTCCAACAGTTTATGCCGATATTTAGCAAAACAATTTCTCAAACTAATTTTAAAAATTTCTTGCCATTGATTTCGTTGACTTTCAACGAAATCAATGAAATTAAGAGAACTGGTAAGTTCTTTTCAATTTTTGAAACATGGGAAACACTTAAACACACAAAAATGTTTTCAGCAGGCAACTACTTCGTAATGGAACACATTGACAAAAGGCTATACGAAGTTGCTACTCTTAAAAACACAGAACTCCCTTGTTTTGCCTACATACTTAAATCTGAGTTTTCTTTTACACCAAAGTCAAAACAAACAAAGAAAGCATAAAAAAATATGAATCAAGACAATAACAACACTAAAAACCCTAAAACTACTCAAGAATTATTTCAAGAAACATACGCAAATGTCTTAGACAGTGAAAGCTCGCCAAACGAAGAGTTTCCTGTCCAAACTCACGAAGAGGTATTGGCGCTATTTGAGTTTTCAAATCCAAAACTGGAAGTTTTGGAAAATGCGAAACAACTGTTTAGACAGTTTAAAATGTACTATCACAAAAAAGACAAAAACACAAGAAGTTCACTGCTTGCTGAGACACGCCGTGAACTACTTCTTTTAATAAAACAAATAACTTTTGCAAATGCTGTAAACTTATATTCAAGGCCTAAAAAAAGACGTAGTTATCAAGAAAATGCCCTTGAGATTCTAATGGTTCAAGCAGTAACTTTTGGAATTTACTTAGAAGAAAACGCCCTTAGTCCACATGAGTTTTCTGTACTTTCAACCATACATTTGAAAACTCTAAACTCACTTAAAGGTTGGATAATTTCTGACCACGACAGATACTGTAAATACATTTCAAAAAAATAATTTAAACAAATGGCTCGGATGTGTTAAGAAAGTCAATGCCTTATTACAACAGTAGCAACCACCAGAACTGGTGGCTTGGCACACAGTATCCTAACTCTAACCCGAACGCGCGCAACATCAACTCCAACGGCAACCTAAACTGGAACAACGTCAACAACGTTTTCGGTGTAGTAGTTTGCATTAGGTAGTCTCTTGTTCGCTTGCCGTAGGTACTCTCTTTCATTTCTATTTTAGAGATTTTCCCACTGCGTGGCTTTCTCACATAAATCTTTTTACTAAAAAGCTTATCTTTCCCTTTCAAAAAAATTTTATTTAAGATGTAGGTCTAAAGACCTATATAAAGCAAACTTAAGGAAATCCTTATCTTGCATTTACTAAAGCTTTAAATACCTAAAAGCTTAATCCAGAGCCACAGCTAACGCTGTTAAATAAAGCGAATGAAAACTACAACACACCGCTAAACTAACGTTAGTTTAAACCTGTGTTGTGTTGCTTTAGTTGGTTTTTTCTTTAAGTTTTTTACCTTCAAACTATTTTAAAAAACTTAAATTACAATCAAAATAAAGGCTGTTTTTCAGAAGCAGCCTTTATTTTGTTAAAAAACCTATGCAAAGAGGTGAAAAAATGGCTAAACTAACCAAAAAAGACCAAATACTAAAACAGAAAACCCAAAATGCACTAATTTCCTTTGACGAAATATTTTCAGTTACTAATTTGCATAAAGCAACACTTGCTTGTCTTCGTGGCAAACAAGGCAAAAAGCCTGTTGCTGTCAGCATTTATAAAATTTCTGATTTTATAATGGAAATTCACAAGAAAGTGCTGAGCGGTAAATACGAAATGCTTAACTACAAAATTTTTTATATTTACGATCCTAAGTTTAGAATGATATCTGCACCAACTTTTGCAGACAGAGTCGTGCAAATGGCGCTTTGCACTAATTTAGTTTATCGGCTGATTGCAGATAAACTAAATCCAGCAGCTTGTGCATGCATTATCGGAAAAGGTACAGATTACGCCAGAGACATTGTTAAAAACTACTATTTAAAACACACCCCTGAAGAACTTAAAAACAAATATTATTTAAAACTAGACATTGCTAAGTTTTATGACAATATCGCACACAGTTTAGTTTTAAATGCCACTAAAGAAATTCTAAAAGACCATCCAGAGAGTCTTGAAATTATTAAAACAATCTTAAGTTCTTACAATAAAGAAATTCAAATTAAGCAAGAAAACAAATTTAGAGAAAAAAAGAAACTCACCAAAATTGACCCTGTCACTTTCCTTTCAGACAATATCCCGCTAAACGAAAAAGGATTGCCGCTTGGCAATCAAGTTTCGCAACTTCTTGCAAACCTAATATTAACGCCACTTGATAACTTCATAAAACAAACCTTAAGAGTAAAGCGCTATGTTCGCTATATGGATGATTTACTGATTTTTGGTGAAACCAAAAATAAACTAAAATCTCACCTAAAGCGATTAAATGAGTTTATTAAGACCCTACATTTAAGTTTTAATCAAAAAACTAAACTGGCACCTATGTCAAACGGAGTTTCTTATCTTGGCTACACTTATTTTATTGACAGACGAAAGTCTGACAATAGACCAATTTTTAAAATCAAACTTAGACGCTCAACTGTGCTAAGAGCACAAAAGAAAATAGCTAAAGAAATTCTGCTTTTCAAAGCAGACAAAACAGATTATCTACATGCTTACTCAGTTTTTAACGCATATAAGTCAATCTTAAAAAAAGAACTAAATACGCACACTTCAATCAAAGGACTCTACTTGCTAAAGGTTATAGTTGAAAAACTTAGGATAAAAGAAAACCAAGAAAAAGAGCTAGAAACCTTAAGGATATTTGTTTAAACTATTCGTCCTCCTCTTTTTCAAGCAAATGCTTAAAATAACTAAAACCTGTATTTTCCTTGTCGACAGAGTCGGCAATTTTTTCAATATCTCCAAACACAAACAACTTAGTTTTTGCTCTAGAAAAAGCAGTGTAAACTAAATTTTTATCAAGCATTCTCCCAGAATGCTTATCTGCATAAAAAACAACATACTTAAACTCAGAGCCTTGTGCTTTGTGTACAGTTAAGGCGTACGCAAGTTCAAGTTCAGAAATTGTTTCTTTTGTGTACTCACAAACAAACCCATTTTGAAACTCAACTGTAACTTTGTCTTCTACAATTTTTCTAATAATTCCAATCTCTCCGTTTAGCACTCTAGTTTCTTTGTTGTTAAAGACTTGTATAACTTTGTCACCAACATAAAAATCATAAAGACCGCTCTTAACTGAGTTTCCTTTATCTTTGATAAAAATGCGCTGGATAAACTTATTTATGTCAATTACCCCTCTTTCTGGGTTTTTAATTGCTAGTAAAATCTGAAAAGCTGCATAAAAACTATTTCGTTTTTGATTGAGTTTGCTAATCAGCAAACTCAATTTAAGAAGAAAGTTTTTGTACGAAAGATGACTAACAACTACCGATTCATACCTGTAGTTTAAAGAATATCTATTACCTGCCAACACACGATTAAGTAGCATAGGTAAGTCATTGTTAATTTGTCTATGGTTGTGCATAAGATAACTAGTTGGGAAAATGCCTGAAGAAACACAATTTTTAAAAAATGAACCTGGCAAAATACTGGTTAGTTGATTTGAGTCACCTACAAAAACAAAATGACAGTTTTTAGGAAAACTATTTAGCATAACCCAAACTAACGCATCTTCTAACATCGTGCTTTCGTCTACTAAAACCACTTTGGTATTTTTAAACTTATCTTTGTAGTTAAAAGAAAAACTGTAGTAATTGTTTAAATCAATTACGCTACTTTTTGTACACCATCCTAGTGCTGAGTGCACTGTACTTGAATGAACTTTTAAGTCTGAATTAAGTCTAGCACTGGCTTTGCCAGTAGGTGTCAAGACCACAACCTTTTCGCAATATTTTTCATTATTTAGCATATTTGAAAAGGTTTTATAAAGCGATTTTAACATATATGACTTACCACTGCCAGCAGGTCCTGTGATAAAACTTATTTTTCGGTTCAATGCATTTTCTAAACACTTTTGAAAATCATTATTTGTATTACTTCCAACAATGATTTGTGTAAATTCACCCATCTTTTTATTTCTTCTCTTTAACTCACTTACTAACAAATCGGTTTGACGACTATACCAAGAATGGATGAAAAACTCACCCTCTCCTTTAATCTTTAACTCTTTAACTTCTCCTGATTTCAACAACTCAACTAAAACAGTTTTGATTTGCAAAACATCTTGAAACTCAAGGTAAATCGCTTTAAGCAAATCAAAACATACTTTAAACAACTCTCGTCTAGAGATAGCAGCACTACCGTTAACTCCATTTTTAAAACAAAAATCTAGACAAGCCTTAACCCTGACTTTTGAACTACTAGGAAAACCAATAAACTTAGCAATTTGGTCAATATCTAAAAAACTCAAATCTAAGTTTAATTTCAAAAGCAAATAAGGGTTTTCTTGAAACAGTGCGTGGTTTGAATAAATCCACGCACAAATTTCTTTAATTTGTAGACTAGATAAATTACTTTTCTCGCTTAAGAACAACTCCAAACTTTGAACAAAAACCTTCTTTTTAGAAATTTCAAAAACACTGCTTTTTTCTCTTTTCACATCTTCAACCGCATCACCTATCTTTTTAAAACTCTGAATAATCTGACTTTTGTTGACAGAACCAACACCAGACACTACTACTGTGTAATTTTCACCAGCCTGCATTTGGCCATACTTACTGTATTTCTTTGAGTTCACTAAATATTTTTCAAAAACACCGTTAAAAATACCAAAGACAAAATAAAAGTCTTTAGTCGGGTGTTTTTCTACCTTGTTAATTTTGATAATCTTTGTAATTGTTTGCAATGTTTAAACCTATACTTTCAATACTTATTGCTACAAATTATAAACAATAACATTTCTTAGCACCTAACTTTCTCAACTTACTTACAACTTAAATCTACACATAAAATAAAACTTATTTTAATTTATTTGCATTTTTAAACCACTTATTATATACTTTAACAAGTGTTTGGGCAGGTAGCGAAGTGGCTAAACGCGGCAGACTGTAAATCTGTTACCTCCGGTTTCGGCGGTTCGAATCCGTCCCTGCCCACCATCTTTTATATATTGTTTTTAAAAAAAATATTTTTACAAATACTTGTTGAAATATTTTTTTATTTAATATATAATTGATTAAGTGTGCCAAAAGGCAACAAATCTTTGAAAACTAAATATGAAAATGATATACACCAATTCTTTTACAAGAATAAAACTAATTAGAGTCAATTTAAACTCTTGACAATCAATGGAGAGTTTGATCCTGGCTCAGGATTAACGCTGGCGGTACGTCTAA
>CAUTZH010000009.1:0-19483 GCA_963543155.1 uncultured Acholeplasmataceae bacterium
AGGCTTTATAAAGCCTACAACTCCGAAAATATTTTTACATCGCAAAAACTCAGGTATTATATTATAAGGGCAAAAAAAACGCAAATTTCATCCAAATTAAGCGTATTCTGTTGTCCACATTTTATCCACATTTTTGTTAAGTTTTCCACATTATCGGTAAGTTAAAACTGCTATAAAAAAAAGACGGTTAACCGTCTTTTTAAAAGTAAAACTATTTTAAAATCCCGAGTTTCTTTTCAATGTCTTCAATGGCTTTTTTTAACTCAACTTGTTCAGATATTTCTTTCTGAATTTTTTCAACTGCAGAAATTACTGTAGTGTGGTCTTTGCGGTTAAAAAGTTTTGCGATTTTTGTAAAAACCAAGTTATAGTGTTGGCGAATTAAGTACATACAAATGTGTCTAGCGGTGACTATTTTGTAACTTTTCTTCAGCGAAAGGATGTCAAAAGGCTGGAGTTCATAGTATTTAGCAACTACCGAAATTATATTGTTAACTTCTTTTTCAACCGAAGCTTTTGGTACAAAAGTCTCGGTTTGTGCGTTGATAAGTACGCGAATGGCTTCTTTGACGTTTTCTAAGTTAATCGGAATGTTAGACATCGTGCAGTTCATGATAGAGGAATACAGTGCACCTTCTAGATCGCGAACATTAGTTTTAATAACTTTGGCGATATACATTAAAATGTCTTCGCCAATTTGACTTGCAATTTCTGGCGCAAACATTTCGTTGGCTTTTCTTTTTAAAATAGAGACGCGGTGTTCGTCGTTTGGCACTTCAATGCTGGCAGTCAAACCCCACGCAAAGCGAGAAACTAGGCGCGAGTGAATGTTTTGCAGTTCACTAGTTTTACGGTCTGAGGCTAAAACTATTTGTTTATTTGAGTTATGCAGGTGTTCATATAGCTTAAAAAATTCATTTTGAGTCTTTTCAGCACCGCTAATCATTTGAATATCGTCAATCAACAGACAGTCTAAAGATTTGAATTTTTTGTTAAACTGTTGCATGCGGTTAGTTTTATCAGTTCCGTAAAAAACGCTAGTAAATTCTTCAACAAAAGTGCTTGCAGGAATATATAAAACCTTTAAATTTGGGTTGTTTTTAATCATTTCGTTGCCGATTGCGTGCATTAGGTGAGTTTTTCCAACCCCAACTGCTCCAGAAATATAGAAAGGGTTTCCAGTTGATGCAGGCTGCTCAGCAACTGAAATTGCACAGCGATAGGCAAAGGAGTTTGAAACACCGACTACAAAGTTTGAAAATGTATATTTTGGATTTAATTTACTGTCAAAGTAACTGTCAGTTTCAAAAGCGGCCGGACTTTCTTTTTCTTTTTCGTATTCCAGGTCAGTTTCTGTAATAAATTTGAATGATAAAGGAGTTTCTTGAAACAGAGTAGCGGCGATTTCATTAATTTTTTCGCTGTGGTATACAGAAAGTCTGGTTTTGACAAAATCGTTGTCAACCAAAATATAGACAATGTTGTTATCCACCCTATAAATGCTTGTTTTATTTCCAAAAAGCGAGTCGAAACTCTCTTCTTCAATTTCGTTTTTAAGTTGGCTGATAATGTCTGACCAAAGTTTTTTTACGTCGCTGTCCATAAGTTCTCCTTTTGTGTAAATATTTTATCAAGTCAATGTAAACAAAAACAATTTAGTTTATCCACATTTTCTGTGGATAACTTGGCAAACGGTTTGCAAATGTGGGTAAAATTGTGGACAACCTTGCCAAAAGAACCTTTTAAATAGCCGATTTTCTCTAACTTATCCACATCTCCACATTTTGCTTTCCACACTCAAGTTGTCCACATTGTGGCTAAAATCAATTTTTGTGGATAAAAAACTGTTTGGTTAAACTCGCTAAAAATACACCAAAATTCTCAATTTATGCATTAAAAAAATTGCAAAAAATGCTGTGGTGTGTTAAACTTTTAAGAGCATTGTTTGAAAGGACTAATATGAAAAGAACATATCAACCAAGTAAAATTAAAAGAGCACGTACTCACGGTTTCATGGAAAGAATGAGCACTGCAAACGGCCGTAGAGTTCTGCAAAGAAGACGTGCAAAAGGACGTTTAGTTTTAACAGTTAGCGACACTAAACACCAAAAATAATTTAAATAAATATTTGAACCTAACCACCAGATAAATATTTCTAAATTAAATATTTTAAGGTGGTTTTTTTATACACATTATGGAAAAAAAATACAGAGTCAAAAAATACGCAGAGTTTGACCAAATATTTAAAACCGGCAAGAAATTTAGCACCCCAAACTTCAGAATTGTGTTTAGCTCAACAGAAGAGCCACACTCCAGGTTTGGCATCTCAATTGGTAAAAAATTTGGCAACGCTGTTCAACGCAACAAAATTAAAAGACAAATCAGAAATATTTTGAGAAACTATAAACAATGCAAATTAAGTTTTTTAACAATAGTTGTAGTTAAACCTGTAGCAGCAACACTAACTTTTATAGAAATTAAAAAAGAACTGGCCAGTTCTTTAAATAAAATCTATAAAGTGGAGGAACAATGAATAAAATCAAAAACCTGCTTTTGTTTTTAATTTCAGCAGTTTTAGTTTTTACTTTAGCATCTTGTAATAAAAAACAAAAAATCATTGGTCTATACCATCAATTTGGTACCTACTCAGAGCGAGTTCAACTAAATTCAGGCAAAGAAGTTTCTCTGCAAGGAAATGACTTTAGAGCGCTTGCTCCGCTTACTGAAAACTTACCTTCTCTTTCTGTATATCGTCTACTTGAAGACGGATCGGTTCAACAACTTGACCGTGGTAACTTCAAAGACGGATACAGACTAACACTTGGCGAAAAAGTTGATACAAACGGACTAATTGACGTCACTTTAACCGATGTACAAGATAAAAACATCACTCGCACTTTTAAAGTGGTTTACGACAAAGCACTTTTCAAGTCAAGCAAAACTAGCATGTATTTTCAAACTTATGAGCTAAACATTGGCAACGCTAAAAACCCAGTTTTGGCACCTTTTCCGTTTTTTAGGAGAATTGGCGAACGTGTTAATTTTTCTGACTTAGTTAAGTTTAGCAATATCTACCGCTTTAATTTAGACAAAGCACCAGAGCCTGAAGTTATTGAAAAATCGCTTTACACAAAAAGTCTGTTAGCACTTGAAGAAGGACATGATAAAAAAATCCAAACTAAGGACTTAATTGCCAAAAAAGTAATAGATAGCAACTTTGAACAGGCTAGATATTTAGTTAAAAACAAAGACAAAGAAGTAATTACTTACAGCTATCAAATTAACTTTAATTCAGCGCTAGGTGAAAACTCAGAGTTTAAAGCCAAATACAGCGACTTTAAACTAACAACCGACGTTTTTGTTGGTGGTGGTCAATATCCTTTACATAAACAAACCTTTGGTTGGTTTGACTACTTAACCACAGCCTGGATGGGATGGCTGCTTGGCAATACCTCAATTGCTGGTAAGTTTGCAGTTGGTATTATTTTCACAACCATTATCGTTCGTATCTTGGCCTGGCCAATTTACGCCCGCACTAATGTAATGTCTGCTAGAATGCAGAAAATGACGCCAGACTTAAATAAACTAGAGCGTAAATATCAGGGTAGAACAGATAAAGCCTCTATTCAACAAAAACAAATGGAGACGATGCGAATTTATCGTAAACACAAGGTAGGCTTCTCGTCTTTCTTGATTCCTTTCTTGCAAATGCCGATTTTCATTGGAGTTTACAACACCATTAACCGAGTTACTGTGGAAGGTGGATACTATGCATACCAAGTTTGGGACAAGTCTTTTATGGGTCTGAACTTAGGCGCTGGTAAAGACTTTTCTAACTATCTACTTGCATTTATCGTATTTTGCACCATGGTTTTAATTCAGTTAATCAGTTCGTATAAAACCGCAAAAATGCGAGAAAAAGACGCAAGAACAGTGGTAATTGACCCTAAAAAAGACCCTAAACGCAATCAACGCATGATGCTGATTTTCGGAATTATCATGGCGGGCGTGATGACCTGGTGGTCAATTAACGACCGTGGACTCGCGTTTTACTGGATAGTAGGTAACTTATTTTCAATCGGTCAAACTGCTTTTTATAAAATTGTTTCAATTAAAAAAGAAAACAAACCCCAAACAGAGGAGTTATTATAATTATGAATATTAAAGAACTTGACAACATTCAAGCAGAATCTCAAGAGGCAGCCATTCAACTTGCTGCCAAAGAACTGCTTTGCAACCCAAGCCAACTTAAAGCAATTCCAACTACTCCTGGAATTTTTAATGTTTTTGTCAAACAATCTCCCGCACTAATTGCCAAAGAGTACTTGGAAAACATCTTTAAAACTCTTGACATTGACCTTAAAATTGAGTTTAGAACCCTTGAACAAGGTAAACTAATTGTTTTTAATTTAGAAACTTCTGAAAACGCTTTTTTAATCGGGAACCGCGGAAACACACTGCATTCGCTTGCTGTTTTGACAAAAATTGCGACAAAACAGTTTTGCGAAGAACAAACCGAGGTTGTTTTAGATATTTCTGGATACCTTGCTAAACGCAAAACCATTTTAGAGATTTTAGCAACCAAAGAAGCAAAGAAAGTCTTGGCAAGTAAAGCGTCTGTAGAACTTAAAAACCTAAATTCATATGAGCGCCATATAATTCACGAAAAACTAAGCGACTGGAAAAAAATTCAAACTCATTCACACGGTGAAGGCAAAGACCGAGTTTTGACAATCTCATTTGTTGAAAACAAGAAACTTACCGCAGATTCCGAAGAATAGTTTTTGAGTAATTTTTAAACACTTTTTAAAATATATAGATATCCTAAATTAAAAAAAGGAGCTGAGATGTTAATAGATTCACAAATTTTAGCCATCAACTTCAAAGATTATGCTGACAAGGAAGTTACTTTAAATGGCTGGATTAAAACTAATCGCGACCAAAAAGAGTTTGGGTTTATCGCTTTAAACGATGGGCTTAGACTTGAAAACATCCAAGTTATTTACGAGGCTAGTTTGAGTAATTTCGCAGATGTCGCTAAGTTAAACTCAGGTGCCTCTATTTCTGTGACTGGTGTGGTAGTTTTGACCCCAGACCGCGCACAAAGTTTTGAAATCAAAGCAAGCGAAGTTAAGATTATTAAAAACACAGACCCAGACTATCCAATTCAACCAAAAAGACATACTCGTGAGTTTTTGCGAGAACACCTTGAGTTAAGACCGCGCACAAACTTATTTAACGCAGTTTTCAGAACTCGCTCAGTACTTGCGCATGCTATTCACACCTTCTTTCAAAAAAAAGGCTTTATTTATCTAAACTCACCAATCATAACTTCCAATGACGGAGAAGGAGCGGGTGAGATGTTTGTAGTCTCTACGCTAAAGCCAGGTCAAACTGACTATAAAAAAGATTTTTTTGAAAAAAAGGCTAACTTAACAGTAACTGGGCAACTACACGCCGAGGCTTACGCACAAGCCTTTCAAAGAGTCTATACTTTTGGACCTACTTTTAGAGCAGAAAAATCAAACACTCCTAAACACGCGGCTGAGTTTTGGATGGTAGAGCCCGAAATTGCTTTCTTTGATCTTGAAAAAGACATGGCTTTAGCCGAGGAAATGGTTAAGTTTTTAGTAAACGAGGCGTTTTTGAAATTACAGCCAGAACTTGCTCTTTTCAATAAGTTTGTAGAACCCGGGCTTATTGACAGGCTAACTGAAGTTAAAGACAAACCCTTTGCAAGAGTCACTCACGCCGAGGCGATAGATATTTTAAAGAAGGCTAAAGTTAGGTTTGAAAACGAACCAAAGCACGGTCAAGACATATTTACTGAACACGAAAAATACTTAACTGATGTTTATTTTAAATCACCTGTTTTTATCTACAACTGGCCAAAAGAAATCAAAGCCTTTTACATGAAACAAAACGACGACAACGATACCGTGGCAGCCTGTGATTTGCTTGTTGCTAAGTCTGGTGAGTTAATCGGTGGATCACAACGCGAGGATGATTACGATAAACTGCTTAGTCGTATGCAAGAACTTAAAATGGACATTGAACCGCTTAAATGGTATTTGGACTTAAGAAGACATGGGGGCACTCAGTCTGCAGGTTTTGGACTTGGATTTGAGCGACTTGTGATGTTTATAACTGGTATTGAAAACATCCGAGATGTTGTACCTTTCCCAAGAACTTCTAAAAACCTAAACTACTAAAAAACAAAAAATAATTTTTAAATGAACAACACCATTGAAATTGTTGACAAAAGGAGAAGAAGTCGATTTTTCAATGTAGCTGAGGCTACACTTTTGTTTATAGCAATCTCTTTGGTTGTTGTTTTTTTATTGCTCAAAAAATTGGGCAATAAAAACAATCCAACCTCAGGACTTTCAATTGAACAAAGTTTTAAAAATGAAATTTTAACTAAAGTATATTTACCTAAACTATATCTTGGAAAGACCGTAAACTGGTCTGCAAATAACAAATTAGTTGACTTAAAAACAGGTGAAGTTGCCCAACCTTTTTTAGATACTAAAACTAAGTTACTTGCAGAAATTAGTGGATTTAAAAAAGAATTTATTTTAGAAATTAAAGGTTACAAAAACGCTTTGCTAGGCGAAAAAATAAAAATAATTAAAGCAATAGAAAATCTTAGATATTATAATTTTGACTCAAGTTTTTTAAATACTTTCTCTAAGTTTAAGCAAAGTGAGTTTACAGAACAGGAGTATGAAAAAGAAGTTGAAAAATTGATTTACCAATTTTCCAAACAAGAGTATTTAGGTAAAGTTACGGCTAATTTTAAAAACTTTGAAAACATAAAAATCTATCCCAAAAAGCCAAATTACATGGTTGGTGAGCTGATTTTTATTAAAACTAAACATATATCTATTAACCAACAAAAATACACAACCTTCATTTATTTTACTTATATTTGCGAAGAAAATAATGTTAATAATGATATTGTAATAGAAAAAATAAACCCTAAAAACAAAGCAGAGATAAACTCTTTAATCGCCTCGTTAAAGGAAAACTTCAAACCACTTACATACCTCGCATACAATCAATGTCAGGGCGTGTTGACAAACTCAGACAAGTCAATTGATGACCTCACACAAATTACCACAATTTATGATAACAAGTTATACCCAGCAGTTTGGGATGGCAAAGAAATTAATAAAGAACACGTTTGGCCAAACTCACGACTAGGCTTGAAAAGGGTTCAACAAAGCGATCGTGATATTAGAACTGATCTACACAACCTTAGGCTTTCCACCGCTAAAGTCAATCAGTTTAGGTCAAACTATTTTTTTAGCGAGCACCAAGGCTTATCAAATCCTTTCAGATATACTTTAAAAAACCAACAATTTTGGCCGTCTAAAGACTCAAGCGGAGAAGTCGCTCGTATCCTTTTTTACATGGCTTTAATTTACCCTGAACTTAAGCTAATTGATTTTGAAAACTTAAACTACAGCCGAGTTTCTACTGTGATGGGTTCACTTTCAGAAATTAAAAAATGGGGTGTAGAAACCCCCATTTCTGAATTTGAAAAAAGACGAAATAAAATAATTTTAAAATACCAGGGTAACTCAAATCCTTTCGTTGAGTTTCCAGGTTTATTCGAAGCGCTAAAAGAAAGCGATTATTTTAATAGTTATAATTATTATTTGCTACAACTAAAATATAGAAAAGCAACTTTATTGTGTGTCTTTTTAAGAAAGCAAAAAAACCAAAATTTTTAAGTCTTAGATTTGTTTTTTTAATTAATTTCATTCAGTAGGTATCCTTCATCGGCCACTTTTTTGATGAGCATCAAAATAAGTTCACCATATTCGGCCTTTGCTTTATTTTTAAATAGTTTTTCGTAGTTGATATTTTTACTTTTAACGTATTTCTCTGCTTCAAGATATCTTTTAACATCTGAAACAATTTCATTGCGACAGTAATCTTTATTGTAAAAATATTTAGCAATTTTTAAAGCAAGGTCTATAGTCTCTGTTTGAAAGCGTATTAAGTTTACGCGCATATCTTTTTCCAGATACTTGTTTTCAATAATCTTTTTAACAAACTTAATTTGATTTTTAACTTTGATTGTATAGATGAAATAAGGGTTTTCTTGTTTTTCAAAGAAATTCAGAAAAACCAACATCTCGTCTACATTTATACAGTTAGTAAAACCATTTAGTAGATTGTCTGTAAACTTACGCTTAATAATTATATCAAACATCTTAGTTTCGTGTAAATTATTGATAAACTCCCGAAAATATCCATTTAAAAAAACCTTAGTAAACTCGCTTGTTATGCGTTCAGGGTGGATTTCTTTAACTAAATAACTAAGGTTATTTAAACTTTCTTTTGTGTTTGTTTCTATTGAAAAACCTAGTTTTGTTTGAAAGTAAATCAAGCGAATTAGTCTAAGTGCATCTTCTTTAAAACGATTCTCTGGCGTTCCTATTGTTTTAATTTGTTTGTTTTTGATATCAGAAAGCCCTTCAACATAGTCTAAAACCGTGTAGTTTTTATCCAGGATTAGTGCATTTATCGTAAAGTCTCTTCTAACTAAGTCTTCAATAATTTCTTTGGTAAAAACAATTGTTTCAGGATGCCTGTTGTCTTGGTAGTTTTTTTCACTTCGGTAAGTTGTCACATCGTAAGCAACTCCGTCAATCAACACGCCAACTGTGCCGTATTTAATACCTTTGTCAAAAGTGTGTTTAAATACTTTTTTAATTTCTTGAGGTTCTGCGCTTGTAGTGATGTCGATATCTGTACTTAAGTTTTTAAACCCACACACCAAATCACGAACATATCCGCCTACAATATACGCAGAATACCCTGCGTCTTCTAGTTTTCTTAAAATATAAAAAGCCCCCATAATTATGGGGTTTTTTAAGTCAATTTGCTTTTTTACGTTAATTTTGATTACTTTCTGCATTACATCTTTTTTTGCAAAGACATTTGTTTTGCAAAAGTCCAACTTTGACAATAAAGATAAGTGCAAATATTGGAATGAAAAAACCAATTAAGAAACAAACAAAATCAAACTTTTTAGTAATTTTGTTGTTTTTAATATAAGTCAGCACATAAAAAATTAAATAAGTAAACGCAGAAATTACTGTCACAATCAACATAATTGCCGCTGTTGTTAAAATCAAAGAAAGTTGAGCGGATGATTGAATTTCTGGTTTTAAGTCAGCAGCATTTGCTTTAATTAAGTTAAATGCACTTAGTAGCACCGCACTTGCGATAGCAGCAAGCGCTGTTGTAAGATATAAATAAAGAGCGGTTAGAGAAATTTGTTTTTCTTTCATTTATAAAACCTCTTATAGGTAATTTTAGCACAGTGCACACGGAGAGATTAGTGTATTTATTAAAAAACAACATAGAGTTAGTTACAGAAATTAAAAAATCAGTCTTTTACACACTAGTAATAAAGACGGAAACTGCCGCCGACTTTGAACATAAATTAACAGAAATAAAAAAGCAGTATCCAGGTGCTACTCACTATGTGTACGCATACAAAATCAAGCAAAACTTTAAATTTAACGACGACAAAGAACCAGATGGAAGCGCAGGTTTTCAGATTTACACAGCCATTAAAAATCTAGATATCACTGATTTTGCTGTAGTTATCATTCGTTTCTTTGGCGGAATTAAGTTGGGATTAACTGCTTTAACCAGAACCTACAGAAGTCTTACAGTTGAAGCCATTAAAAAAATTAAGAAAGTCAAAGAAGAGAATTACATACTTGCAACTTTCAGATTTAACTATAGCGCAAAAGAAAGAGTACTTAACCTTGTTTCTGCTTTAAAACAAATTGACAGTAAGTATTTATATAAAGACCAAATTTACGCAGAAATCAAACTAGAACCTTCAGAAAGTTTAAGCACGCTTAAAGATTGCCCCGGTATAGAAACTCTTGAAGTGAAAACGCTTACATTTTATGCAGATATTGATTGAATTTTTGAAATTGATAGTCTATACTAGTAAGTGAAGTTTTTTAAAAAAGGAGATAAAATGGGAATTTTTAAAAAAATCACTTTAGCACTTGTATTAGTATTATCAGCTGGATTTATGTTTGCGTGTAAAAACACACCAAAACCAAATCCTGCACCAAATCCACCAGCACCTGCTCCAGCACCACAACCAGAAGAAGATGGATTTCAAAAAATGAGCATCAAGGAAGCAGCAACTAAAGAAAAAGGTACAAAAATCCACGTTGAAGGATATTATGTTAACGTTGGTGGTTACAACAAACTAATTGACGGCGATGGCAATGCTTTAAACTTAACTTATGTCTATGCAAAAGGTGTTAAGACTGGTGATAAAGTAAGCATGAAAGCAGTGGTAAACGAAAGTCAATATGGTAAGGAAATCGCAAAAGACCCTAAACCAGTATTTACTAAATTAAATGATACTTTTTCAACGGTAGATATTTCTAACCGTCCAGCAAGCGAAGTTAAAACACATGAAAACAAAATTGTTAAGTTTGATGCAGAAATTAAAAACTACAAAGAAGAAACTAGAACAAAAAACAATAAATCATATATTTATATAACTGTTAGAGTTTCAATCGCTGATACTGAGTATGAAATTAAATACGACGGAAGATCAGAACAAAAATTAAAAAATAAACCAATGCTTAAGAAAATTCAAGAACTTAAAGGCAAAGAAGGCATGAGAAAATCCTTTGAAGGCTTATTTTTAGTAAGAGTCAAAGGCGAATTGAGATTTACACCAACCACAGGTTTAGGAATTTTTCAATAAAATAAATAAAATGGGCCTACGCGGCCCATTTTTATTTTACTTAATGTAAGCGTTTACATTTTAAGGTTTTTGTTGTATAATTTCATTGTATTTAAAAGACGTTTTGGTCTTTGGGGGAAGTATTTATGAAAACACTTAAAACTAGTTTCTTTTTCATTTTAGCTGCGTTAATTTTCGGTTTTGCTTTTGCATGTAAAAAAGCAGATCCACACAAAATTATTAAAGGTGTGGAATTGCAATTTGCACAAGGTGAAACTAAGGACACTGTAAAGTCAGATTTTACAGTTCCAACCAAAATTGATAAATTTAAAATCAAATGGCAATCTTCAAACGACAAGGTTGTGCAAATTGATGAAGACGGAAAAGTTTTAGTTGCCCGTCAAGATAACGATGAAACTGTTAACTTAACTGCGCAAATTGAAGATGCAAAAAAAACTTTTACAATCACAGTTCTTAAAAAAGACGGAACTCAACCTACTCCAGACCCTGAAGGAAATAAAGTAGATAAAGCAGAGTTTGACAAAACAATTGCAGACGGAGAAAGACTGGCTGCACTTGATTTCATCAACAAATCACCTGAAATGGTAGAAAAAGACAAAGAATATGTCCGCACATCTACCGATAAGAATAAATTTGTTGCCCGTTTAAATGCATTAAAAGCAGCCGACTCTCAAAACCTATCTAAAAACGAACTTAAAGAATACAACATTCTTAAAAGCCAAGTTACACAAAATTTAGCAAAAATTGCTACAGGTACTCGTCAAGACGGATACATTAGCAACAGCCAGGCTCAAAAAGTTTTAACATTAGCAAAAAGTTATATTGCAATGACTTGGTCTGACAAAGATGCATCTGAGTTTGATGAAGGAACTAAATACATCAAAGCAGCAGACGCTAAAAAACAAGAATTAGACACTCTTTACAAAATAGTTTCTAAATACACTTTTGACCGCGTACCTACAAACGAAGAAAAGGCAAAATACGAAGAGTTAAAAACTAAACTTGATGAAGTTAAAAAACTTGTAACTGAAGGAACTAAAAAACTAGAAGACGGTAAAAACATCACAGCAGATGTTAGCGCTACTGTTCAAAAGGCCATTGAACTTACTCAGCTTGAATGGATTAACCGCATTCCAAGCGAAGTTAAAAAAGACAAACAATATGTTCACACATCTCCAAAACAATTAAACGAACTTAAGGCTCAAATTGAAGAAATTCAAGAAAAACTAAACGACCATAAATTTGATATGGCAAGCAAAGAACTGCAAGCAGAATTTAATAATTTTAAATCGCTTGTTCAAAAATATAAAAATTTAGTTAAAACAGGTGAACAAAATTCATTAAAAGATGAAGCTGAGCGAGTATTAGGCAAAGCAAAAGAAATTAAAGACCTACCTTTTGAAAACAAAGAACCAGATCAAGTTTCTGGCAAATACGTAAAAGCAGACCAAGCCAAAAGAACTGAGTTTAACGATGTTTACAACCCGGTTGCAAAAATAAAACTAGAAAAATGGGAAGAAGGCTACACTAAACAACAAGCTGAACAACTAGAGGCTCTTAAAAAACTTGTTGAAGAATTAGTAAAACTAATTACCCAAGGTACAAAACCAGAAGATCCAAGCAGTATGAAACTATCTAAACACTATGATTTTACTAAATCACCCGCAGGAAGCGGTTATAAGGTGCGAACTCAAAAAATTAAAAACCAAATAACTGGCTCAGATGATACACTTAAATTTAAAGGTGTTAGCACTTCTTCTGGAAAAACTGGATTTACAGTTGCCAAAAATGATAATGACACCTTTAGTTATATTGAAATGGAATTAGGAAAAACTGCTTCTAAATCCAAAATTGAGTTTTTTATGGAGAAATGGACTAACAAATCAGGTATAAATAAATTCCAAAAATTAGAAATTCAATATAGAGTCAACGGCGAATGGAAAACTGCAAAAGAAATCACCGACATTAACGAATTTGATGGCAAAACATATTCGCTTGAAATTGGCGAATCAACAGACGCTCTTCGTTTAAAACTTTCTGCCACAGAAAAACCTAAAGATAATTCTCACCACCGTTTCAATATTAAAGAAATTAAAATTTATTACTAATTTAAATTTGTTTTCATAAAATAACCCGATGCCAATGCATCGGGTTATACTTTCATATAAAACCAAATATTTCACAAAGGAATAACTTATGTCTAAAAAACACACAATCTATGACATTGCCAAAAAAGCCAATGTATCTATTGCTACAGTTTCCAGAGTTTTAGCGAAATCAAGTAAAGTTAGCGCCAAAACTCACGAAAAAGTCTGGAAGATTATCAAAGAAATGCAATATTTTCCAAACAGAGTAGCTGCTTCTTTGGCATCTCAAAACTCAAGAAACATCGCACTAATCTTATCTGAAGTTTCCAGACCTTCTATCTCTAGGCTAATTTCTGGGATTTTAGATGCCGCTGCTAACCAAAAATACACAATCCGTATTTTTTCATACAAATCTAAAAGCAACTACGAAGCCTTTATTTTATCCGTACTGGCTGAAAAAATAGACGGAATTATCTTTTTAGATGAACACATCACAAACGAACAAATTGAAGCGTTTACCAAGCCTTTGTTAAATGTTAATTTTCCGTTTACCTTTATCAACACAGCAGTTAAGTTGCCAGGCGTAACTTTTACAGCACTAGACTTTAAAAAAGCGGTTGAAACTGCAACCAAGCACTTAATTGATAAAAACACAGAAAGAATTTTATTTTTAACTTCTAAAATAACTTACTTTTCTAATTTAGAAAAGGAAAGTGGATATCTAGAAACAATCAACGCAAGCAACCTACAGCCCTATATTTTTAGAATGGATCCTGAAGACATTGAGGAACATGAGTTTTTATCGTTTTTTGACGAAAACCAAATTGAAGCAATTGTAGCAACCAGAGACATCGCTGCGCTTAAAGCAATTAACCTACTCAGACAAAAAAACTTAAAATGCGGTGTTGATTATCGTGTGGTATGTATGCAAAACACTAACTTTTGTAAACTGTTTACCCCCCAATTAACCTCAATTTCTTATTCTAATTACCGTTTAGGAGAACAGGCCTTAATTTATTTAACTCAGTTAATTGAAAATGTTAAAATAGATAAGACACAAACTTTCGTTGAATATGAACTGATTGAAAGAGAAAGTAGTAGGTAATTTATGAATTTACTTGAAGAACTTAAATGGAGGGGAATGGTTAAAGACTGCTCTTCTTTAGAACTTGCTGAAAAAAACTTAGTGCCAGGTACTAAGTTCTACATCGGATTTGACCCAACTGGAAGTTCCTTAACTTGTGGGCATTTAGTCCAAATTATTAGAATCAAACTACTTGAAGAAAGAGGCTTGATTCCGATTTGCTTAATTGGTGGGACAACTGGAGCAATTGGTGACCCTAAACCCAATGGTGAACGCCACATTCTTTCAAATGATGAAGTTAAAAAGAATGTTGACTCAATTGAAAAGCAAGTTAAAAAAATCTTAAAGTCAGACAAGGTAATTTTTGTAAATAACTCAACCTGGCTGTCTAAACTGTCAATTATTGAATTTTTAAGAGATTTTGGTAAAAACTTCGGAATTAACTATATGCTGGAAAAAGATGTAATTAAAAGACGTTTGGAAACCGGAATTTCTTACACTGAGTTTTCGTATCTATTGCTTCAGTCTATTGACTTTCACTATCTTTATAAAAACTACGACTGCAAGATTCAGTTCGGTGGCTCTGAGCAATGGGGGAATATCACCGCTGGGCTTGAACTGATTCGTAAATTAGAAGGCGAAAACGATGCACTTGGACTTTCTTCACCACTACTTTTAAAAGCAGACGGTACTAAGTTTGGCAAATCTGAAAGCGGCGCGCTTTGGTTAGACGAAAACCTAACTTCACCATACACCCTGTATCAATACTTTTTAAATGTTGAAGACAAAATGATTGTTGAGTATTTAAAACTACTTACTCTACTTTCTGTAAAAGAAATTGAAGAACTCGCACTTTCTGTTGAAAAGGAGCCTGAAAAAAGACTTGCACAAACTAAACTGGCTGAGTTTGTTTGTGAGTTTGTACACGGAAAAGAGGCACTTAATTCTGCTAAAAAAATTACAGATGCTTTATTTAAAGGAGCACTTGCAGATCTTGGCGAAAACGAATATAAAATGCTTTACTCAGCATTCGGTAAACAAAAGTTTGAAAAAGACGCAAGCATTTTAGATATTTTAGTTTCACTTAACTTAGCGAAATCTAAACGTGAGGCTCGTGAGTTTATGCAAGCGGGCTCTATTTCTGTAAATTCAGAGAAAATCATCAACCTTGAATTTAAACTAAGTGATTTAAAACCTGCTTTTAAAAAATATTTTGTAATTAAACGTGGCAAAAAACAATTTAGTTGCTTTTGCAATTTAATTAACTTTTAATGTATAGAATTATTTACAATCCGCTTTCTAAAAACTACAAAAAAGCCCATAAGTTTTATTTAGAAAATCAAGATAACGCAACTTTAAACTCAATACTCGCACTTTCCGATATTGAAAAGTATTTTAAGTCTTTTTCCAAAAGAGACGTGATTTTGATATTTGGCGGAGATGGTACTTTAAATAAAATTGTAAACGCAGTTAGCCTAACCCAGGTTAAAGCCACAGTGTTAGTTGCGCGCGGTGGAACCGGCAATGATTTTCTACGTGGCTTTAAAGACAAAACCAAGGCAGTTGATTTTAAGGCCAATTTAAAGTATTTTGGGCAAGCCAAGATAGGCGATGAAACCTTCTTATTTTTAAACGGTGTTGGAATTGGTATAGACGGAGAAATTTGCAGACGTCTTGACAACATGCGAGCATATAAAATCAAAAGTACATTTGCTAAAGTCACTATTGCTACTTTTTTTAGATATAAACCATTTTCAGCAAAAGTATCGGTAGATGGTGTGCCTAGCGAACACAAAAACTGTTTTTTGGCTTCCGTCATGCACGGTCCCTATTTTGGTGGTGGCATGAAAATCGCACCAATGGCCAAAAGGGAAGACTTTCTTTATTTGATTTTAGTAGCAATTCGCTCAAGATTACTTTTACTTTTACTGTTTCCGTTTATTTATTTAGGTTGGCACACAGTCTTTAAAAGATTTGTTAAAATTTTTAAAGGCAAAGAAATCACAATAGAAACTGAAAACATCAAGACCGCACAAGTTGATGGAGAAGTTATTAGAGGGGTTTCTAAAATAGAGACAAAAGTTGTCAAAGGATATTCATATGGACAAAAATAGAAAAATTATTTTAACAGCAATTAAACCAACTGGAAGCCTAACACTTGGCAATTATTTAGGCGCGCTTAAAAACCTAAAAGCGGTTGTTCAGGCGAATCCAGACTCAGAACTTTTGATTTTTATTGCAGACCTACACGCCACAACTTTGCCGATTGACCCAAAAGAACTAAGAGAAAATATTTTAAGAATAGCCGCTTGTTATTCAGCACTTGACTTTGACAAAAACCATACTCACATTTTTGTGCAATCTGAAATTAATGAACACGCAGCGCTTGGGTTTTTAATGGAGTCCACGGCTTATTTTGGTGAGCTTAGTAGAATGATTCAATTTAAAGAAAAATCCGCTAACTCTAAAAATATTAGAAGTTCATTGTTTACCTATCCCGCTCTAATGGCAGCAGACATCTTGCTTTACAACGCAGACCTTGTGCCAATTGGTGAAGACCAGAAACAACATATGGAGTTAACCGAAACTTTAGCAAAGCGTTTTAATAAAATGTATGGCGAAATCTTTAAAATACCTAGATATGAAATCAATAAACATACACGCCGTATAATGTCCTTACAAGACCCTTTCACAAAAATGTCTAAGAGTTCTGAAAACCCAAAATCTTATATTTTACTTTCAGATTCTAAAGATACCATACTTAAAAAAATCAAATCAGCAGTTACAGATTCAGAGGCTAAAATTTACTTTGATATGGATAAAAAACCTGCAATTTCTAATTTAATCAATATATATGCAGCTCTGACTAATTTATCTATTAAAGACATTGAAACTAAATATAAAGACGCAAAAACTTACGCAGAATTCAAACTGGATCTTGCTGAACTTTTAATTCATGAAATCGTTCCGTTAGGCGAAAATATAGAAAAACTTGTTAACTCAAAAGAGTTGATTGAAACTCTGGAAAGTGGCAAGAAATTTGCTGAAAAACTGGCAAAAGAAAACTACGCAAAAGCTAAAAAAGCAGTTGGTTTAGGATATTAAAAAAGAGACGCTTGGTGTCTCTTTTTAGTAAAATTATTTAAGTTTTTTAAGTTCGCTGAACTCAATACCCATGGAATCTAAAATCAAGTCATAGATATTTGCATTAAATTTGTCTCTGTATTTTACCAATAATTTTGTTAATTCTAGGTAAAAACTCTTAAAGTCATTTTTATTTAATAAAAATTTTAGAAATAAAATAACAACAATAAGTTTATTATGGCCGGTATTTTCATCAAGATTAAATAGATTTCTCAAATCATTTATTTTTTTAGTTTTTAGTTTAACATTGTAAAGTCTTTCATCATGTGCACACATATTTCTAACAAGGTATATTATTTTTAATCCTAATCTAAAATTACCAGTTTGCAGTTTGTATACACTTTTTGTTTTGTATTCTTTATTATATTTAGTATAAAATTTATTAGCTATTTCATTCTTATCAGATTCTTGTAAAGAATCATAAAAATGCGATAAATTGCCTAAAGTCATCCTATTAACTAAAACCCAAAAAGGCACATCGGTGTGTACATCTAAATAGTGTTTAATTGGGCCTTCATAGTCTACTTGTTCGGATAATATTTTGGTTGACATTATAATTTGGTTAAATGCAGACTTTCTATCTTCAGAAAAATTTGTTTTATCTAGGTATGAGTTTGAATTAGGGTATTTTTTGGTAAAAACATAAGATAGTATACTTTTGAATGTGTTTTCAAAAATTAAAATGTATTTTAAAAAAATTATTCTTAGTTCTCTGTCAAACAAAAATAGGAATTTTAGTGAATCAAAGTGTGTATTTTTAACAAAACGCTCAGGATTTACTAAATTACCGGTTGTGTCTTTTTCAAGAAATAAATATTTATAACCATTTATCACATTATAATAATTATTTTCTTCTAGAAATTTTTTAGGTTTACCGTTTTTTGGTACAATCAAGCCTCTTTTTCTTAAAATATTTAATTGTTGTCTTATAGTTTTAAACTCTTTCATTTATCTTTAACATTAAAAATGGTCAAGGCGCCGTACGCTTCTTGACCGATCCGATACTTTAATTATATAGTATTTTAAAATAAAAACAAACTATTTGCTTAGATTTATTTTTTATTTTAAAGTGTTAAAAATCGTTTGAAATAATATTTGTTAATTCTTCAAAAGCCTCTTCTGGTTTAACCTTTTTAAGGACTTTACCTTTCTTAAAAATTAAAATACTATCTTTGTTTCCACATATCCCAATGTCTGAATCTCTTGCTTCCCCAGGACCATTTACAGTACAGCCCATAACAGCAACTTTTATTTTTTTGTTTAATGTGTCGCAAAAACTTTCAACTCGCTTAGCAATATCTTCCATATCATATTCTAAACGTCCACAAGTTGGACAGCTGACAAAGTCTACACCATCTTTTTTAAGTCCTAAACACTTTAGAATTTCTTTTGCAACTTTAATTTCTAAAACTGGATTTTCGGTCAAAGACACCCGAATGGTATTGCCAATACCTTTAAGTAAAAGCACAGAAAGTGCTGAACTGCTTTTAACTGTGCCGCCGATTAGTGTGCCTGCTTCGGTAACTCCGATATGCAGTGGATATTTAAAAGTTTTTGCAGCTAGTTCATAACACTCAATAGTAGTTAAAACAGAAGTCGCTTTCAAAGATAGGCAAATATCGGTAAAACCAAATTCTTCAAGCATTTCGACTTCTTTTTTCATTACTTTAATAAAGTTTTCAGCAGTTGCAGGTAAAGAATTTGGCAAGGAGCCTGAGTTTAATCCAATTCTAATACCAATTCCTTTTGCTTTGCAAGCGTCAACGATTTCTTTAATGTGGTTTTTATTTACAATGTTTCCAGGATTAATTCTGATTTTATCAACACCGTTTTCAATTGCAATTAAAGCCAGACGATAGTCAAAATGAATATCTGCAACTAATGGAATATTGATTTGCTTCTTAATTTCTTTAATAGAATTAGCGTCAGTTTCGTCTAAAACCGCTACTCTAATAATTTGACAACCTGCCTGTTCTAATTCTTTAATCTGCTTGACAGTGTTTTCCACATCTTTAGTTTTGGTAGTAGTCATGGATTGAATGTAGACATTGTTATTTCCACCCATTAGTAAACTACCGCACTTAAACTGAGTAGTTTTGTTTCTTTTTGTAATCATTTATTTTCTTTATGCAAAGTATGAGAGTTGCATTTGGGGCAGTATTTTTTGATTTCAATTCTTTTATTGCCAACTGCAACTTGATAGTTTCTCTGAAGGCATTGACTGCACATTAAATTTGTCTTTTTCATTCATTACCTCACAAGTATATCTACATAAAAAGGATACCACGCTAACATTAAATTAAAAAAGCTTTTGTATCACATTGACAAAGTTTCAATTATTGACTAAAATAACCTGAGTTTTTGCGATGTAAAAATATTTTCGGAGTTGTAGGCTTTATAAAG
>CAUTZH010000010.1:0-19310 GCA_963543155.1 uncultured Acholeplasmataceae bacterium
TTTATAAAGCCTACAACTCCGAAAATATTTTTACATCGCAAAAACTCAGGTTTTTTAAGTAATTTTTAAAAATAGCGCTAACTATATTTGCGAAAAAAAGCATTTGATAACTTAAAAGTAAGAGTAGATAAATTATGAACATGACAAAAAAAGATGAATTAAAACTAATTAAAAGCATTCAAATTTTGCTTGCAAAAGATGAAGAAGATCTAAAAGATAATTTTGCAGCTGCAAGTAAAATTGCGAAAACCATTGACATCAACCACCAAAATTACAATATTGAGAATCTAAAAATTGATAATTTTTTAAAACTAAAACTCAAAACTACAAAAGATTTTCTTGCGCTTACAGCCAAGAAATCAATAGATAAATCAAAACCTCTCGAAACCTCGGCAGACTTTCAAAAAAGATTTGCTTGGCTTTTTTTCGCCAAAAAAACTGAGCACTTACTTTGTATATTTTTAGACAGCAAACTAAGATTTGTGGGTAAAAAAATGTTTACAGGCTTAAGTCCGAATAACTTTAAAATTCCGCTTAGAGAAATCGTTTTACTATCAAATCATTTTAAATCAAATCAAGTAGTCTTGATACACAACCACCCAAGTCAAGACCCAGAACCTAGTGAAACTGATATTAAAACTACTGCTATTTGCCAAGAAATTCTACAGTATTTAGACATTAAACTGCTTGACCATTTAGTGTTTACAAACACTGAATACCGTTCTATTTTTGCGTATTTTTGACAATATTTTTTCAATTAAAACTGCTATCTTTCAATTGCAAAACCGTGGCTTAAATGTTAAAATGATTGCGTATCTGCGTGCATTTTTATTCCCCTAATTTCACGCATTTTATAAAAAAATACGCATATAAAGAGGATATTGATGGCAAATTTAAAGAATTACGACGAAAAATCCATACAAGTTTTAAAAGGTCTTGAGGCTGTTCGTAAACGCCCCGGGATGTACATTGGCTCAACTGATTCAAGAGGACTACACCACTTAGTTTGGGAAATTTTTGACAACGCAGTTGATGAGGCTTTATCTGGATTTGGAAACACCATTACTTTAACTGTTCGTAAAGACAACTCAATTTGTGTGGAAGACGAAGGCCGTGGTATTCCTTACAAAAAACATGAGTCTGGTGTCTCTACACTACAACTTATTTTTACAACTCTGCACGCTGGTGGTAAATTCTCAGATTCAGGTTACAAGGTATCTGGAGGTCTGCATGGTCTTGGTGGTGCTGTTGTAAACGCACTTTCTTCTAAGTTCACAGTAACTTCTGCTAGAGACGGCAAAATTTGTCAGCAAACTTACTCAGATGGTGGCTCTAAAATTCAAAAAGACCAAATAATCGGAGATACCCGCAGAACTGGGACTAAAATCGAGTTTTGGCCAGATCCTAAAATTTTTCAAACTACTACTTTCGTCTACGAAACAATTCGTGAACGCATCCGTGAGGCTGCCTTTTTAATCAAAGGTCTAAAAGTAGTTTTAATTGACGAACGCTCAAAAAAACGCGAAGAGTTTGAATACGAAAACGGAATTAAAGAGTATGTTCAATTGTTGGCTGGTTCTAAAAAACCGCTTGGTCAAATCAAAACTTTTGCTGGTGAACATTTTTCTGACAACTGCAATTTGCCAATCGAAATAGATTGTGCTTTTATGTATTTTGAAACTTATTCAGAAAACATCATTTCTTTTGTCAACAATATCCGCACCAAAGATGGTGGAACTCACGAAATTGGTTTTAAAACTGCCTTTACTCGCGCGTTTAACGAATACGCGCGTAAATACAACTTCTTAAAAGAAAAAGATGAAAACCTAGACGGAGTTGACTTAAGAGAAGGTTTGATTGCTGTTATTTCGCTAAAAGTTCCCGAAAAACTTCTGCAATTTGAAGGACAAACCAAGGCAAAACTTGGAACTCCTGAGGCCAGAGCTGCAGTTGACCAAGTAGTTTACGAAAAATTAAGTTTCTTTTTAGAAGAAAACAAAAAACTTTCAGAAACTCTGCTTAACAAAGCACTACTTGCCAAAAAAGCCAGAATTGCTGCAAGAAAAGCAAGAGAACAAGCCAGACAAGGCAAAACTTCTGCCAAAAAAGACTATGTGCTTTCGGGAAAACTAACTCCCGCTCTTTCTAAAAAGGCAGAAGAACGCGAACTTTTCTTAGTAGAAGGAGACTCAGCGGGCGGTTCTGCAAAACAAGGTCGCAACCGTCAGTTTCAGGCTATCTTGCCATTGCGTGGTAAAGTTTTGAATACCGAGAAAGCCAATGTTGACCAAATCCTTAAAAACGAAGAAATTTTAAACATTATTCACGCAATTGGTGCAGATTTTGGCAATAAGTTTGACTTAAAAAAATCAAACTACCACAAAGTTATTATCATGACCGATGCCGACACAGATGGTGCGCATATTCAAATTCTGCTTTTAACTTTCTTCTTTAGATTCATGAAACCACTGATTGAACACGGATATCTTTATATTGCAAACCCACCTCTTTATAAACTTTCTAATAAAACCAAAAAAATTTACTGTTGGTCTGATGAAGAGTTAATTAAAGCACAAGGCGAGGGTAAGTTTCAAATCCAGCGTTTCAAAGGTTTAGGTGAAATGAACTTTGACCAACTTTGGGAAACTACAATGAATCCAAACACCAGAAACATAATTCGCGTCAACGTTTCTGATTTTGAGGAGTCTGATCACCATGTGTCTGTCTTAATGGGTGACGATGTTGCGCCTCGCCGTGACTGGATTGAGCAAAACGTAGACTTTAATGCTAACGATAACTTCTTGTCGCTTAAAGAAAAAGGCATGCCAGAAGAGCAGCCAGCAGACGAGGAATAGGTAAAACATTATGCAAAAGATTAAACAAAAAATCGATGAGTTTATCGACAAAAACATTACCGACTCTGCTTTAAGTGAAATTTTTTCTGACCGTTTTGCCAGATACGCTAAATATATTATTCAAGACAGAGCAATTCCAGATGTTAGAGATGGACTAAAGCCTGTTCAAAGAAGAATACTTTACGCGATGTATAAAATGGGTGTGTTTTCAGAGAAACCTTACCGAAAATCTGCGCGTATCACTGGGGAAGTTATGGGTAAATACCACCCACACGGAGACTCTTCCATATACGAAGCAATGGTTAGAATGTCTCAAGACTTTAAGATGAACATTCCGCTGATAGACATGCACGGAAACAACGGTTCTATAGACGGAGACAGCCCAGCGGCTATGCGTTATACCGAAGCAAGATTAGCATTTGCCGCGGAAACCATGCTAATTGACTTAGATAAAAAAACGGTAGTGTTTGTTCCAAACTTTGACGACGAAGAAATAGAACCAGTGGTTTTACCTGCTCGTTTTCCAAACTTACTGGTAAACGGTTCTAGCGGAATCTCTGCGGGATATGCCACTAAAATCCCTCCGCACAATATCGGCGAAATAATTGATGCCACAATTCACCTGCTTAACCATCCTAGGGCTAGTCTTGAAAAAATTCTTGAGTTTGTCAAAGGTCCTGACTTTCCGACTGGCGGTATTGTTGAAGGCAAAGACTCAATTGTCCAAGCTCTTGCAACTGGAACTGGCCGTATACTTTTAAAATCCAAAATAGAAATTGAGGAAATCAACTCAACAACTAAACGAATCGTTGTTACAGAAATACCTTTTGAAGTTTCTAAAGCAGATTTAGTTAGAGAAATTGACACCACCCGCATTGAAAAAGGTATAGATATCCAAGAAGTTAGAGATGAGTCTGACAAAGATGGTCTTAGAATCGCAATTGACTTAAAACCAAATACCGAACCAACCGCTATTCTGGCCTACCTGTTTAAAAACACGCAACTGCAAGTTTACTTTAACTACAATATGGTCTCAATTGCTGACAGTAGACCAGTTTGCATGGGTATTATTGATATTCTTCTTGCTTATATTAACCACTACAAAGAATGCTACACTGCCCGCACTCAGTATCTTTGTGAGAAAGACAAAGAACGTCTGCATATCGTTGAAGGTCTGGAAAAAATGCTTTCGGTTTTAGACGAAATTATTAGAATAATTCGTGCATCACACGACAAGAAGTCTTCAATTGAAAATATCGTCGCTGGTTTTAATGGTATCTTTACAGTCAAACAAGCAACTGCGATTGTCAACATGCGACTATATCGTTTATCTAACACAGACATAGTGCTTTTACTTAAAGAAAAAGAAGATTTAATTGAGCGAATTAAGGAATACGAAAAAATTCTGGCAGACCCTGAGTATTTAACTAAAAAAGTCGGAAATGAACTAAAAGAAACTAAAAAACAGTTGTATGTTGCCAGAAGAACTGAAATTAAAGAAGAAATCACTAACTTAAAAATTGACGAAAAAGCCTTAATTTCAAACGACACTTATCACTTTGGTGTTTCGGCAAACGGATATATTTATAAATCTTCGCTAAAATCATTTGCCCAAAGCAAGCAAACTCAGTTTAAAACTGGCGACAGTTTAGTGTTAGAACAGGAAGTTTCTAACCATTCAACGCTTTTGATGTTTACAAACCAAGGTAACTTTATCGCAGTGCCAATTTACAAAATTAACGAAAAGAAATGGTCAGAACTAGGAATTCACATCGGACAAATTGTGGAACTGGCGGACCAAGAGCGAGTAATCTATCCGTTTATAGTAAAAGACTTTGCCAAAAACTTAAAGTTTCTGCTTGCAACTAAACAAGGTTTTGCAAAACAAGTTTTGCTACAAGACCTTACTACTACTCGCTACACAAAACCACAGCGCGCAATTAAGTTGGCCACTAAAGATGAGTTAGTTTCAGTTTCAGCTGGCCCGCTTAAATCAATTTTGTGCTTAACTAAAAAAGGCTATGGTCTATGCTTCGCAGAATCCGAAGTCCCAGAATACGGACTATACGCATCTGGCGTTAGAGTAATTAAACTAGAAGACAAAGATGAACTTGCGTCTGCATTGTTTGCAAACGAAGAGAGCCAGATTTTAATGCTGACTAACAAAGCAACTGTTTTTGCAAGAAATTACTTTGAACTTCCGCAAATGCAACGCTACCGCAAAGGAAGTTTGATGTATCAGCGTCAAAAAACCCAACCTGCTGAACTAGTTTCCTGTGTTGCGGTAAACTCAATTCAAAAAGACGTAGATGCAAATATTTTCTTTAAAGAAGTAGTTTTAACTAAAAAAATTACAGAGCTTAAAAACTCAAATAAATTTGGACTTGCTTTAGAGGGAGTAAGTAAAGACAATCTACCTTGGTTAATTGCAGTTAAACAAGACTTACTTGAGGATTTAAAACCTTTTGACCAAAAACAAACAATTGAAATTACAAAAATTAAGAAAAAAGCCACTAAGATCTCAGAACAAGCCTTTTCCGCTTTTACCGCTGAATTTGGCTTAGATCAGCCAAATCAAGACGAAGAACAGAAAGATGAACCTACATATTCATCGCCTTTCTTTGATGATCTTGAATTTTAACAGTTTAAATATTTATTTTTGAAAAAAGGAGGAATAAATATGAAAATTAAAGTACTTAACACAAACCAAACTTATGAATTTCCAAACGGCGTCTGTGCTTTAGATGTGTTAAAAGAAGTAAAGTTAGACTTTACACCTTTTGCCGTGAAAGCCAACCGCCGACTTCGTGAACTTACCTATCAACTACACGCAGACTGCGAAATTGAGTTTTTATCACATTCTATACGTTCTGCTAACCGAATTTACGAAGCCTCTCTTCGCTTTATCGTAGCAATGGCCTACAATCGGCTATTTAAAAGCCAAGTTAAGTTCAACTACAACGTTTCTATGTCTATTTTGGCTATTCCTAAAAAACTTGGCCGTAAACTAACTGAAAAAGACATTGAAGCGCTAGATAAAGAAATTAAGAAAATAATTAAAGCAGACTTGCCTTTTGAAAAAGTCTTAATTCCGCTTGAACAGGCTGAAAACATATACGCTAAACAAGGAGACTTAGATAAACTCGCTGTCTTAAACGTACGAGAACAAGAATACGTAAACGCCTACAAAGTTGGCGATTACTACAACTATATGTATTCAAAAATGGTGCCAAGTACAGGTTATTTAAAAGACTACAAAATTTTTCTTTACGACGCTGGCTTTATTTTACAATACCCACGTGGTGAAGCAAATGGCCGTATTCCTGAGTTTTCAGAGTCTCTGACTTACGCAAATACACTAAGAGAAGCCGCTGCTTGGTCTAAGTCAGTTGGAGTTGGTACAATTGCTGAACTTAACGAAAAAGCGTTTGACCGTAAAAAAATTAGTGAGTTTATCAATATGTGCGAAATCAGACACACCAATAACTTCTTTAAAGTAGCCTCAGAAATTTTGAATTATGGCGCCAAAAAACGCCTAATTTGCGTCGCTGGTCCTTCTTCTTCTGGCAAAACTACATTTGCAACCAGACTAAGATATACACTGGCCTCACTTGGCGTCAAAACTTTAATGATTTCAATTGACGACTACTACGTTGAGCGCGCAAAAACTCCACGCGATGAAGATGGCAACCTAGACTTTGAAAGCCTATACGCCCTAGACATTGAGCTGTTTAACCAAAACTTATCTGACTTAATTCAAGGAAAGCCAACTAGTTTGCCAGTTTATGACTTTAAAACTTCTTCTCGTAGTTTCAAAGAACCACTTACCATTGACGCCACAACTCCAATTATCATTGAAGGTATTCATGCCTTAAACGAAGAGTTAACTAAGTCAATCAAAAGAGACTTAAAATACAAAATCTTTATCGGACCACAAACTCAGGCACACATTGACTTTCACAACCCTATTTCCTTTACTGACCTGCGTTTACTTCGCAGAATTGTCAGAGACTCAAAATATAGAAACGCCAAAGCCACCGAAACGCTTTCAATGTGGCCGTCTGTTAGAAAAGGTGAGTTTAAGTGGATTTATCCAAACCAAGAAGGTGTGGACTTTGTTTTCAACACCGAACTTTCTTATGAATACGCTGTCTTAAAAAAACACGCGCTTCCGCAGCTACAAGCCATCCCGCGTTCATCTGAATACTTTATTACTGCAAACAGGTTAGTTAAATTCTTAAAATACTACGTAGACATTGACGATCAACTTGTTCCTTGCAACTCACTACTTCGCGAGTTTATTGGTGGTGCCTGCGTTTAGGCGACTACCTTATTTAAATGTTTTTACTTAAAAACATTGAGCGCTTTACTCTAGATTTCAAGCAAATCAACAAACTAACCGCGCTTTACGTTAAGCGTGGACAAGAAACTTATTTTGCTGAATTTTTCAAAAAATTCAAGCAAGCGCTCATCCCTGGCCTAGTTTCTGAAAACTCATACTATTTTTCTTGCATGTTTTCAGAACTAGATAAAGACAAATTAAAAAAATTTACGTCAAACGACTACAAGCCAAACAATTTAAAAGAAAGGTTTGTCCAAAACGCAAGAAAAATCATTTCAAGTATTCAACAAACCGCCGAAAAAGGTCTACACAACTCAGATATCTATGCGTATGCCTCTGCGCTTGGCGATGGAATTCACTCAGTTTCTTTAAACCGCGCGCAATCTAACCAAACTAGTTTCTTAGACGCAAGCGGAAAACCACTTGGAATTGAGGCAAAACTTAGTGAAGCGTGCACACTTTATAATACTTTGTGTGTCAAAGAAATTGAAAAAGTTACATTAATTTCTAATTTCTTAGTTGACTACTATATGCTGGAGCCTTATCTTTTAAACCAGAAAGCGTTGTTCTGTTTGCTTGCCTTTAGACTACTTACTGCTGAGTTTAAGGTTTTTTCGTATGTTTCTTTTTTTAAATTCTTAGCGCCACTTAGCACTCAACTAGACCAAGCCCTGGCGGTCGCTAGCACTAACTGGCTACATGGACACTCTGATACTTCTTTGCTTTTTGAGATTTTAACCTCCGTGTGTTTCCAGGCTTATCAGGAGTTTGAAACAAAGGCTCACCAACATCAGTTTGAAGCAACTATCAATCGCAAAAACGACATCATTGGCCAAATTAGGAACTTCCAAGATACTTTTACCGTCTCTGACTTAAAAAAAGCCAACCCACACATTTCGCTTTCCACAATTAACCGAACACTTAAAACCTTGAAAGATTCGGGTGAAATTATTTTAGTTGGCAAAGGCAAAAGTTCCTTTTGGCAAAAAACTCACACCACAACTAACTTACTTCAGTCTTCTTTTTTTACGCAAGACTGATACTTGGTTTTGTTAAAGTATAATTAACTTAACCTACATAAATTCAAAAATAAAGGAGAAAATCATGAATTTACTAAATTTTTTAACTAAAACTAACTCTGGTTTTAACTACTATGAACTAGTTGGAATTGCGGCTGGTATCGTAATTTTTATTTCGTTTACCTTCAGAAAAGACTTAATTATTCGCTCAGTTAACTCAGTTGGCTGTCTACTTTTTGTAACTTACGGTATTTTAATTGGTGCACACTCAGTTTGGGCCATCAACGGCGCTCTTTTCTTATTTAACTTAGGAAATGTAATTTACGCCTTAGTAAAAGCCCACAGACAAAAAGGTTTACCACAAACAGAGACTATAACTATTGACAAAGCCGAATACGACCGTCTAAAAGCACTAGAAGCCACTCAATCTAAATAAATCTTAATTTTTTTTACCTAAATGAGTTTAGCAATTAAGGTTGGCGAAAAATATCGCGAGACTATTTTGTTTAAAGTAGACGATGTTCTTGCTTTTGCGGAGGTTTCTAAAGACCGAAATCCTCTTCACACAGACCCTGTCTACTGCAGACAAACTAGATTTGGGAAACCTATTGTGCACGGTGCTTTGCTTTTTTCGCATTTTTCGCGAGTTTTTGGCACAATTTGGCCAGGCGAAGGCTCGGTTTACTTAAAACAAAACATTGAATTTTTGAGGCCTATTTTTGTCGGCGATAAAGCCACTTTAGAAATTGAATGCAAAGACATCGACTCAGTCAAAAAAAGAGTAACTTTTTTATGTACTTTCTTTAATTTAGAAAATAAGGCAGCGTGTCGCGGTGAAGCCGAGATATATTTGCCTAATTTAGAAAAATAAAATGGATAAAACTGAAATTATTCAAAGTAAAATTCAACAGTACATTGACTTAAATGTCTTGCCTTTTGTAAAAGAAATTGAAACAAAAGGCACTTTTCCTGTGGATTTAGTTAAAGACATGCAAGCAAACTCTTTGTTTGGTTTAACCATTCCAACTGCCTACTCTGGTTCTGGGCTAGACTTTAGCCTGTATATTGACACTGTTTTAAGATTGTCTCAAGCAGACGCCGCACTTGGCGTAATTTTAGCCGCACACACATCACTTTGCGTAGCACCGATTTTAAAGTTTGGAACTGATACACAAAAAGCCAAATATCTACCACAACTTACTAAAACCAAACTAGGTGCGTTTGCTTTAACTGAAACCAACGCAGGCTCAGACCCAGCCAATTTAGAGACTTCCTTTGAAGAGCATTCAGACTACTTTTTGCTAAATGGCTCAAAATTATTTATTACCAACGCTCCACACGCCGACATTTATTTAGTATTTGCAAGAAATAAACACGCTGATAACCCCAGCCGTGAAATGGCTTGTTTTATTGTAGAAAAAGAAATGCCTGGAGTTTCTTTTGGAGAACCAGACAGTAAACTTGGCATTCGTCCTTCTTCTTCTTGTGAAGTTATACTCACAAACGTTAAAGTTCCAAAAGAAAATCTACTCGGACAACTTGGCCAAGGCTACAAAATTGCTTTAACTACGCTGACAGGTGGCAGAATTTCGATTGCCGCACAAGCACTTGGAATTGCCAAGGCTGCTTTGAAAGAAGTTGAGACTTATTCAAATCAACGCCGCCAATTTGGCCAAACTTTAGCAGAGTTTCAACACACTCAATTTCGCTATGCTGAACTTAAAACCAAAATAAAAGCAGCAACACTACTGCTTAGGGAAGCCGTTTCTACCTACCAAACACCTGCAAACATCCAAGATTCTGCGATGGCTAAACTGTATTGTGCAAAAGTAGCGGTTGAGGCTGCTGACTTTGCTGTACAAATCCACGGAGGCTACGGCTACATGACTTCGTTTATTGTAGAGCGACTATACAGAGACGCAAAAATTACCGAAATTTATGAAGGAACTTCTGAAGTTCAAAAAATAATTATTGGCCAAACCTTATTAAAGAAATGAAAGTTGCAGTTTTAGTAAAAGTGGTTCCCAACACCACTAAGTTTGAGTTCAATAAGGAAACTAACACTTTAGTGCGTTCAGGTGAACAAATAATTAACCCAGACGACTTAAAAGCAATAGCACTAGCACAAAAATTAAACCCAGACATTGAAGTAATTTCAATGGCACCACTTTTCCATAAACCTGTGCTGTCTTCAGTGTTTGCCTATAAAAATGTTAAAAAACTAATAATCTTAAGCGACCCTGCATTTTCAGGTTCCGACACTGCCGCAACTGCAAAAGTTATAGCTGAGTTTTTAAAAACCCAAAACTACGCCTACATTTTTGCAGGCTATCAAGCTCTAGATGGAGACACTGCTCAGGTCGGACCTTCAGTTTCTACACTGCTAGGTGAAACTTTGATATCTTGTGTATATGATATAACTAAACAAGCAAGTTCTCTAAACGCTTATGTAAACTCAGATTTTGGTGATTTAGAGGTAAAAGTTCCCAAAAAAGCGCTAATTACCGTGACTTCTAAACAAGCAACATCGCCAGTTTTAGACCTGACTAATTTAAATAATTTAAATGACAAAAACATTCAAACTTACACTAACCAAGACCTAAAGATAGAAATTACTGAACTAGGCTTAAAAGGTTCTCCTACCAGAGTTAAAAAAACTTTTTTAAAAACTTTTCCCAAAAAATCTACAGAAGTCTTTAAAGTTAACGCAGAGTCTGCTGCCTCTGTTTTAGCCAAAGAATTTAAAGAGTTTTTAAAATAAGGATATACATGCATATGAAAAATATTTTTATTTTAGGTTTTTTAAATCAAGACAAGCAAATAGTTTCTGGAACTTTTGAGCTGATTTCTGAAATCAATCAAAAAAACTTAGACTCAGCTGTAGTCAACGCCTTGATTTTAACAGACTCAGATTTACCTAGCCAAGAAAATGAAAAGCTAAAAAACTTTGGTTTTCATCAAACTTATGTCTTGATTTTGCCAAAAGACTACTTTTTAAATGTGCAGTCAACTGGCAAAACTATCTTTAACTTATTTAAAAAATTACCAACTCCAGATATCTTTTTATTTCCATCTGGGATTTTTACCCGCAGCCTAGCCCCTGTTTTAGCAACTCATTTCAAAGCTGGGTTAACCGCGGACACCACAGGACTAGAAATTGAAGCGACTGCTGATTCACTTAAACTAACAGCTGTCAGACCTGCTTTTTCTGGAAATATTTACGCAGAAATTATCTATCCCAATTCTTTGGTACAAATGGCTACAGTTAGACAAGGGTTATTTGAGTTAAAAGAAAAGCCAAACCCTGAGATGAAACTTACAAAAATTGAAGCAAGCCAAGTAAAAGAACTTAACTTTAAACCGATTTTAAATAAAACTAAAGAAAACTTTTCATTTCAAGGTAAAGAAATTATTTTTGACTTAGGTCGCGGTGCTGAAAGTGTAGTTAAATACTTCGATGATTTTTTAAATCAGTCAAAAGTTGCAGTTGGTGCAACTAGAGGTTTGGTGCAAAAATCTGTGTTTAGCAAAAAAAGACAAATCGGTCAAACCGGTTCCGCAGTTGCTCCTAACTTACTAATTTGTTTTGGAGTTTCAGGGTCAAGTCAACATCTTGCTGGTATTCAAAAGGCTAAAAAAATTATTTCGGTTAACATAGATGAAAGCGCTCCGCTTAACCAACATGCGGATTTAGTGATAGTTGGAGATGCAAACGAAATAATTCCTAAGTTTATCAAACTTATTTCTAAAAAGGAGATTTAAATGCAAAACAAAGTCTACATTGTTGCCAAAGGGCGCAGTGCAATCGGTAATTTTGGCCAAACTTTAGCCGGTCAAAGTATTACTAAAATCAGTGCACAAGTATTATCTGGTTTGCTTGAAAAATACAAAATCAATAAGACCGAAATTCAAAAACTAGTCTTTGGTCAAGTTATGCAAAGCGCGTGCGGTCAAAACACAGCCAGACAAATTGCGCTGGAAACCGGACTTAGTCCAAAAACCTCTGCCTTTACTGTAAACATGGTCTGCGGCTCTGGTATGCAGGCAATTGTTTCTGCTTATCTTGATATACTTTCTGGCAAAACTGACTTAGTTGTGGCCGGAGGCGGTGAGTTTATGTCAAATGTGCCACACGCTATTTTAAACTCAAGGACAGGCTGTAAATACGGACCTCTTAAAACCATTGATTTAATTGAGTCAGACGGGCTGACCGACTCTTTCTTAAAAGAACCAATGGGGCTTTTAATGGACAAAGTTGCCACTAATTTAAAAATTACTAAAGAAGAAGCAGCCGTGTACTCAGATAACTCTCATAAAAGGGCTTATCAAGCACAAAACACTATATTTAAATCAGAAATTATTTCAGTTGCCATTAAGTCAAAAAAAGCGGAAATAAGTTTTGAAAAAGACGAGCACATCAGACCAGAGACAACCAAAGATGCTATCTTAAAACTGCCTTCCATTTTTTCACAGGACGGGATTACTAATGCTGGAAACGCTTCCGGTATTAACGACGGAGTTGCCTTTGTTTGTTTGGCCTCAAGTGCTTATCTAGATAAACACCCAGAAGTAGAACCACTTGCAGAAATCGTAGACTTTGCTGAAGTTGGCGTAGAGCCAGAAAGTTTTCCACTTGCTCCGTTTTTTGCAATTCAAAAACTAATTGAAACCAATAAACTTAATCTAAATGACCTTGATTTATTTGAAATTAACGAAGCTTTTGCACATACCGTGGTTGCTAACTTAAAGTTGTTATCTGAAAAATACAATGTTTCGTATAGTGCTTTAAATAAAAAAACCAATGTATGCGGTGGTGCGGTAGCTCTTGGCCATCCACTTGGCATGACTGGTGCCAGAGTTGTAGTATCTCTTGTCACTCAGTTTGAACGTTTTAATTTAAACTCAGGAATTGCTTCGCTTTGTATAGGTGGTGGTCAAGGAATTGCACTTTACTTAAGAAAAGGAGCGCACAAATGACTAGATTCAAAGACAAATTAGTTTTAATTACTGGCGCAGGACGTGGAATTGGCAAGGAATGTGCACTTCAGTTTTTAGCAGAAGGCGCGAAAGTTATTGGCTTTGCCCTGCATCCTTTAACCTACAGTCATCCTAATTTATTTGGCTATTGCCTAGATGTTTCTGACCGCATGCAAATTCAGTCACTTTTGCCAGAAATTATTGCTAAACACGGAATCCCAGAAATTCTTGTCAATAACGCTGGAATCACTAAAGACAGTCTAACTCAAAAAATGCAAGATGAAGATTGGGACAAAGTAATTTCCGTGAACTTAACCGGAATTTATAATCTAACTAAACCACTAATCCCTGAATTCTTAAAAACAGGCAAAGCCCAAATTATTAACATCACTTCAATTGTTGGGCAATTTGGCAATATTGGCCAGGCTAACTATGCTGCTGCTAAAGCCGGAGTAATTGGCTTAACTAAGACCTGGGCAAAAGAGTTTGCACGCAAAGGTGCAAACATTCGAGTTAACGCTGTCGCTCCTGGTTTTATCTTAACTGACATGATGAAAACTGTACCAGATACTCTACTTGAAAAGTTTAAAGGACAAACCATGTTAAACCGTTTAGGAGAACCTAGAGAAGTCGCAAATGTTGTGCTGTTTTTAGTCTCTGACGACTCAAGTTATATAACTGGTGCAACAATTGATGTCAACGGCGGAATGCGACTTTAAAAAACGATTTCTAACTCATTTATACTTTAAATTAAACTTAAATTTTGTTATACTATTTATTAGTCAAAAAGGAGAATTTAAATGGCAAAAAAATATGTTTATGCATTTAGTGAAACTAACGAATCAATGCGTAATCTTTGCGGTGGTAAAGGTGCTAACCTTGGCCAAATGACCCAACTTGGATTACCAATTCCACAAGGTTTCACAGTTACAACCGAGGCTTGTACAAAATACTACAAAGACGGCGAACAAATTTCTACATCAATTCAAAAAGAAATTCTAGACGCAGTTAAAGCCTTGGAAAAATTAACAGGTAAAAAATTCGGAGATCCAAAAAATCCGCTTTTAGTTTCTGTGAGAAGTGGTGCCAGAGTATCAATGCCAGGTATGATGGACACAATCTTAAACTTAGGTCTAAATCCAAACGTAGTTGATGGACTTAGCCAAATTACTGGTAACCGTCGTTTTGCTAACGACTCATACCGTCGTTTCATCCAAATGTATTCAGACGTGGTAATGGGTGTTGAAAAACGCAACTTTGAAAACATTATTGACGAACTTAAAGCCCAAAAAGGCGTAGCACAAGACTCGGACTTCACAGCAGAAGACCTTGACGAAATGATTGCTCGCTTTAAAGAACTTTACAAAAAAGAAATTGGTGAAGAGTTCCCAACTGATCCATTTGTGCAACTATTTGGCGCAATTGGTGCCGTATTTAAATCTTGGAACAACCCACGCGCTGACTATTACCGTAAAATGAACAACATTCCTTCATCGTGGGGAACTGCTGTTAACGTTCAATCAATGGTATTTGGTAACTTTTCTGATAAATCAGGTACAGGTGTTGCCTTTACTCGCCACCCTTCAACAGGTGAAGCAAAAGTATTTGGTGAATACCTAATCAATGCTCAAGGTGAAGACGTAGTTGCTGGTATCCGCACTCCGCAAGCCCTTGACACTTTAAAAGACGTAATGCCTGCCTGCCACGCTGAGTTTATGCGTTTGGCTGCTTTGTTGGAAGAACACTTCCGTGATATGCAAGACATTGAGTTTACTATTGAAAACGAAAAACTATATTTCCTTCAAACTAGAAACGGAAAAAGAACAGCACCTGCTGCTTTAAAAATCGCGGTTGACTTAGTTAACGAAGGTAAAATCACTAAAGAACAAGCAATCACTCGTGTTGAGCCTGCTCAACTTGAAAATCTCCTTCACCCACATTTCTCAAGTTCTGCTTTAAAAACTGCTAAACTTGCCGGCAAAGGTCTACCAGCATCTCCTGGTGCTGCAACTGGACAAGTTGCCTTCTCTGTGGCCGAAGTTCTTCGCCTTAAATCAGAAGGTAAAAAATCAGTACTAGTTCGTCTTGAAACTTCACCTGAAGACATCGAAGGTATGCACGTGGCAGAAGGTTTCTTAACTGCTCG
The DNA here is from genome assembly GCA_963543155.1 of uncultured Acholeplasmataceae bacterium. Taxonomy (GTDB): domain Bacteria; phylum Bacillota_I; class Bacilli_A; order Acholeplasmatales; family Acholeplasmataceae; genus CALISC01. Next base: position 15,340 of record CAUTZH010000010.1, read on the forward strand.
CGGTGGTATGACTTCACACGCAGCCGTAGTTGCTCGTGGTATGGGTAAAACTTGTGTTGCAGGTTGCCATGACCTTCAATTTTTATCAGACGGAACTTGCCGACTTGGTGGCTTAGAAGTTAAAGAAGGCGACTACATTAGTATTGACGGTTCAACTGGTTCTGTTTATTTACAAGAAATTGAAACTGTACCTGCAGAAATCTCTGGAGACTTTGAAACTTTCATGGGTTGGGTTGACGAAGTTCGCACTCTTGGTGTGCGTGCTAACGCCGAAACTCCAAAAGATGCACGTCAGGCTATCTTGTTTGGCGCGGAAGGTATTGGCTTAATTCGTACAGAACACATGTTCTTTGACTCAACTCGTATCAAAGCGATTCGCGAGTTTATTGTCTCTGCTACTGCTGAACAAAGAAAAGTAGCACTTGAACGTATTCTGCCATATCAACAAAAAGACTTCGAAGACTTAATTGAAACTGTAGAAGGTAGAGCGATGACCATTCGTTATCTAGATCCACCTCTACATGAGTTCATTCCAAAAGAGGCTAAAGAAATTGAAGAGCTTGCGCGCGAACTTAAAGTTGAATTAAAAGAACTTTACAGCGTAATTGCTTCTCTTCACGAAGAAAACCCAATGATGGGTAACCGTGGTTGCCGTCTAGCGGTTCGATACCCTGAACTTGCTGAAATGCAAACTAAAGCGGTAATTACTGCCTACATCGCCCAAACTAAAAAACACCCTGAGTGGAAATTAGTGCCAGAAATTATGATCCCACTAGTTGGTGAACTTCGCGAATTCCAATTTGTTAAACAAACTGTTTGCAGAGTTGCAGATCAGTTAATTAAAGAAGCAGGCGTTGACCTTGAATACAAGGTTGGTACAATGATAGAAATTCCTCGTGCTGCTATCTTGGCTGACAAAATCGCAAAAGAAGCAGACTTCTTCTCATTTGGTACAAACGACTTAACTCAGTTAACTTTTGGTTTCTCAAGAGACGACGCTGCTAACTTCTTACCGGCTTACTACGAAAACAAGATTTATGAGTTTGACCCTTTCCAACAAATTGACCCAGAAGGTGTAGGTGAACTTGTGAAACTTGCAACTAAACTTGGCAAAAAAGGCAACAAGACGCTTAAACTTGGAGTTTGTGGTGAACACGGTGGAAACCCATTTTCAGTTGAGTTCTTCCACAATGCAGGCATTACCTACGTTTCTTGTTCTCCATTTAGAGTTCCAGTTGCAAGACTTGCGGCTGCTCAGGCTGAACTTAAAAACCCTCGTAAAAAATAGGTATCTAATTTGATTAAAAAAGTAGTCTTAACTAAAAAAAGACTACTTTTTTATACTAAAAACTAAATAAAATTACATTTTAATTTGATTATTCAAGGAGTTTTATATGACTAAAAAAAATTATTCAGTTGTTAATTTAGTCGCAATTGTCGTGGCTGTCGGGCTGGCGGCTTTCGCGATTTTTGCCGAAATCCACGCCTTAATTGGTGCAATTAACAAATACAAAAACAACGCCCTTACAATTAGTGAACTAATGATTAGTTGGGTGCGCTTTGTTACTTTAATCTTTCTTTTAACTGCAGTACTACTTTCTTCTTTTTCCGATAAAGTTTTTGCAGGGCTAGTTATTTTATTTCTAGACTTTTACTTAATTAAAGTAGCTGCTTTCTTTAACTTAGTGATGCGCGGACAGTTTTCATTCAAACAACACTACCCTATGTTTATCTCTGTATTCTTAGCAATTCTGTTGGCTGTTTTAATCGCGCTGGTATTTATGTTAAAACGACCAGTACTTTACCGTCTACACTTTGTGCATTATCTGCCAATTATCGGCACATCTATTTTCTTTTTGGCCTACAGCGGGGCAGAACACGCGCTTTACCTGTCACTTGCCATGCTAGTGGCTGTACTAACTGGTCAAAAAATAGTGTCTGGTATCATTTTTGTGTCACGTTTTACTTTCCCAATCATTGAGCTGATTGGTGGGCTTCACAAAAATCAAGGAACTCGCATTTACTACATCGTTCGTTGGGTAATTGCCTTTGCTCTGCTAGCCGCGGCTATTTCTTATCTTTCTTATGTTATTACTACTTACTTTCAAACTAGAGCAAGAGAAAAAAGAGGTCGCAGAACTAAAGTAGAAGTTCAAACCACTAAAGCCTAGGCAAAATTGAAAGAACTCACGCTAATTGTCGGTGCGATGTGTGCGGAGCTAACTTATTTTAAAAATAAGTTAGGAGAGCCTAAACGTTTTTTTTCAGATGTTGAGATGTACACAGGCACCTTAAACGAAAAACCTGTTGCACTACTTTACACAGGAATTGGCAAAACCAATGCTGCTTTTGCTTTAACTGAAGCACTTTCTGTGCTTGACCAAAACGCAATCTCAGTTAAAAAAATCATTAACATTGGCCTAGCCGGTGGTTTTGGACTAAAGTTAGGAGAAATTGTTCGGATAAAGCATACTACTTTTTCTGACTTTGACTTATCGGTTTTCAATGACCCTGTTCCAAGTTTTGACTTAAAGTTAGCAAATTCGTTAGAACTCAAAAAAGTTGTTTGTTTTTCGGCAGACCGTTTTGTAACTAGTCCACTAGACAGTAAAGAAAGTGCTTATGTTTGTGATATGGAACTAACCTCTTTAGCACAAATTGCTGAAATTAAACAAATTCCCTTGTCAGCTTTTAAAATTGTCTCTGATTTACTTGACTCAAAGTCTAGTCAAATTAGCGAATACTTTGGCTCCAAAAGACCAGAGACTATGGCTAAACTAGAAACTGTTTTGTTTGCTTACTTGGGGGCTTAAAGTGAAAAAAGGAATAATTTTAATCGGCGATTTATTTGAAGAAACCGAAGCCTTGGTTACCAGAAACATTTTATTTAGAGCTGGTATGGAAGTTAGTTTAGTCTCAACTTCAGATAAGTCTGCATGTGTAAGTTCAAATGGTATAAAAGTTGAGGCTAAATACTTAATTTCAGAAGTTAACGCTAAAGACTTTGACTTTGTTGCAATTGCTGGCGGTGCTTGGGTGTCTGAACTAATTAAAAAACCGAGTGGAGAGCAGTTTAAAGCAATAATTAATTTAATTCAAGACTTTGCTAAACTTAAAAAAACAATTGCTGCAATTTGTGCAGCCCCCGTATTTTTAGCGTATGCTGGTTTACTTGACAACACAGAGTTTACTTGTTTTCCTGGCTTTGAGAAATACATGCAAGGTACATACTTAAATGTGCCAGCAGTTCATTCAAACAACATAGTTACCGGTCATTCAAGCGGCTATTCACATGAGTTTGCCTTGTTGTTACTTGAAATTCTTTACAATTTGGAGAACCGCGAGAAAGTAGAAAACCAACTAGGTCTTATTAAATAAATTAAAACAATATAATTACCGCACTGCAAAAAAAATTTATCATCGCATTATTTGCGGCAGTCTTGATTACCACCAGTTTTTTTAAATAGAGGTCCAGATATAGACCCAAAAACAGGCATGATTAATAATAATTCTGTTATTTTTTTGTATTTTCCAGTATTCGCGACCCTATTTGTTACATTAGGAATTTCTGCACTATTGCTTTTGATTTTCTATATTTTGTCTACCGTTCAAGTGTTTAAAGCGAAAGTTCACGACAATTTACTTTTAGTTGGTTTATTTATGCCGATATTTGGGCTAATTGCTCTCTTTATTAAACTAGTTTACATAAACAGAAAATTGCTGAACTTAAGTTTAGTGAAGTTGAACCTTTAGAAGTTGTAAAATAGTTTTAAGGACTATTTTGAATTTTTGAAAAAAATGTATAATGTTTTAGAGGTGTTAAATGGATTCAACAAAACTTTCTAGTTATATTACCTGAGTTTTTGCGATGGAAAAATATTTTCGGAGTTGTAGGCTTTATAAAGCCTACAACTCTGTTTTTTCATCTTGTGCAATAAAATCTAGTTTTTAAACAATTTTAAAATTTCTTT
>CAUTZH010000011.1:0-15609 GCA_963543155.1 uncultured Acholeplasmataceae bacterium
TTTTAGTAGCGCTTCTTTTGCAAGTTTATCTGCCACATCATTAAAAGAAATATTTAAGTGACTTGGTACTTTTTGAAACTTAATTTCACTAAACTCAGGCTTAATGCTTAAGTAAAATTCAACATACATAAGAGAAATTTTAGAGCATGCGCGCCATTCAGAAGTTATCCAGCGAGCGAGACCTTGGTAGTCGTGATAAATCTTTATTTTTTTAAATCCATGTTCCTTTGCCCATTTAAGCGCTTCTATTACACCAAAAACTTCCCCTGCCACATTTGCTGTTTTCAAAAACTCGCGGTCTGTGCTACTACCAGAGATATTTTGTTTTTCTCCGTTTGGCAAAATCAAATGAGCTCCGTATGAAAACTTAGTGAGTTCTTTTGAAAAACTGCCGTCTGAGAACGCCACTAAATAGCCTGCTTTTAAATCTTTTTCAACCACACCTTGCCAATAGTCTGTACCTTTTAAAAAACACTCAGCCTCTACTTTGGTTAAAAAAGACTTAAATACCGGTTTTTTAAAACCAGCAGTTGCAGCTTGGCATTCTGACCAGGTTTCGAAAATCCCGGTTTTATTACCTTCCTTTACAGCGTAGTATTTCACAAACTTAATTTAACTCAGCCTCTGCTTCTTTTTCTTTGAGTTTCTTAATTAAGGTTAAGAGACTTTGAATGAAAATTGAGCCGGTTGAGTTGCCGATAATTACGATAAAAATAAATAAAGCGACTTTTGCGTAGTTGTATTGAAAGCCAAAAGAAAACAAAGAAAAAGAGGCGATGCAGTGGTCAAAGCCAAGTAGTAAGAAAGTCCAAACCGCAAATAGCAGCGAAAGCAGACCAATTGCCTTGTTTTTAGCGTTATTAAAACTGTAAATTGCCGAGTGTAACAAGATACCAGTTCCAATTGCTCCAAGGAAAGTTCGCCAAAGTGGAGTTTCTTTAAAATCTAGTTTTTTGCCAACCATTGTTTGAATTAAGTCTGCGTAAGTTCTGGGACTTCCTGGTACATTTTTTGCTGGAAACACTGTGTAGTAAAAAAGAATTGTAAAAATTACTGTGCCTAAAAAATTAGTTAAAAAAACGATAAGAAGTTCGATTAAGTAATCAGGTTTTCGTTCAAAAACATAGCCGATTCTACCAGTAAAAAGCGCGGCATCTAAAGCAATGATTAAAATGATTCCGACACAAAAACCAACACCTGCGATAAAGTAAGTAGTCAAAGTTTGAATGCCACTGCCTTGAGCGTACGCAGTTAAAACTAAAAAGGTAAAAGCAGCAATGGCAACCAAAACTCCTGAAAGAAAACCTTGTAAGGCGAGTTTGGCGTATTTATATAATTTTGTTTTGTTTTGCATAGTCAAAAATTCCTTTATTTCAAATCTATATAAGTAATTTTACTCTATATAAATAAAATAGGTTTAAATAAGCAAATAAAGATAATTTTTAAAAATAAAACCAAGTACTACAAATGTGCCTTGCAAGGCAGTTTTGTAGTTTTGTAAAAGTCTTAATTTTCTTATAAAAAAGCCTTATAAAGCGATTTTAACAAACTATTTATTACGGGAATTATTTTTAGATTTTTAAAAATATTGTTTGCTTGTGTTTGCTTATTTTGGTATACTGAAAGCACTTAGAGGTGCACATATGTTTATCACATTTGAAGGCGGAGAAGGTAGCGGAAAATCTACTATCATCAAAAAAATTAAGGCTCTTTTTGAAGAAGGCGAAAACCAACAAAAATACTCACTTGTTAACAAAACAACAGGTGAAATTGTTCCGCTGATTTTCACCAGAGAACCAGGTGGACTTAACATTACTTTAGCCGAAGAAATTAGAGACGTTTGTCTGCATCCTAAGCACACCACAATGCAAAGTGAAACCGAAGCACTGCTGTTTGCCGCTTCTAGGTCTGAACACGTCAGACAACTAATTGAACCTAACCGCGAAAAAGCACTAATTATTTGCGACAGATACATAGACTCTTCATACGTCTATCAAGGAGTTGCCAGAGGCTTAGGTATTGAATACATTAAGCAAATCAATAAAAGCATTTTAAACTGCTTACCTGATTTGACTTTTATTTTTATCATCAATCACGAAAACGGTCTAAATAGAGTATCTGCTCGAAATAAAATCAACCGTCTAGATAAAGAAAGTCGTGCTTTTCACAATAAAATTGATGAAACTTACCGCGAACTTAAGCAAATTTTTCCTGAACGCAAGTACATAGAAATTAACGCCGAGGCTGCGGTTGAAACAGTTTTTAGACAAGTTTTTGACAGTTTAATGGAAGAACTTGCCAATAAAAATATCAGAATCGTGCAAAATGACTAAAAAAGACCATTTTTTTCACCTTTCGCTTTTACCTGCTGCAAAAAAAGATGAACACATTTCCTATATTCTTTTTCAAGTTAAAGCAATTTTAAAACAAGAAGGTATGCCAGATGCAGAACTAAACGCCCTTGAGTTTAAACCATCTCGCAACCTTTTTATTTTAAACAAAGAAGAAATCACCAAAGAAGCCTTGCTTGAGTTTACAAACACCTTTAACTACACTTCTTTAAATCAATACTCTAGATTTTTTGTATTATTTGGCGTAGACCTACTGAATACTGCTCAAGCCTCTAGTTTACTTAAATTTTTAGAAGAGCCTAAAACATCAACTTACGGTTTTTTGGTACCAGAGAATCCAGATGCTGTGCTAGACACGATTAAGTCTAGAGCCTTTCCGGTAACTTATGAAAACAAAGAAAATACAGACAAACAAGTTTCTCTTGACGAAGAAATCTACGAACTGTCTGGTGAACTTTTTAAAGATGTGCCTGAAGTTTTTGAAAGCAAAGTGTTTTTAGATAGTTTAAAAACACCTTTTTTAGAGTTTATTTCAGTAATTCTAGACCCTGAAAAAAAATACACACTAACTTTGGCTAAATATTTTTCAGTTGAACACGAAAGAACCGTGGGCCGTATTTTTTTAAAACTCATTCAAACTTTTTTAATGGACGCGATTAACTTTAAGTTAAAGCGAGGTCTGCATTTCAAAAGTCAGGAAGAACACATCGTTAAACTGGCTGGTTTTAGTATGAACAAACTAATCAAGACATTTGATTTTGTGCAAAAACGCACAAAGGCCTTTTATTTTCCTGTCAACGCTCGTGTGCAAATTCTTACAGCATTGGTTGCTTTAGATCAGTTTTTAAAATGAAGATACAAACTAGTTTTGAAAATAACTTCCCAACTCTCTATATCGTGCCCACACCAATTGGCAATTTAAAAGACATAACTTTTAGAGCCGTTGAAGTTTTAAAAGAAGTTGACGCGGTGTTTTGCGAAGACACTAGAAGAACTCTTGTTTTACTTAATCATTTTGGTATTCAAAAACCACTTTTTAGATATGAGAAGTTCAACGAAAAAACAGCGAGCAAAAAAATTATTGCAATGCTTAAAGAAGGCAAAAATATTGCTTTGGTCTCAGACGCCGGAACTCCCGGAATTTCAGACCCGCTTTTTGAAATAATTAAAGCAGTCAAAGAAGAAAACTCAGTTAACGTTGTACCGCTTCCTGGTGCAGTTGCTTTTGTGCCAGCACTGATTTGCTCAACTTTCCAAACTAACTTTTTTACTTTTCTTGGGTTTTTGCCAAGAAAAAAACAAGATGCCGTAGACACTCTGCTCGAATACAGTGAAAAAAAAGAAACTTTAATAATTTATGAATCTCCGCATAGACTAACTAATACACTTGAATTGTTAAAGTCTGTTTTTAAGTCCAGAGAAATCATGGTTGCGCGTGAGCTGACTAAGTTACACGAAACTTTCTATTGGTTTGATTTAGCTGACGCAAACTTTAGCGAAATTCAGAATTTAGGCGAGTTTGTTATAATTATAAAAGGTAGTGATAAGCCCAAAACAGATGTTAATTTGTCATCAAATGAACTATTTTTAAACTACCGAAACCAAGGTTTTTCTGATATGGAAGCAATAAAACTTACTGCAAAAACCCTTGGTAAACCTAAGTCAGAAATTTATAAAGAGGTTAAAATCAATGAAAAAAACAAATAAGTTTTATATAACGTCTGCACTTCCTTATACTTCTTCATACCCGCATATTGGCAATATGTATGAATTGATTTTAACTGACTGCATCGCTAGATTTTACAAACTAGCCGGCCGCGATGTTTACTTTCAAACTGGGACTGATGAGCATGGTCTTAAAATTGCAGAAAAGGCTAGTGAGGCTAAAATGTCGCCAAAAGACTATGTTGATAAAATCGTTGCCTACATTAAAGACAACTTAAAATTACTCAGCATAGAGTACGATAATTTTGTCAGAACAACAGACAACGTGCACACTGAAGCGGTTGCTAAAATAGCAGACGCGATGTTTAAAAAAGGCGATATTTACCTGTCTTCTTACGAAGGTCTTTACTCAAAAGCAGAAGAGGCTTATGTTAGTGAAAAAGACTTAGTAGACGGACTTTTGCCAAGTGGTGAAAAACCGATTTTAATGAAAGAAGAGGCTTACTTTTTTGCTCTTTCTAAATATCAAGCAAAACTCATTAAACACATTGAAGACCACCCCCGTTTTATCATGCCAGAAAGCCGCAGAAATGAAATTTTGGCTTTTTTAAAAGAACCGCTTTTAGATCTTTGCGTGACCAGATCTTCTTTTGACTGGGGAGTAAAAGTCAATTTTGACAAAAAACACGTGCTTTATGTTTGGCTAGATGCGCTTTGTAACTACATTACCGGAATTGGATACTCGCCTGATAAAACAAGTACTCAGTTCAGTGAACTTTGGCCAGCAAATGCTCATATTGTTGGCAAAGACATCACTCGTTTTCACTGTGTATACTGGCCCTGTTTTTTAATGTCACTTGGCCTTGAATTGCCGGAGACTGTATTTGGTCACCCTTGGGTGTTAACTCACCAAACTAAGATGTCAAAATCGCTTGGCAATACCATTTACGCAGATGAGCTAGTCAAAACTTTTGGGGTTGATAAAGTCCGTTTTTACTGTCTTTCAGAAATTCCTTTTAAAGACGATGGTAACTTAACATATGACTTAGTTCTTGAAAAAACTAACACAGAGTTAGTCAATACACTTGGTAATTTAGTTAACCGAACATTCGGAATGTTGGCTAAATATTTTGACTCTAAGTTCAGACCAAACTACACAAGTTTTGATAAAAACTTTCAAGAAATTGATGCCTACATTGAAAGTCTGCCTGGTAAATTAGCTGGTTTATTTCAGGAATACAAAGTAGCAGAGGCTGCTAAAACTATCTTAGAACTAGCGCGTTTAGCTAATAAGTTTATTGACCTTGAAGAGCCTTGGAACTTATTTAAAAACCAAGAACACGACAAACTAATGGCTGTGCTAACCACACTTTTTAAAGTCATTCGTGTACTTTCAATCACCTTGCTGCCGTTTATTCCAGAAACCGCTAAAAAAATTCAAGCGATGCTAGAAATTAGCGAAGACTCACTTGAATCTGTACTTGTAAAAACTCCTTTTAAAGAAATTGACTTTAAAAAACCAGAAATTCTTTTTGTCAGACTAGACAAAAAAGATCTTGAGTAGTTTTATGAAAACCAAAGAAAAAACCCCTGTCTACATAGAACATACAAACAAGCAAACTCAGTTAAATAAATCTAAAAAACTCACCTTTTACAGAACCCTAAATCCAGTTGAAATTCCTTATACTGAAAAACAAGCCAAGAGACGTGAGTTTATCAAAAACAAAGTTTTACCTGAAGCTAATCGCCTTTTTATGGCGGTGTTTTTCACCTTTATCTACGGAATTGGTCTGGCCTGGTTTTTAGAGGCTTCATACGTTCGTATGTATACAGGCGGAGTGCCCGGAATTGGGCAGTTAATAGTTGACTTTTTGCACCACGTTGCCAAAGTTAATCTAAATCAGGAAAACGCCAAAACTGTGCTTTCACTCTTTATCATAGTTGCAAATATCCCAATCTTATTGCTTGGCTGGTTTAAGGTTTCAAAAACATTTGCGTTTTACTCAACTGTGTCAATTGTTCTGCAAGCAACTTGCGTTAAGTTTCTGCAAATTGATTTACTTAAAACAACTTCACCTTTGATTTTAGCGATAGCAGGTGGGATTTTTATTGGCGTTGGAACTGGTGGAACCCTTAAATACGGAGGTTCAACTGGTGGTCTTGACATAATCGGACAAGTTTTGGCTTTAAATAAAGGCAAGATGTCGGTTGGAAAAATTTCAACTATTATGAACTTAACGATTATTTCACTGGGTTGTTTTTTTGCTATGTTTGCAGACCCTTCTAATTCGGTAATTAAGAGTTTCGTTGAAAACATCGGAGGGCCTGATGGAAAAATCCTGAAAGGAATTGGCCAACTCAAAGATAAACCTCAAATGCTGTATGCTCTTTATGTTTTTATATTTACATCCATTAGACTATTAATTTCAATGGTTGTAATGGACAAAATCCACAATTCATACAACTTAATTGAGGCCTTGATTGTCACAACTAAAGAAACTGAACTTGCGCAAACTTTGATAAAAGAACTTAAACACGGAGTTACTTTAGTTGACGCCAAAGGCGGATACAGTTTCCAGGACAAATCAGTACTCTTAACCGTTGTCTATCAGTTTGAAGAACAAAAGCTAATTGACTTAATTTTTAAAATTGACCCGAAAGCCTTTATTACCTTTAAACACATCTCTTCTTTCAAAGGTAGATTTAGAATTAAGGCTTTGGCCTAAGACTTTAAAAAACTTAAACCCATTTAAACCAACTTGGTCTAAATGGGTTTTTAACTTGGCAAAAAATAAAAAAACTCTGGTACGTCCAGAGTTTTTTAAAGTCAAATGGCGATGCAGAAGGGATTCGAACCCCCGACCGATAGCTTAGAAGGCTATTGCTCTATCCAGCTGAGCTACTGCACCAACAAATAGTATTATATAAAAATAACCCTATTTTTTCAACTAACGCTTTTAAGTTAGTTTTAATTCCTAAAATTAGTATTTTTTGATGTGGAAAAAAGCAATAATAGTGCCAGCGAGCAAAAAACCAAAACCAAGCGCTGACAGACTAAGTGAAGTGTATACCAAAGCGTGTTGTAGTGAATCTATCGTTACTCTGTGTAGTAAAAACAGGTTTAGCGTGATAAACACAAAACTTAGCGTCAAAACATCTAAACCTAGTCTTAAAAACGCCAAATATTTCTTATCTGAACCCGCTGCGTGGAATCTAGTAAGCAGTGTTAAAACTCCAGGAGCAAGTGCTAACCATTTAAAATGCACAAAGTTTTGGAGTTTAAAGGCAGTTAGAATTTTTTCAATTGTTTTGTGGGTAAAAGGTTTAGTGTAGATACTTTGGATAAAAAAGCCTGAGAACTCTGAGTTTTCGTATTGGCTTTCCACGCCCTTTGGAGTTGGCATTTTAAAGTCAAAGTATAAACTTAAAATCACAACCACGCTAATAACAATCGCAGTGCTAACCCCAGTTATTTTAAGTAAAGTACTTCTAGTCGTACCTAAAATCAAGAAACAAAGCGCGACTAGAAATAAAGAAATAAAGGAGTAGTAAACATATACATTTGAAACTGATTTAAATTTCTTAAAAAAACCAGATTTAGCAAAACTAAAAACTTCGCCAACTGAAGAAGTTAAGGCTAAGAGAAAATAAACGGTGGTTAAAATAATTAAGATATAGGCAATAAATCTAAAAACAACTCTTGTTTTACTGGCTTCATTTGTAACTAAATATTCTCTAAACATCGCGTGCTCCTTCTTTTTGATTTTTGTTTAAAAACAATATCTGTTAACAATGATAACACTTTTTAGACTAAGTTATTTTTTAATTAAAAAAGTGTGGTTTTCACCACACTTTTTCCGATTTATTTCGCAATTTCTTCTTTCTTAACTTGCTTTTTCTCTTTGTAGGCAAGTCCTGCAATTGAAGTTGAGATTAACAACACACAAACACCTAAGTAGTACCAAGCAGCGTAAGTTTGCATGAACACAAGTGATTTAGTTAAGGCTTTCATATTTGCTTTGTCAGCAAAGTTATTAAATGCTTTGAAAGCAAACGGAAGCATTGCAAACATAAAGACAAATAAAGTGAACGCCAATAGTGAACTATCTACTCTTGGTTTGCGGATAGCTGCAACTAAGAAGAACACAAACAAGCAACCAAGATAAACATTTAATAGTTGAGGAAGAATAACTTTGCTTGCGTTAGCAACACCTTCAAAATAAAGAAGTTTTTTCATAGTTCCGTTTGCTTGTGCAAATAGTTTTACATTAAATAGGTGTGGAATAAATGGTGAAGTTACGTTATTTGGGAAACCAAGTAAACCGGTATGTATATTAATAGCAAGATAAAAAGCATCAACTGCAAATAACACGGTCAACAAACTAACTAACACTTTTCCTGTAGTAGATTTACATAGCGATACTACAGTTAAGCCCAAAATTAGTGAGAAAAACGGAAAAATTATTGAAAATACAACACCCATGTCTAAATGAAGTGCTATGAATATTTTTTCAATACCAGGTGCTATTTTAATCAAACCAGGAGCCGGTGAGTAAATTAAGAATACCACCACCAATAGTGTTGCCACTAAAAGCAGAGCAAACATTGTTTTTCTAAAAGCAACAGAGTCTGACTTATTTTTATTTTTTTGAGTTTTTTTATTGTAATTGTAGAAATCCTCGTCTACACGGGCATTTTTTTGTTGAAAAAAATAAGGTCTTTCTTTATACATATATCTCTCCTAAGAACATTTTTATTATATCACGAGCCCATAAATCTCTATTTATTAAATATATAAATCTCGCCAATAAACTAAACTCACAACTCAGTTTTTTAAAAAAACAAAATTAAAATCAAAATTAGACAAAAATAAGCGAAAATATGCTATATTTTATACAAATTGCACGTTGATGCGTTTGTATATTTCTAGTGCCTATTTTTAATCTTTTGAAATAGGTGGAATATATTAACATCAACGGAAGGAAACGAAAGAGGTGAATTTATATGGCTGTTGTAACAGTTAAGCAATTATTAGAAGCAGGTGCCCACTTCGGACACACTACAAAAAGATGGAATCCGTTAATGAAACCATACATCTTTGGACGTAAAAACGGCATTTATGTATTGGATTTAAACAAAACAGCGGAGAAGTTAGAAGACGCTTACAAGGCTCTTTTACAAATAATTAAAGAAGGTGGACAAATTATTTTTGTCGGTACCAAAAAACAAGCGCAAGACGCTGTCAAAGAAGCGGCTGACCGTACAGGTCAATACTTTGTAGCAGAACGCTGGTTAGGTGGTACTTTAACTAACTTTAAAACAATTAAAAATAGAATCAAGTATCTAAACGAACTGATTGAAAAAAGAGAAGCAGGTGAGTTTGAACAACTTTCTAAAAAACAACAAGCAGAAAACGTACACATTATCGCTAAACTTGAAAAAAATCTAGACGGAATTCGCACTATGAAAAGAGTGCCAGACGCTTTATTTGTAGTTGACCCTTCAAAAGAGTTCAACGCAGTACGCGAGGCTAAAAAAGTCGGAATTCCTGTGTTTGCGATTGTAGATACTAACTCAGATCCACGTGGAATTGACTACGTAATTCCTGCAAACGACGACGCAACTCGTTCAGTTCAACTAATTATCAATGTTTTAACTAACGCTGTAGTTGAAGGACAAGGCGGTGTAGTTGAAGCAATTGAATCTCAAGACGACATTCAATTTACTCTAGATGCTGTAGAAATTCCTAGTCGCGATGAACGTAAATACGACTCTCGTTTTGAACGTCCTGCTCGTAAACCTAAGTTCAACCGTGAACGCCAAGAACAAAAACAAGCAGAAAATTCTGCACAATCTGAAGAAAAATCAGCAAAACCTGCTCAAAAATCAGAAAAACCAGTTAAACCTGCAAAAGTAGAAAAACCAACAGAAAAAGTAGCTAAACCTGAAGTTAAACCGCAAGAAACTAAGGTAGAAGAAAAGGTTGTTAAAAAACCTGTTAAAAAACCTACTAAAAAGGTAGAGGAAAAAGAAGTTAAAGTAGAAGAAAAAGTAGCTCAAAAACCAGCGAAAAAAACCACTGCTAAAAAATCAGCAGAAGAAAAACCTGTTGCTGAAACAGAAAAATCAGAAAAACCTGCAAAGAAAACCACTGCTAAAAAACCTGCTGCCAAAGTTGAAAAAGCATCTAGCAGTACAGGAACTAAAAAAGTTTCAAATGAAATTGAAGGTTCAACTTCTACAACTTTATCTGTTTTTGAACTTGAAACTAAAACTCTTGCTGATTTAAAAAACCTAGCAAAAGCCCTTGGCCTAAAAGGTTACTCAGCACTTAAAAAAGTTGATTTAATTCAACTGATTTTAAACCGATAATTTAAATCAACGAAATAAAAGGGATTGCTAGTAACTGGTATATCCCTTTATTTTGAAATCAATAACTAAAAATAAACCCAAAACTGCAATTATTTAGGAGGAATTTATATGGTAACTGCAAACGATGTAAAAATCTTGAGAGAAAAAACTGGCGCTGGTATGCTAGACTGCAAAAAAGCTCTTGAACAAACTAACGGTGATATTGAAAAAGCCGTTGACTTTTTAAGAGAAAAAGGCTTGGCCAAAGCGCAGTCTAAACAAGGCAGAACAGCCGCCGACGGTCTGGCTCGTATCTTTATTGAAAAAGACTTAGCCCTAATTTTAGAAATCAACTCAGAAACTGATTTTGTTGCCAAAAACGAACACTTTTTAGAACTAATTGATAAAGTAGGTGCTGTTTTAATTAAACATCCAGTGTCTTCAGTTGAAGAAGCACTAGAAGTTAAAGAAGGCGCACAAACTATTTCTGAAATGCTTTTAGCGCTAACTGCTAAAATTGGCGAAAAAATTACACTTCGCCGACTAACTTACTTAAAAGCAGGTGCAAACCAAACATTTGGAACATACTTGCATCAAGGCGGTAAAATTGCTGCTTTAACTTTAGTTGAAAACGCAACTTTTGAAATTGCTAAAGACGTAGCAATGCAAGCAGCTGCTATGAAACCACAATACTTAAACCCAGAAAGTGTACCTGCGGAAGTTCTTGAGCGCGAAAAAACCGTTCTTACTCAACAGGCCTTAAATGAAGGCACAAAACCTGAGTTTGTAGAAAGAAAAATTGAGGGTCGTATCCGTAAATACTTTGAAGAAGTTTGTTTAACTGAACAGGCTTTCTTTAAAAACCCATCTGAAAAAGTTAGTCAATATTTGGCACACTCACAATCTAAACTAATTGACTACATTTGCTTCAGGGTTGGCGAAGGTATTGAGAAAAAATGCCAAAGTTTTGCCGATGAAGTTGCAGAACAACTTAAAAAATAAGGTATTTATTTGCCTTTTTTAAAAACTAACTAAAGCAAAAATGTATAAGTCAATTCTTTTAAAAATTAGTGGAGAGGCTTTAAAAGACCCAAGCGGACATATTTTGTCGCCAAGTATGCTTACAGACATTGCCAAAGAAATTAAGCAATGCGTAGACCTTGGAATTTCGGTTTCCGTGGTAGTTGGCGCTGGCAACATCTGGCGCGGGGCTATCGCTGAAAAACTTGGAATGGCCAGAGTTCAGGCTGACTACATGGGAATGTTGGGTACAGTTATTAACTCTCTGGCTCTCCAAGAAGCACTTGGCAAGGTTGGCCAAAGCGCGGTCGTGCTTTCGCACCTTGAGGTTAAAAAAATCACAGAACCTTTTGTGCAAACCAAAGCACTTGAGCATCTTGCAAACAAGCGAGTGGTGATTTCGGCAGGTGGAACCGGACAACCGTTCTTTTCAACCGACACAGCCGCAGCCCTGGTAGCATCTTCACTCGGTGCCGACTGCATTTTAATGGCTAAAAATGGAGTTGATGGCGTGTATTCCGCTGACCCTAAACTAAACAAAACCGCTGTGCTTTTTAAAGAATTGACATACACTGAAATTATTGAGAAAAACTTAAAAGTAGTTGACAAAACAGCAGCCGCTCTTTGCCTTGAAAACAAAATCTCAACACTGGTTTTTAATATGAGTAAAAAAGGCAACATAATTAAGGCAGCCAGTGGCGAACAAATTGGTACTTTAGTTAAATAATTTAAATAAAAATATTAAACAAACGTTAAAGGAGTTTTAAATGGTAGAACTAGATGAACTGCTTTTAGAAGCAGAAGACAAAATGCAAAAAACGATTGCGCATTTTGAGTCTGAATTAACACAAATCAGAACTGGCCGTGCCAATCCAAAAATTCTTGACAAAATCCAAATCTCATACTACGGAGTACCAACTCCTTTAGCCCAAGTTTCACAAATCACAGTAGTTGAGGGTACTCAACTTTTTGTCAAACCTTACGACAAGTCTTTACTTAAAGACATAGAACACGCAATTTTGGCGGAAAACCTTGACATGCCTGTTAACTCAGACGGAGTTGGTGTTAGAATAATTTTTCCGAAACTGACAGAAGACCGCCGCAAAACTTTAGCCAAAGAAGTTGAAAAGGCTAAAGAAAACGCCAAAGTTTTTATCCGCAATGCAAGACGTGACTTAAACGACCAGGTTAAAAAAGTCAAGTACCCTGAAGACCTTGAAAAAGAAGGACTTGACGAAGCGCAAAAATTGACCGACAAATACACTAAAAAAATTGACGAAATCGCCCAAGTTAAAACTAAAGAGGTAATGTCTATATGAAAAAAACTACTAAACGCACGCGTTCTACCCGCAGACCACGCACCCTTTCTTTAATTTCAATTATTTTAATTCTTTTTCCGTTCACTGGCATTCTATCTATTGAACGCCTAATTTACGCGAAAGACAAACTACCTGGTATTATTCGCTTTGTTTTAGGCCTGTTTATTTTTATTGGCTTTTTCTTATGGATCGCCGACATCGTGCTTTTAATACTTAGACGCTACAGACGTGAGGCTATTCTTTAATGCAATTAACTAAGTGGGCTAAGTTTCTGATTTTGTGTCCTTTTACCAATATTTTTGGGCTTGACCGCTTTTACTTAAAAGAACACAAGTCTGGTTTAATTCGCCTTGGAGTTTTCTATGTTGGTATTTTTTACTATTTATTTGATTTAGTTAAGTTTTTCCAAAAAAAATACTCAGCAAACCTAAACGACTATTTAAAGCAAGAAATCAAACCGGGTCATCTATTTTTAATTCTTTGTCCTTTGACTTCTTTACTTGGAATTGACCGCTTTGTATATGGATACAAAACAGCCGGTGCTATTCGCATGCTTTCTGGTCTACTTTTAGTTGGCTACGTTTTTCACTTAGCAGACCTTATTCTTTTGTCTGCCGGTAAATACAACGCCAACGAACTGTTTTAGTTAACTATGCCAAATATTTTAAAAAGAGCCATTACTGGCTTTTTTATTTTAGCCCTGTATCTGCCGCTTTTAATTTTAAGCCCTGCTTTTTTGGGCTTTTTTTTGCTGAACCTAGTGCTCGCGCAAATTGCTGTCTTTGAACTTGCTCGCGTTTTTAACTTAAATCAAAATAAAGCAAAATTAACCGTTCTCCATATTTTGGTATTTCTCTTGCAAGTTGCAACATCAGCGATTGCTTTTCAAAGAAGTTATTTACCGCAAACTGAACTAACTGAACTTAACTTAAGTATTTATCTGCTTTCCCTAGTTTTAACGCTGGTTGTAGTCAACATCACTATTGCTATTCTTTATTTCCGTGAAAAGCAACAACTCACCCAAAGTTATTTTTTAGTCAATTTTCTTGCTCTTTCTTTCGGTGGCATGGTTTTTCTGCGCACCCATCACTTGCTTTTTGCTCTGTTTCCCTTGATTGTCACTATGCTAACCGATACTTTTGCATATCTTGGTGGTATTACTTTTGGCAAACACAAGATGAGCAAAATCAGCCCGAAAAAATCTTGGGAAGGTTTTTTTATTGGAACTGTACTTGCCGCAATTTCTACCAGCGTTGTTTATTTTCTACTACTTCGCTTTTACTATATAGATGTAAACTTTTTTGCACTAACTAAACAAAGCCATCCTGCTTACTTTATTTTACTTTTTTTAGTGGCATTTGTGTTTGCTGTAATTGCGCAAGGCGGAGACCTAATGTTCTCAGCATTTAAACGCCAAGCGAATGTCAAAGATTACTCAAATATTTTGCCCGGACACGGCGGAGTTTTAGACAGAGTTGACGCACTTTCTGTAACTACTTTTTTGACCTTCTTGATTTTCTTAATTTACACAGTCTTAGTCACTTTTCTTTTAAAATAAGGGAACGCTGTGCAAAAAAAATCAATTTTGTTGCTTGGAGCATTGGGCTCAGTTGGAATAAAAGCGCTAGATATTTTGCTAACTGAAGAAACACCATATCGCCTGGCTGCAGTGTCTTTGTCTAAAGACCACGAAAAAAACCAAAAATATTTTGAAAAATACCGAAATAAAGTCAAAATCTGTATTCTTCAAAACAAACGTTTTTTAAAAACATACAAATCAACATACCCAGAAATTACCTTTATAGTTGGTAAAAGAAATATTGAAAAGCTAATTTATTCAAAGAAAATACATGCTGTTTTTAACTCAGTATCTCAATCTTTTGGCTTAATTTATTCATACTGGGCTTTGATGGCCAGAAAAACTTTAATTTTAGCCAACAAGGAAAGTCTCGTAATGGCGGGCTCAATTTTAACAAAAATTGCAAAAAGCAAACAGGTAAAAATTATTCCTGTAGACTCTGAGCATAACGCACTTTTTTGTCTAAAAAATCATTTTGGCGAACTTAGCAGTATTGGAATCACAGCAAGTGGTGGTGCTTTTTTTAACAAATCAAGAGCAGAGTTAAAACAAATTGACAAAACAACTGCGTTGGTTCACCCAACCTGGCGAATGGGCATAAAAATTACTGTAGACTCACAAACTATGGTTAACAAAGCATTTGAGATAATTGAGGCGATGTATCTATTTAACTTTCCTTTAAATGAAATTCAAGTACTTCGCCAAAAAGAGTCAAAAATTCATGCTTTTTGTGTGGCAAACGGACACACTTATTACCTGCACTCTGAAAACGATATGTACCATCCAATCAAAAACGCACTACTTTGGCCGCATACATACAATTATTTTGAAATCAAAGACACGCTAACCGAAGTAGTTGAAGAAATACCAAAGGGTCGTTTCTTAGTATATGATAGATTACTTACTGAGTTTGACACTCAGTTTTTTGGCACAGTCTTTTCAATCCTTGACGACATTGCTATTGCTAAGTTTTTAAAAGATTTACTTACCTTTCAAGAAATTGATGAGTTCATCTTAAAAAACCTTTATTTAAAGGATTTTTTTAAGCAATTTAACTTAGGAAATATCTTAAAATTAAGCAAAAAAATCCAAAAAAAATTCAAGCATTAAAAATTTTTTTCAAGCATTTCTTTTTTTTGACATATATATTTAAAAGTGCTAAACTTAATAAGGTTGTTTGAAATAAACAGCTCTTTGAAAACTAAATAAGACAAATACACCAATTCTTTTACAAGAATAAAACTAATTAGAGTCAATTTAAACTCTTAAACAATCAATGGAGAGTTTGATCCTGGCTCAGGATTAACGCTGGCGGTACGTCTAA
>CAUTZH010000012.1:0-14799 GCA_963543155.1 uncultured Acholeplasmataceae bacterium
TATAAAGCCTACAACTCCGAAAATATTTTTACATCGCAAAAACTCAGGTTATATAACATCTAGTTTAAATTAAGCGCTATATAAAACATTTGGATATTTTTTTGCAAAAGCATATAATATTAAAGATGTGGCGGTTGTGGCGAAGTGGTAACGCGACGGATTGTGGCTCCGATATGCGTGGGTTCGATTCCCATCAGCCGCCCCATTTTAAATAAGTTTAAGTCACCCTTTTAAGTTAGTAAAAACTAATTTAAAAGGGTTTTATTTTTATAAAACATTCACTTCAACAAAATCAAAATGTGGTTCACACACTTTTTTGGGTAAAAGTGTGATTTTTTACACATAATTACCCAAAAAAGTGTGATTTTAATTGTAAGCCTAAAATTTAAGAAAATTGTAGCGTGTGCGCTACATTTTGTCCAAATAGGGAAATTTGTAGCGTATGAACTACATTTTTCCAAAAAAGTAAATATGTAATGTGCGTACTACATTTTTGTGTATTGATTAATTTACACGATTCCGTATAAAAATCAAAAAGTTATGTTTTTAAGATGTGTCTAGAATTTCAACTTACTGCCGTGATAAACTTAGATTGTGAATACCAAACAAAGCACAGCTAATTTGTTGCTTTTTGGTTTTAAATAAAATTAAAACTGACTTAATTTTATTTAAATTAAAGGAGAATTAAAATGAAGAGAAAAATCACATTCTTGTTTCTAGGCATTTTAAATCTAGTACTCGCATTTACTTTGGGTTCTTGTACAAATCAGTTTAAAGAACCCGGTAAAGTAGAAGTTGCAGATATGCTTGGAACTAAAGTTTACGTTATGAAAAATCCAAGTAAAGTAGCCTGTATTTCTAGAACCACCTATGACTTGCTTGTAGCCTATGGACTTGGCGACAAAATAGACGGGGCTTATAAAGGAACTCTTAACAATAAATGGTTAAAACACATATATCCAAACTCAAAAAATCACTATGTTTATGGCTACAAAAATAGCTTTGAACTTTTTTAGAACGCAAAGTTGACTTGGTATTTGCACCAGAGAAATATATAGCAGATGAATTAAATCAGCGTGGAATTCCTGCGGTTTGCGTTTCACTTTATGCAAAGCCTAACTTTGAAAAATATGTCGCCTTTTTTTCTAGACTAATTAGACAAATTTGGGACAGCGAAGAAGTTAAAGAAAAATCAAGCAAGTGGGAAAAGGAAGTTGAAGCAATAATCTCAAAAATTAAGACCACACTTGAAAAAAGTAAAGTTGCAAAACAAAAACTTTACTATGTTCGCGGCGATAAACCAAATGGTGTTGGCTACACAGACAACGCGGGTTCTTTTACAGAATACGCATATTCTGTTTTGGGTTTTGAATATCTTGGCAGTAAAATTGCAACTAACCGTCCATCTGATGAAGAGATTTTAAAATACAATCCGGATGTCGTAGTTTTTGGTGGCATTTATCAACACACCAACCTACTTAAAATTGCGCAGGCTCCATTCAATGAGTTAAAGGCCGTTAAAAACGGTCGCTTGTATAAAATTCCGATTGGCGTGACTGCTTTTGAACAACTTTCTGCAATGACTCCGATATTTTTTGCCCAGCAAGCAATGTCTTTGCATCCAGATTTATTTGCCTTTGACATCTCTGGCATGTTAACAAAAGCAATAAAAGAATATTTCGGCTACTCACTAAGTGCGCAAGATGCTGCTGCGATGCTAGCAGGCCTTGGTCCAAACTCAGAACCACTTGTCTAGATGAATGAAAAAATTTAGAATCGCACTACCTTTAACTCTGCTAACAATGTTGGTGGTTTTTACAATTGCTTTAATGGTTGGCAGATACAACATTGGTTTTAGTAGTTTCTTTAAAGCGGTTTTCACTAAAGACACAGCCTACTCTGTACAAAGAACCATAATTTTTAAACTAAGACTACCCAGAACCGCAATGGCTATGCTAGCGGGTATTGGCCTTTCTGTCTCTGGTTTGCTTTATCAAGAGATTTTTCAAAATAAGTTAGTTTCACCAGACTTACTTGGAGTGTCAGCGGGTTCTTCAGTTGGAGCAGCAGGCGCTATATTGCTTGGACTTGGTCCTGTTTTCATTTCTATGTTTTCCTTTTCTCTAGGTTTACTTACTGTGTTTTTAACCCTGCTTATCGCTAGGTTGTTTAAGAATGGGTCTCCGACTATTTTGTTAATTTCAGGGATATTAGTAGGTGGTTTAATGTCGGCTGTTTTGGCTTTTTTAAAATATTTTGCAGACCCACAAACTACCCTGGCTTCAATTGTCTACTGGGAAATGGGTAGTTTTGGAAATGCTTTATACTCACAAGTTTTAATAATGGGGATAGTAGTTCTCGTTTGCGTGTCAGTTTTACTTTTAATCGCTTGGCGAATTAACATTGTTGCGCTCGGTGAAACTGAGGCCAAAACAAAGGGAATTAACTACCAAGTTTATAAACACGGCATTATAATTATTGCTACTTTGCTTACAGCAATCTCTGTTTGCTTTTCTGGTAAAATCGCCTGGGTAGGCCTTGTTGTACCACACATCACTAGACTATTTATTGGTAGAAACACCAAATACTCGATTCCGCTTTCCATAACTATAGGTGCTATTTTTATGGTAGTTTGTGACATTATCTCTCGTTCTTTTACAGACTCAGAAGTGCCTTTGAGTGCAACAACTTCACTACTCAGCACACTAATTGTGGTTTTTATTTTAGTTTTCAAAAGGTTTAGACAAAAAAATGAATATTAAAATTAGTAATTTATCTTTTAAATACAAGAAACAAGAAATCAAAGAAACGGTTTCTAATGTAAATTTGTTTTTCAAAGAAGGCACTATTAACGTACTTTTGGGTTTAAACGGTTCTGGTAAAACTACTTTACTTAAACTCCTTGCTGGGCTACTTCAACCGATTAGCGGAAATATTTGTTATGAAGAAAAAGATTTAAAATCCATAAAAATAGCAGAAAGAAGTAAGATATTTTCATATGTTCCTCAACACATTAACCTATTTTCAGATGTTAAGATTTCTGACTATCTTTCCTTTAGTTTGGTAAACAAACTTGCGTTTTACAAATCACCAAATGAGAACCTGGTTAAAAGAGTTAAAGAAATTGCAAAGGAACTGGGAATTGAGAAGTTATTAAATAAATGTCTTGGTGAGATTAGCGGTGGTGAAAAGCAAAAGGTGTTAATCGCTGCTGCTTTAGTTCAAGACACACCAGTTATTATTCTAGATGAGCCTACTTCTGCACTTGACTTAAAAAATCAAAATATGGTTTTAAGTATGTTAAAGAAAATCAAAGATACAGGCAAGACCATCTTGCTTTCCATTCACAATCCAAACCATGCATTATTTTTAGATGCTAATGTTTCGTTAATCCAAGAAGGAAAAATTGTGGAAACCGGTACTGCTAAAGAAATTATTAAAATTGAGAAGTTAAGAAAAATTTATGGTCCTGATTTGTGTAAGTCAAGGGAACTTAAATATGAAGAAATTAGTTTTAAATAAAACTAGATAAAGGTATAGATATATTTGCACTCATATAATTTTTACAAAAATAATACCATTAAAATGAGAAAATCCAGTAGATAAGCGATTCTACTGGATTTTTATTTTAAGATATAAGACAAACTATTCTATCTAGTCTATAGTTTCCATTTTTAAAAAATCTTTTAGTCTGATGTGTCTGACTGTTGAAGTTGAAAAATCTAAAGTGTCGTTCGTAATTAAAATCTTTTGTATAGAGTTGTCAATACTATTGAAAACTCCAAATTCTCTTTCGTAAGCCTTCCTGTCTACAACAGAATACGCAACTTGGATTAAATATTGTTTATTATAACCACTTGCTATGAAGTCAATTTCTTTGTTATTTGTTTTATATACTTTTAACTTATAGCCCATATAAATCAATTCGTTGTAAACAATGTTTTCGAGATTATGGTCTAAATCGTATCGATTATCATCTATTCTTAAAGAATTAAAACAAACATCTGAATTGTAAAGCTTGTTGTAATACTTCAAACTTTGTTTTGTTTTAGTTGAGTATAGCGGAATTTCTTCAATTATGTAGGCGTCTTTTAAGTATTCAACAAACTTAACAACTGTACTAATTGAAAGGTTTGGAAAATCTGTTTGCATGAATTTGTGTACCGATCTTGCTGAAAAAACTCTTGAGTTATTACACAAGACAAAGTTAACAATTTTTTTAAAAACAAGTATTTTTTTGATTTTATATCTTTTAATCAAGTCATTGATAACTATAGTATTTTCAAGTTCAGCAAGGTAGTTTTTTAAACTTTGTGCAGTTTGATATTGGAAACGCGCTGGAAACCCGCCCCAAATTAAATAATCATCAATATCTAGTTTAAAGTTTTGAGTTTCTGCTAATTTTACAATTTCTTTATAGATAAACGGTCTAATTCTAAATAAAACAAATCTACCACTTAAAAGTGTGATAAACTCACTAGATAAAAGTTTTGAATTGGAACCTGTAACAAAAACTGAGCAGTTTTCTAGTCTTAAATCTTTGACTGCAATTTACCAATTTTCAATTTCTTGAATTTCATCAAAAAAACAATAACATTTACCAGTTTTTTTGTTAGCCATTACATAATCTATCAACTCGCGTGCGGTGCTAGCTTTAGTAAAATCAGTTGTTTTTTCAAAGTTTAGATAAATAATATTATCGGTTTTTTGGCTTATTTCATCAGCAATACTTTTAAGAATTACCGATTTCCCGCATCTTCTAACACCAGTTATCACTTTTATTAAATCACTTTCAAAAAATTCGCGTATTTGACTTAAATATTTATCTCTTATGATCATTTATGACACCCCCTTTTTTAGTTCATTTTTATATTATCATTAAAAAAGATTTAAATAAAATATTGTTTAATTGTAGTAAACAATTTTAATGTTTTAGTTAAAATTGTTCGCTATAAATGAACAATTTTTATATGTTTGCTAAAACTGTTCAGTATATATGAACAATTTGTATTTTTAAAACCTGGTAAGCAATTAAACGAAAAGGCTCATAGTTTACAAGCCTTTTTGTGTTTTTCAGATTGTTTTGTACACTTGGCAAAACTAATCTCTAGTTCAAAAATTTTTTTAAGTTCTTCTGCTAAATATAGGTTTATAATTTAAAACTCGTTCAATATCAAAATAACAATAATATTTGCAATGTCTTTTGGATGAAACATAATCAAACCAGCAACAAGTTAACTCAATAATGCACTTTGTTTTGAGAAATTCTTTGAGGGCAGTGTTTTTGTTTTCATAATAAACAATTTGTAAATTCCTAAATTTATTTATTTCTTTTACTGGAACTACAATGAGGCCAAGACCGCGACTAATTAAATAAAGGTTTGCAAAAACGACAACAGTCCTTTTATTACCGCCTAAAAAAGGTCGAGTTTTCATCACGTAAAGCATTAAATCAATAACAACATCAAAACTAGGTTTTCTATTTGGCATTTTCGTAATTTCTGACTTGATTTTTGTTTCAAACGGTATCAGAGGAATATAATTTGTGCCTATAATTCTTACCGTTGATGTTCTTAACATGCTTGCTGAATACATTAAATCTTGCTCTATCAATTAGTTAATTTCGCAATGTATTGGATAACTTGTTTTTTGTGAAATAACGCCTTCGCATAAAAAAGTTCCAAGCTCTTTTTAGATTAAGAATTTTTGTGATATCCGAAACTGTCATTTTATTTACTATGCCACCTTCAATGATAGTTTCAGTATTTGCATAAGTAGTTATCACACCTTTTAAAATAGACTGGCTATAGACCAAATTAACAAAATTTTGCATTGCAAGGTAAATGTTTATTTTTACATTATCACTTAATGAAAAGTTTTGATATTGGAGAATTCCAAGCTCTTTTTGGATTTTTTTTAATTCTTTTTTAATTCTCTTACTTCCGCATTATTTATGTTAATTAACTCAAGAAGTTCAGGACTGTATTCACCAACATACTTGCTCAACAAAATCCCTTCTGACCTAAAATGCACATATATGTATTTTTTTCATTTTGCGTCCTGATTTCAATAGTGCCAAAGATAGTTTTTTCAATTCTTTTTTTAATTTATTCTTGTTTGTTTAACAACTCTAGTATATTCATAACTACTCCTTATGTGAAAGATTTCATTATTTTTTGTTTCACATAAATTACACACTAAAAGACTTAGCGTACAAAAATAAAAACCCCGAAAAACGGGGTTTAAATACATTTGGTGACCGCTACGGGATTCGAACCCGTGGATGTATGCGTGAGGGGCATATGAGTTAACCGTTTCTCCAAGCGGCCAGTAAAAACAGGTTTTACCTGTTTTTTATTATATCAAAAACCTGAGAAATTCTTTGTTTAATTCTAACAGGTCCCATGATTTTTTGAATTAAATAAAAGTTTGGAGTAGATTTTTTTAAGGCTAAAGCAACTCTTAGAACTTCGGCAACATCTGCAATCATTCCAATGTAGTTTTCAGGGTTTGCTTTATATTCTTTTTTGTTAGTAGCGTATTTTAGTTTTAAAAATAGTGCTTTAAATGCCTCAAACCACTCAGTTTCAGATGCAAGGTTAACAATATCTGCGTTAGCCTCGTATTGTTTTAAAATTTCTAAAACTTGAGCATCGGTAAGTTTCTCTGAAAACACTAAGTCTTTAGTTAAGTTAGCAAAATAAACAGAGTCATCCATAAATCCAATTAAAGGCATAATTTCTGAAAAACTTGCGTAGTCTTTTCGCGGTTTTTCAGTTTCTCTTTCAATTGAAATAATTTGTTTAAAGTATTCTGGGTTTTTTGAAATAAAGTCATAAAGCTCTTTTGAGTATACTCCAGACCATGCTAAAGATTCTTTGTAAAACTGCTTAGTTGGAAGATTTCCAAGGTATTCTCTTGCAAAGTATTTAACTTTTTCAATGTCAAAAAGTGCTCCGTCTAAACTAATTTTTTCAAATGATAAGTTGAAGTCAAAAATAGATTTACCAGGGTTTTGAATTCGCCACTCTTCAAAATTAGAGTTAGCAATAGTAAGCAAATATTCAAGGAAAGCAAGTGGTGGGTATCCTCGCTCAAGAAAGTAAGAAACTGCGGCCTCTGGGTCTTTTCGTTTAGAAAGTTTACGGCGTTGCCCGTTTTCATCTACTTTCATAATTACAGGTAGATGTGCGTAGTCTGGACGGCTAAAGCCAAGAGTATCGAAAAGTTGCAAATGGATAGGTAGACTGCTTAGCCACTCTTCACCTCTGGTAATTGTAGTGGTGTGCATAAAGTGGTCATCTACTAGATGCGCAAAGTGGTAAGTTGGCAGACCATCGTTTTTCATGATAACGATGTCTTGAATGTTTTCAGGAATTTCTAAATCACCGCGAATTAAATCGCGAACCATAACCTTTTTATTTGCGTCACCAGGCGATTTAAAACGAATAACAAAATTAGCACCTGACTTGATTTTTGCAATAGCCTCTTTGTCTGTAATAAAACGGTCTCTGGCAAACTCACCGTAATAACCAGGATTTTGTTTGTTTGTTTCTTGCACTTTTCTTAACTCGTTTAACTCACTTTGTGTCATAAAACAAGGATAGGCTAAGTCTTTTTTAATCATTTCGGCAATTACTGAATCGTAAATTATTTTTCGCTTTGACTGAATATAAGGTGCGTATTCACCTGACTTTAAAAAAGATTCATCTGGTTCAATGCCAAAGTCTTTAAGTTCTTTTAAAACTTGTTCACCAGTTCCAGCAATTTCTCTTTTGGTGTCAGTGTCTTCTAGTCTAACGTAAAAAACACCATCAGTTTGCTTAGCAAAACGCCAAGAAATTAGCGATGCAAATAAACTACCTGTGTGTAAAAATCCAGTTGGAGATGGAGCGAAACGAGTAACCAACGCACTTGGTTTTAAGTTTCTTTTTGGAAATATTTTTTCAAGTTCGGAAATAGTGTGTAGTTTCTCGTCTTTAAAAATTAACTTAACTAATTCTAATTTTTCTTGCATATTAAGTCTCCTTGCTAATTTATTTTTATATTAAAAAAGAGGTATAAACCTCTTTTTTTAAACTAAATTAACTTATCTAGATGCTCGTCTTGCTTTTTGACGGTTTGCACGTAGACGTGCTTTACGTTCTTCAGATGGTTTAACGTAAAATTCTTTTTTTCTAGCATCAGCGATAATTCCTGCTTTGGCAACATCGCGTTTGAAACGACGTAGTGCATCTTCAAGAGTTTCTTTTTCTCTAACAACTATTTTAGCCAACTAAATCACCTCATTTCTGCTAAAAATACTTAATAAGTATAACACAATAGCTAAAACAAGACAATTGTTTTAATAAGTTATTTTAAAGAGTTAATTGCTGCTTTGCGGTCTTTTTGATTAAAAATATAACTGCCTGCGACCACAATATCAGCACCCGCTTCTTTAATTTTTTCAATGTTTGAAAAATCAACTCCACCATCTACTTCAATTTCAAAGTTAAGTCCGTATTTTTTGCGATATGTTTTCAGTTCCTTAATTTTGCCAAGTGCACTTTCTATAAACTTCTGTCCACCAAAACCAGGTTCAACAGACATCACGAGCACTAAGTCAATTTCTTTAAGTAGTGTGTGAATTTCTATAACTTCCGTTTTAGGTTTGATTGAAATTCCTACTTTTTTACCGGTTTCTTTGATTTTAGCAATAGTTTTTAAAATATCACTTTTAGCCTCAAAGTGAAAAGTGATGTTATAGGTATTGCTTAAATTAAACTTATCAATCCAAAAGTCTGGCCAGTCAACCATTAGGTGAATGTCTAGTGGAACATTGGTTGAGTTGTTTGCCAGTTTAGTTATATACGGACCAAAGGAAATGTTTGGCACAAAGTTTCCGTCCATTATGTCAATATGGAAACGATCTGCGGTTTCAATTGATTTGAGTTCTTGTTTTAAATGCAAAAAATCAGCAGTTAAGATTGATGGGGCAACTTTCATTTTTGTTTTATTCTCCTTTGTTTAATTTGAGCGTATATTTTTTGGTAGTTTAGATAACGGACACCAATAACTTTAGTTTCATAAAGTTCAACTACTTTGCAGTCTTTTGCTTGAATATTTAAATGCAAGCATTTATTTTTAAACTTGCAATCTTGACTAAATAAATTAAAATCAGGGTAGTATTTTTTTAACTCGGTTTCTAAAATTATTCCTGAGTTAAGTAAAGAAAATCCAGGAGTGTCGCCAATGTATCCTTGCATATAACTAAAAAGTTCTGAGTTTCTGGTTGTATGTTTACCACGGCCAAGCGCTTTTGAAGTTTCACCAGTTTTTTGATTAATTTCAGGAATTAAGTTATTCAAAAAAGAAGACTTTCCTACTCCAGTTTGACCAGTTAGTATAGTAACTTTGTCTTTAAAAATGTCTAAGTTGTCAAAACTAAAGTTGTTGTTATCAACTGTAATAACTTTTAAGTCAAGATACTTTTTGTAGTACTGAAGGTCAGTTAATACTTTTTTAGTTTTTGTGTTGTCTATATCAATTTTTGTTAAAATCAAAATCGGTTGAATTTGTTTTTTTGCACAAATTAACAAAAAATTATCAAGTAGCATAAAAGAAAATTCAGGGTCAGCGACAGAAAATACTAAGATTAATTGGTCAATATTTGCGCAGTCTGGTCTGACAAACTCATTTTTTCGTGGTTTGATTTTTTCAATAATATATTTACCTTGAAAATCTTTAAGTTCAACAATATCTCCAATTTTTGGAGTTTGTTTTAAAAACTGAATTTCTTTCTTTTCAGATAAATTTAAGAAATTAGTTTTAACAGAATTAGTTTTTACAAATCTGTTTTTCCCAGCTACAATAGCATCAACAATTTTGTTTTCTTGGTTTAACAAGGCTACTTTATAAAATGACGTATCTTTACGAACTACAAGCGCATTCATTTTTATGTTCATGTTTCTTCAAGACTTCTGATCTTAACTGCCCACAGGCTGCGTTAATGTCGTGGCCTTGTTCTTTTCTTAAAATTGCATCCATATCTGCATTTTTAAGAACATTAAAAAAGGCTTTTTGGCGTTCTGGAGTTGAACGTTTATATGAAACTTCTTTAACTTCGTTGTAAGGGATTAAGTTAATGTAGACGTTTCTTTGTTTAAATAATTTGACTAGTTCTTTAGCACACTCTAGAGTGTCTGTCAGTTCATTGATTAAAATATACTCAATTGTAACTCGGCGATTAGTTTTTGCTAAGTAGTAGTCTAAGGCATCAATTAGTTTATCAATTGGAAAAATTGTGTTGATTTTCATTATCTGACTTCTAAGATCATCAAACGGAGCGTGAAAAGAAAGTGCTAGGTTAACTTGCAGATTACGGTCAGCAAATGCTTTAATTTTTGGAACTAAACCAGATGTTGAGACAGTTATTCTGCGCTGGCCAATATTTAAACCTTTTGGGTGGTTTAAGATATCAATAAACGCCATAACATTTGAGAAATTGTCAAAAGGTTCGCCAATCCCCATAATCACCACTGAGTTTATTTTACACTGTTTGATTTCTTGAGTTTTCATAACTTGACCAACAATCTCAGCGGTAGTTAAATCACGTTTTTTCTTAAGTATCCCGCTTGCGCAAAAACTGCATCCAATTGAACATCCAACTTGTGTAGTTACGCACAGCGAAAGTCCATAGTCATGATGCATCAAAACACACTCAATTAAAGCGCCGTCTGCAAGAGCATATAGAAACTTTTCAGTCCCGTCTTTGGATTTGTTTTGAATTACTAAGGTAGGCAAAGTTATTTCAAAGTTCTCATCCAAAAAAGCAATGAAGTCTTTTGGAAGATTTCTCATCTCATGAAAAGACTTTTTTTCTTTTGCATATAGCCATTCAAAAATCTGTTCTGCTTTAAATTTTTTATATCCTTTTTCTACCAGATAATCTGTTAACTGGGCGAAATTGTAGGAATATATTTGTTCTTTCAACGTAGTGTTACCTTCAGCTCAAAAGCCAGGCGGTTTAAAATTGACTTAATGGTTTTTTCAATATCTTGCATCTCAATTTGTTTTTCGGTATTTTCAAACACTAAATGAAAAGCATATGACACAAGGTTAGGAGTTTCGAGATTTTTGAAGATATCAAATAAAGTGATTTCTTTTAAGGTTTTGCGTGCAGTTTGTTTAATTAAAGTAACTATTTTTTGATAAGAAGAGTCAACGCTTGCAACTAACGCCAAGTCTCTTTCAACCCTAGGGAAAGCAGAAATGCGCTCATATTTTGGAGTTTCTTTAGTTAGTTTAAGTAATTCTAAGTTTAAATTAAACACAATAGTTTTCTTTTTATTAAACTCATTTTCACCAATATATCCGATAATTTTGTCTTGATATAAAATATTTGCCTGTCTGTAAGGATGCAAGAACTCATAAGTTGAAACTACGTAACTAGGCGAAATACCAAAATTATAAAGCAGTTTATTTAAGAAAGATTTAACTAAGTAAAAGTCAACTTTTTTGTTTTCTTCTACTAAATTAGAGTATGCAAAATTGCTGCTAATAACCGCTGCACAGTGAAGTTCTTCTGTGAACCCATTAAAAATTTTACCGACTTCAAAGATGTTAAAATTATCAACTTTGCGGTTTAAATTATATTGAAAACTTTTTTTAAGTCCTGCAAGTAAGTTTGTGCGCATTACTAAATGGTTTTCAGTAATTGGATTTCTAACTTTAACTTTTTCAAAAACTAAAGAAAATTCTGAGTCTTCTTTTTCAGAAAGTAGAGTATAGTTTATGTTTTCCAAAAAACCAAGCGGAACTAACTCTTGTCTAATTTTTTCAGCAACTTTGAAGTTAATGTGTTGATCAGCAACGCCTAGTTGAGTAAGAGGTTTTGGTTTAATTGAGTTTAGACCGCTAACTCTAATGACATTGTCAATTGCGTCTAACTCTGTTTCTTTTTCAAAAACATGTGGTCTTTGAGAAAGAGTGTATAAACTGTCTTCAAGAGCCTTTCTAGGCGAATATCCAAGTTTGGAAAGAGTTTCAATAACCACTTTTTCTTTGTATGTATGCCCGCTTATTTTCTTTAATTTTTTAAAGTTAAACTCAAAAGTATGTTTTGGTAATTTAGTAATACCAGAGTATACTTGGTTAGAAATTTCGGCATCTGCATATTTTTTAAGCAGTTCGATTAAAAGCAGATATCCCTTTTGAAATAATTCAAATGATACACCTTTTGAAAAACGGTCTGACGCTTCTGTTTTCAAACTTAAACGCTTTTGAGTTTCAAACACATTAGTGTTTGAAAAAATAGCATTTTCAATAATTACATCTGTTGTGTGCTCAGTGATTTTGCTATCTTCAGAGCCGATAATTCCGGCAAGTGCAATTGTTTTATTGCTGTCTTTAATAACTAAGTCTCCAGTATTTAGACCATACTTGTTTCCGTCAAGTGCAGTAAAGGTTTCCGGTTTTGAAAGAGCCTCAACTGAAACTTTATTTCCAACAACGCACTTTGAGTCAAAAATATGGTTAGGAGTACCGAGTAGATACATCACATAATTAGAGATATCTACAATATTGTTTTTAGGTTCAATTCCTTGTTTGATTAACTCTGCCTGAATAAACCAAGGAGATGGTTTAACCACTACTTTAGCCTGAGTAAGCGCGTAGGAAGGCGCTAAAGTATTGTCTACATTGATTTCATATTGGTTTTTAAAATCTGATTTTATACCTTTTGGAGTTTCAAAAATAAAGTTATTTCCAGTAACTGCAGAAAGGTCTTTTGCAAATCCATAGTAAGAAAGCAGGTCACCTCTGTCTGGAGTCAGTTCTAAGTTATAAACATTGTCTGCGAACATTAAAGCGCTGGCTGCGCATTCTCCTGGTTTGACAATATCAGTAAACACGTATATACCGTCTTTATATTCATTTGGAATATTTTTCAGACCAAGTTCGCTAAGAGAACAAATCATGCCATTAGACTGAACACCACGAACTTTTGCTGCTTTGATTTGAAAATCGCCAGGAAGTGTTGTGCCCACTTTAGCAACTATGACATTTTGGCCTTTAGCAATATTTTTAGCACCACATACTATATCTAGCACTTCAGTTCCAACATCTACTGTAGTAATGTGAAGGTGATCAGAATCGGGGTGGTCTTCGCATGTCAAAACATGACCACATACCAAAGTAGGCTGAGCAAGCGAACTTATAACTTGTTCTGCCTCGCAAATATAACCATTAATAATTTTGCCAAGGTCTTGGTTTTTATTAAGTTCTATGAATTTACTTAATGTATGTTCAGATATTTTCATATGCTTTTTACCTATCTGTTAAAACTGGCGTAGAAAACGCACATCATTTTGATAAAACTCGCGAATTTCATCAATTTCGTATTTAATCATCGCTAAACGTTCAATACCAAAGCCGAATGCAAAACCTTGTACTTTTTCAGGGTCATAGCCAGCCATTTTTAAGACATTAGGGTGAACCATACCAGCACCTGCAACTTCAATAAAGCCAACTGTACCATTTTTAAAATGGTGAAGCACATCTATTTCAACAGATGGTTTGGTGAAAGGAAAATAAGACGGGCGGATTCTTAGTTCAACTTCTCTTTCAAAAACAAATGCTAAGAAATCTTTTAAGGTTTGAATTAAATTAGCGAAGTTAACTTTTTTGCCAATTACTAAACCTTCTAGTTGCATAAACTGATGCGAATGCACAGCATCGTCGTCATCTCTACGGTAGACTTTACCAGTTGAAATGATTTTAATCGGTTTACCCTGTTTTTCTAGCATTGTTCTTGCTTGAACTGGTGAGGTATGTGTGCGAAGTAGTTTATCTGCATCAATATAAAATGTATCTTTTTCATTTCTAGCAGGGTGTGATTTTGGGATGTTCATCATTTCAAAGTTATAAAGTTCAGTTTCAATTTCAGGACCTTCTACAATTTCAAAACCATGTGCTAAAAAGTGAGATTTGAAGTTTTCAATAATAGCATTTAGTGGGTGCACGGCACCGCGTGAAAACTGATGAGTGTCTAACTCAATATCAATTTTTTCACTAAACTGTTTAGTCAGTTTAGCCTCTTTTTCCAAAATAGATTTTTTTGAATTACAAAGTTCTTGTAATTCAACTTTATAGGCATTAATTAGTTGGCCGTATTCTTTCTTTTTTTCAGGTTCAACTAACTTTAAAGTTTGCATAATTTGTTGAAACTCAGAGTCTTTACCAAAGTATTGGCGCCAAATATCTTCAATTTCTGTAGGGTTAGCAACCAAGCTTAATTTTTCTGTTAATTTTTGTTTTAATTCTTGAAGTTTTTGCTGCATTTTTCTACCTCTATTTAATAATTATACCCTTTTTAAGGCTATTTTTTGAAGGTAATTTGTGGTTTTTAAACAATAGATACAAAAATAATAAAATGTTTAAAAAATAACTTTAGCGCATATAATATTATTGGTCTAAAATTATGGAAAAAAACGCAATTAAACTAGAATTTAATAAAATAACTGAAAAAGTGGCGAGAAACGCTGTATCAAAATCTGTTAAAGAACAAATTTTGACAATGCCGTTTTTACAAAGAAATAAAGAAATTGAAAAAGAAATTTTAAAAAACACAGAAGCTACTAACACCTTAAAAGAATTTGGTGTAATTGATTTTGCTGAAAACTACGATTGTAAAAGTATTTTTTCTGGTCTTTTAAAACTAAGATCTTTGAATGTTAAAGACTTACTCCAACTAAAGTTTTTCTTTGAGACCCGTCTTTTTGAGTTACACAAGATTTATTTTTGCGATAAAAACGATTTTCG
>CAUTZH010000013.1:0-14308 GCA_963543155.1 uncultured Acholeplasmataceae bacterium
CACCGAAAATCGTTTTTATCGCAAAAATAAATCTTGTGTAACTCAAAAAGACGGGGCTAATTGCTCTCTTTATTAAACTAGTTTACATAAACAGAAAATTGCTGAACTTAAGTTTAGTGAAGTTGAACCTTTAGAAGTTGTAAAATAGTTTTAAGGACTATTTTGAATTTTTGAAAAAAATGTATAATGTTTTAGAGGTGTTAAATGGATTCAACAAAACTTTCTAGTTATATTAGTGCTAAAAAAGCGCTTAAGACAACAATTATTCTTTACTTGATTTTAATTGCTCTTGCTATTTTGATCCCAGTCCTACTAGTTACTTTAACAGGGCTTGCTGCAGGTTCCATTGCTGGTGGTCTTGACTTAAATGTTTCTGTTAGTTCAATACAAGGATCTTCTTCATCTAGTATTACTGCTATTTTTGGTTCTTATCTAATTTTATTTCTAGCTCTATTTATAGCAGCAGGTGTTATTGGTTTACTAACATTTATATTTTATATTATCTCAATCGCTAAAGCATTTGAAGGCAAAGCAGGCGATATTTTACTAATCTTAGGATTATTTTTTGGTATTCTTGGTTTTATTGGCTTGTTTGTTAAATTAAGCTATGTTAATAGCCAAATTAGACAACTTCAATCTTACGATTTCCAATATTAATTTCTACCAATAAAATTGTTTAGTAAAACAATGAAAAAAGCACAAATTATCCTAGACTTTAGATAATTTGTGCTTTTTAATTTGGAAAAAATAATTCTTTTAGATTAGTTTTCTAAGCTAGTGCTTAGCGCTGCTTTGATTTTTTCTTCAAAACTCAAAGGTGCTTCTTTTGAGCCAAATCTTTTAATAACTTCGCCTTGTCTGTTTACTAAAAACTTAGTGAAGTTCCACTTAATTCGACCGCCTGGCAGTGCTTCTTTTAAGTATTTGTAAAGTTCAATTGCGTCTTTGCCGTTCACCTTGATTTTAGAAAATTGAGGGAAAGTTGTGTTAAAATTCATCACACAAAAACTGTGAATTTCAGAATCTGTGCCAGGTGCTTGCATCAAAAACTGATTACAAGGAAAATCTAAAATCACAAATCCTTGGTCTTTGTACTTTAAGTAAAGTTCCTCAAGTTCAGTGTATTGTTTTGTAAAACCGCATCTAGTTGCGGTGTTGACTATCAACAAGACCTTTCCTTTATAGATATCTAGTTTTAGGTCTTGGTTGTCTTGTGTTTTAACGACAAAATCATATACGTTCATAAATCACTCCTTTTCGCTTAACTGCAGTTTAGCAATTTCTTCTTTTTGCTCAATAATTCTTTTAATTAAAGTAGAATTGCGTTGTTGCTCATCTACTGTGCACATTTTAAGTTGGCTAGGTTCACCAATTATAAACAATTTCTCTTTAGCACGAGATACTGCTGTATAAAGAAGTTCGTTAGTAAGCATTATATAAAAGCGACTTAGTAAAATAACAACTGCTAACTTATACTCAGAACCTTGGGATTTATGGATAGTAGAAGCATATGCAAGTTCCGTGTCTTCTTTAATATCAACAGGCAGAGACACTAAATTATCGCCAATTTTAAGTACAAAAGTTTTAGCCTGAATATCGACGACTTTGCCGATATCTCCATTCATCACACCGTGGTCTGGGTAATTTTTAGTAATCATTAGTTTGTCGTTAATATAAAAACGTGAGTCCTTTCTAATCTCTAAAAAGCGGTCTCTGTTTTCATAGGGAATAAAGTAGTTTTGACAAATCTTGTTAATATCGTGAACTCCGCATTCCCCTTCTTTCATAGGAATTAAAATTTGAAAGTCTTGGTAAATATCAATATTTTGTTTTTCGCAAAGTTGCAGGAAGTTAACTATGTTATTGCGGATATATTCAACTGAGCATTCACCCATACTCAAATCTTTGCTTATATAATTTTTGAAATTAGTCTCGTTAACTTCTTTATTTTTAAGCGCTGAAATTAAAGGAACGATACCGGAGTCTTTGCTTTGTCTACAAATTTGGTTTAAAGTAGTAACGGGAAAACATTTTGAGTTAATTGAATCGTTTAAAAATAGACCTGGTTGGATACTTGGCAACTGATGGCCATCTCCAATAAAAACAATCTTTGTGTTTTTGTCAATTGCTCTTAGCAGCGCGTCTGCTAGGCGAATATCTAACATTGAGGCTTCATCTACAATGATTAGCCCAACATTTGTAAACGGCTGATTTTCGTTTCTTTTAAAGCAGTATGAACGCTCATCATCTATATCCGGAATCCACTCTAGGGCTGAGTGGATAGTTGAAGATAAGTCACCTGTGCTTTCGTGAATTCTGCGAGCAGCGCGACCAGTTGGCGCCAAAAGTAAGTTCGCAGTTTTAAAAAGATTAGTTTCGTCGTTTTTGGCATATTCAAGGTAAATATCATTAACTGCTTTTAAAATAGTGGTCTTACCAGTACCAGGTCCACCTGTGATAAAGGAAAGTGAGTTAGTTAAAGCCATTTTGATGGCCTTATTTTGGTCTTCTGTGTAAGAAATTCCGGTTTCTTTTTCTTTTATTTTAATTTGCGCGTCAATAAACTCAAGTGGTAGCGAGTTTGTGTTGTTTGCAAATATATTGTTAAGCATTTTAGCAACATTAACTTCTGCTTTGTAGATCTCTGGTAAATACACAAAACCATCTTCAAAAAATAAACGATTGGCAAAAATCAAGTTATCGATCGCTGTTTTTAAAGGATACTCACTAATTTTGAATTCATCAATTTTCTTTAAGAAAGTTTCGGTTTCTTGAATTAGTGCGTCTTTTGTGTAGTAACTATGTCCGTCAATTGAATAGGCACTAATCACATGAAAAATTGCTTCCTCTGTCCGTTTTAAGTCAGTTTTTTCAATACCTAGTGCTTGGGCTACTAAATCTGCTTTAAAAAAACCAAAACGGTTAATTTTTTTTGCTAATACATACGGATTTTTCTTAAGTTCTGTGATTGGATTTGGTAGTTTTTTAAAAATTTGGGCAGAAAAACGAGCAGAAATTCCAACCGAAGTTAAGAAATTTAAAATCTCAACCTCTTGGAAGTTCTCTTGAACTTTTTTGGTGATTTCTAGAATTATACTGTTTGAAAAACCAAGGTTATTTAGACAACTTGGGTCTTCGTTAATTTTTTTAACAGCATCACTGCCCAGCGCTTCCCAAATTTTAGTTGCTTTAACTCTACCAACTCCTTGGATGTTAAGTGCTTTAAAAAGATTTACCAGTTGCTCTTCAGTGGTGCCATGCGGAATTGAAAAAGAAATTAGTTTAAAAGTTTTAAAAACAGGGTGTGGGACTTTGGTGTGAGTAACTTCATAAGCAGCCCCTGCACGTAGTGGTTTTCCATTTGAAAACGCTTGGAAATTACCAATAATTCTAACGCCTTCGTTCACGCCTTCTGCTTTAAACAAGCATATCATGTACTCAAGGCCAGTCTTTAAGGTTTTTAGAAAAATAAGTTGGCGAGTTGTTGTGTTTTCAGTTTTTTCCATTACCTTAATACCTCCTTAAATCAGTGTCCATATACACATCTTTAATGCGGCCAGCACCAAGACAAACATTGCCTTGATACAAAACTAAAAACTGACCAGGTGTTACTGCTTTAGTTGGTTTAAAGTAAACTTTTGCTGAGTTGTTTTCCAAAAACTCAACTTCAACTTCAATGTCTTCTTGCCTGTAGCGGAATTTAGCAAAGTACTTACCATTTTGTTTCGGTGCTCTGAAAACCAAATTATCAATAAAGCAGTTATTTGAGTGCAAGTACTCTAAATTGCTCTCAGGTGCCACTAAAAGAGTGTTTTCTTCAGGGATTTTTCCAACTACGTAAAAAGGTCCATCAAACTCGTAGGTTTTTCCCAAACCTATACCTTTTCTTTGCCCGATTGTATAGTTAATTAGTCCAGTGTGTGTACCTGCAACACGGCCATCTAAAAATTTAATTGGACCTGCTGAAGTTTTTAAATAGTTAGCCAAAAAACTTTGAAAATTACGCTCGCCAATAAAACAAATTCCGGTTGAATCTTTTTTTGCACGGTTTACCAAACCGGCAGCCTCGGCAATTGCTCTGACTTCTTGTTTAGTTAAATTGCCAACCGGAAAAATAGCTTTTTTGAGTTGTTTATCGGTAAGTTGCGACAAAAAATAAGTCTGGTCCTTGTTTTTGTCAATTCCTTTTAGTAGCATTTTTTTGCCGTCTATTATTTCAGTTCTAGCGTAATGGCCCATTGCAATCAAGTCAGCACCTAATTTTTCGGCGTACTCTAAAAAAGCTTTAAACTTAATTTCGTTGTTGCAAAGAACATCTGGATTGGGTGTACGGTTAGCCTGAAATTCGGCTAAAAAATACTGAAATACACGGTCCCAGTATTCTTTTGAAAAATCCACTCTAATTAACTCAACACCAAGTTGCCTGCAAACAGCCTCTGCGTCTTTGGCGTCTTTTTCTTGTGGACAGACGTCATCATTTAAATTAGGATTCCCAAGGACATCAAAATTAGTAGTGCTGTCCCAGTTTTTCATGTAAACAGGGATGCATTTGTAGCCTTGATCTAAAAGTAGTTTTAAGGAAACTGCGGAATCTACACCGCCAGACATTCCAAGTACTACTGTTTTATGTTGATTTTTCTGCATACCTGCTCCTTTCATTTTTTTACTTATTTGAAATATTCGTTATCTGGTTCTATGAAAAAGTCTGTAAGTTTTCTTTCAAAAAATTCAATATGTAGTGGAAAAGCAGAGCGCTTAAATGCATTTTTAAAAACTCTGGTTTCAACTGTATTTAAGATTTTTTGTTTTTCTGCCTTGCTTAACTTATCGCCAAAAAGTTCATCAATTAACTCAATGCTAAACTCTTTACCTTGAAAACAAAAAGCATTTAAAACTTGATCAAGATACACATAGTTGCCTAAAATCTCTTCCGTGTTTTGATTTGGCAACAATTCTGGTGAAATTGGTGCTGCTAAAATTTCTTGAATTACTTTTCTTTGGTCATAAAACTGGTTTTTAGCAAGGTATGCTAAAACTGCTTTGATTTCTGACTTAAATAGCGTTGCGTTTGTTGCAAACAAGCCAAAAAGGTCTGCGCCAACTGTTCCAAAACCCAAAAGAATTTCCGAAAGATCAGAAGTATTTAAGACAACTCCATTTACTTTGTTTGCGGCGTTTAGTAAAAGCAGAGTTCTAACTCTAGCCTGTGTATTTTCATAAATTACATCCTTTTCAAAGTGGTTAGTTTTGTTAAATATGCTTTGACAAATTTCGTCAATCTCAATGATTTTTGGAGTTAAGCATAAGTTTTTGCATAGTTCAGTAGCACGCTTAACACTTTCTTTATTGTTAACACTTGGTAAAATTAGCGGAAAAATGTGGTTTTGCGGGTCAACATTTAGTCGTTTGCAGGCAAGATGTGCAAACAATAAAGTTATTGCAGAATCCAAACCACCTGAAATTCCTATTACAAATTTATTTGGAGTAAGTTGGGTTAATTTATCTGCCAACTGTTTTTCGGCTGTAGAGATAATATAGTTAACTTTAGTGTCTGAAAGGGCTAAGATTTTATTTTTATTTTCTATTTTTAACTGAGTAATTTTGTCTTTTAAAAACTGGTGATAGTCAATAAAAACTGAGTGTTCAACAAAAGAAAGTGTGCGGTCTGAGTAATTTAAAATATGGTTATTAACCAAAAAAACTACTGTATCTAGTTCTTTAATTTTGTCTAGTTTTTCCTTTAGATAAGAAAGGGCTTTGATGTTAAATTCACTGTAG
Source organism: uncultured Acholeplasmataceae bacterium (assembly GCA_963543155.1). GTDB lineage: Bacteria > Bacillota_I > Bacilli_A > Acholeplasmatales > Acholeplasmataceae > CALISC01. The sequence goes on from CAUTZH010000013.1 coordinate 5,779, forward strand.
AAAATTAAATCAGACTTTGAGTTTAAAATAATGTCTTTTCTGCTTATAAAGCGATTTAAACCAGTTTTAACCAGTGCATTTAAAACCTCGTAAATCTGGTCAATATTTTTTTTAGGATTTAAAACATATGGTTTGTCGATTTGAAAGTTAGTCAGTTCTGTTAAGTCAAAAATCCCAGTTTCACAGCCGTTTTTTAAATAGTTATTTTGAAAAATTTCTTTAGCAGCCTTTGGCACAAAGTCCAAAAACTTATCTGGGTTGTTGCGAATCATGCTAGCCGAAACATCCATTTCAAACTCAATGTATTCAGCCTTTATTGCTTCTGTTAACTTAACTTGATACCCTGGTCTTTTAAAGATTAAAAACTCATATTCAGAAAGTAGTTCTTTATAGTTAATCCATCTACCAATATTCAGAGCATTGTCAGCACCCATTACAAAAACTGGCTTAGTCTTGTATTTTTCGGTCAAACGTTTTAATGTGCTAAGGGTTCCTAAATACTCAAAGTCATTTAGTTCAATTTCGTCAATTATTACGCGTTCATTGTCTTTAAAAACAGCCTTTAACATAGACAGTCTTAAAGTATTTGGCATCAGGCCTGATTTTTTGTAGTTAATAGAACAAGGAACTACAATTACTTTTGACTCAGGATAAGCCGCAAGAATTTTTTCAATAATGCCAACATGGGCAACAGTAACTGGGTTAAAAGACCCACCGTAGATAAAATACTTCATAATTTTTCAATCACCCTTAATTTAGCAGAATGAGCCCGTGGATTTAAAGCGCACTCATCAGTTTTTGGTAGTATAACTTTTTTAGTAATTAGTGTAAATTCTTTTTTCTTTTCAAGTAAAACAGGCAGACCAAGCGGAGTTTTTTCTTCAGTCAAACTTCTAAACTGGTCTTTGACGATTTTGTCTTCAAGAGAATGAAAAGAAATCACACAAAGTCTGGCATTTTTTGCAAGCAAATCAAAGGATTGAGTAAGTGCAGACTTTAAAACATTTAGTTCATCATTAACTTCTATTCTCAGTGCTTGAAACACACGCTTTGCTGAGTGTCCTTTAGTTTTAAAGTTAACACTGTCACAAATTGACACCAAATGCTCAACTGTTTCAATTGGTCTTTGCTCAACAATTTTTTTAGCTAAAATATTGCTGTTTTTCTCTTCTCCATATTTAAAAAAGATATTGGCAAGCTCTTTTTGTGTGTAGTTATTTAAAATAAACTCAGCAGTTAAACTTTGTTCTGTGTTCATGCGCATATCTAGGTTTTTTGAACTAATATACGAAAAACCTCTTTCAGGAGTGTCAATTTGCATACTACTTAGTCCGAGGTCAAAAAGTACACCGTTTACTTTATTTACGCCAGCTGAGTTTAGTTTTTCTGTAATTTCTGCAAAATTGGCATTAAAAATAGTGAAGTTGGAAAAATTTTTTAGCCTTTTTTCAATTAAAGCACAAGCAGTTTTATCGGTGTCAAATATATAAAGGTGACCAGTTCCTTTAAGTTTAGTTAAAATAGCCTCAGAATGCCCACCAGCACCACCTGTTGCATCAACATAAACGCCACCTGGCAAAATATTTAAATTATCTATACATTCTTGTTTTAAAACTGAGATATGTGGTGTTTCCATACGACAATTATACCCTTAAAAAATCAATTTATTTGCCAAATTAGTATTTAGTTTGGCTAAATTATAATAAAAAAAGTGGCGAACCACTTTTTTTATTTTCTTAAGCCTAATTTGGCAACGATTGCACGATAACGTGGAACATCGCTGTTAAGTAGATAGTTTAACAGACTACGACGTTTACCAATTTTCATGTAAAGACCACGTTTAGAGTGTAAATCTTTTTTGTGCACTGCTAAATGTTGAGTAAGTTGTTTAATTTCCTCAGTTAGCAGAGCGATTTGCACTTCAGGTGAACCTGCGTCTTTATCATTGATGCGGTTATCGCGAATAATTTGTGCTTTTAATTCTTTAGTTAAAGCCATAATTATTTCTCCTGTCACAGTTGCTAAAGAAAAAGGTAAAAAGCCTAAATCCTTGCAAAAGTCATAAAAATTATACCATATTGACGACTAGATTTGTCAAAATAATAACCAGATTAAAATACGAATGATGCAACCAAAAGGTATATTGAAACTGCTAAAAAGTCGTTTAGCGTAGTTAAAGCAGGACCAGTTACATCATTTGGCGAAATTTTAACTTTTTTAGCGATTAGTGGAATGACTGTACCAATTATTGCCGCAATAATCATTGACAAAAACATGGAAATTCCGACACAAAACGCCATGTTTAACGCTAAATAAGGATGTTTGTCAAAACCTTGAAAGTGTCCGTATTTAGTGCCAATTGCTACAAACGAAAAGACGATGGCAAACGCGAAAATTGCCGAAATCACTGAGTTTAGTAAAGCAATCGTTATTTCTTTTAAAATATGTTTATAAATTTCCCTTCGCTTATTTAACTTATCTTTAGAAATCAAGATAATTGTGAAACCCATCGATTGGCTGCCAATATTTCCGGCCATGTCTAAAAGCAGGGCTTGAAATAAAATTAAAATTGAGACTTTTTGAATAGTTGAGTCAAATACTAAAATAAATCTAGCAATTAACAGCGCCAACACTATTGAGACAATTAACCACGGAAGTCTATATAAAAACTTTTTAAAAGGTGGCGTGTCAATGTCCATTTTTTGGAAACTTTGTAGTTTCAAATACTCTTTTTCAGTCTGTTCAACAATTTCGTCCAAAATATCGTCGGCGGTGATTATGCCAAGCATATTTTGTCTTTCGTCAATTACCGGCATTGCCAGTAAGTCGTATTGGCGAAATACACCAATTGCTTCTTTGATTGTCATTGTGTCTTTTAAGAAGTGATATTCATAAATAATGATGTCTTTAAGTGAGTCTTGACTGCGGGCTTTAATTAAGTCTTTTAAGTCAATTACTCCCTTTAACTTGTTTTTAGCGTCAACCACATAAACAAAATCAATAAAATCGGTTTCTTTAGTGTGTCTAAGTACATAGTCGGTTGCCGCTTTAATGTCCATTTCTTCATTTACGCAAACATAGGCTAAGTTCATGATAGACGCACATTTTTCTTTGTCATAAACCAAAAGTTTTTTAATATCTAGATATTTAGAAGATGTAAGTAAATTTAGAATTTTGCTTTGTTTATCTAAACTAAACTCACCAATATATTCACGAAGGTCATCAATTTCTAAGTTATCTAAAATTTGTCTTTGTTCGTGTTCTTTAAGTTGTGTAAAAAACTCGCTTTGCACATCTTTTTCTAAATACACAAAAACTTTAGCAGCCTTTGCTTCAGTTAAGTAACTCAAGACTAATTTTTGCTTTTCAAAATCAAGTTCACCGAAGTTTTCGGCAATTTCGTAGGCCTCAAAACTTTTTAGGTATTGTTTGGTTTTAAGAGACTTACTAATTTGTTTAAAATCAAACTCTTTATTTTCGCTAAACATAATAAGTAACCTCTTTTTAACCCAAAGTAGGCAGCGGTAATTTAAAGGCAGACACTAACGCTAAAGTTAAAGTAAAGTGTGCAACTAGCGCCAAAGTATCGCAAACAGTGGTAATAATCGGACCAGCGGCAGACGCTGGGTTAATTTTAATTTTCTTGAAAAACATTGGAATTAACATCGCAATAAGAGGTGATAACATTAACACAACTAGTAAAGTTAGTGAGTTAATAAAGGCGTAGATTGCAGAAACACGGTAGATTGAAACGGTTTTTGGAATTGCATTTTTGTAGCTTAAAATAAATAGGAAAGAAAAGCCAAAAACCAAAGCAGAGACAGTTAAAGCAGTATACAATCCTGCTTTAAATTCTTCTAAAAACGATTCTTTGTCAATTTTGCCAAAGCGAGAAAGTCTAACTAAAGAACCCGAAAGAATTTGTGAAGACACGTTGCCAGGACATCCCAAGATTAAGGGTTGAATGGCAGTAATTATTGCGATATAGGCAAATTTAGAGACTTTTGGTTCAAATACTGAAGTTACAAAAGAAAGTGGAATTGAAAGCAGTATTAAAAGAATTAACCATGGTAGGCGAGTGATGGCTTGTGTAAAAATTTTTCGGCGAGTTAGGGATTTTGCCGAAAGCAAAGAAAGTTGTGCAATGTCTTTATCTGCCTCGGTTCTAACAACATCTAAAATATCGTCTAGGTTCAAAACTCCCAAAAATATACCACCTTTGGAAACTACCGGAATTTGAAACTTACCTGTGTTGTTTAAAGTTGCAGCAGACTCCTCGATATTGTCGGTGTCATAGACTACTTCGGTTGGTTCAATTAACTCACTAACCTGTTTGGGTGAGCGAGTTTTAACTAAAGTTTTTAAAGAAAGCATGCCCTTAAAAACTCCATTTTCAGAAGTAACTATTAGCGTTGAGATACTTTCTGCGTCTTGAGCGTGTTCAATTACTTGTCTAGTTGCTACTTTGACGTCCATTGTGTCAAAAACAACAAGTGCGTCTTTCGACATGTAAGAACCTGTTTTATCTTCTCGGTATTGTAGTAAATTAGAAATTTCTTTATAGTTGGTTAACTTAGTAATTATTTCGTTGTATTCATCTTCTTTTTCTTTTTGGAGAAACTTAATAAAGTCAACTAAATCATCTAAACTTTGTTCGTTTAAGACCTCTATTTTTTTTAAGTTAGTTAGTTCATTTAGAACAAATAAAGCGTTTTCGTTAGTAAGGTATGCAAAAAACACAGCAATGGTTTTGCTGTCAATTAGTTTAAGAACTTGCCTGCGTTCCGTCTCTTTTAATTCAGTAAACAAAACAGACAAGTCAAAACCGTGCATTTCTGAAATTTCTTCAAGAATTTGCGCTTTATTAACTTTTTTATAAAGTAAGTCTTTAAACATAGTTAAACTCCGTAAATTGTTTAGAAAGCAATTTAGTTATTAAACATATTTTAAATTATTTTTATGCTTTATGCTACATAAAAGGGGTAAACGAAGCTGGTTAGTTTATTTGTAAAAATATTGATTCTAATTTAGAAATTTATTAGAATCTAGCACAAACGACTACACCTAAAACACCGTGAACATTGTTCCAGTCAAGATCGCCACCGTTCACGATGCTTTGTGCGCTTGGGTTAGAACGATGGAATTCTGTGCCAAGCCACCACCATTGATGGCGAGCAGCGTTGAAATAAGGCATTTGATGACCTGCTTCAACAAAAGGACTTAAGTCAATACTGCGATAATACTTACCATTTCCAGTGTAATTACCTAAAACTGTTCTGGCAAAATCCGTAGGTTCTTTTTTAAGCTCGGCTTTTTTGCCTTTATCTAAAGCAGGTTTAACTGAAAAATCTCCGTCATCGTAAGTTGGCATGTGAACTTCGTGACCTAGAACATTGCCAATATCATTAACCAATTCTTTAAAAATAGAGCGTTCTGGTTTTGAGTTATCTTCGTATCCAATGTAAAAAATGTTGAATGGAGAAAAATCTAAGATTTTTTCAGTAAACCAAGTGTTTTGCTCAGGAATTTTGAAAAACCAAACAGTTTCAAGTTGAAAATACTTACCATTGTATTTTTCGTATTTAACACCATTTGCGTCTTGCCAGTAACTGCGAGTAAACTCCATGGTGTAGTCTTTGCCCTTTGAATTAAACTTAAGGCTGTGAGTTTTGTCTTCAACTTTGTGAATTCCGTCAGGATATTCTACTTTTGATTGCGGATATTTGCCGAGTTTATTTGCAGGTTTACCAAAATACACAGTAACCTTGTGCTCTTTTACAACAATAAAGTTTTCAACATATGCTTTAGCCATTTCTTTGCCATCAAGGTGTAGTTCTCTGATAATGAAACCTTGTTCATTTATGATTGGGTAGTCAATTTCGCCAATTATGGCTCCGTGTTTGACATGCCTGTCTGACAAATATGTTCCGTAGTTTCTGGCCTCAAAATTCACAGTATAAACTTTTCTAAGAATAGTTACAGTTACCTTGTTTAGTGTTTTATCTGCGTTAACTGTAATTTTTTCTACGCTATAAGTAGGTTCTTGATAAACTGTGGTGTCAGGATTTTGATAACTAACAGTATGAGTTGACGCAATTTTCCCGATTCTCTTCTCTTCGGCTTCTAAAAAAGTTCCGTTTGGCTGTTCTTTTCGGATATTGTAAGTGATCTCTCTATCTTGATAATCAGTTACCGCGTAGATTGACTGAACGTCGCCAGTTGCAATAAACTTAGTTTGAATTGCTCCGTTTTGTGCATTACTCCAACCTAAAAAATTATGAGTATTTTTAACTGCGTAATTTGGCAAGCTAATTAGTCTTGTTCGTTTGACTAGCGCTGATGTTGGAGAAATTGATTCAATACCTGAATCTGCAACAAAATTTACTCTAGTAGTTTTTAGTCTATAGTATCTATAAACTTTAGTGTCAGTAGAACCTGGAACTAAATCTGCGACTAACTTAGCAGGTTTTGTGTCGTCAATTTCATAAAGATCCTTATCTGGACCTGAGTAAGTAGTGTAGTTAGCCTTATCTTTGACTAACTGATTGGCCTTATTTTCAATAATCTCGTCGTATTGACCATCTAAAGTGCTAGATTCGCCTTGTTTTTCAAGGTAGTGAATAACTTGGTAATCTGCTCGCTCTTCTGGCGCTAATACAGCAAAAACTTCTTTAGTTTGACGAGTTATTAAAATATTTTTAACAGAACCACCTTCTTTGTCTGTCCAACCTAAAAACTTGAATTCATATTTAATGTTAGTGTTTGGTGTGAAGTTAAAAACTTCGCCTACTTTGGCATTTTGAATTGGCCAGGTAGGGGAGTCAGTTTTTCCAAGGTCTGCGCTTTGTACGCGTGGAGTAATGAAAACAAAAACATCTTTTTCTTTAAAAACAGGTTTTATTGTGATGTTGGCGTTGTAATCAGTATTTGGATTAAACTCATTGCCAGATTCTTCAACGACCAGCTTTTCTAGCCCAAAATCTTTAGTTGCAGTACTTAATTTCTTGATAGTTAGTAGTTTTTCGTAAATATCTTGGCTTAAATTATTGGTATATTTAAGCGCAATTGTTTGTTTTAAAATAGGGGAAATTGTGTTTTGGTCTAAACCATCTTCAGTTAGGTTAAAACGAATAGTGTAGGTTCTTGCTTTAAAGTACAGTTTAATTGTTTGTTTTACACTGTTGGATTCAACATGTAAACTTGAAACTGATTTTGCTTGGTCAAAACTAATATTATGAAAAGGATGCGGGTGACTTAAAAGAAAATCAGCAATTGCCGCTTTAATATCTTGGTCATTTGCTGAAACTAAAGTACCAATTTTCTTTTGATTTGGTAATTCAATTTCGTTTTCAGAATCAACTGAGTTTCTTAAACCTTCATAAACTAAGTTTAAATAAACTTTTTTAGTGATATCAGTTTCTTCCCACTTAGCAACAAAGTGAATATTTGCTTCAACTAAGTTATTTTGAGTAAAGTCAACTAGTTGACCGGTCGCTTGATTTAACCAACCTTGGAAAGTGTATTTCTTTACACCAGTTAGATCTGTTTTAGTAGGTTTTTCAATGTCTCTTAAGTTTTGTCCAAACTTGTAATTTACTTCTTTTTTAGTTTGTCCATCTAACATGCCACCATTAAAGTCAAAAGTAACTTTGTAGGTTTTTCTTTAAAAATATAGATTAAAAACAGTAGAGCCATCAGCAGCAACAGTTTGTTTAGTAACTGAGTTTGCAAGATCTAACTCAAAGCCATTTGGAGCACCTAGTTTATCTGAAGATAGTTGAACTTCTTTACCAGGTTGAACACCAGAAACGATTTCACTTTCTGTATCAAAACCAGTTTCGTCTACTTTTTCAAAGTGGCGTTTAATTTCGTATTTAGTAGTATTTGGCGATTTAAGGCGATAAACTGGATATAATTTGTGATTTTTTAAACTTGCATTAAGGTCAGAAATCAGAGTTCCAGATAAAGAGTTGGTCCAACCTATAAACTCTTCGTTTTTTGCAAGTTCAAGTTCATCGTTAGAAAACGATACATTGATTTTTTCATTTAATTTAAATTTTCTTTTAGCAATTTCTTTACCTGTTTTTGAGTGAAAAGTGATTTCTATATTTTGCCTAATTTTGCTATTTCTCTTTTTAACTCCATAAATAGTTCCCAAAATTATTGCCAAAATAGCAATTATAGTAACTAAGATACTTAAATAGAAATATACTTTGTTTTGACTAATTTTTTTCATATTTACCTTCTGTAAAATATTTAAAATTACCTAATGCAAACTACTACACCGAAAACGTGGTACACATCGTGCCAGTCTAGAATACCATTAAGAATGATGCTGCGCGCGTACGGATCAGAGGCGGGATACTGTGTGCCAAGCCACCAGTACTGATGAAAACTACTGTGGTAATAAGGCATGCGGTGTCCAGATTCTAAAAAAGGATTTAAGTCAACACCGCGATAATTGCCAACATACTCACCAGAGTAACTACCTAAAATTGCTTTCGCGTAATCAGTGGATTCTTTTTTTAAC
>CAUTZH010000014.1:0-13911 GCA_963543155.1 uncultured Acholeplasmataceae bacterium
AGTGAAGACATGCAATATTTATTTGAAGCAATTGACGAAAAAAATCAAAAAATTGTTTTATTTAAAAACAAAGACACTAAGTTAGTTATAAAATATGGAAGTGAAACTAAAGAAACTAATTTAATGTTTACTTGCAATTCTTGGCATTTTGTTGCGCTTTCTTTTACAGAAGTAAATGAAGAGAATGGATACGGATTTACTCAATCAACTTCTTTTAGACTAATTCTTAATGATAGCGAGTATATTTGGATTTCTAGTCAATCTGGACTAGGCAACAACTTAAAGTTATCAGTTGGTAGAAAACTAACTTCAAATTATAGCTCTTATAATTTGGGCTACCTAGCAGATTGTATGGAATTGCAAGGTCAAATTGAGATGCTTGCTTTCAGACCTGCCTTTTGTGAAAAGAAAACTCTTGAAGTACTTAAAAAAGAAATTGTTGGCATTTCTCAAAACAAACAGTTTGATACGCTTGGTATGCTTAAAAATGTTGTTCTGCACAAAGCAGGCGAAAACATTATGTCTACTGCTTTCGATTACAAGAGAAGAGAAAACGACAACAAATATATCTCTAAGCAAATTTCAAAAGAACTACACCGTTTCAAACATTCTACTGAACTTAGTCGCACATATGAGACCGATGCACTTGGCAATATCTTGTCTATTAAAGACAATATTTTTAAAAACCACACATACAAATATGATTTTCGTGGATTTTTGACAAAAGACGACGGCAAAACTATCCAGTATGATAACAACGGCAATATTTTAAAATATGGCGACACTACTTTTAAATACTCAAGCCAGATTAAAGACCTGCTTGTTAAGGTAAACGGCAACGAAATTATTTACGATGATAAAAACATATTTAACCCTAAGTCATATAAAGGTAATCAATATTTATTTGAAGGTAGAAGATTAGTTGAGTTTACGGATAGCGAGGACAATACTTTTACTTATGAATATGACGATAAAGGTCTTAGAACTAAAAAAATCACACCAGACGAAACAATTTACTACTACTATGATGACGACAAATTAGTTTCACAAATTTCAGACAGTCACAGACTAGACTTTTTGTATGATGAAGACAATCTACTTTATGGATTTATTTTAGACAAAACAAAAAATTATTTTTATCTAAAAGACAGTCTACAAAATATTTTGGGTATAGTTGATGAAAACGGCGAAAGAATAGTGGGATACGAAAGTAATGCTTATGGTGATACTTATGTTTATTTTGATAATTCTGCAAATAATCTCGCTCAAATCAACCCATTTAGATACAAAGGATACTACTTTGATAAAGAAAGTCAAATGTATTACTGCACAACCAGGTACTATGTGCCTGAGTGGTGTAGATGGCTAAACATTGACAACCCTTTATTTTTAGAAAACGAATATTCATCTACTAACAACTTATTTTGTTATTGTAAAAATAACCCTGTTAATTATATTGACAAAGATGGCCAATTATTTTTAACTGCACTAATAATTGGAGCGGTTATTGGAGCTGCTGTTGGCGTTGGATATAGTTGCTATAAACAAAAATCCGAAAATGGCACAATAAATTGGAAAAAAGCGCTGCTTGCAGGTGCTTTAGGTGCGGTTAGTGGTGTCGCTGCTACTTCTGGAATTGGCATATTCACTTCAGCATTGATAGGTGGCGCTACCAGTTTTGTAGGAAGTATCGGTGATGATTTAATTGATAATGGTGGCGATTTTTACAAGGTAAACTACAAATCTGCAGCAATTTCTGGAATTATAGGAGCAGGAATGGCTGGAATAGCATCATATGTTAGTGATCAAGCGAATGTTTTAAAAGATAAAATTGCTAGCAAATTAAGCAATATTTTAACAAAAAATATTCAAAATAGTGCTGTTGGTAAAATTAGCGCCAAAGGTGTGCAAGGGATAACTAGTTCATTCGGTAAATCATTTACTAAAGCTATTAAAAAAGTACTTCCTGGCCCAATTGCAAGGAAAGCGTTGCTAAATAGTGCCATTGATCAAATTTTTAATTTTGCTTCTGAATTTTTAAAAGGTTTTATTTAATATGGATTTTTTTAATTCATTTAGCATTATAAGGGAAATTCTTAGGCTAGAAGAGACAAGTGCATTACTTTCATCGTTGATATTCAATATTATTTTTTATGCAAAAATTTTGCAACTTGAAATAATATCCATTCACTGTTGTAATTCATTTTTCGCAGGAAGACTATTAAAAGAAAATCTATTTTTTAAAGAAAACAATGTGCTAAAGCCTAAATTGCGGTTCTATTCGTATTTTTTCATTCTTAACTTGTTTTTTGATATTATTACTAATATTTTATTTATTTTTTTATCTAAATATCGTATTTATATATTTATTTTAAAAGGGTATAGCATTTTAAAGTTTTTAATTTTTATACCGACATTTTCTTACTATAACCGTCAACACTCAAAATGTTTAAAAAAAGAACAAAAATCTAAAGAATATGCAGAAGAAAGTATCAGAAAAATATTAGAAACCAATCCAAATTTTTTTATTTTACCTGAATCTATTTTGCAAGAATATAAAGAACCAAAGTACGAAAAAACATTGAAACCTATAATCTATTTTTTGGTTATTTTATTTTTTAGTGTGTTGCTGCACCCCTAATTTTATTATCAAAAGAAACACAAAGGCTTTAATTTACTTCGGAAATTCAACCATTTGTAAATTTGCATAGCCTAAGACATTTAAGTAAAAAAAGGTATAACATGGAAGACTTTTTAAAACCAATTAAAGAAATTAAATTAAATTTAAATACCAATCTTAAGTCTGGCTTAACTCAAACAGAAGCAAATAATAGACTTAAAAAAAATGGACTTAACGAGTTTGTAAAAGAAAAAAAACGTTCTTTTTTCTTTAGACTCCTTTTGCAGTTTAAGGACTTGATGGTCATAATTTTAATTTTAGCCTCAGTGCTTTCTTTTGTAGTTGGTCAGTTTTTAGAAGGCGTGGTGATTGCAGCAATTGTAGTTTTCAACGCTTTACTTGGCTTACTTCAAGAAATGAAGGCTGAGAAGTCTCTGGATGCCATTAAAAAACTGAACCAACCACATGCAACTGTGATAAGAGATGGCAAAATCAAGCAAATTGAGTCAACAAATTTAGTAGTTGGTGATATTGTAGTTTTAAAAGCAGGAGACATAGTTCCTGCAGACATTCGTTTATTTGAATGTTTTTCTTTAAAAATAGATGAATCTAGTTTAACTGGTGAGACTCTACCAGTTTTAAAAAATGCCTCTGTTTTAATTGACCCAAAAACTCCTTTAGCCGAACGCAGCAATATGTGCTTTTCTTCCACAGTAGCGACATATGGCCGCGCAGTAGGTGTCGTTACCGAAACTGCTATGAAAACAGAAATTGGCAAAATAGCTAGTGCTTTAAAAGCCACAAAATCCGAGGAAACTCCTCTGCAGAAACAAATTTCTAGACTAGGCAAATTTCTTGGACTTGCTGCGCTTCTACTATGTTTTGTAATATTTGCAGTCAACATCACAGAGGCTTATATTTTTTCTAAAACCACAGTTAGTGCACAAAAATGGTTGAGTTTATTGATACTAGCATCTACTATTGCAGTAGCCGCAATTCCAGAAGGTCTACCTGCCATTATCACAATAATTCTGGCAGCTGGAATGCAGAGACTATCGCGTCGTGGGGCGATTTTAAAGACTTTAACTTCGGTTGAAACTCTTGGTGCAACTTCGGTAATTTGCAGTGATAAAACCGGAACTTTGACTAAAAATAAAATGACTGTTAAAAAACTTTGGCTAAAAGGAAAAATTTATTTAGCCGAAGAACTTGAGCTATCAAATCTTAATTTAAGTCAGCTAATTGAGTTTGCCGCTGTTTCAAACGATTCCGAAATTATAGATGGTTGTGTTGTTGGCGACCCTACTGAAAGTTGCTTGGTAGAACTTGCACAAGACAACGGAATTAACTTTACAACTCTTACACAAAAGTACCCAAGAATTGCAGAACTTGCTTTTGACTCTGAGCGTAAATTGATGTCAACAGTTCATCAAACCAAAGGCAAAAAAATCTTGATTGTTAAAGGCGCTCCTGAAGTTTTACTGAAACGTTGTACTAATACAGCAGATGTAAATGCTGCAAGTCCTGCTATTTCTGCTCTTGCAAATGAGGCCTATCGAGTACTTGCAGTTGCTTTTAAAGAAACCGACATTAACAGTACATACACTACAGACGAAGAAAACAACCTTACTTTCTTAGGTTTAATTGCTATGCAAGACCCACCTCGCGAAGAAGTAAAAGTTGCTATTGAAAACGCAAAAATTGCAGGTATTCAAACGATTATGATAACTGGCGACAACGTACAAACTGCAAAGGCTATCGCCAAAGATTTAAAAATAATTGAGTCTGACTCAGACCTGGCAATTACTGGTGTTGAGTTAGATGAAATGTCAGATGATGAGTTTTTTGGACAAATTAAAAACATCAAAGTCTACGCGCGAGTTTCACCTGAAAACAAAGTCAGAATTGTTGAAACCTGGCAAAAACATGGCAAAATCATTTCAATGACCGGAGATGGCGTCAATGATGGTCCTGCTTTAAAGACCGCACAAATTGGTGTCGCTATGGGTAAAGTTGGAACAGAAGTCGCAAAAGGTGCGGCTGACATGATTTTAACTGACGATAATTTTGCAACTATTTTAAAAGCAGTTAAAGAGGGTCGAGGGATTTTTTCAAATATCCAGAAAGCTTTGCACTTTCTGCTTGCTTCAAATATTGGTGAACTAATTACAATTTTTGTAATTTCTCTAATCGGTCTGTTTGTCTTTAGACAAGAACTTGAACCTTTTACTTCAACCCAAATTTTGTGGATTAACGTAGCAACAGACTCATTTATCGGAATTGCGATTGCTTTTGAGAAAACCGATAAAAACGTGATGAAGTTAAAACCAAGAGACCCAAAAGCCGGTTTCTTTAAAAATGGACTAGGTGTTTTAATCTTTACACAAGGTTTGGTGCTTGGCTTGGCTGCAACCGCAGCATACCTAATTGCTTACCACTCAATCGCTCCGCATGTAGCAAGTTCTCTTAACTTAGACCTTTCTTACTATGGCAAAGGTTTTACTTTAAATCAGTTTAAAGAGTTATTTGGTTCAACTGCGGCTTTCTACACACTTTGCATCGCTCAGTTTATGTTTGTCTATTCTGCTCGCAACCGTCTCCAGCCTTTTTATAAACAAAAAACTAACTGGTTTTTAAATATTGCTGTCATCATTTGTTTTGTTCTGCAAATGTCTTTGATTTTTATTCCTGGCGGCAAAGCATTTAGTTTAGTTAACTTCCGCCACATTACCTGGCGCGGCTTTTTAACTATTTTTGGCTTTAGTGCTGTGCTTTTTGTCTTCTCAGAAATTACTAACCTAACTCTTCACTTCACAAAGTTTTATACAAAACACCAAAAATAAGCACAAAAACCCAAAAATCCCAAAGAACTGCTGGATTGTGGTATACTTTATAGGCAAGTTAATAGATACATTAAATTGAGTGGCCGAGCCACTCAATTTTATTAAAGGAGTTTATTTTGCAAGAAACTTTTGAAAAAATTAAATTAAAAGTAGAAGAAACTTTTAAAATCAAAGTGCTTTCAGTTAAGCAGACTACTGAGTTTGGCGAACCCTACATCTCAATTACTTTGGATACCAATTCCGTTAACTCAGACTTAATGGGCGAAATTTCTGAAACCTTGTCTTTAGAGTTTCCACAGCTAAGCACTGCATATGGCTTTTTAGTTGAGTCAAAAGGCCTATATGTTTCGGCTAAAAGTCAGGCTGAGTTTAAAGAGTACTTAGGCAAATCACTTTGCTTCACTTCACCTCAGTTTAAGGGTTGCGCTACACTGACTGAGTTAGACGAAGAACACGCTTACTTTGAAACTAAAGTTAAAGCAGTTAAAAAAACTCTGAAAATCAAATTTCAAAATCTTTCAAATATTACACTTGAGTAGTAATTTTTTTAAAAAAATAAGGAGAAAAAATGAAAAGAAAAGATTTAGTTGAACTAATTGACCGCATCACTACACTTTACGAAGTAGACCGCGAACGCGTTAAGGATGCTTTTAAAAGAGCACTTGAGCTAGGTTGCTGCTCTGAACACGGAGTTGAGTCTTGCCGTGTAAACATTAACGAAGAGCGCAAAGAAGTCAATGTCTACACACAACGACTAGTAGTTTCAAGTTACTCAGAAGCACAACGTTTTGACGGCAAAAGAATTTCGCAAATTACTTTAGAAAAAGCACACGAAAAGAAACCACGCGCTAAAGTTGGCGACATCATTGAAGAAGAGGTAGACCCACGTAAGTTTGGCTACAACGCTGCTAAAAAAGTCAAAGACCAGTTTAATATTTTAATTCGTGGCCTTAATCAAGAAAATATTTTTCAATATTTCTTAGACCAAGTTGGACAAATTATTAGTGTTCGTGTAATTTCAACTGACGAAAAAGGTATTCGCGTAGATGTTGGCAGAGACATTTCTGCCTTTATTCCCTATGATCAATTACTTGAGACCGAAAACCCGCATCAAGGCGAAACCTTGAAAGTGGTTTTAACCTCAGTTTCTAAAGAAAGAGAAATAAACTTAAAACTTTCTCGCAAAGCCCCTGAGTTAGTAGAGCGACTACTTGAACAAGAAATTCCTGAAATCAAGGAAGGAATTGTTGAAATTGTTGGAGTTTCTCGCGAAGCAGGAGAGCGCTCTAAAGTTTGTGTTAAGTCAAACCGCGAAAACATTGATCCGGTTGGTTCTTGTATTGGCGAAAACGGCATTCGTATCCGAAATGTTCGCCGTGCGCTTAACAACGAAAACATAGACTTATTTAAGTATTCAGAAAACCCAGAAGACTTAATTAAAAACGCACTAACTCCGGCAGAAATTGTCAAAGTTGTGGCAATTGACACCGAAAACTTAGCAGCAACTGCAATTGTAAAAGACGACCAACTATCTCTTGCAATTGGAAAAGCCGGCTTAAACGTGCGTTTGGCAATGAACGCAATCAAATGGAAAAAAATAGACATTAAATCAGCCACTCAGGCCTATGAAGAGGGAATTGTATATTGATGTTAAACAACCCCCGCACTTGTGTGGTTAGTAAAAAGAAATTTGCCAAGTGTGATTTAATTCGTTTTTTTGTTGAGTCTGGCCAAGTTAAAATAGATAAAGACCAACTCCAAAAAAACCGCGGGTTTTATATTGAAAAAAAACCCGAAATTACTTTTTTAAAATTCACAAAAGCAATTTTTAGACAAACTAAAATAGAAGTCCAAGAAGAACTTTTTATGGAGTTTCAAAAACTTATTTTCAAGGGAAAGGAGAGTTAAAATGAGTATTAAAGTTAATAAAAATAAACAAAAAACCCAAAAAGTTGTCTACAATCAGGCAAACACCATTGCAGACTACGCTAAACAAATCGGCATTTCTCCCATTGAAATTATTAAAACTTGTCTAAGTTTTAAAATTTTTGCCAATGTCAACCAAGTATTAGATAAAGACACTTTGACAATTATTTTTCAAGAACTTGGATATGAAGTTGTTGAAGACAAAAAAGAAGAACTAATTCAGTTTGACGAGCACGTTCAAGAAGATGACCCTAAAGACTTAGTTAAGCGAGCACCTATCGTAACTGTCATGGGCCACGTTGACCACGGAAAAACTACGCTGCTTGACACTATTCGCCATTCCAGAGTAGCCTCAGGCGAAGCTGGCGGGATTACTCAACACATCGGTGCTTACTCAGTAGTTAAAAATAACCAAAAAATTACTTTTATTGACACCCCTGGCCACGCTGCATTTTCAGAAATGCGCGCACGTGGTGCCAAAGTTACCGATATTGTTGTCTTGGTAGTGGCAGCAGATGATTCTGTGATGCCACAAACCAAAGAAGCAATTGACCACGTCAAGGCCTGTGGAGTTAAAATGATCGTGGCTATCAACAAATGCGACAAGCCAGGTGTGAACCCTGACAACGTACTTGGGGATCTCGCTAAGTACGAAGTTTTAACTGAAAACTGGGGTGGAACTGTTCCGGTTGTCCAAATTTCTGCTTTGAAAAATCAAGGAATTGATGAACTACTTGACATGATCTTACTAGTTGCTGACCTTGAAGACTTAAAAGCCAACCCTAAACGAAGAGCCAGCGGTACCGTAATTGAAGCGAGAGTTGACAAAGGTCGCGGAAATGTAGCGACTGTAATTATTGACAACGGGACTCTTAAAGTTGGCGACAACGCAGTAGTTGGAAATGCATACTGTAAAGTCAGAACCATAGTTGACGCGAACGCCAAAAGTTTAAAGAAAGCAGAGCCAGCGGACGCTGTAGAAATAACTGGTCTACAAAGTTCTGTAAAACCAGGCGATAAGTTTATTTGTTTTGAAAACGAAAAAACTGCTAAACAAGTAGCAGCAGAACGCGCAAACCGCGAAAAAACCCAAAGTTTAGTCACAAAACCAAAATCTCTTGAAGACTTGCTTTCAAATGAGAAAAAAGTTTTAAACTTAATTATTAAAAGTGATGTAAATGGTTCAATTGAAGCAATTCGTGTACTACTTGCTAATTTAAAATATGAAGGTCTAGAAGTCTCAGTAGTTCGCGAATCGGTTGGCCAAATTAATGAAACCGATGTCTTGCTTGCCAATACTTCGGGCTCTATTTTGCTTGCCTACAACGTCCGTCCGTCTGCGCAAATCAGAGACCTTGCAAAATCTAAAGGTGTAGAAATTAGAACTTACAATATAATTTATCAAATAGAAGATGACATCAAAGCAGCACTAGAGGGAATGCTTGAACCGGAATTTGAAGAAGTAGTACTTGGTTCTGCTGAAGTCAGAGAACTGTTTAAAGTCAAAAAAGACGTAATCGCTGGTTGCTTTGTGGTGTCAGGCTCAATTACTAGAGACGCAAAAGTTCGCTTGCTTCGTGAAGGCAAAGTAGTTTATGAAGGGGAAATTGAGACACTTCGTCGTTTTAAAGACGACGCTAAAGAAGTTAAAACTGGCTTTGACTGCGGTATTAAAATCAAGGACTTTTCAGACATTAAACTAAACGACGTCATAGAGGCTTCTGTTTTAAAAGAAGTTGAAAGACAACAATAGGAAAAGTACATGTCTTTGACTCACTTGCGCATGCAGTCTTACTTTCAAAGAGAGATTGCAAAAGCCATTAACAAAACAATAGTTGATGAAATTACCGGCTACATTAACGTAGTTGACGTTAAACTTTCAAAAGATTTGTCAGTTTTAAAAGTTTTTTACATGATTTTTGACAACAAAAAAGAAACCGCTGTCTACACCCAAAAACTGCTTGATAAAAAAACCCCGCAAATCAGGCATGAGTTTGCGTTGGCTGTTTCTAAAAACTGCCGCAAAATTCCGGAACTAAGATTTGAAATAGACACAGTACTGGAATATGGCAACAAAATAGACGAAATTCTGAAAAACTTAAAATAATGTTTTTTATCTCGGTGTTAATTGCCCGTAGTTTTAAGGGTAGTTTAGAGACATACACCTATAAAGTAGAAAAAGAGTACAGAGAAGCGTTGTTTTTAGGGCAACGTGTTTTAGTAGACTTCGCAGGGTCTACCGTTTTAGGTTTTATTCTAGAAATTAAAACAGAAACTAAAGAAGACAGTAGTTCTCTTAAGTTTTGCACAAAGTTTTTAGATAAAAGACCCGTTGTATCGAATGTGCAGTTTAGTTTGTTTTTAGAGTTTAGCAAGTTAAGTTTTTTGCCAAAAATTGATATATTTTTAAGTGTAGTTTCACCTTTAGTTAACTTAATGGCGATTGAAAAACTGCACTTGCTTGACAAAACTACTAAAACTAATCTACCTTTTAAAAACTATGAGTTAACTTTAACTAAAACTTTAAAACAAAAATACGCAAAAGAAATTAGTAATTTAAAAAAACTAAACTTAGTTAGAAACTACTTTACAGTAGAACAAAGTAAAACTAAAAAAACTCGTTTTTTTAGTTATTTTGCAGAACCACTTGAAATAAACAAAAAAAGCAACGAGTTTAACTTAATTGATACAACTGACAATTTACTTAACCAAGTTAACCTAGCTAAAACAAATGGCGCAAAAGTTTTACTTTGTTTAAAAAATTCAATTAACTTAGAGTACTTTGTTAATTTATTTAACAGTCTATTAAAACCAGAAGAAATTTTAATTTACTCAGCAGATAAACTAAATACCAACGCTAAAGTTGCACAGTTTGAAAAAGCAGTTGAAAAACCTGGGTTTGCACTTATCATTGGTTTTGAAAAAGCAATGTATCAACATATTGATGGTTTAAAACATCTAATTTTGCTTGATGACTTTTTTGAAAGCACTACAGATTTGGGTATTTTAACCTCAGAAGCCGCTAAAATTATTGCTAATTTAAAAGGTCTTTTAGTTTCAGTGTTTTCTTTAGTTCCGAGTTTTGACTTAGTCTACAAAATAAAGCCAAAAAACTTAAACTATTTAACCGATTTAGGTGAAATCAAACAAGTTATAGTCACTGATTTACTTAAAAACTCAGACCTCTCTTTAGTTTCAAAAGAGGTTATTGCTAACTTAAAATATAATCTTGCAAATCACAAAAACACACTATTTTTAACCGACCACACGGTTTATGCTAACTTTGTTAAGTGTGCAGAGTGTGCAAATATTTTAAGGTGTCCGCGTTGTTTTGACTACCTTAGATACGACGGCGTTCAGGCTTGTTATTTTTGTCAGTTTTGCAGTTTATATTTGCCTAAAGAAATTGAATGCGAAGTTTGCCAAAAATCCGAGTTTTTAAAGCTAAGTGTAGGAGCTCAGTATTTCTATCAGTATTTTTTAGAAAAACTAAATATAGCAAAACCAAATGATTTAGTAATACTTAAAGACTTTTTGGAAAAAAAGGAAATCAAAACCACAGATAGACTTGTTTTTTCAAATCTTGAAAACGTTTCAATTGAGTATTTAAAGTCAGTCAAAACGATTTGTGTGTATTTACCTGAACTACTTTTTAACTCAAAAAACCCATATTTTAATCATTTAAACTATTTAAAGTTAGCAAGAACTTTAAAATATGCTGCTCAGGCCAACGTTTACCTAATTTCAGAAACTAATACTACAGAACTTGACACCTTGCTAGCTAAAGATATTGCTCAGTTTTATAGACAAGAAGAAACTTACCGTAAAGAACAAGCACTTACCCCGTTTGGCCAAACTTATATGGTGTACGCCGAAAGCACTTCACTGTTTGAATTATTTAAAAAACTCTACAGTTTTTTAAAAACACTAGATATTGCTAACTTTTTGCAACCAGAAGAACTTTTTAAACATATTTTAAATAAAGACACCTATATTTTAAGAACTCGCATTTTTTCTAAAACTGATATTTATAAATACCTAGTTGACAAATGTACTGAGTTTATGCAAGCGAACATTGATATCAAAATAAGGCTAAAAAAAGAGGGAATATGAAACTAATCTTGCTTGGAAATGACAACTTCACTAAAGAAATTTTAAATAAACTAATAACTCACCACGAAGTTTTGGCGTTGGTTGTCAAAAACTTGCCGAAATTCAACAAAGAAACTAAAGATTTAATTGAGTTTGCCAGAGTAAACGGTGTAGAAGTAATATTTAGTTCTAATTTGAAAGAAACTTTACAAAAACTGCTTAAACTTAGTCCAAATAAACTGATTACTGCTTCTTTTGGAATGTGGATACCAAAAGAAGTGCTAAATGCTTTTGAAGTAATCAATGTTCACACCTCACTACTTCCAAAATACAGAGGTGGTGCTCCTGTTTTTTGGGCAATTTACAACCAAGAAAAATCTACTGGTGTTTCTATTATGCAAACAGTTTTGAAAATGGACGCAGGCCCTGTCTATAGTCAGGTAGAGGTAGAAATTAAAGAAACAGATAATTTTACTACTTTAAATCAAAAACTCGCAGAAGCAGGCGGAGACCTCTTAATTTCAGTTCTTACAAACTTAGACAAAATCAAGCCAGTTGAACAAAGCGAAAAAGACGCCACTTTTGCCTATATACCTGCAAAAAAACTAGAAAAACTTGATTTTATGCAAGACAATACTCAGGTTCTTGCCCAAATCAACGCAAACGCCGATAAACCAGGCGCTTACTTTTTGCAAAACAACACTATTTTTAAAGTCTTTAAAGCCGTGTTGTCTGAAAAAACCTTAGAAACAGGACTGATTGAAGTTAGCACTAAGCGCATGTTTATAGGCTGTGCAAAGGGTTCTGTTGAAGTCCTTTTAATTCAAAAGGACGGGAAAAAAATCCTTTCGGTTAAAGACTTTTTAAACGGCAATAACTTAAACGGGCTAAAAGCAAATTAGTTTACTAAAACTTTTAGTTAAAGCCAAATAAAGCACAGTTTGTTGTATAATTACTGTGTTTGTTGGTTCTGTAGCCAAGTTGGTAAGGCACGGCTCTGCAAAAGCCTCATCATCGGTTCAAATCCGTTCAGAACCTCCATTTGATTTATTTTTAAATACAACTCACCTCCGGTTGTATATATAAAAAAGGACAGCTATGCTGTCCTTTTTACTTAGTTAGTGTCGTTGACCAAACCAGATACTAATCTAAAGTTTTTGCGTTTTTGCCTTTTTTAGTAGGCTTATCTTCGCTTTTTTCAGTGGCTTCGCTTTCTCTATTTACCTCAATTTGTTGCTTAACTGGGGAAATGAAAACTACACGCTCACCAATGATTTCAGGAATTTGGTAGTTTTTACCATTAATTTCGTTTTTTCTAATTTGTAGTCTGCCAATTACTCCCAAAACATCGCCCTTTTTGCTGTATTGTGGAACGATTGTGCATAAATTATTTCTTAATTTGATGCTAATGTAGTCAGTGTCATAGGCGCCTTCTTGATTTTTAAAAGGGCGTCTGACAGCAAGTGTTAAGATTAAAATTTTTTGTCCATCTTCAAACTCATAAACTTTATCTTCATCTGAAACTACTCTACCCACAATCGTGACGTTGTTAATCATTTGATTTATACCTCCTTTTCAAAAACTAGTATAGAGTTGAGCCTAATTTTAGTCAAAGTCAGTAAAAAAAGTGTACTTTAACAAACCATTAACATCAAAGCACATTTTTAAATAAAACCAGAAAAAAAGCGATATTTTTAAAAAATATCGCATTACTTATTTTAAAAATAGTATTATTAAAACAAATTAAATTAAAGGTCTAAATCAGAGTTTTGATCTTTAACTTCAACATCGTAATCACTTTCTGAGAAATCTGAATACATTGAATCTGTATTGTCGTAAAAACTGTTTGTTTTTTCTTCTTGTAGTTGTTCTAATTTAATAACTTCAAAATCAACAACGTTTACGCTATAGCGTGTTTTGTTGGTGTTTGTGTAGTTATCAACATAACTGTAGGCAGTAAAACGACCGTGTAGAGAAATATATTGGTCTTTAACTAAACTTGCTGCATCTTCTGCTTTTTGTCCAAAAAAATAAATTTTAAAGTTATCTCTAATTTCACCAAACGATCTTTTTACAGAAAGCACCATACTAGTAATTTGTCTGTCACCTGTTTTGTTTACAAAAGGTTCTGAAACTATTTGTCCTGATAAAAATATATTGTTCATTTCGTGTTTACCTCTTTAAAAATTATACCACAGCCAAAACGGTTTAAATGTATAAAAAAAGTTGTGTTTTTAAGTTATACGGGAGCGCAAACTCTCTAATTGACTTTTTGCCAATAATAGCGTTATTTACTTTTGAAAACCCAAAAAGGTGCTTTTTACTTGAAAAAAAAAAAAAAAACAATATGATAAAGAATGTCTAAAATGACTAGTTCTGCTATAAAGGTTTATTGTGTTTTGAATAGTTTGTACTTTTCTTCATGTTACT
>CAUTZH010000015.1:0-13022 GCA_963543155.1 uncultured Acholeplasmataceae bacterium
AAATATTTCTTTTAATGATGTGGCAGATAAACTTGCAAAAGAAGCGCTACTAAAATAATTTCAAATTAAAAGTTATAAACTGCTGTGTTTACATGAAAAAACACAGCATTTTTTATTTTTTGTGGTTTTTTAAAAATATTTAAAAAATTTTATGTAAACGCTTACAAAATCATTATATATAGAATATAATAAGTGTATGAATTGAGGCCGACATCGACCAGAAAAGGGGTAAATATGAAAACAAGCAATAAAGCAAATAAATTGTTTTCAACAATCTTGAAAATATTTGCAATCACTGCTTTAACACTAGGTGTTTTTGCACTCATGTTTTCGTGCAAAACTACACCAAAACCAAATCCAGATCAGAAACCAACAGACCCGGATTTAACTCAATTGACAGTTCCAAGTGGAACAATTGACAAAAACTTTGAGCTAGACCGCAAAATTGGTAATTTTGATGTTACTTACGAAATTACAAAAGGTCAAAATGCTGCCAAAATTAAAGACGGCTACACTATTGAAGTTGTACAACAAGATGAAGATGTGGAAGTTACTTTAAAAGCAACTGCAGGTTCAGTTTCAAAAGAATTTACTTTCACTGTTGCTAAAAAAGGTACGCAACCACAACCAGAGCCAGAAACTCCAGAAAAACTACTTAAAAAACTAAAACTGCCGAAAACAGTTGACGCAGACTTTGAATTACCTAAAGAAATTGGAGGCAAGATAGTAAACTGGACTTCATCTCACCCAGATATTTTGAAAATCGAAGACGGCAAGGCAAAATACACAGCGCCAGAATCCACAACCGAAGTTACTTTAACTGCTGAAATTGAAGGCAAAACTCGTGAGTTTAAAGTAAATGTACAAGGCAGCAAAGTTAGAATTACTTTTGCTAACCCAAAAAGCCAAGTTCAAGACGACATCCCTGCCCTTGAAGTTGCACGTGGTTCAAACGTTGAACTTAGCCAATTGCCAAAAGAAGATAAATACGACAGCGCTGAACGCGGTGAGTTTTTATACTGGCAAATCAGAAAAAACAATAAGTTAGAACCAGTTACTGAAGATGATTTAAAAAATCTTACACATGACCTTAAATTAGTTGCAAAAACTGCTACCAAAGGTACACACCGTGTAGTTTTTAAAGGTAGAGACGGCCAAGAAATTTATCGTGGTACTTCAAAAGACGGCAAACCAGTTCAACTAAAAGACGTTAACTTTAATAAATTGCTTGACTTAAAAGAAAACGAAACTTTAAAATGGTTGCCAGAAGATCAATTCAGCTCTCTTACTCAAGCCACTGTATTTACCCCTGAAATCACTGTACAAACTAAAAAAATCAATTTAACTTTCTACGATAAAGACAACACTACAGAACTAAGAAAACTAGAGGCATTCCCTGGTAAGTTTCAGTTATCTCAATATGAAGACTTATTTAAAGAGAAAAACATTAAGTACGACTTTAGAGGTTGGTTAAATAAAGCAACTAACGAACCTGCTGACATCAACAAGTTAACTGAAGACACAGAACTTGTACCAAACATTGTTGAATACACCGTGCTAGACGTTACTTTTAAAAACGAAGACGGAACAGACTTGGCTAAACTTCAAGTTAGAAAAAACTACAAAAGCGAAGACAAAGAATTAAAACAATGGAACTCACACTTCACCGCAAGAGATTCAAGAATTCCAAAAGTTCCTAAAAAAGAATTCCACACAGCCAAGTGGTCACAAACCTTCCCATGCGACTTTACTGAAACTACAGTAATTTCCCCTGTATACACAGAGGACAAAAAAATTACTTATCGTTTCTTTATTGGTGGCACTGAACACAAAGTAGAAGGACACATTGGCCAACCAGTTACCCCACCTACTATTCCTGCAAAACCTGGATACGAACAACAGTGGGTATTTAAAGACACAGGAAAAGAACTTGGTGAAAACGCTAAGTTTGTAAAAACTCATGATGGAAAAATCTTTGAAGTAAAAGAAACTTTAATTAAATACACCTTAACTTACAAGTCAGGAGACCAAACAATTCAAACCAAAGAGTTTGACGTAACTACCGATGAGTTTAATTTAATGGCATTCCCAAATACTCCTGACAAAATCTTTGAAGGTTGGTATAAAGAAGCAGACTTTCAAACTCAAATTACCAAAATTGAAAAAGGCACAGTTGGTGATATCACAGTTTACGCTAAACTAAAAGACTTTAGACCAACTGTTAAGTTTACCTTTAAAGACGGCAGACCTGAAGAAACTAAACAATATGCATATGGTGAAAAAATCCAATACCCTGTGCTAAGTACTACACCAGGTTATGACTTTAAATGGTCTGAAATGCCAGAAAACGCAGAAAAAGACATCACAATCACCGAAGTTAAAACAGTTCATACTTACTCAATTACTTATCAAGGACTAGAAGACGCGCAAAACTCACCTGACAACACAGCAACCTATACTGTTGAAAACAAAGTAGAGTTCAAACCTGCATTTAAAGAAAAACATCACTTCAAAAGATGGATTGATACTGAAACTAATGAAGAAATCAAATCTACCGACGGTAAGTTTAAAGACTTAACTTTAAGAGCAGAATTTGAAGAATCTAACTTTACGGCAAAACTTGAAGTTGTAAATCAAAATACTGTAACCTTAACTTTCACAGAAAACGCTGAACTTGAGGCTACTATCGCTTACCCTAAATCAGTATTAGATGGTCTAGACATCCAAGACGCTTTTGATTTAAGCAAGATTAAGATAACTTACTCAAACAAAGTAATGACTATTACTTTTGAAGAAGGATTTGTCAAAGCAGATTATGTTAAGAGACTTTCATACACAGAAGGCGACGGATCTGGCGTAATTTACTCAAGATTCATGATTAAAGCAGCAAGCATTAAGAACGCTGCTATGATGACCTTACCTGAAGTTCCTGCATTCTACTTAAAATCATCAGTTCTTGAAGGCGATTCACCTAAATGGGACAAAGTTCCTGTAAACACTGCACTTTCTCAAGCACAAAAAGACGCAGAGCCACAGGCAACTCCGCTTAAACACGAACTTACTTTAAAATACAACACCAAAGCACATGGTCAGCAAGAAGAGAAAAAACAGTTTATTCACAACAGCAAAATTACTGATGAACTACTTACTCCAAAAGACATGTCAGGCTACCGTTTTGTTGGCTGGTATAAAGAAGACACCCTTACAACTAAAGTAGAGGCAAAAGATTTAACCGATACTAAAACTGCAATTACTCTACACGCCAAATTTGAGTTAATAACTTTTAAAATTGAGTATGTTATTAACTCAAAAATCGGTCAAGTTGCCAATACCAACCCAACTACCTACACTGTAGAAAGTGAAGAAATCACCTTCACTGCACTTGCAAATGGCAAAGGTTATACCTTTAAAGGTTGGGATATCGCTAAAATTGAAAAAGGTTCAGTCGGCGACAAAGTAATTACCGCAAACATTGAAATTACTAAATACAAGGCTTACTTAGACGGTGCTTCTATGTCTAGATTTTCATACAATTCAGCCAAATCTGCTTTAAGTGATGTCAAAAAAGAAAACGGTGAAGACTATGTTAACTTTACCTACTTTGATGGTCTTGAGTTAAAACCAGTTTCGGATATACGCGAAGGCTACACTTTTGAACACTGGAGTTTAACTAAACGCGGAACCGCAAATCCTTACACCAAGATTGAAAACAATAAAATCGGTGCTAACCAAATTGACTACGACATTAACCTAACAATTAGCCAAAAAGAAAGTTATTTGGACTTTAGAGACTTGCACACCGAAGCAGGTTCATTCCTTGCAAAAGTTACACAAATTTCAGACGTTGAAGAGAAGACAGGTGATGAAGGCCAAAAAGGTGAGTTTGTTAACCTTGCTGTAGCCGATAAAACTGGTAAATACTTAGTAGTACTTGTAATGAAAGATTTTGGCGCTAAAGTTGGCGATATCGTTATTCTTGATTTCATGAAAGACATCTTTAAACAAACTACTTATCAACACATTGAAATTCACGGTTTTAAAGGAAAAGACTATGCATACTATGAAAACTCAGATATTCGCAAATACACAGGCGCAGAAACAATAGATCCAGTTGCTGCAACTCAAGTTGCCGACCTAAATGCTCTTTGGAATACAGAAACTGGTACTTTGGTTTCAATTGACAGCCAAGTAATTAAAAAGGATAAGAATGCTGAAAAATATTATCTTCAAATTGACGGTAGAAAAAAGATTGAACTAGTTGTATTAAACGATGCAGCTAAGGCTTTACTGGCAGATGGCAAGGCTGTTCACATCAAAGACGCTGTATACAGATACTTTCAAACTAAACGCGGTCTGTTTATCTTAAGCCAAACTGGACTTACACTAGACACTGAGTTTGAGAAAAACCAAACTCGCGACAGAGTAAAATCTGAATTGAAAGCATTCTTTGACTTAAAGAGTGAACTTCGTTCAAGAGATGAAGTTAAATTACCTCAAGAACTACACGGTCAAAAATTAACTTGGGCATATACTCCTGCCGACATTTTAGACGGAGACGGCAAAGTTAAAACCGACCAAAGTCTTGACAACACCAAGGTTAAGTTTACAGCGACAGTTTCAGAAGGTATTTTGAAAGACGAAGTTTTTGAATATGAAGTTACTTATAAATATTTAAAAGAAGGTGAAATAAATCCAGAAAAAACAGCAACATTTGAGTTTAAAGGTGATGAACTTAAAGAAAGTAATGTAAATGGTATTCCTGCAAGTCTTGTTAAAAAAGGTAAATACTACAAAGATGCAAAAGGTATAAAACTTGCTTCAACTAAAGCAAAAGGTACCATTGAACTTACTTTTGCTGGCTACAAAGTTAAATCAATTACTGTAGTTTTCGGAAGTACAAACGCTAAACCTGGATTTGGTAATGTAAACGGTAACCAAATTGAAGGTGAAGATAAAGGTAAAGATATTACAAAAACCTTCACATTCGCGGATGCTGTTGAAAAGATTGTGATTACCGCAGATAAACCACTTTACATTAGTTCATTTACTGTAGTTGTTGTACCTGCTTAATCTAGATTAAATTGCTAACTAAAGAAATAAACCCCTTATCGAATTGATAAGGGGTTTATTTTTCTTAATTTCTATTTTTCCAAAAAATCACTACCTTTGAAGCATTCTGGTTCTAATTTCTCCATTTCAGGAAAATTTAGTTTCTCTGCCCAAAAATAGCCAACTATTGCCACGGTATTTGCGAGATTTAAAGAGCGGACATGTCTAGACATTGGAATTCTAAAACATTTGTCTAAGTTGTTTCTTAAAATTTCTTTATCAATCCCAGTGGTTTCTTTACCAAACATCAAGTAAACTGGTTTATCTGGCTTAAAACGAAGGTCTGTGTAGCACTGCTTTGCGTAGCGCGAAAGATAGTAAATTTGCACGGGGTTATTTCGTTTTAAGAAGTTGCCGTAGTCTAGGTAAAAAGTAACACGGCTAAACTGACGGTAGTCAAGTGCAGCTCTTCGCATTCTTGCGTCGTTTATGTCAAACCCAGTTGGTTCAATGATATGCAAATGTGCATTTAAAGCCACACAAGTTCGCATGATGTTTCCAACGTTTTCAGGAATTAGTGGTTCAAATAACACTATGTTAAGCATCACGACCTGCCTTGTTTAAAAGTTCAGTCTGCAGACCTTTTAATGACGCCGTGATATCTACATAAAAAGGATGCGGGTTGCTTAGTCTCAAAACCTCTGGCCAAACTTCTATAAATTGCATGCTTAGTCTTTTTCTTGCTTTTCTAAGTGTATCTTTAACTAAAATTTCGCCGTCTTTAAAAACAAGTGCGCGAGCAGGTACTAACTTACAATCCTTTAAACTTAATTTAGTCTGTAGGTCAGACAGTGCATATACTGATGTCACTTGTCCTAGATTTTCGCCTTTTAAGGCAATTAAATCACCAATTGCTTTTTCATCTTTATAAATTCTAAAAACTTCTTTTACGCCAGGCAAAGTAGTTTTTTCTGCAGTCGCAGAAACTTTAATCTTCGGAACTACCACTCCGTTTTCCGCGGTGGCAGCTAGTTTATAGACAGCTCCAAGCACAGGTTGTGAACTTGCGGTAATCAGTCTTTCGCCAACTCCAAACAAATCTACCTTTGCACCTTGATTGGCAAGTAAGTCAGTAATAATGTATTCATCTAGTGAGTTGGTCGCACAAATTTTGACAAAACTCATGTCAGCGCTATCTAGTTCCTTTCTGATTTGTTTAGAAAGATAAGCGATATCTCCACTGTCTATTCTAACGGACTGGACTTTTAGACCTTGCTTGTCTAAAACTTCCTTTTGAAGTTTAATGACATTTTTAAGACCAGAGCCTAAAGTTGAGTAAGTATCAATGAGCAAACTAATGTTTCCAGGGTTATGTTTAGCCCAGGTTAAAAATGCTGTGTATTCATCGCTAAAGGCTTGAACATAGGAGTGAGCCATAGTACCAACTACCGGAATTTTGTTGTCTTTACCTGCCAAAACATTGGAAGTCGCTAGCGCTCCGGCTAAGTAAGCCGCACGCGCTCCTTTAACCGCAGCACTGCTTGAATGCGCGCGTCTGGTGCCAAACTCAAAAACCGCACGGCCTTTTGCGGCTTTCACAATTCTAGCGGCCTTGGTTGCAATTAAAGTTTCAAAGTTAATTGAGTTTAAAACAAAGGCTTCAACTAACTGACACTCAATCAAGGTGCCTTTTATTGTCATAATAGGTTCTTTGGCAAACACTAAACTACCTTCTAAAAAAGAGTAGACTTCACCTCTAAACTTAAAATCTTTTAAATACGACAAAAATTCAGGTGCAAAAATTCCAAGGCTAGCTAAGTATTTTAGTTCGTCTGCTTTAAAGCAGACTTGCTTTAAAAACTTTAGCATAGTTTCAAGTCCTGAAAACACAGCGTATCCGCCGTTTTCTGGCATATTTCTAAAAAATACATCAAAATACACAATCTCTTCGTGTTTATTGGCCAAAAAATAAGAATTTGCCATAGTTAGCGCATAAAGATCGCAAAACAATCCACTTTTCATACACACCTGCTTTCTTTTAAATTTGATTAAAAACTAAATATCTACTTAAAGTATAGCACTTAAAAACCTAGTTTTCTTGCATATTTTTGTAAAAAAGTTTTGGCAAATTTGATATAATTCCTGAGTTTCGGAGATATGAAATTTAAAACAGAATTATTGGCTCTGTTAAGCCGATAATTCTGTTTTTTCTTGTATACCAGAAAATAAGAGGGTTATTTGAATAAATCCGCTATTTCTTTTTCGGTTTTCATTTTTTGATTTAACCTAATTCCGTAGTAAATAGCCATTAGATTTAGGTTATCGTCAATATACAAAAGTTGGTATTTATTACCTATTTTAAAGGCTTTGTATTTCCTTAAAGACTCTATATACTTACACGAATTTATCTTTCCTCTCAGTTTTTTAACTTCAACTATTCTAGACAGCATCAGTGCTGTCATACAGATTAAAAAATGCCCTTTAATGCTCTGAATATTTTTATGGTGAACCGGTCTTGCTTCTAGCGTAGTTTTTAGAATTCTAAAAGATTCTTCTATTTTCCAAAGTCTCTTGTAGGCGTCAATAATTTCTTTATCAGGTGCTTTAAGTTCGCTGGTGACCAACATATTAAAACCATCTAATTGTTCGTCAATTTTGACTTTATCAAAGTCAATATATCGTTCTTTTTCTATATCTAAGGTTTCACCGTTTGCATCAATTATTTCTTCGTGAATATACTTAGAACCAAAACCATAAATTGACTTTTTGTAAAGTGACTCGAAGTTCAAATTTTTCTCTTGTTTTTCAATAACTTTACTACGCTCAATTTTGGTTTTAATTGAGTAGTCTCTTGACCAAAAGGCCACTCTTTTTTGTGGGATTTCTTTGTATTGTTTCTTGTTTGTTCGGTCGTTTATATCAACCCGATTAAAATAATCTACAGTTGACTTATACTTAAAAACCACTTCTCCGTTTTCGTCAAGTATTTCTTTGTATCCGCTTGGGTCTAAAATCCAGGCTTTTGTCTCTTTAGTCGCTTTACGGACCGATTCTGAAAAGATATAGCCATCGTCTTCAACATAAGTTCTTGCGATGTTTGATGAGCAGTTTAAACCTTTGTCTGCAATTCTAATTACTTTATTTTTGATGTTAAACTGGTCTTTCATACTGGTTAAAACATCTTTGAAAACTGGAATTTCTGACTTGTTGCCGGGATGCATTTTATAGGCAATCGGGATGCCTTCTTGGTCTATTAACAGACCGAGTCCGATTAACGGATTTGGTCTGTTTTCTTTACTTGGGCCTGGTTTTAAAAAGTCAGTTGGCTTATCAATTTCAAAGTAAAAATTAGTACAATCAAAGTATACACGCTCTTTTTTTGCGATGTAATTTTCCTCAAAAACGCTTCTAATTCCAGCAAAAATTGCCTCGTCATTTTCCTCTGTTCCAAGCAGTTCAACAGCATCATACATTTGGTCTTTTGAAAAATTAAAATTGTGGTAAAAACTAGGGATAACTTTGTGATAACTTTGAATTTTTGAAGCAGGTTCCATTAGTCTAGCGTAGACTAATGGTTCAAAAATATCTGAAAGTCTATATTGCTCTCTGCCACCACGAAACAGCTGTACACCTTTTAAATATTTATGAATTTGAAGTTCGTCGTACAACCTTTTAAATGGAAAATAACCGATGTTAAGAAGTTCTGGTTTTTCCATAGAGATTGGCGATTTATCTATTTCTTTTCTTTTCTTATTTTCTATTGCACACTGATTTTTAAAGTAGTTATATGGGTCTGAGTATTTTTGTTCTAACTCATCTATGTAACCAAGTGACTTCACAGTTTTGTGCACTGAATTTTTAGTTTTTTTGCTGTAGACTGCATCTGCAATAACAAGGTAAATTCTGTTATCTTTCTTAGGTATCTTTTTTACTATTAAACTCATATTGTCCCCCTTATAAAGCCAATAAGTTCCTTAATTATTATACTACAGTTTACATTATTATACAAGATATATCAACTGGTAAAAAAAATTTTTATCAATAAAAAAACGGCTCCATTGAGCCGTTAAATTTAAAAAATAACAGAATTTACACCAAAAAAATCTTGTATAACCCCGAAACACGGGAATCCACTTTTCATACACACCTGCTTTCTTTTAAATTTGATTAAAAACTAAATATCTACTTAAAGTATAGCACTTAAAAACCTAGTTTTCTTGCATATTTTTGTAAAAAAGTTTTGGCAAATTTGATATAATTATTGATGAGTAAAAGAGGTTTCAAATGAGTATTTTTAAAAAAATTTTTATCTTATTTATATCCATTATCTCTATGTTTTCACTATATGCTTGTAAAATTCAAATTGAAACTTTAAAAGATGTGTTAATTGAAAACACTAAATACGAATTTACGAAACCAGACAAAGACCGTCTAAAAATCACTAAACCTTTTAAAATTAAAAACTCTATTTTAGAAGAAGGTAAATATCAAGGTAAGTCAATTTCCGTAATTTACCAACTAAAAGACAAAACAAACGAAAAGTATTTCCAAATCGTTGGCAACCGCGTCAATGTTTTGCAGCCAGATGATGGTAGAGACAGAATTATTTCAATTGTTGCAAAAATCACTTTTGACAACACAAACTCATTTGAATATGAACTGCGTTTCAAAGTTCTGCCAACTCAAGGTGATTTCTACACTATCTCACTACCTGCGGAAGTTAAAATTACAACACCTGGTATCAATCCAGACCAAGTTAGACAAAATACCGAAGTTGAATTTGAAGTTGCTGTGCCAACAGGTAAAGTAGTTTCGTCATTTAAAATCAACGAAAGCGACTGGACTGATGCTTTAATTGACAATAAATTAAGATATACAGTTACTGAAAACACCACTATTTCAGTTGAGTTTAAAGAAAATACTACAGATCCTGAAGAAACCGAATATGAAGTTGAATATGATAGCGCTAATTTAACTTTAAAATCAGGAGATCTCACTGTTGAAAACAAAGCACAAAAGGGTACTGAACTTGAGTTTGAAATTAAACAAATTTCTGGCAAAACTTTTCAAAAACTAATAATTAACGAAGAAGACAGAACTAACCTTGTTCAAGGAAATAAATTCACAATCAAGGTTAATAAAAAAACTACTTTAGAAGTAATTTATAAAAGCGATGGTACTAACCCAGAACCAGAAGATTACTTAGTTAACTACAACAGCGTAAACCTTAATTTAACTGCTGGCACAATTGACACAGGCAACAAGGCAAAAAAAGGTGCAATGCTGGAGTTTGAAATTAAAAAACTACCAGGTAAAACCTTTAAGAAATTATCTATTAACGGCAAAGACCGAACTCACTTAGTTGAAAACAACAAATTTAAACTTACTGTAAACCAAGCAACTACCATAGAAGTTGAATATAAAAGCGCAGAGACTTTTGATGTTAACTTCCAAAACTCAGAACTAAGTCTAAT
The DNA here is from genome assembly GCA_963543155.1 of uncultured Acholeplasmataceae bacterium. Lineage (GTDB taxonomy): Bacteria > Bacillota_I > Bacilli_A > Acholeplasmatales > Acholeplasmataceae > CALISC01. The sequence goes on from CAUTZH010000015.1 coordinate 10,524, forward strand.
AAGTGGCAATTTAAACGACACCAAAGCCGAAAAAGGCGCTGTCCTTAAGTTTGCAGTTAAATCAAAGTCAGGCTACAAAATTAAGTCGTTGTTAATAAATGGAAAAGATAAAACTTCTTTAATTAAGGCCGACAACACTTTTGAAATTCAAGTCAAAGACAACTTAACTTTGGAAGTTAAATACGAAAAAACAACAGAACCTGAAGCAAAACACGATGGTTTTAGACGAGCAAATACCGCTATTCTTTCTGAAAATGCAAAAAAATACTACCAAGGAATTAACTTTAATACCGAAAACCCTGCGGAACTTCTAAGACAACTTAGAGAACTAACTGTCCGCAAACACACTAAAGTTGTTAACTACAGATATGCTAAGAAACTTGGTGAAATTGATAAACTAGATAACGGAAAGGCTTGGTCAATTTACGACAGCATAGAATACTCAACTAGCTGGGGAAACAAAGGTATACCTTGGAATCGCGAGCACGTATGGCCAAACAGTTATATGGGAACTCAAGACCATGCTGGAGATAGTAGTAAAGGAATTGATTCTGATCTACATAATTTGCGTGTTTTGACGAATAATTTAAACAGTAAACGTAATAACTCATACTATAGAGATGGTTCAGGCACAGGCGATGGCAACGCTACTTGGTTTTACCCAGGTGATGCTCACATTGGTGATGTTTCCAGAATTCTTGCCTATATGTTAGTGCGATATGATTGGCTAAAAGTTACTACTGAAAAACCAGGTAAAAATGCGTACTTCAAAAACAATGGTGATTCAGAAATTGAAGGAAAAAAACGCGCTAAAATTGGCGATGTTCGCAACTTTATTAAGTTTCACACTAAAGACCCAGTTACTGTTTTTGAACAAAACCGAAACGAAAGAATTGCTCGAATTCAGGGCAACCGCAACCCTTTTATAGACTTTCCTCAGTTTACTGAAATCATTTTTAGACACTATATGCAACTTGCCAATATTTCTTTGGCCAACCAAACTATTGTAAAACAAATTGACTTCTTCTTTAGTTCTATTCACCAAATTCAGACAAACTACTTTAACCAAAACAAACAAACTACTTTTGCTTAAAACGTAAAAAAAGAGATGTTTAAAATATCTCTTTTTTAATTTACCTAATCACGCAGACAACCAAGTGGAACTACGTGTATACCATCTTCTGGTCTGGTATAGGCCATTTGGCTATTGGTAACAATCATTAAAAACTCAGGTTCTTTGGCCGCAAGTTTGGCAAGTTTTAGTAGATTTTTAGCAGCCTTATCAAGTTCATTTAGCCCCAATTTAACTTCAACTCCAGCCCATCTACCATCTGGCAGTTCTAAAATTATGTCAACTTCAAGTCCACTTGAATCACGATAATAATAAACACTGGCATCTTGCATATCTGCATATACTCTTAAGTCACGAGTGACTATAGACTCAAAAAAGAAGCCGAAAGTTTCGAAGTCTTGCAACAATTTTTCTGGAGTTAAATCCAAGGCTGCAACTGCTATGCTTGGGTCTACAAACTGTTTTTTATACCCTTGTTTTAGTCTAGATGAACTTCTGATTTTAAAAGACCACGGCGGCACATCTTCAACAATATAGAGTGCTTTTAAAGCATTTAAATGTTTTTCAAATGTATGTGCTTCAACTATTTGCTCGTAGTTTTGGTCTAGGTAAATTGTCTTGTTTGTTGCTAGTGTTGAAATATTTCGAGCATAACTTTTTATGATTTTTTTCAGTTTCTCTTTATCTTTTTTAATTCCGTCAACTTCGTCTATATCACCTCTAAGTATGCCTGAAAGTAAGTCTTTTGGTATATTAAACTGCAGATGTTTAGGCAATGCTAAACTACCTGGCCAACCACCCCTGCAAATCAGTTCTGCAATTTCTCTAACAGAAATTTCTGAATAAACAGGCCCTATTTTGGCTTTTTCAAATAAGGACTTTAAAGAAACAGAGCCAGTAGACTCACCACTTTCATATAGTGACATCGGGCGTAGCATAACAGAGTTGATTCTACCAGTTCCTGTGTGCATAGTTTTTACATTTTGTTTTTTAGTAGAACCAGTAAGTATAAACTTACCTTTTGCTTGTGTTTCATCAACGTCTAAACGAATAAAATCCCAAATTTCTGGAACTTCCTGCCATTCATCAAATAATATTGGTGGTTCTCCTTTAAGCACTTCAATTTTAGATAGCTCAGCCAGTGCTTTATAGTTTTTTTTAATAATTGGGTTTTGCAATTTAATTATTGTTTTTGCGTATAGTGCAGCAGTTGTTGATTTGCCTGACCATTTAGCACCATCTATCAAAACTGCACCACTGTAGAGCAGTTTTCTGTTTATTTTCGTCTCAATTAGTCTTTTTTTGTACTGAATTTGGTTCATTTTGGTTACCTCTTAGTTTTAATTATAACGTATTTTTATTCTATTACTAATTTTTCAGAGTTTTTATTACTATTTTTTCAGAGTTTTTATTACTATTTTTTCAGA
>CAUTZH010000016.1:0-12619 GCA_963543155.1 uncultured Acholeplasmataceae bacterium
AAAATCGTTTTTATCGCAAAAATAAATCTTGTGTAACTCAAAAAGACGGGAGTTTTAGTTTTAAAAAATTATCAATTTTTAGATTCTCAATATTGTAATTTTGGTGGTTGATGTCAATGGTTTTCGCAATTTTACTTGCAGCTGCAAAATTATCTTTTAGATCTTCTTCATCTTTTGCAAGCAAAATTTGAATGCTTTTAATTAGTTTTAATTCATCTTTTTTTGTCATGTTCATAATTTATCTACTCTTACTTTTAAGTTATCAAATGCTTTTTTTCGCAAATATAGTTAGCGCTATTTTTAAAAATTACTTAAAAAATAACAAATTAAGTAGGTATTTTGTTATGATTTTAAGGTAAATTAAAGAGGCTGAAATTCATGAAAATAGTATTTATCAGACACGGCAAAACTAAAACTAACGCCTTAAATAAAATCCAGGGACATGTTGACACTCACCTTGACCCTAATTGGTATTTTGAACTAAAAAATACTGCTCAGTTTTTAAAGAAAAACAAGTTAGTTCCAGACAGAGTGCTAGTCTCTCCTTTTTCCAGGGCTTTTGAGACTGCTGTTATTTTAAAAAATGAACTTAAATTAGCGTTGCCACTAATTGTCGATGGCGATATTGTAGAACGTGAGTTTGGGGAGTTTGACGGAATGCCGACTTCTTTAATTCCAAGTTTAAAAACTGGTCGTAATTTTGAAGACGATAAAACGCTTTTTAAAAGAGCGAAAAGTTTTTTAAAAAAAGCAAGCCAAATAAAAAGTGGCACACTTTTTGTTGTGTGCCACTCACATTTTATTAAAACTATCGTCTGGATTTTAAATAAAGAAAAATGCTTTACCGCTAAATTTCAAAACGGTGGGGTAATTGTTGTTGAAAACAACCAAATAAGCGCTAGTTTTGGTTTTGATATCCTTGACTAGTTTTTAACTCTGTCTTGAAAAGACTTTTTTTGTTTTAATTCAAGCTCAGCTAAACGTTTAAATAGTTCTTTTTGCTCAGCGCTTAGACTTGCTGGAGTTTGGACTTTAATTTCAATTAAGTGATCGCCTTGACGACCAGATCTTTTCACACCACGGCCAGACAACTTCAAAAAAGCACCTGACTGAATGCCCGCAGGCACCACTAAATCAATGTTACCATGGATTGTCTGCACGTTAATATTGGCACCAAGTGCAGCCTCTGCGAAAGTCAAAGTCAAGGTTGTGTAGATATCTAGGTTTTTTCGTTTAAAGAATTTAGACTCAGCAACGATAAATTCAATTAAAAGGTCACCACTTCGTGAATTGAAAGCACCTTCATTGCCACTTCCTTTAACCGAAAGCACATCTCCGGTTTCAACGCCACTTGGCACGTTGATAGTAATGGTTTCAGATGCCTTTACTCTAGACTGACCTGAACATACCCGACAAGGGTTTTTAACAGTAGTTCCAGTTCCACTACATTTTGAACATACCTTTTCTTCTTGAATTTGGCCAAATATAGAGTTTCTGATTTGATAAGTTCTACCATGTCCTTGGCAAGCCGAACAGGTTGTTGGTGCTGATTTGTCAAAACTACCAGTACCAGCGCATTCTGAACATTTTTTTAAGCGCTGTATTTTGATTTTAATTTGAGTGCCGAGTGCGGCTTCTTCAAAACTTAGTCTGTGAGTGGTGTGTAAGTCTGTGCCAGTAGAGCCAGTAGATTGACGACTTGAACCACCTCCAGTAAAGGATTGAAAAAAGTCTTTAATATCGCCAAAAAAGTCAGAAAAACCACTAGTGAAACCTTGGAAACCAGAAAAGTCTTGGCCAGAAAACCCAGACATTGGGTCTTCTGAGCCATACTTATCGTAGTTTTGTCGTTTACTTTGGTCAGAAAGCACTTGATAGGCTTCTTGAACTTCTTTAAACTTAGTCTCTGCGTCTTTTTCTTTAGAAATATCTGGGTGATATTTCTTGGCTAAAGCGCGGTAGGCTTTTTTTATTTCTTCGTCACTAGCGGTTTTAGAAACTCCTAAAATCTCGTAGTAATCGCGTTTAGCAGCCATTAGTTCTTGTCGCTAAAAGTAGCTTCCTTTACGTCTTCTGCTTGGTTTTTGTTATCTTCTGCTTTGGCTTCGTTTGAGGTTTGCGCGTCTTGTTTAGACTGATATGCTTTCATGGCAATACCTTGCGCTAGTTTTTCAAATGCTTCTTTTTTCTCTTTGATAACCGCAAAGTTTTCAGTTTTAAGTACGTCTTCAAGGTCTTTTTTGGCAGCCTCTATTTCTGCTTTTTCTTTTTCGTCAACTTTTTCGCCAAGGTCTTTAATGGCTTTCTCGGTTTGATAAATCATTGAGTCAGCTTCATTTTTAAGGTCAATTAACTCTTTTCGTTTACGGTCTGCTTCTTCGTTTTCTTTAGCCTCATTAACCATACGTTCAATTTCGGTTTCAGAAAGCCCAGAACCACCGGTAATTGTAATTGCCTGTTCTTTGTTTGTGCCAAGGTCTTTGGCTTTAACTGAAACTATACCATTGGCGTCAATGTCAAAAGTAACTTCAATTTGTGGAACGCCACGAGGTGCTGGTGGGATTCCGTCTAGGGCGAAACTACCAAGTGACTTGTTGTCGTGAACTAGTTTGCGTTCACCCTGTAGCACGTGGATTAGCACGCCTGGTTGATTGTCTTGAGCAGTTGAGAAAACTTTTGATTTAGAAGTTGGAATTGTGGTGTTTCTTTCAATAATTTTTTCAAATAGACCGCCTAAAGTCTCAATTCCTAAAGAAAGCGGAGTTACGTCTAACAGTAATACGTCTTTAACATCACCCGCAAGCACACCACCTTGAATAGCGGCACCCATTGCCACGACTTCATCTGGGTTAACTGACTTGTTTGGTTCTTTGCCAAGTTCTTTTTTAACCATTTCTTGAACTGCAGGAATACGAGTAGAGCCACCTACAAGCAATACTTGGTTAATGTCTGCGCTAGTCATTTTAGCGTCTTGAAGTGCGCGTTGTACAGGTAATTTAGCGCGTTCTACTAAGTCTGCTGTCAACTCATCAAACTTAGCACGAGTCAGAGTTTCTTCTAAGTGCACAGGCCCTGCTTGACCCATAGAAATAAATGGTAGTGAAATTTGGGTTTGAGTTAAGCCAGATAAGTCTTTTTTGGCTTTTTCTGCGGCGTCTTTTAGACGTTGCAGCGCAGAGCGGTCACGTGACAAGTCAACTGCAGTTTCTCGTCTGAACTTTTCAATTAAATAGTCAACAATTTTTTGGTCAAAATCATCGCCACCTAGTTTGTTGTCACCGGCTGTTGAAACTACTTCAAATGTGCCGTCGGCAAGGTGAAGGATAGATACGTCAAAAGTACCACCTCCTAAGTCAAATACCAAGACTGTGTGTTCTTTGTCTTGTTTGTCAAAGCCATAGGCAAGTGCCGCAGCAGTGGGTTCGTTAATAATTCGGCGCACGTTTAGACCAGCAATTTTACCAGCGTCTTTAGTTGCTTGTCTTTGAGCGTCGTTAAAGTAAGCAGGCACGGTGATAACCGCTTCTGTAACTTCTGCACCAAGGTAAGCCTCTGCGGTCTTTTTTAAAGATTGCAAGATCATTGCAGAAATTTCTTCTGGTTTGTATTCACCTTTAATGGTTTTAGTTTTAAAGTTAGTCTCACCCATATGTCTTTTAATTGAAGTGACTGTATCTGGGTTAGTCATTGCCATTCTTTTAGCGGCTTCTCCGACAATAATTTCAATATTGCCACCGTTGTTTTTGAATGCTACTACGGAAGGGGTAGTTCTGCCACCTTCTGCGTTTTGAATAACTTTTGCTTCACCTGCTTCCATTACAGAAACACATGAGTTTGTTGTACCTAAATCGATACCAATAATTTTATTTGTTTTTGCCATAATTAATTTCCTCCTTTTGAAACTTCGACCATGGCAGGTCTAAGTAAACGGTCTTTATATGTGTAGCCGTTTTGAATAATTTTAGTAATAGTGTTTTCAGGTTGTGTGGACTCAACTTTCTCAAGTGCTGAGTGCACCATTGGGTCGTATTCATCGCCAATGTTTGGCGTGATTTTAGAGATTCCTTCAGATTCAAGTAGCGAAAATATTTGGTCTGAAAGCATTTTGAAGCCAATTAAGAAGTTTTTAAGTAATTCGTTTTCAGTTGGCATTTCGGCGACTGTCCTTAGTTGATCAAGTGGTTGAATAAGTTTGTCAATTAAATCCATATTGGCGTATTTAAAGACAGTTTCTTGTTCAGCTTTGATGCGTTTTTTGTAATTTTCAAATTCAGCGGCAATTCTTAGCATCTTATAATTTGCCTCTGCTAACTCAGCCTCAAGTTCTTTAATGCGAAGAGATTTTTTGTGCTTGGTTTTTAAATCTTTTGAGTTTTCCGAACTTGTTTGGCTGTATTCTGGGTTTTCAGGAATGTCCTTTTCTTCTTTATTCATCTGTCACCTCCTTTTTAAAAAGATCTAGTAATTTAATTTCAATGTATTTAAGTAAAGGAATAATTGTGTTGTAGTCAACGGTATCTGGTGCCATTAAAGCCAGGCAAGAAAGTGAGTTTCCAGTGCGGTAAGGCAGGGTAAAGAGTACTGCTGGGTATTTTTGAATAAACTCAATTTCTTTAGTGAAACGAATAGCCAGTCCTGTGTCTTCGTTAATTAAGTTTTTTAAGTTTTTTGCCGAAAGCAGAGATTTAAAGGTATGCATTTCTGCGCTGGTTTGAAAAAATAGATTATCTTGGAAGTTTTCAAAGCCAATTAGCGTGTATTTGTCACTGTGGAGATTAACTATTTCTTTTCTTAAAACTTTAATTAAAAACCGAATAAACTTGGTTTTTGGGTCATCTGCTAAAACTGGTTGTAGTTGAAAGGCGAGCAGGTCAATGACTTCGGTTAGTTCTTTATTTACCAGGTTTGAAGTTAAGGCATTTAGCCAGTCAGTCAGCACACTTAACTTAAAGTATTTAGGGATATCTATTTTGTAGTTGCTAACTCGCCCGTTTTCTAAAACTATTAAAAGTACAGCCTGTAGTTCATTTAACGCAATTAGTTGAATTGATTTGACTTTTTGGGAAATTGTGTAGCTTTCGTAGGAAACTATGCAAGAGTTTTTAATTGAAGAAAGCAGGGAAGTTAAAGCTTCAACTACGCCGGATTTTGAAAAAATTGCTTTATCGGCGATTTTATCTACTACTGGAAACAAGTTTTCGCATTCTTTAGTGGGAGTAAGCAAATTTTCAATGTAGTAGCGAAGAGCCTTAGTGCTCGGCACTCGGCCAGATGAAGTGTGTGTTTTTTCAAGGAAGTTTAAGTTTTCTAAATTACACATATCTGCTCTAATCGTGGCGGGTGCATATTTTTTAAGATAAGGAATTTCTTCAGATAAGTATTTAGAGCCTTGAGGGCGACCTGTTTTGATGTATTCAGAAACAAGGGCTTTTAAGACTAATTTTTCTCTACCTGTTAGCATTTTTTAATACCTCCTTTTTGGTTCGTACATATTCTAACATATTTAATTTAGCACTGTCAATAGTAAAGTGCTATTTTTTAATATTTTTTAAAAATTGTATTTTACATAACAAAAAAACGGCTTTATATAGCCGTTTTTTTGTTTGGCACTTAATAATTTAGAGCGCCAAAATGTTTGTTAAATTTATTTTTTTTGATATTTTAATGGTTAAATATTAAAAAAGCTTTTAAAAAAAATATCCTTAAAAGCCACACTTTATCAATATCATCTATTTAATATTTTGTGTTTATCTGACAATTTTAACTTCTTCAACATTAAAATAAGCCTTGACTCTGGGGTCATGTGTAATTAGTAAAGTTGACGAGCAGTAAGTATTTGTGTAGTTAGCAACTGACTTGCAAATTGTTAAACAAAGTTCGTCGTCAAGACCAGAAGTAGGTTCGTCTAAAAGTAGAAATTTAGGTTCTTTGGCTAATGCCAAAAGCAAACCCAGTCTTTGTTGCTCACCGTGTGAAAGCGTAAAGGGGTGCTGATACAACTTATCGTTTAGACCAAATTCAAAAAGCAATTTATTAACTAAAGATTGGTTTTTAACTTTAGTCAGTTCCGTTATTACTTTGTTTTCAGAAAACATATAACGAACGTCGTGTGGTAGATAACTGACATGTTTTTTTATTTTTTTTAAGTTTTTATATTTACGTTTATTAAAATAAACTTCTATTTTGCTGGGTTTGTTAATTTTTAAATTACCAAGTAGTAAATTAAAAATTGTGGTTTTACCACTTCCGTTTTCACCCGTTATTAGTTTAAGTTCGCCTTTGTTTAAGTCAAGTGCTTTAAGTAAAAAAATAAAGTCTGAGCCTAACTTAACAGATAAGTTTTTAGCACTTAGCGCGATATCTTTTGAAGGTTTATTTATAACAAGTGGTTGAATTTTTGAAAAATACGAGAAATCAAACTTCTTAAGTTCTCCGTTTTTTAATATAAAATTATTGGCAGTTAAGTATCTGAGTAAACAAGTGCGGTGTTCAAAAATAATTACAGTTTTACCCGCTTTTTTCAAATGGTTTAATTTTGTAAAAAACTCAAGGACTTTATTTCTGTCTAAATTAGCCAAAGGTTCGTCGTAAATATAGATTTGTTTATCAGTATCTAAGTTTGCGTAAATCTCTAAAATCTGCTTTTCACCTGCAGACAAAGTAAAAACATCTTGGTTTTTTAAATTAAAATGATTCAAGAAACTATCAAAACTTTCTTGAGTTTTTGTGTTTGCAAGTCCTTTGTTTAATAAAGGAAAAGAGTACTCGTATATAGTTTTCGGAAAGAAAAACTGTTCTTGTGGATTTTGCATAACTGCAGATACCACTTTAAAATAGTTATCCGTGCTGATTGCTTGAATGTCTGTGTGGTTTAAAGTAATTTCGCCTTTTTGCGTAAATTCGTGAGTTTTTCCAATATTTTTTAAAATTGCGTTTAACATCGTTGTTTTGCCAGAGCCAGAGTGGCCAAATATACAATAAATTTCACCTGGCAAAAAATCAATGTTAATATCTTTTAAAATTACTCTATTGTTTTCTTTTAAAGTAAGCGTATAGTTTTTAAAAGACAAAAGCATACAAGGCTACTCCTGTAAAACTTACAAAGTTAACGAAAATAAAAGAAATATTTTTAACTAAAGACTTAAAATATGTCGGCAAAACAAGTTGTCTTGATTTATTTAAATTAAAGTTTTTTAAGGTTGCTGCTATGGTCAGCATCTCAGTAATCTCAAAGGCTCTGACTAAAACTGGTACAACTAGACCTCTAAACTTTTGGTAAAGTGTCTTTTTGGTGTTGCCAACATATCTCTTTACTTGCATGTTGTGTCTAAACTCATGCATAAAAACTGGCAGGAAAGTAAACATCACGCAAATACCTAAAATAAATTTGCGAGAGACTTTTAGTTTAATTAAAAATTCGGTTAAATAACTAAGGTCAAGCCCACTCATCAAAATATAGGCCAAAAAAGCCGCAAAAAACCGCACGAATACTGAATATGTTTGTTCTGCGCTTTTGGTCTGTAGCCAAAAAACTGCTAAAACAATTCCGGTAAAAACTAAAAAACTTGGTAATTTTTGAGCCAAAGCGCCTGCAAAGCCAAATACTGTTAAAATCAAGAGACTAACTAAAATAAAAAAAGTTTTAGCCTTGGTTTCGGCTAAAACCAAGCCAAGGCTAAAAATTAAAATAGAGTTTAAAAGTAAAACAAGCGGATTTAGTTTACTCAACAAAGTCATTGAGTTTAAGTAATTTGTGGTTTTTAAACTCTTTGGCAATTATAAATCCAAGTCCCGCACCAATTATTGCTAAAACTACAGTAAAGGAAATTATTAAACTGATGTTTAAAGTGCTGCCAACAATAATAGTGTTATTCGCTTTTCCCGAAATTAAGCGCATGTAGAACCATTGCGCAGGAGTTTGAAGTGGTACAAACAAAGCACTGGCTATGAGTTTAGGGGTAGTTGTTCGGTAGTTTTTGAAAATAATTAAGCAAATTATTTCTAAAATCAGCGCAGGAATAATAAAAGAAAACAGCATTACTGGGCGAAATGCCAAGGGAATTCCAAGCATTAAACTAAGTAGCAAAAGAGTGCCAGGTTTACGAACCTTGTAAAGCACAATGTAGATTAAAAAGCTATACGGAAAGGCAAAACCAATTGCTTTGGCTCCAAAAATTTTAACTGCGTGCAGAGGAAAAAGCAGTCCACCGATTGCGAGCATAATAGCAGCAGAGATACCAATAAAAATAAAGTCTGCTAAAGTAAAACCAAGAAAACCATCGGTTTTTGGCAAAAGAGTATAGAAACTTCTGCCGGGTTTTCCGAAAATCTTATTTTTTTCCATGAATATTTACCTCTATGTTTATATTTTAATTTAAATTTATTATTTTGTCACAAATTAAAAAAGGTTTTGGTTTGTGCGTGATAATTAAAAAAGCGTGAGTTTGTTTTAAGTTAGCAACGATACTTAAAACATTTTCTTCATTTTCAGGGTCTAAAAATCTAGTAGGTTCATCTAGCACAATTAACTGAGAGTTTCTTAAAATTGCTCTGCAAAGTGCTATTCTAAACTTCTCGCCAGTTGAAATATTTAGATGTTCAGGAGTTAGTTCAAGGTCCAGGTTTTCACCGTGGTTTTTAAAAAACTCACCTAGTCCTGCTTGGTAAATTGCTTTAATTATTTCTTTATCTTGAATTGATTGGTTTCCTAAAGTTAAGTTATATCTAAGGGTGTCTTTAAAGATGTGTTCATCTTGAAATAAAACCGAGACATTTTGGTTTAAAGACTTGGTGTTAATAGAGTTGATGTTGTGTTTGTTGTTAAAAACAATTTCGCCACTAACTGGCTGAACCAGTCCAGAAATTAACTTAACTAGTGTTGACTTTCCAACACCAGAGCGGCCAGATACACCAAAGATTTCTCCAACCATTATTTCAAAAGATAAGTCTTTAATTACCATTTGGTCTGCTTTATAGCCAAAATTAACTGACTTGAAACAAACGCTTTCAAATGTAAAGTCAGTCTTGCCTACTACCTCATTTTCTTTTGACATAGCGTACACTTTTTTAACTCGCTCATCTGCCGACTGAACTAAGGCGTATTGTTCAAATAAAGCAGACAGACTAAATACTAAAAATAAGGTTAAATAGAATAAAATAGGTGCAAAATAACTGGCAAACTCAACCTTGAATAATCCTTTGGCAAAATATGTAAGAACTATTGCAAGTAAAGTTGAAAATGCAGTAACAAAAGTCATTTTACCTTCAATTAACAAGTTAAGAAATACATTTTTTTGATTTAACTTAGTAGAATGTTCTTTGATTTCTGCACTTGCTTGTTTAACTTGGCCAAACATGTAAATACTTCTAAGGGACGAAGTTTTTACAAAAATTACTTTAGTTAAAGTTTTAAATAAAGACCTGGTTTGCGTAAACTTACTTTGGCTTAACTTAAAGAACATAAAATAAAGTAGCAAAATTAGTGAATGAGCTGAAAAAATTATTAAAACTAAAAGTGGTGAAATAAAGTAAGCCGTGATTAAAACAAACACTTCTAAAATTACAGAAATAAAGAAAGGCGAGATAGTATGGGCAAAAAACAACTCAAGAGTTTCAATGTCTTTAGTCAAGACTGTCAAAAAATCACTCTTGTAAGTCTCAGTAAGTAAATCCAGGCTTGTGTTTTTAAGTTCTTTAAATAAAACTAGTCGGTAGTTTTCCAAAATACGGAAAGCAACTAGGTGGTTAAAGTACTGCTCTAGGAACCGAAAGAACGGTCTAAGCAGTCCGGCTGTTGGAACTAAAGTACCTAAAGCTACTAAGGTAGTAAAAGAAAGCGTACTGTATTTAAATAAAATAAATAAAGGAAGGGCTGCAATTATAAGTACACTCAATTGAGAAAGCACACCAAAACAAACAGCTGCGGTCATTGCAATGAAATTGTTTTTCAAAAAAACTCGCTTATGCATTTTCTTTAACCTCTTTATTTTCAAAGTCTAAAACTAAAGAGTTTTCAACTTCAGCACTCTCGTGGTGTGAAATTAAGATAACTATCGCTGATTTGGCTTTGTTTTTAAGCATGCTAAGAGTCTTGGCTTCGTTTTCTTTATCTAGGTTAGCAGTAATTTCGTCAAGTATATAGACATCTTTTTCAATTAAAGAAATTAACGCTAAATAAAGTCTTTGTTTTTCGCCACCAGATAAATTAGCCTCACTTGCGTTGACTAAGTAGTCAAGGTTTGCACTCAGTTCAGGTAAATCAAACTTTATTAAGGCCTTTTTAATTAAAGCGGTGTTAGAAACTCCGTGGTTTTTGAAAAACTCTAAAATAGTTTCTCCATATATCGGCTGTTCTGCCGAAATATACATTAGTTTTTGATAAAAATCAGCATCGTTAATTTGAGCGATATTTGTTTGATTTAAATAAATTTCGCCTCTTTGTGGTTTTTGGATTTTTGAAGCAAGTTCAGCAAACGTAGTCTTACCACAACCAGACTTTCCTTTAATTAAATAGAAGTTGGGTTTAGAAAACTTATATGAAAACTCTGTTAAGACTTTTATGTCTCCGCGCGCAAAACTTACTTTGTTAAACTCAAGTGTTTGAACTGATTCTGAAAACTCTGTGTATTTAATGTCCGTTATTTTATTTGTTTGCATATAAACTTGATTTAAGTTTTCATATGCTGAAACTCCTGCCATTGCGGCGTGGAAAGCCGAGCCAAGTTGGCGAAGCGGTACAAAAAACGCTGGTGCTGTTAAACACAAAAATACAGTTTTTGAGTTTAACAGTTCATATTTATAGAAGTAAATTCCGTTTTTTCTTAAAATAAGTGGTAAAATTATTTCTAAAAATAATACAAGCGCCGCTGAAAAATAAGTAACAAAGTCCATGATAAACAGTGATTTTAACTGCATTTTTAAAACCTTCATAGTCTGGACTTTAAAGTCTTTTGCGTTTTGTTTTAATTTAGCCTCTGCAATGTCTTGGCAATTAGCTAGTCTAAGTTCACGCAAACCTTTTAAGTTATCTGTATATTTTTCGCCAAGATTTAAATACACTTGCCAGTTTTTCTTAAAAGTTTTACGGGCTTTACGATGACTCAAAGCCATCGCAACTGGAATTAAGGGAATGAAAAACAAGAAAATTCCGACAGCAAAGTAGTTGCCGTTTACAAAATAAAGTCCTGACAACAAAAAAATTGAGAAAAACGCTACCACAAAAGAAGGTACAAACTTAGTGAAGTAAATCTCTAGGTGGTCTACCCCTTCTGTTAAAAGCTGTGTGTATTTAGTTGGGTTTTCTGCTATTTTTGGACTTTTAAAGTCAATAATTCTGGCAAAGAAATCTAGTCTAATTCTAGTTTTAACAGCGCTTGCGGTAATTTGTGCAAACCAAGCTGTGGTCATTTGAATTAAAGCAAACGTTGCTACTGCAACTATCAAACCAATTATGTGAGTAGTGTGTATCGTGCTTTGTTTTAAAAAAAGTTTGGCCAACACGTATAGCGAGACAGTTAGTGACAAAAAACCAAGTGATTTAAAAACAGAAAGTAGAAGTAAATTAAGTTTCTCTGATTTAGTTAAAATTAAAAAAAGTTTAGTTTTGATCATAAACACTCTTTCTTTTATATTATTTCAAAAATTAAAAAGGTTTTATAAATATTTAGGGCAATGGATGTATAAGCATATAAAATCCTAAAAAGTCTTTTATTAACCAAAATGTAATTTACAAATGTTAAATTTTCTAGAAAATAAAGTCGTCAAAATCGGCTATAAAATTCCTTCAAGTTTGTATAATTTTAAAATAGTGCAACACAAGGCCTATCTAAAAGCTTTTTTATCTTAATAGATACTACAAACGGAGCTATCGCCAAAAGTTTAAAAGTGTTCTAAATAAGACATATAATGTTAAATTAAATATAAGAATTTTATACTTTGGGTCGGAAGTTTCTTCAGGAAAAGGTTCTGAACAATCAAAAAAATGCGGATTAGTTTCTAGTATTTTTTTAATACTTTCTTCTATGTATTCACTAGATTCTTCTTCTTTTTCGCGGCATTTTGAGTCTATGCTGAGACGATAGTTGTTTACTAATAAAAAACATACCAACTTTAAAACGCCATATCCTTTTATAAAATATTGGAAAAAGGAATATTTAGATAAAAATATAAACAAGATATTAGAAATAATATCTGAAAGCAAATTAAAAATAAGAAAATACGAAATATAGCGTGTTTTAGGCTTCAGAGCATTATTTTCTTTAAAAAATAGGTTTTCTTTTAATAATCTACCCGCTAAAAACGAATAAGAGCGAGTAAATGCTCTTTTTATTATTAACTAAATAAATAAATAAATAATAAGTAAAAACCATTCCCAGCTTTTCCAGATGGCAAACCTAGTTTGATTTTTTTCTTGCACCATTAATAACGCTCCTCTATTATTTCTCCATTTTTCAATATAAAACCGCCATAATTACCGTTTATTCGGTATAAGCCATCCGGCAAGGGAGTCTTTTCACTGAGTCTTTTTAGCTCTTCCTTCATTTTCTCGATATCCAAAGAAGGATACTCTTTTTCTGGAAACGAAATATCCACGTATAAAAGATTCTCTTTTATTGCTTCC
>CAUTZH010000017.1:0-11146 GCA_963543155.1 uncultured Acholeplasmataceae bacterium
GATAAACACTTTCTTTTAAAAAGTTTTTAAAAAAACCAGGTTTTAAATCTACTTTTTGAACATCAACTCCGTTTTTGGCAAAATCAGCAACAGTAGACTTAAATAAGTTATTTTTTTGGTCTAAAACAGAAACAGGTGTGCTTTTGGAAAGTAGTTGTTTAGTTTCGGGGTGGTATTCGGTTTCAACTGCGTTCATTTGACTGTCAAACTCAAAAAGTGGAAAATCTTTATCGTCAAAAAACACATAACTTTGCTCTGGTTTTGCGGGGTTTGTTAAATTAGTTATAGTGGTTTTTCTGTCTTCGTATGTTATTGTGTTTTTGTTTCTTTCAGTTAAGGAATCTCCAAAAACTTCAGCAAACTCAACTACTCTGTCGTCTGCAAATCTATAAACAAGACCTCGTTTTGAAATCGCGTTAAAAAGTGTGATTTGGTTATCGTGGTAAATAATTTTTAACTCAGAAATTATTGTGTTATTTTGTTTATGTGTGACTTTTGTTAACTTGCTGTTTTCATACTCAAGAGTTGCAAAATAAACTTTTTTGTCGTCTTGAAGGTAGGCGACTTCAGAAATAAAGTCGCTAGTTTTTTTAAAAACTATTTTGCTGCCATGTGGATTTACAATTCTTTTTTCAACATCTACAAAATCAAAAAGAAGCCTCTCACCATTTATTCCTACCATTTCACTAGGATAGTTAACACTAATTGGTTTTTCAAAAATTGTTTTGTTTCCGTATTTATCTTTAATTTCAAAACCTGACTTTAAAAGATATTCATCGGAAAAGTTATGTACTTCTGTTTGAGTCTCTGGATTTTTAAAATCAGGTTTCAAGTAATCATCTACAGAACCATCTGCGTTAAATACAGAAATTTTGCCTTCCGTACTTTGAATTTTAGTAAAATAATTTAGTTTAAAGCCTTTTCCGAAAAACTCTTTTTCAACATTGTTTTGGTGATTGTAGATTAAACTGGTTTTAATTGGGCCGATGCCAACGTTTTCAATTAAAGGAATGATGAAGTGAAAGTTTGCGTCGTTCTTGTTGATGTTGACATTAGTTTTTACTAAACTACCAAGGGAATGAGTTAAAAATTTACAATAACTTTTAAGTCCTTTGTTTGCCATTTTTACTCCTTTTTAAAATACCTTTGTACAGTTATTTATTTCTTTTAGTAAGTTTTCGCTTAAATACGGTCCAACTTCTATCAAATCAATAAATCTTTTGAATTTATCAAAATAAATTTGCCTTATGGTCTCTTTAAATTTCTGCTTACTTTCTTTAGTAATATCTAAAGAAAACTCAGCAAGCAAATCAATATCTGAGTCTAGTCTTTCGGTGCCTTGTGCAAAAGAACCAAAGATATACAAATGTTTAACTCCAAATTGATTAAGCAAAACTCTATCATCCAACAAGGTTTGAAAAATTTCTTTAAAAGTCAGTTTTTTTAAATTTTGATAATAAGATTTATCTTGTTTTTTACTTTCTAATATAAATTTAGTAATATAAGAAACTAAACTACTTGGACTATTTAAAATATATAATTCTTTTAGTTCTTTTAATACGGTTTCATTAAAAACTAACGTAGGAATGCCGACTTTTACTAATGAAAAGTTTAAAAACATCAAACTAATCAAAAACCTATACTCGGTATCTAATTCCACCATCGTTTGAAAAGCCCTGTGTGAAAGAATAATTGAGTTTTCCAGTGAATTTTCAACGCAAGTTTTAAAAAATAAGTTGGTTAATCTTGTAATTAGGTCAGCAGTTGGTTCTTCTTCTTTTAAGATATAGAAAAATTTCTTTAATAAACTAGAAGAAAAAATATTTTGATTATTACTGAGTAAATAAAAGTGAGCATCATAAGAGTTTTTTAGCATCTGTTCTAATTGAGTTTGAATTGGTGTCTCCATATAGACAATTTGTTTAAATAAAGTATGCCTGAAATCGTAGCCTAGATAACAAAAATACTTTTCAATAAATTGAGTAAGTTTTTTTCTGACAATCAATTCAGTTCCGTGCTCAACATTGAAAAACATAATCTAAACTCCTTTTTAACGATCAATTGCTAAAAAACCTTATAAAAAGTTCAAAAAAGTTAATAATTCAGAAAAAATACTTTTGGTTTAATTTGAAAATTATTTTTTTATTTTGAAAATAAACTGTCTACAATTTAGGCTAAAGTACCCATTGGGTCCCATGGTTTTAACACAGTAGGTTCTGCTTCAAGGGCTTTTAGTTCAGCGTCAGATAAGTATTTTTTGTTAATCAAAACTTGATAGGTATAGCGGTCAAACCAAGAATCTGTACATAGATAGTAACCTTTTGAACCTACTTTGTCGCCCCATGAGTTTTCAATTTTCCACTTGTTTGGTTTTCCGTCTACTAAGTTTACGCCAGTTAAAAGCATAGCGTGGTTCATAGCAGAAGCACGATAGTCAAGTTGAGTTTCTTTATCTAGAGTTACGTTGATGTCAAAAATTTGTTCAAAGTCAAATAAACGGTCGTCCCAAACACCGTGTGTGCGATCGCCAAAAAGTGAAACGTCTGAACCAAACCAAACTGGTTCTTGGTCTTTAAGTTGCGCGATTGTCACTTCTTTTAGACGCTCAATTGGTAAGTTTAAGTGAACTACTTTGTTTCCTTCAACTACGTTGCCAAGGTAAGAAATAGTGTAAGTTTTTAAAAAAGGTTTGTCTTTAGTTGGTGAGTTGATAACAGAAACATATTGGTTTAAGTCAAGTCCAACGAACTTGTCGTAAAATTTTTGTGGAGTTAAGTTTTGAACAAGGTGGTATTTTTTGTTTTTATCGGTGTATTCAAAGTTAAACTTTTGGGGTGGCATTCCGAAGTTTGTAACTAAGAAGTTATAAAGTTCTTGAGTTGCGACTTCTCTGATTTTTTGAATGTCTACATCTTTGCCTTCTTGATGAGCACGGCGAACGTCTGCTGCAAACTTACGTAGACGAACATTGATAATTTCGTTCATCAAACCAGTGTTTGAACTAGAAGTAGTTTCAGGCATTGCAGATTTTGGCACAAGCCCATATTTTTCAATTAGGTTTTGTAGCATTGCCCATTGACCACCATCTTGGATACCTTGATTTAGTAAAAATTGAAGAGTGCGGTCATCAACTTCTGCATCTAAAAAATCTAGAACAGATTCAAAAAAGAAGTTGATTTTCTCTAGTTTATCGTAAAAAGCGATGTAGTTTTGTGAAAACTCAAATTCAGTTAATTTAAGGTTTTTCGCAGTAATCTCGCGAAGAAAGTTTAGACCAGAAAAAATCCAGCAACGACCTGAGCGCATTTGGTTGGCAACAGGTAGTGTCTCTATGTTAACTGAGAAGTTAAACTGAGTGTTTTGCTCTTCTTCAAGTATATAAGCAACATCTTGTAAGTTTCCTTTAGTTAAAGCACGACGAAGCACAGTTTTACTACTGTCTGCTTTAATTGATTTTTCTAATTTAGATAAATATTCTTTTTCTAACATTTTTTTCCTCCATAAACACCTTAATTTTACCAAATCAAGCTGGTTTTTTCTACGCTTTTAACTTACCAAACTCACTTAATTTTGTTGTTTTTTTGACAGTCTTTCTTATTTGTTTAAAAAAGCAAAGCGGTGTGTTAAAATTAAAAGCGTAGAAAGCAGCAGCAGTTTGCAAAAAACGCAACTCTCTCGCCTGATTGCATCTTAGTGATAGGCAAAAAGTTACTAATAAATTTTTTAAAATATTTTGTAATTTTTTAAAAAGAGTGCTCGCTTTGCACTCTTTTTTTAATTTATGCTTTCCAGAAAGGAGTAAATTTATCAATAATTTTTATCGCAACCAAAGAGTAAGAGTTCAAAAACCTGTTGAGTATGTCAATGAGTTTGTTCCAGACAGAACTATTTTGCTAATCTCTGAAACTGGCCAAAACTTAGGAGTGATGAGCAAAAGAGATGCTTTGAAAAAAGCAGTTGAGGCTGAACTTGATTTAGTTTTAGTTTCAGATGCCAAGGCTGATAAATTAGTTTGTAAAATCATGAACTACTCAAAGTACAAATACGACAAACTAAAACGGGAAAAAGAACAGAAAAAAAATCAGACTATCATTGAAATTAAAGAAATTAGACTATCACCGGTTATTGACGTTAACGATATTAACACCAAGTTAAAACATGCAAGACGCTTCTTTAAAGCAGGTAATAAAGTCAAAATTTCGATGCGTTTCCGCGGTAGAATGATTCAAAGAATTGAACTTGGTATGGAAGTCATGCAAAAGTTTATTCAAGAACTTGGCGATGAATGTGTGGTTGAGGCTCAACCAAAAATGGATAAACGCAGTTTAATTGCAACCATCGCCCCGGCAAAAAAAGAAAATAAATAAAGGAGTTTAAATTATGCCAAAACAAAAAAACCACTCTGGTCTTAAAAAAAGAGTAAAAATTTCTAAAACTGGAAAAATTTTAAGAGGTTGTGCGTTCCGCAGTCACTTATCTGCACACAAAACTCACAAACAAACAGTTCATTTAAGAAAAGGTGCACAAGTTTCTAAATCAGACGAAAGAAGAATTAAACAACTTGTGGCAGGACTTCGTTAGTTTTTTTATAAACTAACTTACTTGTAAACAAATTATCAATTATTATTTAAGGAGAATATAAACATGGCAAGAGTTAAAAATTCAAAAACTACCAAAGCACGCCGAAATAAAGTATTAAAACTAGCAAAAGGTTACTTTGGTTCAAAACACGCACTATACAAAACAGCACACGAACAAGTGATGCGTTCACTTCGCTATCAATTTAGAGACCGTAAACAAAGAAAAAGAGAATTCCGTAAACTTTGGATTACTAGAATCAACGCAGCGTGCGCTCTTAATGATTTAAAATACTCAAAATTCATCCATGGTCTTGAACTTGCTAAAATTGAAATTAACAGAAAAGTTTTAGCAGAACTTGCAAATTCAGACCAAAAAGCGTTTAGCGAACTTTGCGATAAGGCAAAAAAAGCGTTAGCGAAATAGACTGTAGATGCCAAAAGAAACAAAATTAACAGAAAAAACTGTAAAAAAAACAAAAGAGTCTAGCAAAAAAGCAACTAAAGGTGTAGATAAAGAAGTAGCCAAGGTTGTTAAAAAAAGTGAGCCAAATAAGACTATCAAAGCAGATACTGTTGCAAAAAAACCAGCTAAAGTCGCTAAAGACACAAAAAAAAAGGCGGCTAAGGTTACTAAAAAAAGCGAAACTAAAAAGGCTATCAAAGCAGATACTGTAGCAAAAAAACCAGCCAAAGTCACCAAAGACACAAAAAAAGAAGTGGCTAAGGTTACTAAAAAAAGCGAACCTAAAAAAACTACTAAGTCCACTAAAGAAAACACAGGCTCTTTGAAAAAAATAGACAGCGTTTATAAAAAAATAGTTAAAAAACTTGGTGATGAACAAACTATTTCTTTAGAAGAGTTAAATAAAATCAATACTTCTGCAGACGGACTGGATGCAATTATAGAGCGTCTAAAAAACGAAGGATATGAAGTAACTGGTCTAGTTGACGAGACTGAAATTGACGCAGAAGAACTTAAAGACGCCGAAGACCTTGAAAACGAAATCAATCATTCGAATCTTTTTAAAAATACAGGTACAAATATCCCTTCAACTGACTTAATTAGTCTATACTACGCCGATGTTACTAAAATTAAACTTCTGACTTTTGACGAAGAACAAGAGTTGGCCATTCAAATGGAAGACGGAAAAGCTGCGACTGAGCAGATTAATGAGATGCTTGCTAATGGTGTTGACCAGTACGATCCAAAAATCTTGGATTTAAGAAAAGTTGAATACAAAGGTATGAAGGCTAAGCACAGTTTAATTGACGCCAACTACCGTCTGGTTATTTCAATTGCCAAAAAATACGACCGCGGACACATGTCTTTTTTAGACCTTTGTCAAGAAGGGTCGATGGGCTTGGCTCGAGCGGCCGATAAGTTTGACTACAAAAAGGGTTATAAGTTTTCAACTTACGCCACTTGGTGGATTCGCCAAGCGATCGCCAGAGCCATTGCAGATCAGGGAAAAACTATTCGTATTCCTGTGCACATGAACGAAACGATTTCAAAAATTACCAAAACCCAATCTCAACTAACCCAGGAACTCGGCAGAACCCCGACAGACGAAGAGATTTGTGCACGCATGCCTGGTTTAACTGAAGAGAAGTTAAATCATGTCAGACGCATCGCTAAAGACCCAGTTTCTTTAGAGCAACCAGTTGGTGAAGAGGAAGACTCAATTTTGGCTGACTTTATTTCAGATCCAAACGCGATTACTCCCGAGGAATACGACAATAAACAACTACTTTTAGATGTTTTAAACGAGGTTCTGCAAGGCTTGACTGACCGCGAAGAGCGCGTGCTTAGGCTAAGATTTGGGCTATATGACGGACAAACTAGGACTTTGGAAGAAGTTGGCAATATTTTTTCTGTGACTCGTGAGCGCATTCGCCAAATTGAAAACAAAGCCTTAAAGAAACTAAAACAAAATAAAAATGCCGATAAAATTCGTAAATACTACGAACTAAACAGGAAGTGATAAGATGCGAGTATTAACAGGTAAATTCAAAGGACAAACTTTAAAACGTGTGTTTTCAGATGAAACTAGAGAAACTTCAGAAATCTTAAAACAAGCGGTTTTTAACTCGCTTTTTGACCTAGAAGATAAAGTTTTTCTAGATTTATTTGCAGGTTGCGGACAAATCGGCATCGAGGCACTTTCTCGCGGCGCTAAACTTGTTTACTTTAATGACCGTTTTTTAAAGTCTGAGCAAACTGTACTGGAAAACTTAGCGCAATGCAAAGCAGATAAAAACACTTTTGAAGTTAAACGCATGGATTACCTTGATTACCTTGGTCACATTTCTGCCAAAGGCGTGTTTTTTGACTATATTTTTCTAGACCCGCCTTTTAACACCAATTACTATAAAAACATCTTGCACACCGTCAAAGACATACTAAAACCAAACGGTAAGGTCGCAATTGAGTGTAAGGCTGATTTTGAAGATTTTTCAGTTGCTGGCTACACGCTAGAAAAATCCACAGTTTACTCAAATAAAAAACTGCTAATTTTCCAAAAAGAAAACTAGGAGCATACCTTTTAAAAAGGAGTTTAAAAAATATGTATAATTTAGTTATCATGGCAGCAACTGCTCCGCTTTGGGTGGCAATTGTTGCACCGATTGTTGTATTTATTGTTGGTGTGTTTTTCGGCTTTTATTTAGCGCGTTTCTACGTTAAACGATATTTGGCGAAAAACCCGCCGATCAACGAAGCCGCGATTCGCGCAATGGGACGCCAAATGGGTCGTACTTTTTCTGAAAAACAAGTTAAACAAATTGTTGCTCAGATGAACGCTGCTAACCAAGGCGAAGTAAAAAAATAAATTACACTAACCAAAAATAAAAAAGGTCTGGTAAATAACCAGACCTTTTAAATTGCTTAAAAGTAATGGACTTAGAAACGCAAAAATTGTTCTGCGTCTAAAACAAAAACCACAGCGCCACCAACTTCTACTGAAACTGGAATTGAAGAAAAGCCACCAAACTCATTTAAAATAGTGCTTGGCACATCTTTTCTGCGTTTTTTGGAGTTATCATCAATTATGTCTAGAACTTGCGGAACCAACTCATCATTGACACCAATTAAAAATGTCGCGTTTTTAGAACGAAGAAAGCCGCCTGTAGTCACCAATCTAGTAGTTTGAAACTTATTTTGGTTTAAAGCGCGTTGAACTTTATTTGCGTCGTCGTTAGTAATGATTGCAACAATTAGTTTCATAAATTAAATCTCTTTTTGAAAATAGCAGAAATTAGTATTTTTGTCTGCGAATTTTGCCATCTAGTTTATGAATTACTAAACTACCGCCGTTTTTCTCAATTAAGGACTCTGCATAAGCAACTGCTTCTTTTTGAGTATCAAAAAACTTAATAGTTTTATCTGAACCTTCTTTTCTAACTCTCCACATTTTGTAGTTTTCAGTCTTAGGTTCTTTGTTTTGAGATACGTGATAGATTGTTGTGTTTTCTGCCATAATTTCCTCGCTTTGCTTACATAAATTATAGCAGTAAAACACTTTATTTTGTAGCAGTAGTTTATTTAAATTTTTTTCAGTTTGCCAAAAAAACTAAAAAATTTTATTTTAATTGTGTTTTATATATCAAAAGTTGTAAAATATAGGTGTATGCAAGACAAAGAAATTTTTATGTTGCTCTCTGATGCCAACAAGCTAATTAAAAATGTAGTTTATGTAAATCAGTCTACTGAATACATTTCACTTTTATTTAAACAAAATGTTAAGAAGGCTAAATTTTTTGTGTCGTCTTCTATTCAAAACAATATCTTTGAAATTTCGCAACTCTACGGCACTAATATTACGCGTTCCCGCTATGACAAACTTTTTAGTGGCGCAATTAAACCTGCAAACTCAACTGAGTCTGCGCTACTTAACTACGCTAAGCTAATTAAAACTGTGTTTTTAAATTATAAAGACATCACTATTGACATCAGCACAATTGAGTTTTTTTACAACAAAATCAGCGAAGGCTTAAAAACTAATAGTTTGCTAAAGGCTTACCGCAAGACTAGATTTACGAATTACTTTAACATTTCTAGCAAAAAAGGCGACCGCTATGAAGGCGTGAAGGCTAACGAAATTAAAAACAAATTAAGAGAAATTTGTGCAGAGTACAACGCGGAGTTAGCAGCTAACCCTGACTTAAAATTATTTATCATTCCGCGTTTTATTGCGCAGTTTATCTATGTTTCTCCGTTTATTCGTTTCAACTATATCATTGCCAATTTGCTGATCCACACTTGCTTGTTAAAAGAAGGCTACGCGATTTCTAGAGTTGGTAAGTTAGATGAGTTTTTAAACCGAAATAAAGCCAAAATGGAGACAACTCTGGTAGATGTTCAAAAAAATCTAAACAATGGTAACGACTCAACTATTGACTTTATTAAGTTCTTTACCGAAATTTTGGCCAAAACTTACGAGGACTTTAGAGTGCAAATCTCGGCAATTGATGCTGGTAAAAAAGCAGTTGATGTTGTCAGAAAACAAATTCAAGATAAGTTTAAGGTTTTTGCCAAACGAGAAATTATGAAAGAGTGTCCTTACTTTTCTAAAATCACAATTGAACGAACTTTAGCGACTTTAGTTAAGGAAAACTTTCTCTTAATTCGTAAACAAGGCAAAAGCACTAGGTATTTAGTTAGCGAAACTAGTGTGTAGTTGTTGAAGTTTTTACTTAAAACTAAATAAAAAAAGCGGAATTGCAGTCTTGAATAGACTTGTAATTCCGCTTTTATTTTATCGCTGAACTAAAAAGCGCTAAACATTTAATCTTTATCGCTTTTTTAATAAGTTCGCTTTATTTTAGGTTAATTGGTTTGTTCTAGAATTTAGAACAAACCAATTGATTAGTCTAAAATTAAACGTATCTTAAACAAATGGTTTATTTTTAAGACACAGCAATAGACAAAAGTTGATTGATAAATTACAAAAAGTAAATAAAAATTATCTAATGCAAACTACAACACCAAACACAACATGCATGTAATAGTCTTCTTCAAGGTTTCCACTTCCGTTAATAGAGTATGCTTGATTAGCACGATAAGAGGTGCCAAGCCACCATCCACTAATGCTGGAAAATCTATAATGTGGTAATTGAATGTCTCTTTTAAGAAATGAAAGAAAATCAATACCGCGGTATTCTGCGACATGCCCATCTTTCCCACCGTGCACAGCGCGTGCATAGTCAGTTGATGTTTTGATAAATTTAGGGTTAGAATTATTAGCATCTAGCGCTGATTTAATTCCAAAATCACCATCATCAAAAGTTACATAAAAAGTGTCAACTCCAAGAAATTTCTCAATATCTTTAACAAAAGAACTATACACTGAACGTTCTGGTTTAGTGTTATCTGGGTAGTCAAAATAATAAAAGTTATAGAATGCAAAATCAATAATGTGTTTAGTAAACCAAGTTTTTTTATTTGGAATTTTTACAAACTCTACATCTTCAAACTTAAAGTACTCACCGTTATATTTTTCGTATTTATTGCCAGCAGAATCCTTCCAAAAACTACGAGTAAACTTAAGTGTGTAGTCTTTGGCTTTTGAGTTAAATTTAAGTTCGCGCTCTTCGTCTTTAAAATGTGAAATACCTTCCGGGTTGTTTACTTTAGTTTGTGGATATTTACCAATTTTTTTAACTTGTTCGGCAATATAAAGTATGACTTTAAGGTGTTTATTTACTAAAGTTTTTTCAAGTACTTGTTTAGTTAGCACTATGCCATCTAGTTCAGCCTTTACAATAGCAAGGTCATCTGCTTGAAA
Source organism: uncultured Acholeplasmataceae bacterium (assembly GCA_963543155.1). GTDB lineage: Bacteria > Bacillota_I > Bacilli_A > Acholeplasmatales > Acholeplasmataceae > CALISC01. Next base: position 10,364 of record CAUTZH010000017.1, read on the forward strand.
AGGAGTCTCATCAATTTCACCAATCTCGGCACCGTGTCTTTTGTTTCTGGTAGGTATTTAAGTAGCGTGTCCTTTGACTTCAAACTCAACATTGTAAACTTTTCTTTTTAAAGTAATAGTTACTTTGTTTTCACTGGACTGAGCGTTGACTGTAAGGGTTGTTTGACTAAACTCAGGGTTTTGATAAATGATTTCATTTGGATTTAAAAAATTAACTGTGTGAGTGGTGCCAATTATCGCTTTTTTAATAATTTTTGTTTCTTCAAAACTACCATCCGCATTTTCTTTTTTGACAAAATAAGTAATTTCAGATTCTTGCACAGGTAGTTTCTTTACTCTTAAATGTGCTTTTAGCGTTAAGTCGCTAGTAATCTTGGTATTAAAGTCAAAGCGTTTGCCGGTGTCTTTGCCAGAAACTGGATCTACTACAGTCCAGTAGTCAAGTTCTGTAAACTGCCCGTTTTCATATCCTGTCACCATTGAAGGCAGTGAGTAGTTTAAATCTAACTTATCGCCGTGCATTGTGTAAACCGGCACGAGTTGATTGGCGTAAGCAGGAGTAATGAAAGTTATCTTGTGGTCGTGTGGAACATCAGATGTTCTTCTTGATTTAAGGTATAGAGACATGTTTTTGTTGGCCATGTTGTTGCCAGGTGTAAAGTCATACTTTTTAGTTAAAGCCTCATCTACATGCCAACCCAGAGTTTCATATCCTGGTTTGTTTGGTTTGAAATTTTCAACAGGAGTGCCTTTTTTGATAATTGCAAAGTAAATTCTTTCAGG
>CAUTZH010000018.1:0-5944 GCA_963543155.1 uncultured Acholeplasmataceae bacterium
TACTTTGCGTTTTTTGTATATTTTACCTGAATATTACTTTGCGTTTTTTGTATATCACAAAAAAACAAACGTTTGCTTTATAAGGCTATTTTTTTATAAAATAACTAAAATACTTTGCGTTTTTTGTGTTTTTTTGTCATTTATTACTTTGCGTTTTTTGTATATTTTACCTAAATATTACTTCGCGTTTTTTGTATAAGTATTTTGCCTTTTAGTGTAAATGCTTTATAATATACGAGAAAGGTGGAAAAAGATGATTTTTAAAAGAAAAATACACGATAAATTACTTAAATGGAAAAATGAAAGTCAAGGTAAAACAGCACTGCTGATTGAAGGTGCTCGTAGAATTGGTAAATCAACTGCCGTAGTTGAATTTGCAAAAGTCAATTACAAAAGTTATATTTTAATAGACTTTGCAAATGAAGACGAACAAATCAAAAACCTATTTTTTAACAACTTAAACGATTTAGACAGTTTTTTTATGTATCTTTCTTTGCATAAAAAAACTAAACTTTATGAAAGAAACACACTAATAATTTTTGATGAAGTTCAAAAATTCCCCAAAGCCCGAGAAGCCATTAAATATTTAGTTAAAGATGGCAGATATGACTACATAGAAACTGGTTCTTTAATTTCTATTAAAGAAAATGTCAAAGGCATCTTGTTGCCTTCAGAAGAACGAAAAATTAGTATGCACCCTATGGACTTTGAAGAGTTTACCTGGGCAATTGGAAACGATCAAATAGTTCCTTTTATTAAAAGCGCATTTACACAAATGAAGCCAATTGACAAACATATACACAAACTTTTAATGGAAACCTTTAGACTCTATTTAGTTTTAGGAGGAATGCCTAAAGTTATTTCTACTTTTTTAAAAGAAAATAAACTGTTTAAAAGTTGTTTAGACGATAAAACCGATATTTTGGAAACTTACCGTGGCGACATTTTTAAAATAGAGCGAACTTACAGAGAAAAAGTGTTAAATGTTTTTGACCAAATTCCTAGTTTTTTGGCGCAATACGAAAAACGGATTAAATTTACTCATCAAGGCAGTGCTGCTAGAAGCAAGAACTACGAAGATGCTTTTGCCTGGTTAAAAGACTCAAAAATTTGCAACATTTGCCGAGCGGTAACAGATCCTAATATCGGCCTTGCTTTATCTGAGTCAAGCAGTTACTTAAAATGCTACATGGGAGACACAGGTCTACTTTTAGCCAAAACTTTTTCAGATAAAGAAAGTGAAAAAACTCAAATTTACCTTGATTTACTAAACGACAAACTATCTATTAACAAGGGCATGTTTTTTGAAAATATAGTCGCCCAGATTTTAACTGCAAACGGACACAAACTTTATTTTTATAGTCATTATTCAAAAGAAAAAAAGAGAAACGACATTGAAGTTGATTTTATAATCACAAATAATGAACCTTTTGGCAAAATCACTGCAATTGAAGTCAAATCAGCGAAAAACTATAAAACCACATCACTAAATAAGTTTAAAGAAAAATTTTTGTCAAGAGTTGGCAAGTGTTATATTATTCATCCCAAAAACTTGCATGTTCGCGAAGATGGAGTAATTTGTATACCCGTTTATATGGCGATCTGTCTTTAAGATTAGTTTTGCTAAAATAACCCAATTTAAGACAAAACTCAGCAACACCTTATAAAAAAATGAAACAAGGCATCTTGTTTCATTTGAAAGTACTTATGGTGGAGGTAAGGAGATTTGAACTCCTGTCTTTAAAGGTCTAACCTTAACCGTCTACATGCTTAGTTTATTTAGATATTTAGTTAAAATCCAGTAAAACAAACAAACTAGAAATTAACTTTGAGTTTAAGCAATATCTAGGCGAAACTCAAAAATAACCTAGATATTCTGCATATATAAGGAAAACAATTTTTAAAAAAACTGCAGAAGTTTTTTAAAAATGCTATACGCGATTTAAATTAAGCGTATAAAAGAGTTTGTTGTGCTCTTGGCACAAATAATGGTTTTGCGTTTATAAAACCTCGCGTTTTTACGTGCGCAACCACGGCATGCAAGTTAATTTCAAACACGTTAAATCGAATCCGAAATACCCCCGTCAAATTAAGTCTACCCGCAATTTAATTTTTTTTCAACTTGTTTGAGTTTTCAAATGTTTTTATTTGAAAAAAAAACAACAATAAGGTAAACTTAAATACGTTGGGAAAGCCCAATATTTTTTTAAAAAAGTTATTAAAACACGGAGAACCGTGTAAAAAAAGGAGGAAATATGCCAACTATTCAACAATTAGTTGTCAAAGGTAGACAAAGAAAAAACTCTAAAACTAAAGCACCCGCTCTAGGCTATGGCTTTAATGCATTAGAGAAACAAAATTCTTACTACTCATCTCCACAAAAACGTGGAGTTTGTGTCAAAGTTAGTACAATGACACCCAAAAAACCCAACTCAGCACTTCGTAAATACGCTCGTGTTCGTTTAAGCAATGGAACCGAAGTTACTGCGTATATTCCAGGAGTTGGACATACTCTGCAAGACCACAGTGTGGTTCTAATCAGAGGTGGACGTGTAAAAGATTTACCAGGTGTGCGCTACCACATTATTCGTGGTACTCTAGATACAGCAGGTGTACAAAACCGTGCTCAGGCTAGATCTAAATACGGCGCTAAACGTCCAAAAAAATAGAGAAAGGAGAAATTAAATAATGCCAAGAAAAGGTTATATTCCTAAAAGAGATGTTCTTCCTGATCCAATTTACAACTCAAAATTAGTTACAAAAGCCATTAACACTATCATGCTTGACGGAAAAAGAGGAACTGCTCAATCTATTTTATACAATGCATTTAAACGTATTGAAAAAGAAACTGGCCAAGATGGACTTGTAGTTTTTAAAGAAGCGCTTAACAATGTAATGCCTGTCCTTGAAACTCGTTCTCGCAGAATTGGCGGTCAAAACTACCAAGTTCCAGTGGAAGTTAAACCAGATAGACGCCAAGCACTTGGCCTTCGTTGGTTAATTACTTACTCTCGTTTAAGAAAAGAAAAAACCATGGAAGAACGTTTTGCGAAAGAAATCCTAGACGCTCGCCAAGGTTTTGGTCAATCTGTTAAGAAAAAAGACGATACTCACAAAATGGCAGAGGCTAACAAAGCGTTTGCTCACTATAGATGGTAGTTTAAGATGCCTAGAAAAACTTCTTTAAAAGAAACTAGAAACATTGGTATTATGGCGCACATTGATGCCGGAAAAACTACAACTACTGAGCGTATTCTTTACCACACTCACCGTATCCATAAACTAGGCGAAACCCATGAGGGTGCCTCACAAATGGACTGGATGGAGCAAGAAAAGGAACGTGGTATCACAATTACTTCAGCTGCTACTACTGCCTACTGGCGCGAACATCGTCTAAATATTATTGACACCCCAGGCCACGTGGACTTCACCGTTGAAGTTTCGCGATCTCTTCGTGTACTTGATGGCGCGGTTACAGTTCTTGACGCTCAATCTGGTGTGGAACCGCAAACTGAAACTGTTTGGCGACAAGCTACTGACTACCTAGTTCCGCGTATTGTTTTTGTTAACAAAATGGACAAGGTTGGTGCGAACTTTGAAAATGCAATTGCAACAATTCACGATCGTCTAGGCGCAAACTCCGAAGCTGTTCAATGGCCAATTGGTGCAGAAACCGAGTTTAAAGGAATTATTGACTTAATTACTCGCAAAGCCTACATCTACGACGAAGGTATGGACGAGGTTACTAAGGAAATTGAAATTCCTGCCGAGTACAAAGAAATTGTTGAAACTAAACGTCAACTACTTATTGAAACCGTTGCTGATTTTGACGAAGAGTTGATGGAAAAATACCTAGAAGGTGAAGAAGTTCCGGTTGAACTTATCAAAAGAGCAATCCGCAAAGGAACACTTGCAGTTAAGTTCTTCCCTGCATTTTGTGGTTCGGCTTTTAAAAACAAAGGTGTTAAATTAGTGCTAGACGGAGTTATTGACTACCTACCTTCTCCGCTTGACATTGCTGCGGTTAAAGGTATGGACGAAAATGAAAATGAAGTTCTGCGCTCAGCCTCAGACGACGAACCTTTTACAGCGCTGGCTTTTAAAGTCATGACAGACCCTTATTCTGGTCGTCTTACTTTCTTTAGAGTTTATTCAGGTACAGTTAAGGCAGGTTCTTACGTTAAAAATACCACTAAAGGTGAGCGTGAACGTTTTGGTCGCTTGCTTTTAATGCACGCCAATGACCGTGAAGAAATTGACGAGGCTTTTGCTGGAGACATTTGTGCCGTAGTTGGTCTTAAAAACACCACAACTGGCGACACTTTGGCAACAGAAAAAGACACACTAATCCTTGAGTCAATGAAGTTCCCAGAACCAGTTATTAACGTCGCAATTGAGCCAAAAACTAAAAACGACCAAGATAAAATGGCAATAGCTCTTCAAAAACTTGCCGAAGAAGACCCAACTTTCCGGACCTACACAGACTACGAAACTGGCCAAACAATTATTGCTGGTATGGGTGAACTTCACTTAGACGTCATAGTTGACCGTATGCGCCGCGAGTTTAAAGTAGAGGCAAACGTTGCGCAACCTCAAGTTTCATACAGAGAAACTATTACTAAGTCAGCCGACATTGAGGCTAAGTTTATCCGCCAATCTGGTGGACGTGGACAATACGGACACGTGGTTATTAACTTTGAACCAAACCCAGGCAAAGGCTTTGAGTTTGTAGACAAAATCGTGGGTGGTGTGATTCCAAAGGAATATATTCCGGCAGTTATCAAAGGTCTTGAAGAAGCCTTGCCTAACGGAATTATTGCAGGATACCCTATCATGGACGTGAAGGCTACACTACACTATGGTTCTTACCACGAAGTGGACTCATCTGAAATGGCGTTCAAAGCAGCAGCCACTATCGCGGTTCGTGAACTTGCCGAAAAAGGTGGAGCAACCATCCTTGAGCCAATTATGGCCGTTGATGTTGTAACTCCTGCTGAGTACGTCGGAAACATCGTCGGTGACTTAACTTCTCGCCGTGGTAAGATTGACAGTCAAGAAAACCGCGGAAACGCAATTTGCGTGAAGTGCTTCGTGCCACTTGCTCAAATGTTTGGCTATGCAACTGCACTTCGTTCAAACTCACAAGGTCGTGCAAACTTCATTATGCAATTTGACCACTACGAACAAACCCCTAAATCTATTACTGAAGAAATCGTTAAAAAACGACAAACTAAATAATTTTGCTAAGGAGGATATTATTTTATGGCAAAACAAAAATTCGATCGTTCAAAACCACACGTTAACATTGGTACAATCGGCCACGTTGACCATGGTAAAACTACGCTAACCGCAGCTATCACTTATGTGCTTGGTGAACGCGGTCTTGCGCAAAAACTAGACTACAACCAAATTGACAAAGCACCAGAGGAAAAAGAACGCGGTATTACTATCAACACTTCACACGTTGAGTATGAAACTGCGAAACGCCACTACGCACACGTTGACTGCCCAGGCCACGCCGACTACGTTAAAAATATGATCACCGGTGCTGCCCAAATGGACGGTGGTATCTTAGTAGTGTCTGCCGCTGACGGTGCGATGCCACAAACTCGTGAACACATTCTACTTGCTCGCCAAGTTGGTGTGCCAAGACTAGTTGTTTTCTTAAACAAAGCAGATTTAGTTGGCGACCCTGAACTAATGGATCTTGTTGAAATGGAAGTTCGCGAACTTCTAAATGAATATGAATTCCCTGGAGACGAAATTCCTTTTGTAAAAGGTTCAGCGCTTCAGGCTCTTCAAGGCGACCAAAAATACATGGACAAAATCATGGAACTGATGGACAACATCGATTCATACATCCAAGAACCAGTTCGCCAAACTGACCTGCCTTTCTTAATGCCAGTTGAAGACGTACTTACCATCACTGGACGTGGAACAGTTG
>CAUTZH010000019.1:0-4946 GCA_963543155.1 uncultured Acholeplasmataceae bacterium
AACTAAGATCTTTGAATGTTAAAGACTTACTCCAACTAAAGTTTTTCTTTGAGACTACTAAAGTTGGTTTTAATTATTTTAATCAAACTAAGTCTAACTTTAATTACACTGCACTAATTGAGTTTTTTGCTAAACTGTTTTCACCAACCAAAGAACTAAGTAAACTAAACGAGACAATTGATGAAAATGGAGAGTTTTTAGATTCAGCATCACTTAGATTGGGTAAAATTAGAAAAGAAATAAAAACTTTAAATGAAAACTCAAAGAAACGAATTGATGAACTAAAAAAAATCTACTCGCCTTTTTTAACTGATGAACAAGTTATTTATAAATCTGGTTTTTGGTGCCTAGTGGTCTCTGTAGTCTACAAAAGAAAGATTAAAGGAAATGTAGTAGATACAAGTAACTCAGGACAGTCTATTTATATAGAACCTGCAGAAATGCAGCAGTTTAGATTTAGGCTAAGTGAACTACAAAATGAAGAAGAAAAAGAGAAAGAGAAAATCTTAAAGCAACTTATGGATTTTCTTTTAATTGACTTAAATAAATATATAGATGCTCAAAACGCACTTTTAAAACTGGACTATTACTTTGCCTGCGCTAAGTTCTTTGTTAAACAAAATTGTTGCGGCCCAGTGATTTCAAAAGACAAGTCGCTTAAACTAATTGAAGCAAGACACCCGCTAATTGACGAAAACAAAGTAGTGCCGATTGACTTTTATGTTTATCCAAACAAGCCTCTAACTATCATTACAGGTCCAAATACTGGTGGAAAAACAGCGTCTATGAAAACTGTTGGTTTGTTTTCACTTATGTTAAAGGTAGGTTTCTTAATACCCGCTAAAGAAGCGATTTTACCAAATTATAGTAAGGTATTTGTAGACATTGGTGATGAGCAATCTTTGGAACAAAACCTGTCAACTTTTTCTTCTCACATGGTTAGACTAATCAGTTTTATAAATGATGCAACTCAAGATTCATTAGTGCTTTTAGACGAACCTGGCTCTGGTACAGATCCTTTAGAAGGTCAGGCTTTAGCTCTGGCTATTATTAAGCATTTGCTTTTAAAAAACTGCACTTTGATACTAACCACTCACTATCCAAAAGTTAAAATGCTTCAGTATTTAGAAAACTCAACAACTACAGGAGTGTCGGTTTGTTTTGATATTGACTCTCTTTCTCCGACTTACAAATTGTCGTTTAATTCAATTGGAAATTCAAACGCAATACTGATTGCAAAAAGACTTGGAATGAATGAAAAAGTATTAAAAGACGCCGAAGCGTATCTTTCAAATCAAGACAACAAATCAGAAGAATTGCTTACAAGTCTTGCTGCAAACATTGAAAAAAATGAACAATTAACCAAAGAACTACAAGAAAAAGAAACACTGTTAAATAGCCTTATAACGCAAAATATGGAGATTAAAGATAAACAAGAAAAAGAGTTTAGCACAAGAGTTGAAAGCGTACTTAAAATAGAGCGAAAGAAATGGGAAGACTCGGTCTCAGAAGTTGAAGCACTTATTAAAGAACTTAAAGATATCAAGGCTATCAATGTTAAAAAAATCTCTGAAATCAAACAAGGCATAAAAAAACCAGAAAACGAGTTTGACAGTAATGTAGAACTTAAAATTGGTGATTTAGTATATGTTGAGCCAATCTTTCAAGATGGCGTTATTAGGCGAATAAAGAGTGATTTGTATTTTGTAGATATTGAAGGTAACTTACTTAAATTTAAGAAAAACGATTTAAAATTAAGGTCTATAGTTAGCCCTAAAAAGAATACAATTAAACCAGCAACTATAAATAAAAAAACAGTCAGTGAACCTTTTTTTAGTCCTGCCAATTTTGAAATTGATCTGCGCGGAAAAAGAGCACACGAAGTTGAAACTATCTTAGCGAAAGAAATTGATAAATTAATTCTTGCTAATTTCACGCAAGCCAAAATTATTCATGGCTATGGAACTGGTGCTGTTAAAAATGCAGTTTATGACTACATTAAAAAACACCCTAAGATTAAAAGCCATCGCTTTGGCGGAGAGTTTGAAGGACAAATGGGTGTAACAATTATTTATTTAAAATAAAAAATTTATGCAGAGAAAAAGCCTTTAAGTTTACCTTAAAGGCTTTTTAGTTTTGGGTTCACAGTCAAGGGTAATATTTTATTTAAACTTCTAACTTTTGTTTTCTAAACTCGACAATTTTCAGACCAACTACAGCAACAATAAAATACTTAATTAAATTAAAAGGTAGGTAAACTGAGGCGAGTGTTTTTAAGTATTTTGCAATTGGCATTAAGTGTGTTGTATAGTAAGCTGGTTTACCTGAAATAAAGGTAGGAATAAAAAACAAGGCGTTTGCTGCCAATATTAAAACTGTCGGAATTAGTGTATAGTTTAAAACCGATATTAAGTAATGCTTTTTCTTGTTTAACTTAAAGTCTAAATATACCGCTAAAATTAACGTAAATGTGCAGTAAATTGCCACAAGTTCACCAAAAAATATAAACGGAAAGTTAGTGGCCGATGGATTGATTAGCCACCTTATTCCAGACCTTAAAATAGTCATTAAAACTACCAGTGGGACTTTAAACTCAAACATGGCATATAGTATCACTATTTCTGAAAAGTCTAGTTTAAGTGGTGGAAAAAGAGGTATTTTAAAATACCCCAAAATTATACTAAGTGCCAAAAGCATAGCAAACTTAGTAAGTTCTTTGTTTTGATTTTTAGTTTGATTTTCTTTAAACATTTTTAACTTCCTTTAAAGTCGTTCAAGGAAGTTAAAAATATTTTAGTTTGCTAATTTTTAAAAAAATGCACATCGTATGCGCGTTTTTTAAAAAAGGCAATAAATGTAAATGACTTACATTTTAGATTAAAATAAATGCCTTCCTATCTTTCATCCGGACTTTAACCGTTGGCACAGGAAACTATCCTGTTCTGCAAGAGTTTTTAAACTGCTGCTCGTGGGCTTGGACCACCAGTTAAGAATTTCACTTGACCCTGATATTTTGGTTTTATTAAATATTAAATGTAGTAAGTTTTTTGAATGTTTAGGCTATCATCAAACTCAAAAACAAGCGGTTTGCCAGTAGGAAGCTCAACATTCATAATGTCTTCAGTTGAGACATTGTTAATGTATTTGTAAAGTGCGCGAAGAGAGTTGCCGTGAGCTGCAATAATTACTTTTTTGCCAGCAAGCAATGCTGGTTTAATATCGCTTTCCCAGTATTTAACAACGCGGTCAACTGTGTCTAGTAAGTTTTCTGAAGCAGGTAGTTCTTTTGGATCTATTCCTTTTAGGTTCTCGTCAAAACGAGGATGGCGTGGATCGTTAAAATCTAAAGCAGGTGGACGCACTTCTGCGGAACGACGCCAAATTCTAACTTGTTCATCTCCGTATTTTGCAGCTGTCTCTGCTTTGTTTAAACCTTGAAGTGCTCCGTAGTGGCGTTCGTTTAATAGGTATGAACGTCTAATTTCAATGTCAGAAAGGCCAAGTTGTTCTAAAACATAGGCAAGTGTATTTTGTGCACGTTTTAAAGAAGAAGTGAAAGCAAGGTCAAAAATAAAGCCTTTTTCTTTTAGTAAAAGACCTGCTGCTTTGGCTTCTTTTACTCCGTTTTCAGAAAGTTCAACATTTGTCCAACCAGTGAATTTATTGGCTAAATTCCATTCACTCTGGCCGTGTCTAATTACTACTAATTTAATCATTTTATTCCTCCGTTAGTTGTGTTTAACTTGTTAATATTATATTAAAAATTTAGATAAAAATAAAAGTTTTTTTGAATTATTTGTTACTTTTAATGATTTCTTTTAAATATTTTTGAATTGCTTTAAAAGTGGGTTTATGAGAAGATGCGTGGCCTCCAAGTTCAACCACGGTTAGCTTAGAGCCAGGGATTGCCTCGTGCACTAAATAAGCCTGTTTTAGTGGGCAGACCATGTCGTATCTGCCGTGGACTATATAGGTCTGGATGTGCGCGGCTTTGTGGATGTTTGCAAGAATATAGTTGTCGTCTTTACCAAATGTTTTATTGGCAAAAAAGAAAGCCTCCATTAAAGCAATTTGTCTCTCTGAGTTAGTGGCTTGAGTTGCCAAAAGTTCTGGTCTTTTGACCGGAAAAACTAAAGAAAGTTCGTAATTTGACCATTTAAGTGATGCTCTGTCACTAACTGTTTTATCTGCTGAAGTAATTTTTTTAAGGTACAGAGGTACGATATCTTCAACTTTTTTAGTATCTTTAATTTCTGAGATAAACTCTTTGTATTCAGGCCAATAGAAGTTTTGAGCCCCTGAATACAGCCAATCGCAGTCTTCTTGTCTTGCCAAAAATATCCCGCGAATCAGCATTCCTACAGTGTGTTCAGGGTATTTTATTGCGTAAGTTAGCGCAATAGTTGAGCCAAAACTGCCACCAAATAGCCAGATTTTCGCGAATCCGAAGTGCTTACGGATTTTTTCAATGTCGTCAACAATTTCAAAAATATCGTTATCTTTGGTTTCCAAAAAAGGTCTTGAGCGGCCAACTCCGCGTTGGTCAAACAAAATATAGTGAAACTTACGTGGGTTAAAAAAGTACTCAGCGCTTTTTGAAAACCCGCCACCAGGTCCACCGTGGATAAAAATCAAAGGAATTCCAGTTCTAGAGCCACGCTCCTCAAAGTAAAGTTCGTGTATATCTGAAACCTTTAAGTAGCCTGCAGAAAGCAATTTAGAGTGTTTATACTTCATATTTTTTCGCGCTCCTTTTTTAAGTATTGGTTTTGGCAAAAAAGGCCAAGGCCGGGTAAACCCAACCAAAGGCCTTTTTAAAAATGCTTTTTCGTTTAAATTAAATAACTAATTTACTTACTTAAATTAAGCAATAATTTTAGTTACAGAACCTGCACCAACTGTGTGTCCACCTTCGCGGATTGAGAACTTAGTTCCTTGTTCAAGCG